>JAFKMZ010000023.1 GCA_017305055.1 Lysobacterales bacterium
CTCCATGCCCGGCGAGCCGGCCGGCATGCCCGGCACGACGAGGCCCTTGGCATCGGACTTTTCAGCCAGGAGCCGCTTGATGTCCCGCGCCGGCACATGGCCTTCGACGAAATAGCCGCCCACTTCGGCGGTATGGCACGAGCCCTTGCCGGCCGGGACGCCGACGCGATTTTTCACCGGGTCGAGGTTGTCGACATCGCGCACCTCGACCCTGAAGCCGGCGGCACGCATTTGATCGACCCATGCGCCACAACATCCGCAACTGGCGTTCTTGTGCACCAGCATGACCGGGAGCGATGCGTCCGGTGAGTTTGCTGTTGCGGCATGGGTTGTCGCGGAGGATGGCTGGCTGGACTGCGCATCGACGGGCTGGGTACAGGCACCAAGTGCGCTGAAGGAAACCACGGCGATTGCCGCAAACAAAACGTTTCTTGCATTCATGACTGGGATGCTCATTCGCTTCACGGTCATGCTCCCGATACCGGTGTGGATTGCCACTGGATGGACACGATCTTCCAGTCCTTGCCATCCTTCTTGAGGTTGAGTAGCTCGGTGCTGCGCAGTGTGGCCGGCTTGCCCTTGATCGTGGTCTGGATGTCGCTCACGCTGCCGACCATGGCGGTGTCGCCCATCGGCATCGAGCCCAGCGAGACCAGGGTGATCTTCGCGTCCTTCAGGAAGGCGATGTCCTCACTGAGGTGGCCGCTGGCATACGCTTCGCGCGACTGCACCTGGCCGCCTTCGCTGATGCTGACATCGGGTGCCAGCAACGCCAGCACGGCGGTGCGATCACCGCTGTGCAGCGCCGTGTGGAACGCTTGCGCCACGGCCTCGGCCGCCGGCACCGCCTGGGCTTTCATGCCTTCCATCGACAATGGCGCCGCAACCGCAGGCGCCGCCTCGGCATGTTCATGATCATGCCCGTCCGCAGCGGCCGCAGCGTGGCTGTGCCCGGACTCGGGCTTGGCAGGCATCTGCATGCCCGGCATGTCGGCCGCACCGTGGGCGTCTTCGTCGGCGGCCCCGCCATGGCTGTGTCCACCCTTCTCACCCATGTCCATGTCCATGTCGTGATCTGCGGGAGCCCTGGCCACCATATCCTTGTATTGCGCCGACGTCATGTCGGGCAGCTTCTGCAGGAACGCGACCATGCTCCAGATGGTCGGATCGTCGTGGTTGACGCCCCAGGCGGGCATGCCGCTCATCTTGATGCCGTGCTTGATGATCCAGAACGCCTCCTGAGGCGCCACCCTGGCCTTGCTCAGGTTGGGAGGCAGTGGATACATGCCCTCGCGCTGCTCCGAATTCTCCACACCCGGCCGCAAATGGCACTGCGTGCACATCGCCGCGTACTGGCCAGCCCCCTTGAGTATCAACTGCGGGTCGTCGAGGTCAGGCACGACGATGTTCCTGGAGCGCGCATGAATGGAGTTTTCACGCAGGGTCTGCATGACTGCGAACACAGGTTTGGTGTGGTGGTCATCGGCACCGATGTTGTAGATACCGGAGTACACAAACGCGCCCGCGCCGATGGCCAGCACGCCCAGAACAACGGCGACGGTGATGCTGTGATGCTTGATGTGTTGTTTCATGATGTATTCCCCTCAAAACCAGACACGGACGCCGGCCATGATCTGCCGGTCGAGAACGGGTTGATGATCCTGCCGCGCGTAGTCGGCCGTGGTGCCAACGCGACGCACCCAGTTCACGCCGAGGTACGGCGCGAATTGCCGACGGATTTCGTAGCGCAGGCGTAGTCCGAATTGCACGTCGGACACGCCACTGCCGATCCGGCGCTGCGGATCGTTCTTGCCGTAGAGATTGATCTCCGCTTCCGGCTGCAGGATCAAGCGTTGGGTGAAGAGCATTTCGTACTCGGCCCGCAGGCGTGCCGCGGTGCGCCCGTTGGCGCCCACATAGCCGGTCGCTTCCAGTTCAAACCAGTACGGCGCCAGGCCCTGCACGCCGAATGCGGCCCACGTGCGCCCGGGGCCTTCGCCGAAGTCGTGGCGCACACCCAGTTGCGTGCTCCAGAACGTGGCGATGTTGTGGTTCCAGAACGCTTCCAGGTCGCCGTCTTCCAGCTTGCCGCGGCTGCGCTCGCCTTCGGTGCGGACCCACAACTTGTTCTCGTCGTTGCCGTACCAGCCCTGGGCTTCCCAACTCTGGCCGTTGGCATCGCGACCGTGGAACGCCTCAAGTTGATCGATCAGAAGCATGCCAAATGGCGCGCTGCCGTGCATGTGCAACCCTTGTATGGGGCTGCCCGCGACGCCGTCGGAATAATCGTCACTGCGCGCATCCGCTGGCGCGCTGCCACCCTGCATCGGGCCCATCGTCATGCCCGGCATCGAACCCATGTCTTGCACCGTACCGTGGTTCATGCCCGACATAGAGCCATGGTTCATGCCGGACATACTGCCGTGATCCATCCCTTTCGTTGGCCCTGAATTCATACCGGACATCGAGTGGTGATCCATCCCTGACATATCGCCGGTGGATGCCGCCGATGCGGCGGGCCTGGCGGGCATCGGCATGCCCGGCATCGCACCGTGATCCATGCCAGGCATGGTGCTGTGATCCATGCCATCCATGCCGTGGGAAGCGGGTATCGACGAGGCCGGGACGGGCTTCTTCGTGGTCTTCTTGACGGGCGCTTTCGTCGCCGGTTTCGCCGTGCTGCTCGCGGTAGCCGGCATGGCCATACCAGGCATGCTGCCGTGATCCATGCCAGGCATGGCACTCATGTCCATCGACGAGGTGCTGCTGGACGCGGGCGTGTTCTGCGCCGTGGCCGCCAGGGGCAATGCCAGCAGCAGCGCGACCAGCAACGCGGAACACCGTGGAACGACTGGGGTGTTACGACGATTCCTGTTCATGACACCACCACCTCGCGGAACATGCCCGCCTCCATGTGATACAGCAGATGGCAGTGATAGGCCCAGCGACCAAGGTTGTCGGCTGACACGGCGTAGGTGACGCGCTGCGCCGGCTGTACGTTGATGGTGTGTTTGCGCACCTGGAATTGGCCGTCCGGACTTTCCAGCTCGCTCCACATGCCGTGCAGGTGGATCGGGTGGTTCATCATGGTGTCGTTGACCAGCACGATGCGCAGGCGCTCGCCGCTGTTGAAGTGCACCGGCTTGGCGTCGGAGAACTTCACGCCATCGAACGACCAGATGAAGCGTTCCATGTTGCCGGTCAGGTGCAGCTCGATCTCGCGGCCGGGTTTGCGCGCGTCGATCGGGCCGCCAATGGTGTGCAGGTCGGCATAGGTCAGCACGCGCCGCCCGTTGTCGCGCAGGCCGGTGCCCGGATCGTCGAGGTTGGTGCGCGGCATATCCACATGCATGTCGACGCCGGGGCCGTACTCGGTACGGGCGTGGTGCACGACCGGCGCGGGTGTGGCCGTCATGCCGGCCATGCTGCCGCGACCCATGCCGGCATGATCCATGCTCCCGTGATCCATGCCGGGCATCGCGGCGTGTGGACTTCCGCCGGTACCGTGATCCATGTTGCCCATCGACATCGCGCCCATCATGTCCTGCATGTCGAGCCACACGCGCTTGTCCATGGCCGGTACTTCGGCGTGCATGCCTGCACGTGGCGCCAGCGTGCCGCGAGCGTAGCCGGTGCGGTCGATGGATTGGGCAAACAACGTGTATGCGCGTTCGTCCTGTGGCTCGACGATGACGTCATAGGTCTCCGCCACCGAAATGCGGAACTCGTCGACCGCCACCGGTTCGACGTCCTGACCGTCGGCCGAAATGACCGTCATTTTCAGGCCCGGAATGCGTACGTCGAAGATGGTCGATGCCGAGCCGTTGATGATGCGCAGGCGGATCCTTTCGCCGGGACGGAACAGCCCCGTCCAGTTGCCGGCCGGCGCAGTGCCGTTCATCAGATAGGTATAGGTGTAGCCGGAAACGTCGCCCAGATCGGTCGGATTCATGCGCATCTCATTCCACATCTTGCGCATCGCCAAGGCCTGACTCAGCCCCTTCTCGCGCACGTCACGGAAGAAATCCGGCACCGTGGGCTGGGCGAAGTTGTAGTAATCGCTCTGCTTCTTGAGCTTGGCGTAGATGTGATCGGGATCCTCGTCGGTCCAGTCGCTGAGCATCACCACGTAATCGCGATCGGTCGGATGGCGATCCGGGCCGGCAGATTCGATCACCAGTGGGCCGTACAGGCCAGTCTGCTCCTGGAAACCCGAGTGCGAGTGATACCAATAAGTGCCGCTTTGCCGCAGCTTGAACTGGTAGAGAAAACTCTCGCCGGGGCCAATGCCGGCAAAACTGAGGCCGGGCACACCATCCATCTGAAACGGCAGAATGATGCCGTGCCAATGGATGGAGGTCGGCACGCGCAACCGGTTGGTCACGCGCAGGTTCACGCTGGTGCCTTCCTTCCAACGCAGAATCGGGCCGGGAATGCCGCCGTTGACGGTGGTGGCCAGACGCGTGGCCCCAGTGTAGTTGACCGGCGTCTCGGCAATGTCCAGCGCAAAGTCGGTACCACTCAACACGGTGTGCTGGCCCGGACTGGTCAATGCCCAGGCATTCGACGGACGCAGCAAGCCGAGGCCAGCTACAGCGCCGCCGATGGCAACGCCTTGCACAAAGCGGCGCCGCGACAGATCAGGCGGCGACGAAGAAAATGGATTCATGGGTCTCTCCCACATGCCCGCAGGCAACCTCAACAAGCCGGCTCGCAACCCCCACAGCGAAAACAATTTGCATCAGGGCAAAAAGCGTGGGTGTTCGAGCATCCGCTACCGATCGCAGCCGGGGCATTGCGCGATCGGCAACGACCACGCGAGCACATCCGGCCAACAGCGAGGGGGAATCAGACGGCAGGTGGGCGCAACGGCGGCGCGGCCGCCAGCGCAGGTGCATCGAGCAAACGCGGCGTGGCGTAAATCGCAGCGAACGCCATTGGGCCAATCGCAACCGCCATGATCGGCGCCAGCGCGGCGGCACACATCGCCGCGCAAGTGCATTGATTGCCGGCCATGCCGCCACAGCAATCGGTCCGGTCAGCACAACCTGTGTCGTTTCCCGTCACCATCGGCATCGACGCTGCATCATGGCAGTGCATGTCGATGACAGCCGACGTGGCCCCCGTCGCATCGGCACCAGCCATGGCGTGCATACCCATTGGCGCGGCAGCGACGGCATTGACGACCAGCATCAGCCACGCCAGCACGCCCATCGCGCGAAGGCGACGTGAGCGGGCGAGCTGGCGAAGTGAGAGCGTCATCGGCGCAGCTTAACCGTGTGACCCGACACTCTCAACTCTGGATATGGATCCAGATGATTTACGGCTTGCTGAAGCCCATGTGCAAGGTGATCTTGTCACCAGCTTTCAGGTTGGCCATCGCGGCCGGCGGGAAATGCACCTTCAAAGCCATGCCTTCGGAAGTAACGTCGACCATGCCCGTCTTCGCATCTGCCGCCGTCACGGTCGCCGGCATCATGTGCATGCCCATCATGTTGCCGTGCATACCCTTCATGTCCGAGTGCATGGCGCCCATCTTGTTCATGCCGCCTGGGGGCGCGCTGTCCTGGGCCACGGCGACACCACTGATGGCCAGCGCGAGCCCCAATGAGCCGAGCATTGAAACGAGTGGTTTGCGAGAAATAATCATTGACCGTCTCCAACAGTGAGTTGCCAGACGCAACAGTGGGAGCCTGTGCCCATTCGTGTGAACAAAAGTTGAAGCTTGGCGTAACTCCGCGACCCACCTGACGAAGGAGATCCCTCGCTGCTCTCGTCTATCTCATACCACTCATCTCAACCCGACAGAAGATCAGCACAATCGCACCGTCAAATAATCCTCACAGGCCACGACGGTTTTGCACAGCTCGGCGCGGCAGCGTCGGGACGTGTCGGAAGTAGGACCCGCAGTTTCGAAAGTTGATTGTTACTCGGGATCAATTCCGAAGGGTTTTCCCACATTCAGTCGACCACGATCGAAAAGAGTTCGGCGGCTGGCACCGCCATGGGCACGGGCACCGACGTCGCGATGTCGAGCGCCCAGATCACCTTGATCAAGGGCGACCTGCGGGCATCCTGCGCACACGGAAGATCTCCCAAGCCACGGTGGCCAACATGAAGCAGAACCTCACCTTCGCGTTCCTGTACAACGCGTTGGGGGTCCCGGTTGCGGCTGGGGTGCTCTACCCCTGGTTCGGGATATTGTTGAGTCCGATGGGCGCGGCACTCGCAATGAGCCTGAGCTCGGTGTCCGTGGTGGGCAACGCCCTTCGCCTGGCGAAGTCCTCCGCGGTTCCGGCTGGGCTGACGACGACGGCACCGGACCAGGCCCCGGGCCTGGCCCGGATTTGATCTGTATCAATTGCACTGGCTCCGGCAAGAGGTAAGCTCAAGCGATGATCCGCCTTCGCCATCGGAAATGGTTCCAGCGCACCGTCCTCGTCGCGATGGCGGCGCTGCTCTGGTCCCAATTCGCGCTGGCCGGCCACGGCGGCTGCCTGGATATGCTTGGCCCATCAACCGCAGTCGCGGCCGCCGCCGAGGGCTCCCGTCACAGCCACGGTCACGGCTGCGACGCCGAGCTTCCTTCGGCGGACAAACCGCTGTGTGCCGCGCATTGCACCGAGGGTGACGTCTCGACGGACAGTGGGCGCATCCCCCCGGTCCCCCCCCTGTTTGCCGGAGCATGGCTCCCTTGGTTCGCGGTGGTTGACATCGCGGACGGCGTGCCGGTGGCCACGTCCATCTGGGTCGACTCGCCGCCCAGACCCGCCTGGAACCGCCCGACCGCCCATCCAGCGGCCCTCCTGCTGATCTGATGCCCGAACGCTGACTGCTCCGCACGTCCTGTGCGGCGCAGTGCTGTGCGTTCGTGCCGTGCTGCGCCACGGCATGTGCTTCTGCCCTCGTCCGAACGACCTGCGTCGCGTCGGCCCAAGGACACTGACATGCCATTCCTGCTCAACCGATTGCAGGCCAAGCGCCTGCACCCTCGCCCCCTGTGCCACCCCGGGCACGCGCTACGGCACCTGATGCCCTGCCTGCTCGCCGGTGCCCTATGGATCCTGGCGCTGCCGGCGACCGCCACCGAGCCCGCCCCGGGACACAGCCTCGAATCCATCCGTACCTGGGTCCTCGAACACAACCCCGAGCTGCGGGCACTGGATCTCGAAGCCCAGGCCGCCGAGGCACGGATCCTGCCCGCCGGCGCCCTGCCCGATCCGTCGGCGTCCGTGGATTTCCGCGGCCTGGACCCTGACAAGCCCTGGCGCACCCCCGATGCCGGCCGCCAAGTCGACTACGCCCTGCGCCAGCGCTTCCCGCTCTGGGGCAAGCGCGGCCTGGCGCGGACCGCAGCCAGCCAGGACGCAGTTGCGGTCGGGCTCGATCGGATCACTGCGGCGCGCGACCTTCTGGCTAGCGCCGAAGCGGCCTACACGCGCTTTTGGCACGCCGACCAGGCCGTCACCGTGCTCGATCGCCGCATCGTCCTGCTCCGCCAGATCGAAGAGATCGCCAGCGTGCGCTACGCCTTGGGCCGGGCGGCGCAGCAGGACGCGATCCGCGCCCAGGTCGAGCAGACCAGCGTCCAGCGCGAGCGGATCGAGCGCATCGCCGCCAAACAGGAAGCTGCCGCCACGTTGAACGCCGTGCTGGGGCGTCGCTCTGACGCGCCGCTGGCCACTCCCGCCGGAGCGCCCAGCCTCTTCGTCCGCAGCACCTCGCTGAGCGAGGCGCTGGACGGCGCGGATGCACATCCGGCGGTGCGGTCGCAGCAGGCCCGCGCCGAGGCTGCCCGCACGAATGTGGTGCTGGAGCGTCGCAAACGGTTTCCCGACATCACCGTTGGCGTGGGCGCGATGCAGTTCGGCAACGGCATCGAAAGCACCGCGCTGATGCTGGAGGTGGAGATCCCGTTTCAGCAGCGCGCCCGCCGTGAACGCGAACGCGAATCGCGCCTGCTCGAAGAAGCCGCGCTGGCCCGCAGGGACGCCACGCTCCGGACCGTCGAGGAGCAGGGCGCCTCCGCCTGGGCGCAGTGGACCAGTGCACGCGAACGCCGCGGGCTGATCGAGAACACGCTGCTGCCGCAGGCGGACGCCACCTGGCAGTCCGCGCTGGCCAGCTATCAGGTCGGTGAAGTCGACTTCGGAACGCTGCTTGGAGCACTTAATGAATGGCAGGGCGCCGACCTCGCACGGGTCGATGCGCTGCGTGACGAACTGTTGGGCGCCGCCGCCGTGCGCGCCATCGAAGGAGAGATCCGATGACCCGTATCCAGACCCTGTCGCTCGCCATCGGCATCGCGCTCGCTGCCTTGGCTGTCGGCTGGATGGCCGGCCGCGCCACGCAGGGCGCCTCGTCCGCCAGCACCTCCGCCGATGCACCGACGGAACGCAAGGTGCTTTACTACCGCAACCCGATGGGGCTGGCCGACACCTCGCCGGTGCCCAAGAAGGACTCGATGGGCATGGACTATCTGCCCGTCTACGAAGGCGGGGAAGCACCCGCCGCGCCGGGCACCGTGGTGCTGTCGCCGGAGAAGGTGCAGAAGCTGGGTGTGCGCACCGAAGCCGTCCGTGCGCAGGCTTTGTCGCCGAGCATCCGCGCCAGTGCCACCGTGCAGGTCGATGAAACCCGCCAGTACGCGATCGCGCCGAAGTTCGAGGGCTGGGTCGAGCAGTTGCGTGCCAACCAGACCGGCATGGCAGTGCGGCGAGGCCAGCCGCTGCTGTCGGTGTACAGCCCCGAACTGCTCGCCGCGCGGAACGAATACCGGGTAGCCGACGACGCCGCCAGAAAGCTGGCCGCCGGCGATGCCGCAAGCGCTGCCACGATGACACGTCTGCGCGACGCCGCCCGCCAACGCCTGAAGAACTGGGGTATCGACACTACCCAACCGGCGAACGGCGCACACGGGGATGCGGGCAGCCTGGTGATCCGTTCGCCCGCCGACGCAGTACTGATCGAAAAACCGATCGTGCAGGGTGACCGCTTTGCCGCCGGCGATACCATCCTCCGCCTGGCCGACCTGTCGACGGTGTGGCTGATCGCCAACGTGCCCGCCACCAGCGCCGGACTCGTGTCGGTAGGCCAGCAAGCCCGCTTCCAGTCGCCGGCGCTACCGGGTCGCAATTTCGAGGGCCAGGTCGCTTTCATCCAGCCGGTCATCGACCCGCAGACGCGCACCCTGGCCGTGCGGGTGGCGTTGCCGAATCCCGACGGCAGCCTGCGTCCCGGTCTGTTCGGCGATGTCGTGCTGAGCCGGGACAGCGCCGGCGAAGCACTGACCGTTGCACGCTCCGCGGTACTCGACAGCGGTGTGCGCCGGGTGGTGCTGGTGCAGGTCGGCGAGGGCCGCTTCGAGCCGCGTGACGTGGTTCTGGGCGAGCGTTCGGGCGATCGGGTCGAGGTGCGGGAAGGCCTGCACGCGGGCGAGCGTGTGGTGGTGTCGGCCAACTTCCTGATCGATGCCGAAAGCAACCTGCAGGCTGCGCTGGAAAGCCTGACGTCTTCGCACGACCACGCTCTGGATAACCATGCCGGGCACGAGCATGACGCGGCCGATACCGGTTCAGATCCGTCCGTACCCGGCGCGGCGGAAAGCGCCCCTTCGCACGATCACCATCAGCACGAGACGCCACCGGCCTTCGAACCCAATCACAGCGACCACACAGACTCCACGTCATCCGGCGTGACACCCAAGCCCGCAGCCGATGCGGACACCTCCCACGACTCGCACGCGATGGAGCACTGACATGCTGGCGCGTCTTATCGAATGGTCCGTCCGCAACGTCTTCCTGGTGCTGGTGATGGCCATCGCCGTGACCGGCGGCGGCATCTACGCACTGCTCAACACCCCCCTGGATGCCCAGCCGGACCTGTCCGACGTGCAGGTCATCGTCTACGCCGACATGCCGGGGCAGGCCCCGCAGGTGGTCGAGGACCAGGTGACCTACCCGCTGTCGACCGCGATGCTCGCCGTCCCCCACGCCAAGGTGGTCCGCGGCATCTCGATGTTCGGCGCCTCCTACGTCTATGTGATCTTCGAGGACGGCACCGACATCTACTGGGCCCGCGCCCGGGTGCTGGAGTACCTCAACACCGCGTCCAAGCAGATGCCCGCCGGGGTGACGCCGACGCTCGGGCCGGATGCGACCGGCGTGGGCTGGGTGTACCAGTACGTCCTGCAGGGCAAGCAGAAGTCCCTCGACGAACTGCGCGCCATCCAGGACTGGTACGTCCGCTACCAGTTGACCAAGGCACCCGGCGTGGCCGAGGTCGCCAGCGTCGGCGGCTTCGTCCGCGAGTACTCGATCACTGTCGACCCGGGCAAGCTGCGCCAGTACGGCGTGCCGCTGTCGCGGGTGTCCGAGGTGGTCGCGCAGAGCAACCGCGACGTCGGTGGCCGGGTCATCGAGATGACCGAAACCGAGTACATGATCCGCAGCCGCGGCTACCTGCGCGGGATCAATGACATCGAGAACCTGGTGGTCAAGAGCGACGCCGGCACGCCGGTCCTGATCGCCGATATCGCCCACGTCGAGCTAGTCCCGGCGGAGCGGCGCGGCATCGCCGAGCTCGATGGCGACGGCGAGGTGGTCGCCGGCATCGCGATCGCCCGCTACGGCGAGAACGCGCTGGCCGTCATCGAGGGTCTGAAGGAGAAAATGGCCGATATCCAGTCCGGCCTGCCGGAAGGGGTCAGCCTGCAGACCGTGTACGACCGCTCCGAGCTGATCCAGCAGGCGATCGCCACGCTGCGCACCACGCTGATCGAGGAAAGCCTGATCGTCGCGCTGGTGTGCATCCTGTTCCTGTTCCACGTCCGCAGCGCGCTGGTCGCGATCGTGATGCTGCCGGTCGGCGTGCTGATCGCGTTCATCGCCATGCGCGCGCTGGGCATGAACTCCAACATCATGAGTCTGGGCGGCATCGCCATTGCGATCGGGGCGATGGTGGACGCGGCGATCGTGATGATCGAGAACGCCCACAAGCACATCGAACACAGCGACGGCAGCCGCTCGCATCGACAGCTGATCATCGACGCCTGCCGCGAAGTCGGCCCTCCGCTGTTTTTCAGCCTGCTGATCATCACCGTGGCGTTCCTGCCGGTGTTCGCATTGGAAGATCAGGAAGGCCGCCTGTTCAAGCCACTGGCGTTCACCAAGACCTTTGTCATGGCCGCCGGCGCACTGCTCTCGGTCACGCTGGTGCCGGTGCTGATGCTGCTGTTCGTGCGCGGCAAGATCATGCCCGAGAAGAAAAACCCGGTGAACCGGTTCCTGATCGCAGTGTATGCACCCATCATTGCGGTCGTGCTGCGGCACAAGGCCGCCACCCTCGGGGTCGCCGCGCTGGCGCTGGTGCTGACCGCGTGGCCGGCCTCCCGGATCGGCAGCGAGTTCATGCCGACGCTCAACGAGGGCACCCTGCTCTACATGCCCGCGTCGCTGCCCGGGATGTCGGTGACCAAGGCCGCCGAACTGCTGCAGCAGCAGGATCGGATCATCAAGACCTTCCCCGAGGTGGAGTCGGTGTTCGGCAAGGCCGGCCGTGCACTGACCGCGACCGATCCGGCACCGCTGGAGATGTTCGAGACCGTCATCAACCTCAAGCCGGAAAAGGAATGGCGCAACGGCATGACGATCGACACGCTGATCGCCGAGATGGATCAGGCTCTGCAGTTCCCGGGCGTGGCCAACTCCTGGACCATGCCGATCAAGGCCCGCACCGACATGTTGTCCACCGGCATCCGCACGCCGATCGGGGTCAAGGTGTTCGGTACCGACCTGACCGAGATGGAGCGGATCGCCAAGCAGATCGAGGCGGCCGTGCGCACGGTGCCGGGCACCACCAGCGCCTATGCCGAGCGGCTGACCGGCGGGTACTACCTGGACATCCAGCCCGACGCCCGCCAACTGGCACGCTACGGACTGACCGTCGGCGACGTGCAGGGCACGATCTCGGCGGCGCTGGGAGGCGAGCTGGTGACCACCACGATCGAGGGTCGCGAGCGGTTCGGCGTCACCGTGCGTTACCCGCGCGAACTGCGTGATGATCCGCAGACGATCGCCAGCGAAGTGCTGGTCGCCACCGCGGACGGCGCGCAGATCCCGCTGGGCGAGCTGGCGACCTTGTCGATCAACCGCGGCGCGACCGAGATCCGCACCGAGAACGCCCTGCTGTCCGCCTACGTCTACGTCGACACCCGCAACAGCGACCTGGGCGAATACGTCCGTCTGGCGCAGGCTGCCGTGGCGGAGGCGGTCGACTTCCCGCCGGGCTACTACGCCACCTGGAGCGGCCAGTACGAGTACATGCAGCGCGCCGCCGCGAAAATGAAGATTGTGATTCCGGTGACCCTGTTGCTGATCTTCCTGCTGCTGTACCTGAACTTCCGGAGGGTGACCGAGTCGCTGATCGTGATGCTGTCGGTGCCGTTCGCACTGGTCGGCGGCATCTGGCTGATGTGGGCGCTGGACTACAACCTCAGCGTCGCGGTCGCGGTGGGTTTCATCGCCTTGGCCGGCGTGGCCGCCGAGACCGGCGTGATCATGCTGATCTACCTCGACCAAGCGCTGGAGAAGATGGCCAAAACCCGCCGCGCGCAAGGCCGACCCGTCAGCCTGGACGACCTGCAGGACGCGATCGTCAGCGGCGCGGTGGATCGCGTGCGGCCGAAGATGATGACCGTCGTCGCCATTACCGCCGGGCTGCTGCCAATCATGTGGAGCACCGGAGCCGGCTCCGAAGTGACCCGGCGCATCGCCGCGCCGATGGTGGGCGGCATGGCGTCGTCGACGCTGCTCACCCTGGTGGTGATCCCGGTGATCTATGCGCTGGTCAAGCAGTACCAGCTGGCCAGAAAGGCTTCGGCGCCCACCGCACTTCCGGCAGAACTGCCGTGATGTGGCGCTCACCCAATGAACCCGAACACAGTCGGTCCGCGCACGCGCGGACCCGATCCCCCGGCCAGCCGCGGCGCGACCGAGTGACGCCATCCCATCGTCCGCTCCGGAGGGTATCGCCATGACTGCCACCCCTACTCCGCGCACACCCATGTCCCTTTGTACCGGGCGCGTAGTTCCCAGGTCGAGAATCCGATGAATCGACGTCACCCGACATTGCGAAATATCGTCGTTTTCGTCGTGGGAGCACCAAGCGCCTTGTTATTGATGGCATCGGCGTCAATGGAGCTTGACCTGTGTGTGAGACACAGGTCTAGCCTGAGCAACATCTGACCGGGAGTGCGCCCATGACGGCCATCGACGAAGCAGTTCCGCCACTGATGACGGTACGCCAGCTGGCACAGCAGGCCGACGTCACGGTGCATGTCGTGCGCAACTATCTGCGGCGCGGCCTGCTGCGAGCTGCCACGCATACCGAGAGCGGCTATCAGCTTTTTTCAGCTTCGGAACTCCAGCGCCTGCACTTCATTCGTACGGCGCAACAGCTCGGCTTCACGCTGGCCGAAATCGAGGAAATTATCCACCGCAGCCTGCTGCGCGATAGTCCCTGCCCGCTCGTGAGGAACATCGTCCGACGTCGGCTCGACGACACCCGCCAGCAACTGGACACGCTGCTGGCCATGCATGAACGGATGGAGCGCGCCATCCACGCCTGGGCAACGCTGCCGGACTCCGTTCCGACTGGCGACGATATCTGCGCATTGATCGAAGCGGTTGCCGCGACGGAAGGCCGCCGGTTCGTCAAGTCCACCCCGCGACGACTGCTCGGTCGCCGCCTCACTCAGGAGAATTCGCCATGACTGCCACCCGCACTCCTGCCACGCCCGGATCCCGACGCTGGATCTTCTGGATTTTCCTGGCGCTGGCCGTGTTCTACCTGGGCGTCGAGCACCGCGCCCACCTGGCAGGAACACTTCGCTGGTTGCCGCTGGCCATCCTTCCGCTGTGCCTCCTCATGCACGTGTTCATGCACAAGGGTCACGGCGGTCATGGCGGGCATCGCGGTCATGGTCGCCGCGACACCGATGACAGCGGCCATATCGGCCATGAGGACCGTCGCGAGGTCAAACGGCCAGACGACAGCTCCGATGCGTCCACGGGTGGCCGCTGACATGCCTGCATCCGAGTATGGCCTGTGGCTGCTTGCGGCGATCAACGCCGCGTTCTTCATCTTCTTCGCCTGGAGCTTCTACAAACCGCTGACCCGATGGGACTGGCGGGGGTTCGGGATGTTCTCCGCCTTCGTCGTGGCCCTGTTCGCGGAAATGTACGGCTTCCCGCTGACGCTGTACGTACTGGGCGGCTGGCTCAGCGCCAACTATCCGCAGGTGGACTGGCTCAGCCACGACGCGGGCCACCTGCTTGAGATGTGGTTCGGTTGGCGCGCCAATCCGCACTTCGGTCCGTTCCACATGGCGAGTTTCGTCCTGATCGGCGGGGGGTTCTGGCTGCTCTCGGCGGCCTGGCCCGTGCTCTACCGGGCACAGCGCGAAGGGCGGGTCGCCCGGGAGGGCGTGTATGCCCGCCTGCGCCACCCGCAGTACGTCGCCTTCGTGCTGGTGCTGACCGGCTTCCTGCTGCAGTGGCCCACGCTGCTCACGCTCGCCACCTACCCGGTCCTGGTGTGGGCCTATGCCCGTCTGGCGCGCCGTGAGGAAGGCGACAGCCTGCGCCGATTCGGCGATGACTACGCCCGCTACATGCAAGAGGTACCGGCGTTCCTGCCGCGACGCCGACGCGGCCCTGCCCTACCCCAAGGAGAAGCCTGATGACGCACGTTCACGAACCCACCGTGCGCACGCGCAGCTGGCCCATCGACGGCGTGGTGACCGAAGGCAGCACGCAGGGCGACGAATCCATGCTGAGAGGAGTCCGCACCATGAACACGTTGACACGTTCTGCCCATCCCACGGTCCGAGGGGCCAATCGACACCACTTGTTCGCCGCACTGGTCCTCGCGCTCGCGTTCGCATTGCCCGGTGTCGTTTCCGCGAGCGAAGGCGGGTTCCGCCACAACGTGTTGATGCGGGGACAGGTGCTGGAGAAGCAGGACGAAACACTCGTGGTCTGCGTCGGACAGGCCGATGGCGCACAGGTCGGGCAGGTGCTGGAAGTGATCCGGCACAAGCGCCGAGCCCGCAACCCGCGGGGAGGCCCACGCTACCGCCGTGAAGCGGTCGGGCAGGTGCGCATTGTCGAACTGTTCGACAGCCATTACGCGGAGGCTGAAGTGATCTCAGGGACGCCCAAGGTCAACGACACCATCGAGCTGATTCGCCCCTGACCAGGCGCGCGATCGACGCGGAGGCGCGTCGGCCGGAGTTGTGCCATCCACCATCACTTCCTTGCAGAACCGGAGCCTCATCATGACTGCATCTTCCAGCCCCACCCTCCAGTTCCTCGGCGCCGCTGGCACCGTCACCGGCTCGCGTTACCTGGTCGAGTCCAATGGCCAGCGCGTGCTCGTCGACTGCGGCCTGTTCCAGGGCTACAAGCAATTGCGCGACCGCAACTGGGCTCCGTTTCCCGTCGACCCGGCCTCAATCGATACGGTGGTCCTGACCCACGCCCACCTGGACCATTCGGGCTACTTGCCGGCTCTGGTCAAGCAGGGATTCCGCGGCCGGATCCACTGCACCCATGGCAGCGTCGCCCTGTGTGGCCTGCTGCTTCCCGACAGCGGGCACCTGCTCGAAGAAGAGGCGAAGTACGCCGCGCGCAAGGGCTACTCGAAGCATAAGGAGCCGCGACCGCTCTATACGGAGGATGACGCTCGCCGTAGCCTGAAGCAGTTCAAGGGAAATGACTACGGGCGCGACATCGAGGTCGCGCCGGGGATCACGGTCCGCTTCCATCCCGCCGGCCACATCCTGGGCGCCGCCCACGTCAGCCTGGATGTCCAAGGCCAGCGCCTGCACTTCAGCGGCGACCTAGGGCGGCAGCACGAGTCGCTGATGAACCCGCCGACGCCCCTGCCCGCCTGTGATGTGTTGGTCTGCGAATCTACCTACGGCAATCGGGCGCATGTCGCCATCGACCAGGAAGCCGAGCTAGCGCCCATCATCCGCCGCGTGGCGGCCCGCGGGGGCGTGATCGTCATCCCCGCCTTTGCCATCGGTCGCGCCCAGGCGCTCATGCTCCATATCGCCCGGCTGCGCGAGCGCAACGAGATCCCTCGCGTGCCGGTCTATCTCAACAGTCCGATGGCGGTCAACGCCACCCGGCACTACCACGCCCACCATTCCGAGCACCACGTGTCCGAAGAGGACTGCCAGCGGATGTTCGATGTGGCCACTTTCGTCAATACGGTCGAGGAGTCGAAAGCGCTCAACCGCCAGCGCGGGCCGATGATCATCATCTCCGCTAGCGGCATGGCAACCGGGGGCCGCGTGCTACACCACATCGAGGCGTTCGGCCCCGATGACCGCAATGCGATCCTGCTCTCGGGCTACCAGGCCGGCGGAACCCGCGGTGCCGCGCTGGCGGCGGGGACGCGCACGTTGCGCATGTTCGGCCGCGAGGTCCGCATTCGCGCCGAGGTGGTGCAGCTGGAAGGCTTCTCCGGCCACGCCGACGCCGGGGAGCTGCTGGACTGGATGCGCACCGCGCCGTTCGCGCCCCGCGTCGTCTATCTCACCCACGGCGAACCGGACGCGGCCGACACGCTGCGCGGGCGTGTGCAGCGCGAGCTGGGCTGGCGCGTGCGCGTGCCGGAGCACCTGGAGCGCGTTGGACTGGAGCATGCGCAATGACCACGCAGGGCCCGGGCCACAATCGCCTGCGCGTCACCCGTGCGGGCATCGACACGTACCAGCAGCCGGTGGTCTATATGCACCGCGATTGCGAAGTCTGTCGCTCGGAAGGCTTTGCTGCGATGACGCGCGTGAGGCTGGACGTCGGCACGCGAACGCTGGTGGCGACGCTGAATGTAGTCGTCGATGACCGGGTCGGTCAGGATGAGGTTGCGCTCTCTGAGGTCGCATGGACGCTTCTCGATCCCGCGTCCGATGCCCTGGCCCGGGTCCGGCACGCCGAACCAGCGGCGTCGGCAGGTGCGCTCCGCGCCAAGGTGTTCGGTGCGCGGCTGGACGACGCGCAGTACCTCGCTCTGGTGCAGGACGTGATGGAAAGCAGGTTGTCGGACCTGGAGCTTGCAGCTTTCGTCACGGCTAGCGCAGGCGACCGCCTGGACCATGCAGAGACGACCGCACTGACGCGGGCCATGATCGCCGTTGGCCAGCGCTTGGACTGGGGCGCAGGGCCGGTGCTGGACAAACACTGCGTAGGCGGCCTGCCGGGCAATCGCACCACCCCGATCGTGGTGGCCATAGTGGCTGCGCTGGGCTACCGCATTCCGAAGACCTCGTCGCGCGCGATCACGTCGCCCGCGGGCACCGCCGACACCATGGAAGTGATGGCGCCGGTGGCGCTCGACCTGGCGGCGATGCGGCGGGTGGTGGAACGCGAGGGCGGCTGCATCGTCTGGGGCGGCAACGTACGCCTGAGCCCGGCCGACGACATTCTGATCCGGGTCCAGCGGCCGCTGGATTTCGACAGCGACGGCCAACTGGTCGCCAGCGTGCTGTCGAAGAAGATCGCCGCCGGCTCCACCCACGTCCTGATCGACATGCCGGTGGGGCCGACCGCCAAGGTGCGCGGCGACGCCGCGGCCGACAGCCTCGGCACGCGGCTTGCGCACACCGCGGGTGCGCTTGGATTGCAGCTGGGCATCCATCGCTCCGACGGCACCCAGCCGGTGGGCCGGGGAATCGGTCCGGCGCTCGAGGCACACGATGTGCTCAAGGTGCTGCGGAACGCAGCCGATGCACCGGCCGACCTTCGCGAACGCGCACTTGCGCTGTCCGCGGCGCTGCTGGACATGGCACCGGGCAGCAGCGCCGGTACTGGAGGGGAGCGCGCACGTAGGGTGCTGGATTCCGGGGCCGCGCTGGCCAAGTTCCTGGCGATCTGCGAGGCCCAGGGAGGCTTCCGCGAACCGCCGCGGGCGGCATTCACCGCCGACATCCCGGCGCCCGCGTCAGGTCGCATCGCAGAGATCGACAACCGCAGGCTGGCCAAGCTGGCCAAGCTGGCCGGCGCACCGACGTCCCCCACCGCCGGCCTGGAAACCGGTCTGCGGGTCGGCGATACGGTCGAGCGCGGACAACCCCTGCTGACGCTGCATGCGGAGTCGCCGGGCGAGCTGGCCTATGCCCTGGAGCACGCCCAAACGCTGCAACCCTTTGTCCTCACGGAGGTCCCATGAACCGTGTCCTGATGCCGTTCCCGGCCGATGCAGTGCTAGCCAGCACCATCGCCCAGCCCCTGCAGGCGCGCATTTCACCCGTGGCCTGGCGGCACTTCCCCGACGGCGAGTCGCTGGTCACCCTGGACGACGCGCTGGCCGGCACCGACGTGGCGATCCTGGCCAGCCTGCGCGGCGCCGATGCCCTGGCCCTCCCGTTGCGCTTCGCCGCCCGCACGGCGCGCGAATTCGGGGCGCGTTCGGTCGGCCTGATCGCACCGTACCTGGGGTATATGCGCCAGGACACCCGTTTCCACCGCGGTGAAGCGGTCAGCACGCCGCTGTTCGCGCAGTTTCTCGAAGAGGCGTTCGATTGGTTGGTGACCGTGGACCCGCACTTGCACCGCGTCGAGCAGCTGCAGTCCCTCTACCGGATCCCGGCGGTCCACGTGTCAGCGACGCCGGCCGTCGCCCGCTGGATCGCGGAGTCGGTGCCGGACGCGGTGCTGATTGGACCCGACAGCGAGAGTGAACAATGGGTCGCCGACATCGCCGCCCGGTCCGGCATGCCCTACCAGGTGCTGGCCAAGGAGCGGCATGGCGACTACGACGTGCGTGTGAGCCTGCCCGACCCGGCGGCCGTGGCCGGTCGCACTCCGGCCCTGATCGACGACATCGTGTCGTCCGGCCACACGATCCTGGAGACGCTCGCGCACCTGCGGCGCTTGTCTCTGCCGCCGCCGCTGCTGGTCACCATCCACCCGGTGTTCGCAGGCGACGCCTATGCCCGCCTGCAGGAGGCGGGCCTGGCCCGCATCGTGAGCACTGACACCATTGCCCACCCGTCGAATGCGATCGCGCTGGGCGCAGATCTTGCCGCCGCGGCATCGACCCTGATGACCGCGTCGACCGATTCCCCGGAGGACCCATGAACCTGCATCTGAACTGCTGCACCGCCGACCAGCTGTCGGCCGCCGAGCGCCAGCGGATCCTTGAACTGGCCGACGCCCACCGGCAGGCCGATCCCGCGTTCGCCCATTGGGCTGCCGGCTACGGCGTGATCAGGCATGACCCGCTCACACAGCTCCGGGTCCGCCAGATGGTGGACGAGCTGATTGCCCTGGGCCGCACGCCGGATGCGGGCACCGCCTGGCAGCGGCTCGCCGCGGCCGATCGCGTCACCAGCACCGGCATGTGGCTGGTGGCGCACATGACCTACAGCCACCGGGTCCGCACCGACGGTGCGGCCCTCGGAGCCGATGATTTCAAGGCCACGCCCGAAGGCCACACCGGCGGATCCCTCAACATGGTGCCCGCCTACGCCGGCTACCTGCTGATGGACGCGCTGGATGGGGTGACCCGCGCCTGGATGATGGGCCAGGGGCACTGCGTCGCCGCCATCGATGCACTGAACCTGCTGGTCGGCAACATGACCGCCAGGCACGCCGAACGCTATGATCGGTCCGACGCGGGATTGAGCCGGTTCGTCGGCGACTTCTATGCCTACACCCTCAATCCGGACGGCACGCCGGCCTCGCCGCTGGGTTCCCACGTCAACGCGCACACCGCCGGCGGCGTGATGGAGGGCGGCTATCTCGGCTTCGCCGAACTGCAGTACGTGCATGCGCCGCTCAAGGACGAGCGCCTGGTGGCCTTCCTGAGTGACGGTGCGTTCGAGGAACAGCGTGGCAGCGATTGGGCCCCGCGCTGGTGGCATGCCGAGGACAGTGGGCTGGTCAGCCCGATCATCATCCTCAACGGGCGGCGCATCGAACAGCGCAGTCAGATCACCCAGCAGGGCGGCGAGCGGTGGCTGGACCGGCACCTGCGATTGAACGGCTTTGATCCGATCGCGCTGGACGGGCGCGATCCGGCCAGCATCGCGTGGGGCATCCACGTGATGGAATCGCGCCTGCAAGCCGGCGCCGCCGTCCCCGATCTCGATGTGCGGCTGCCCTATGGCATCGCCGAAACCGTCAAGGGCTTCGGCTTCCCCGGCGCCGGGACCAACGCCTCGCACAACCTGCCCTTGCCCGGAAATCCGGCGAAGGACGCCGAGGCGCGTGCGCTCTTCAATGAAGGCGCCGCGGCCCTGTTCGTGGCCGCCCCGGAGCTTGACGAGGCCATCGCCGCGCTCAACAGCCATGATGCCCAGCAGCGGGTGCGCGAGCGGGATCATGCATTGGCTGACCGCCAGGTGGCCCCGCCCCGAGCCCCGGCGATCGCCGACCGCGGCGTCGGCGGCGAGAGCTCTCCGATGACCGCGCTCGACGAGCAGTTCGTCGCGATCGCCGAAGCGAACCCCGGGCTGCGCGTGCGCGTGGGCAATCCCGACGAGCTGCGCAGCAACAAGCTCGACCGCACCCTGGACGCGATGAAGCACCGGGTACACGAACCCGAGCCAGGCGTCGCCGAATCGCCGACGGGCGCGGTCATCACCGCGCTCAACGAGGAAGCCGTAGTCTGCGCCGCGCTCGGCAACAAGGGCGGGCTGAACCTGGTGGTCACCTACGAGGCGTTCGCACCGAAGATGCTCGGGGCCGTTCGCCAGGAGCTGATCTTCGCTCGCCACCAGGCCCAGGCAGGGCGTCCGCCCGGCTGGTTGGGCGTGCCATTGGTGCTGACCTCCCACACCTGGGAGAACGCGAAGAACGAGCAGTCGCACCAGGACCCGACCATGGCCGAGGCGCTCCTGGGCGAAATGGCCGACATCTCGCGCGTGGTCTTTCCCCCTGACGCCAACGGCGCGGCCGTAGCCCTCGCCCACGCCTTGGCGCAGCGCGGCACCATCACCGCCCTGGTGGTCCCGAAGCGGCCCGTGCCCCACGAGCTGACGCCGGAGCAGGCGCAGACGCTGGCGGCGACCGGTGCGGTCTGTCTGACGGGTGATCCGGCAACGGTCGCGATCCTGCTGGTCGCCACCGGCGCCTACCAACTGCAGGAGGTGCGCCGCGCGCAGGCGCGCCTGTCCGAGCGCAACGTGGCCGCGGCGGCCGTCTATCTGGGCGAACCTGGCCGGTTCCGCGCTCCGCGCGATCCGGAGGAGGCGCGGTACGTGCACGCCGACAACGACGTGCAGGCATTGTTCCCCGCGGACCAGCCGCGCGTATTCGTCACGCACACCCGGCCCGAACCGTTCCTCGGCGCGCTGCGCCGGCTCGACACCGGCCCGGCCACGACCGCCGCACTGGGCTTCGTCAACCGCGGCGGCACGCTGGACGTGCCGGGGCTGTTGTTCGCCAACCGGTGCACATGGGCGCACGTGGTCGATGCGGCTGCGGGTGTCCTCGGCCAGTCCCGTGGCAGCCTGTTGTCCGAAGCGGAACTGGCGGCGGTGGATGGCCACGGCGATCCGGCCACCATCCTGCGCCCCGCAACGGGGCCGGCGCTGTGAGGCGACCGGCTGGGAGCTCGCGCTGATGGTGGGCACGGCACAGCGCGGGCTCCAGATCGCATGGGCCGGGCTCAAGGTGGATGTCGCCGTGTTGCGCCTGCGGCGACGCGCAGCCGACCTGCTCCCTGCGTACGTCAGTACGACCTTGGTGGGCCTGGGCACCACCTTCTTAGTTTAGGGAACCTCTGATTTACCTACCCACTGATGCATCACTGCATCATTGCATCCTGGAAGGCGGACCCATGAAGCAACACAACCATCATCAGCACGATCATCAATTGCATGACGCGCACGCTCCCCATACCCGGAAAGCTATTCATGACGACGCCCACGCCGGGCACGACAAGCATGCCGGCCACAGCGTGGCGATGTTCCGCGACAAGTTCTGGCTCACGCTGCTGCTTGCCATTCCCACCGTGATCTGGAGCGGGATGATCCAGCATTGGTTCGGCTACACCGCGCCACAGTTCCCGGGTTCGGCGTACATCCCGGCGGTGTTCGGCACGATCGTGTACTTCTGCGGCGGCTGGCCGTTCCTCAGCGGCGGATACCAAGAGCTGCGCAATCGCCTGCCGGGCATGATGACGCTGATCTCGCTTGCGATCACCGTCGCCTTCCTTTACAGCGCGTTGGTCACGCTCGGCATTGTCGACGGATTGGACCTGTGGTGGGAGCTGGCGACGCTGGTGGCGATCATGCTGCTCGGCCACTGGATCGAGATGCGTTCGATCACGCAGGCCCAGGGTGCCCTCAAGGAACTCGCGAAGTTGCTGCCTGACATGGCGGTGCTGCTGGATCAGTCCGGAACCACGAAGGAGGTTCCAGTCGCCGAACTCAAGCGCGGCGACCTGCTGCTCATCAGGCCCGGCGCGGGCATTCCCGCCGACGGTGTCGTGAAGGAAGGGACCAGCGCCGTCAACGAATCAATGATCACCGGTGAGTCCAAGCCGATGGACAAGACGGCAGGCGCCAAGGTGATCGCCGGCACCGTCAACGGACAAGGCTCGCTGCGTGTTGAGGTGACGGGAATCGGCGACGAGACCGCGCTCGCGGGCATCATGCGGCTCGTCGAGCAGGCCCAGTCGTCGCGCTCGCGCGCGCAGGCGCTGGCAGACCGGGCTGCGTTCTACCTCACGATCATCGCCATCGTCTCCGCCGCCATCACGGCCATCGTCTGGCCACTCCTCGGTGAGTCATGGGCCTTCACGATGGAGCGCGTGGTCACCGTGCTCGTGATCGCCTGCCCCCACGCGCTGGGTCTGGCCATCCCGCTGGTGACCGCAATCTCGACCACGATTGGCGCACGGAACGGCCTGCTCGTGCGCGATCGGCGCGGCCTCGAAGAGGCTCGTCTCCTGGATACGGTTGTGTTCGACAAGACAGGAACGCTCACGCTCGGTTCGCATCGCGTGGTGAAGATCACCGCCGCCGATGGGTTCACCGACGACGAGGTGCTTCGCGTGGCCGCAGCCGTTCAGCGCGATGCCGAACACCCGATCGCGCAGGCGCTGATGACCAGCGCCAAGGAACAGGGCATCGTCGTTCCGATGTCGCAGGACTTCGAGTCCATGCCAGGCCGCGGTGTACGCGCGGTCGTCGAAGATCGCACGCTTCACGTTGGTGGGCCCGGGCTCTTGAGAATGCTCGGCGTCGAGCCACCGGAGACGCTTCGTCAGGCCGCCGCTTCCGCGGCAGCCGATGGTCAGTCCGCAACCTACCTGGTTGAAGGCGATCGGGTACTCGCCGCATTCGCGATCGCCGACGCCATCCGCCCTGAGTCCTTCGAGGCGGTCAAGCGCCTGCACAACAGCGGTGTGGAGGTTGTCCTGCTGACCGGCGATTCCACGGCGGTCGGAAACGCCGTCGCGAAGGAACTCGGCATTGACGCCGTATTCGCCGAGGTCTTGCCCGAAGACAAGGTGGCCAAGATCGAGGAACTGCAGGCCCAGGGCAAGCGCGTCGCGATGGTGGGTGACGGCGTCAACGACGCACCGGCGCTGCTCACGGCGGACGTCGGCATCGCCATCGGCGCGGGTACGGATGTCGCGGTCGAGGCCGGCGACGTCGTGCTTGTGCGCAGCGACCCGCGCGATGTGCCGGCGATCATTGGATTGAGCAAGGCGACCTATCGCAAGATGATCCAGAACCTGTGGTGGGCCGCCGGCTACAACATCGTCGCCATCCCCCTCGCGGCCGGCGTTCTCGCCCCATGGGGTATCCTGCTGCACCCTGCGCTCGGGGCGGTACTCATGTCGCTGAGCACCATTATCGTGGCGATCAACGCGCAGCTGTTGCGCCGGGCGGTGTAACATAGTGATCGCCACCAACCTGTTGCGACAGGCACAGTTCAGTGACGGGCGCCCTGCGATGTCCGTCTACCACCACGGTTTGGGCTCCACTCAGGAGGTACCCGTGCGGACGGGCAACCACCTGGCGCCGGCGCTGGTCACCTTGGGCCTGTATGTGAGCGGGGCGCTCTTGAGCCTGCATTCCGACGGTCCGCAAGTGTTGGGCTACTTGCCCTTCCTGGCGGTGCTGGCCTTCGCCGCTTCGGGGTTGCTCTCGCTGCGGCTGGTCACCGCCATCGCCAGATCGGAACATCTGTGACCGGGCTGAACTCAATGCCATCTATCGAGTATGGTATCGCGTCAACTGGCAAGCATGACGCTGCACCGATAGATGCCGGTCACATGCGGCCCATTGGCCACTGGCTGATGTGCCAAGTCACCAATGATGAGGCTATCCAACCGTAGGGCCTCGCATTCGACCAATCTCCCAACTCACGTTCGAGCCACGCACCGTTACTGCAATCTGCTGCCCCATCCGCTGTTCGATGACCGGCTTCCACGGAACCAGGCTGAATCCCATGCCGTCGTCCAGCATGGCGTAGCGCCCGCTGGCCAGCAGCACGCTGCGCCGGTAGATACCGGCTACGCGTTGCCCGTCGGTCACCAGCCGATGCTCCAGGCCGGTTTCGGCCGCGATGTCACGCGCGGCCTTCGCCAACTCACGGCTACGCAGCGTCGCCAGTAGGTTGGGCGCCAGAATCACTCGCTGCCCGCGCCGTTCAGCTAGCCCCTGTTCCACCAGGAAGTCGGTACGTTGGCGCAGCGTGTCCCTCACCTCTCCACCAAAGCCCATGGCGCCCAACCCCCTGCCGCCACCAATCAACTGCTGGTCCAGCCAGGTGGCACCGATCACGTGGGTCTGTCGTTCAATGGGCAGGTGTGACTTCAGTTCGACCGCGACGCCACCGCCCAGGCGCCGGCTGTCGTATTGGCGGCCCCGTTCGGGTAGATCGCCGGGCACGCGCCATAGCCCCTCGGCGATGCGCTCCACAATGCCGGCGCGGCGCAAGGCTTCGAGCCGGCGCACGTGCGCGGCAACCACTTCGTGCGGATCGCGGTGGGGCGCAATCGGGCCTTGGGCGACAGCCAGATGCTGGTCGGTGCGGTAGAGACCATCGACGGCCAGTGCGGCGATGGTCTCATCCGCGACACGCACACCGGCGCCCCCCTTGACCTCGACGATGCTGCCGGTCGGGTACCGCTCCAGTTCCGACCGCGGCGGCAGCGCCACGTAGTGCGCTTTGCCGTCCGTGCCATCCACGATCAGATAACCCTTGTCGTACAGCTCGTCGGCCAACCCTTTGGCGGCGACCCGTCCAACGATGACGCGGCCGTCCTCCCCCGGCTCGAATACGGTCAGCTCACGTTGCGTGCCACCCATCGCCCGTTGCATGGTGCGGATGATGTCGCCGCGCTCGCCCATCGCCCGCAGGGTCGGCTCGGCCTCGACGTGGATCACCCATGCGCCGGTTTGCGGTTGGCTCGCCAGGCCCATGCGCTGCAAGTGTTGCAGGCGGCCGATCAACATCTCGCGCTGACGGTGCAACCGGGGCTCGTTGAGGCGTTCGACACGCACCTGGCCACCGACGGCTTCGCGCTGCAGGGTGCGGTCCAGGCTGGTCCAGCGCTCCTGTTCGACTTCGCGCGCGAGCGTGCGGTGGATCTCCTGTTCGGTACGCGGCCCCAGCCATTCGGTCGCGAGTTCGGCCGCGCGCTCGCGCAGGCCGCGGGTCAGGTACGCCTGCGCGATGATGAGATCGCGGCCAGTGTCGTCCTTACCGCGCAACACGATGTGTGTGTGCGGGTTGTCAGTGTTCCAGTGATCGACCGCTACCCAGTCCAGCCGCGTACCCAAGTCGGCTTCCATGCGGGTCATCAGGTGGCGCGTATAGGTGTGCAGGTCGCCCAGCTCGGCGCCGTCCTCGGGCGACACGATAAAACGGAACTGGTGCCGGTCACCGCGTCCGCGTTCCTCGAATGCAGCCAGATCGGCTTCGTCCGTCGCCGTACTGTATGCCCTGCCCGGCTCACCGTCGCGGCCCACGCCCTCGCGCTCGATGTAGCGCAGGTGCGTGACGGTCGAACGCGCCCCGGCCTGCTTCAAGTACACCAGCCGCACTTTGACGGTGGCACGCCGCGAGTTGGCGGACAGCGACTGCCCGGTGAACCGGGCCGCCACATGGCCGCGCCCCAATCGGGAGCCGGGTGTCTTGCCGCGCCGGCCGCCGCTGGCGTTGGCAGCCCTACTCGTCTGGCGCAACACCTGGTTAATAAAAGCGTCGCCGCGGTGCTTTGGCGCGCCCGGCCGAACTCGAAAGCGGTCCTCGTCACGGCGACTCATGCGGCGACTCCATACAAGATCATCGCAACCCGGCGGCGGAAGCACCCGATTTCTTCCATGCCTGCGCGACATTGCGCTTGAGGGCGGCACCGTGCCGCATCTTGGCGCGTGCCGCGCCACCCCCACGTGCAGACAGGCTCTTGGACCGGCCGCGTGCCGGTCCCTTCAATCTTGCCCTGCATCTTTCCCCGGCCTGACGGCACGGGGGCGCGATGCCCCGGCGGCGCTGCGCGATGCGCAGCCTGCACGCCGGCGAGCGCCTGCCATGCCATCGGCATGGCGCGCTCGGGGCAAGCCGTCTGCACGAGGAAAAACACGTCGGCATGTTGCAGCGGATGCCGGACAAAGCGCGGCGCGGATGCGCTCGCGCTGCATGCACGGCGACGCTGCGGCGACACAGCGCTGCGCCGGTCCACATGCACGACGTCGATCGGCGTCATGGCCTCTTCTCCAGCCATACCGGATGCGCCACACCGAGCACGGTGTCGGCGCGTATCGGCCCGAAATATCGGCTATCGAACGACGCCGGATTGGTCGTACTGAGCAGGAACAGTTCGCCAGGGCGAAGACGCCGGCAGGTAGGCCAGGCGTGCAGCGGTCGGCCTATCCCATCGGTGCGCAACACGGCGGCCACCGGCACGCCGTCGATGCGCACGATGCCCTCGGCGATGCACACCTGCTGCGGTGCGAGGGCAGCGACCGGCTTGAGCAGCGGAATGCGCGATGGCAGGTAGTCGCGCCGCGCGGCCAGTGCAGCGGCGGCGGCCGGCAACGGCACCAGCACGATGCTGCCGACGTGCATCGCAGGTGACAGCGAGCCGGCATGGCGTGCAAGCGGATCGACGCGATACCAGCCGACCGCTACGCTGTCGGACGGGTTGTAAACCAGGCGCGGCAACGGCGACACGAAGGACGCCCAAGCCAGCGAAGCGAGGCCGCCGGCGGACAGCACCGCGAGCAGGAGGCGAGCGCACCGGTGCGAGCGAGGACGTGGCGCTGTATCGGTGGTGGGAATAACCGTCATGACAGCGCCCTCCCCGCCAGCCAGGCGGCGTGCCGCTCGGTGGTGTAAACCGGCAATGGCCCACGCGCAACGAGCCGGTTACCCAGCATGCGCCAGTAAGCGGGCGATACGTCGACCGGCGCGATGCCCAATGCTTCGATGGCGTCGATGAGCGGCAGCACGAGGCGAACCATGTGTTCGCCTTCGGCGTGCAGCAGCAGGCATGCGCCCGGCCACACACCCGGGATGCGCTGCGCGGCATCCATCGACGTACATGCCTGCATCACCATGAGCTGCCAGCGCACCGTGCCGTAGTCGTTGGCCTCCCAGCGGATGCGGCAGAAGATCGATGCCGGCCAGAACGCCGCCACGCGCCGCCAACGGTCACGTTGCACGTGATACGCCGGTTCACCGAAGCGCAGATAGAGGTTGAGACGATGCGCGATGTAAGCGAGCGAGACCCTAGTCAATAGCTCGTGATCGACGAGCGCTGCGAATGGCGGCGGCGTGACCGCTGCCACTTGAGAAGACGCATTCATGGCGTGTGCTCCGGGAACTCGCGCTCCAGCAGCGCGCGCAGCAACTCGGCCACCGTCACGCCCCGCGTGAACGCCGAGACCTTGATGCGCGCACGCAGCGCGGGCGTGATGTCGAGCGTCAGGCGCGCGGTGTAGAGGTCACCTTTCTGAAGGTCGGCGCCGTCGCCCTGACGAATCCACGCCTCGGCGTGAGGATTCGTCGGCGGACGTGTGCCGATGGCGATGCGCTTGCCGTGTGCACGACTCATGACGACCACCGCAGCAGTTCGTCGGTCAGCGCTGTAATCTCGCGTGCGGCGGCGCTGCCGGGCGCCAGCTCGCACGCGAGCTGACCGGCCGCCACACTGTCGGCGAAGACAATGCGCTGATGGATTTCCGATTGCAGCGATGGCAGCGGTTGTTCGGCAAGCGCACTGCGCGCCTCGCGGCCGATGACGGTGGTACTGACGCGCCGGTTGATGACGAAGGCCGCATGCAGCGCCGGCCGGAACACCTGCGCCTCGCGGACCAGCGCCACCATCTCGGCACTCGCCCACAGGTCGTAGGGACTCGGTTGCACCGGCACCAGCACGCGATCCGCTGCCAGCAGTGCCGAGCGCGCCAGCGCGGCGATGCGCGGCGGCCCGTCGATCACAACGTGATCGCTGCGGCGTGCCAGCTCCGGCGCTTCCTGGTGCAGCGTCTCGCGTGCAAGGCCCACGGCGCTGAACAGCCGTGGCAGGCCCTGCTGACTACGTCGTTGGGTCCAGTCCAGCGCCGAGCCCTGCGGATCGGCATCGAGCAGGATGACCTGCTGACCGCGCAGCGCCAGTTCGCCGGCGATGTGCGTGGCGAGCGTGGTCTTGCCGACGCCGCCTTTCTGGTTAAGCAAGGCGACGATCATGAGACGGTTCTCCGTGATGGAAAACGACTCGTTGATCGACCTGCAAAACGTGACAGCTTGGGCCGTTGCTGTTGCTGTTGCTGTTGCGTTTCGGCAGTTGTCCACTGCAACGGCGTGGCGCCACTACCTGTTAGTGTTTTTAGGTTAGGTAAGTTAGAGACCGCGCAAATCCGCGTGGTGACTGGGCTTGCGGCCGATTTTGTTGCCTGATAGCACGAGGATGGGTTGCCTGATAGCACGATACTTTGGTTGCCTGATAGCACGAGGCCATGCACCGCTTGTCCTCGAGTTATCCCCGTGCTGTGGACGGCACCGGCCGGAAGGTCAGCAGCTCCGCTTTGCGGTCGGGCATCCATTCGATGCCGAGCACGTAGCCGGGCAAGGATTGTTTCGCCACCAGCGCACGCAGGTCGACAGCGAAGTCGTAGAAGCGCGCCATGCTGCCGGACTTGCGATACAGGTACGCGAAGTCGAACTGCCAGCCGCCGGCCTGGCGTCCGCCGTGCTTGCGCACAAGGCGGTATAGCCAGCGTTCGATGCCGCCGGTGAGCCGGAAGTACGCCGGGTCGATGGTCAGTACCAGGGCGGCGTCGAGCACGCCGACGTAGAACCAGTCCGGCAGGACCAGTTCGAGGCCCAGTGACGTGCCGCGCACATCGGCCCGCTCCTTCCACTCGTTGATCCACGAGAAGCGATGCAGGCGCCGCCCGGTCGCCTCGCGGATCGAGGTGGCCACGGTCGTCGATTGCAGGCGATCCAGCGCGGCCTTGAGGCGCTGGTAATCGCGCAGCGACGTACCGCGCCCGATGAAGCGCAGGATCTCGTAGGGCGTGGCCTGCATCAGCCGCGAGGTCGGGATGCCGGCGTCGCGGGCTTCGACGATCTGGCTCGCGGCCCAGATCAGGATGTCGGCGTCCCAGATCGTGGCGATGCCGTGCTCCTGCGTGCCTTCCACGCGCACGGTCACACCACCGGCGCGGAAGTCGATCGGCGCCGTGCGCCGCGACTTCGCCAGCGAGAAGAACGGAAACGCCATCAGGTCCTGGCTGTCGCGCGGTGCCATGTCGCCCGGCAACGCATGGAACAGCGTGAGCTGTTCGTGTGCCGGTCGGGACATGGCGAGGGGCGCCCACGCACCGCCGGTCAGCGCGCACGGCTGTCGGCCGAGTGCCGCTCGGCGTACTCGGGGTCGGACGTGGCCTCGAAGCTGCGCGCATCGGCCCAGGCATCGAGGTCGGCGACGGCGTACATGACGCGCCGACCGAACTTGCGAAAACGCGGCCCGTCACCGATCACGCGCCGCTTCTCCAGCGTGCGCGGCGACAGTCGCAGATAGTCGGCAGCCTCGTCGTTGGTCAGGTAGCGCGGCGGCTGGGCGGTCACAGCGGATTGTGGTGCAGTGGTGTGGACGGCATAGGGCCGCACAGGAGCGGGTCGCATGGGGTGAGCCTCCATCGGTTGAGAGCGCCAGCCGCCATGGCGCGGCCGGATGGAGGCAGTCTCGGAAAAGATCGGCGGCTTGCTCAGGGACGTTTTGCGGGCCGATGCAAACGTCCCTGTGCAATGGGCACGTGCTGGAGTAGGCGGCGGTAGCCGCCACGCATCAGCACGGTGCCGCGCTGTGCCATCCGACGCACGCGGGCGCGCAACGCGCTGTCGGCGTGCCAGTCGGCCGCGACGGCGGCCGGCCCGCACAGCGCCTCGGCCACCTCGCGCAACGTGGCACCCGCCAGTGTGCCATCCAGCGCCTGCAAGGTGTGCAGCTCCAGCAGCACAGCACGGCTTGGCCGTGCCTGGCTGCAAGACCACGCCGCAAGGTCGCCTGCAACGGGTGGTGGTTCGGGATCGCCGTCATGGACAGCGTGGACGCAGGGCATACCGTGCCCTAGCGTCGGAGCAAGTGCGAAGTGCCACCAGCAACCCGGCGCCCAGGTCGTCAGTGCCAGATGTTGACCATCATGGAACAAATGCTTGTGGCCGGCCATGCGCCAGAGATCGCACGGCACCGCTCCGGGCGTCGGTGTCAGGTCGGGGTGGAACTGCACGACACCGGCCGGCTCGGGACACCAGGCCGGGTGCGCGTCGCGCGCATCCAAGTCCGGGTTTTCAAGCCCGAGCAAACCCCAGCGTAGCGCTGCGGCACTGGTCGGTCGGCGATGGTGGCACCACCAGTCGCGGCAATAGTCGGGATGGCGGCGCAGGTATTCCCAAGCGAGTGCCGGACCGTCCAGGTGCAGCACGTACAGGTAGGCGGCGCTGGGATGCCAGGCTTCATGCGAATCGCTCATGGTGCGGGCTCCTGTCGATCGGCAGGACATCGCCACGGGCATCCGTAAACCAGTGCGCTATCGCCAAAGCATCATGTCGATAGGCGAGACTCTGAGAAAATCAAGACCGTTTGGCTTCGGCGTGTTACGTGGCTCGTCCGGGTGCGACGGCGGCGCGTGTTGCTTTTCGGGCGCCGCACTGGACACGGTGCACAAGGTCGAGCGTGCGATAGCGACTCTTTCGGTCTGGCTTGCACCACAACGGCGCAGCAATCTCGATTGATGCCGATCAGGTCTGAACCCAGACGGGAATCGACGCAGCACGCCGGGCCTGGCTGACCTTCGGTGGCCTGCCACCGCAGGCCATGCGTTCGATCAGTCGAGGATCGACCTGTTGAGGCGGGCCAACCGTGTGTATTCCGACAGCGTGCGCATGGGCTGGAAATACTGATCGCGCAGGACTGGCCGATTCAACGGGCCGACGATGGCCGCGAGGTCCGACAGCCGGATCGTACCTAGCTCGGGCATGCCGATACCCAAGTCGCACAGACCCCAGGCCGTATCGCCATCGGCGGGATCGAGCGCAGCCAGCAGCCAGGTCGCGTGTGCGTCCGGAGTAAACAGCTTGACCACCGGCAGCGGATCGAAGTCCTGCGCGGTGGTTCGGGTCTGGCCGTTAGCCAGCAGCTGCGTACGTTCGTCGTCGGTGATGAAGGGATTCATGATTGCAGCCCTCTGCAAGGATCACTCCCTCGGCGTATCTGCTTCGCCTGTGTCAGTGTCCGTACGGAACCGCACAAAGCGGCTGATGCGTGGATACGCTTTTGCGCAGATGCGGGCATCCACCGACCCGATTCCGTACTTTCGTGCGAAAGCACGGATGCGCAAGCCAGCACATCCGTACAGCCACGAAAGCGCAAAGGCGGCACCGTGGGAGGTAAGAGAGACACGGATACGACTCTCCGGCTTTGGAGCCATCCGCACATGCGCAAATCCGTAAAGGCGCGGATGCGGAAGACGCTCCAATTAAATGAACACTATAGATTGTAGTCCTATAGGGCGCGATCGGCTGTCATCTTGGTTTTTGGGGGAAACCATCGGTGACGGCGAAACTCGGGTTGGCGGCGGCATTGAAGACGGTCAGGAAAGCGCGCGGCCTGAGCCAGGAAGCGTTCTCCGACGTGTCCAGCCGTACCTATATGAGTTCGCTGGAACGCGACCTGAAAAGCCCGACCCTGAACAAACTGGCCGAGCTATGCGAGGTCATGGAGATTCACCCACTCACGCTGCTGACGCTGGCCTACGCTGGCACAAGCGAACGCAAGACCGAGCAACTGCTGGAGCAGGTGCGTCGGGAATTGCAAGAGATGGTCATCGCGGCGCAGCCCACTACCCACCGTTGATCTCGGGTAAATTGAACCCGATGGATCCCGACGGGGCCGCTTGCTGTTCATGCGCCACGGAAGGCCCCTCTTCGATCGACACGCAAGGTCACGCCTTGGCGCTCTGCGTGCCACGGTTTCAAGTTGAATAGGACGCCGATGAAAAGAGTGCTCACTGTTGGTCTGAAATACTCCGGCGCCCCGATCGATGGCATTGAATTCGACAACCTCGGGTTATGTCGGCCGTCCGTTGACCAGGAACGCGCAGCATTCGCCCTGTACGAATATGACGTCATCGTCATTCATCCAAAGAGCTATTCGCACTTCCTGTTCGGAGAGGAGGGTGAGTTCTCCAACTCTCCCAATGAACTCGGTGACCTGAAGAGGAAGAAGGACGAGTACGACCTCGATACGGTATTTGACAGCACGGATCGAGAGAAAGAGCTTGAGGCTGCTATCGCCGGTGGAACAACGGTTGTATGGTGCCTCGCCGAGCCCAGGCGGATGAACTTCTTCGGCTATCGGGAGACTTCATACGGTTATGCGGCACCTTCGGTAGCAAGGCTGGTCAAGCTCGGCGATCTCCAGCTCAAGAAAGGTCGGCGGATGGGCGCTATTGACCAGGAAAGTCCGTTTGCGCGGTACTTCGCTTCCTTGGCTACAACCGGATGGAGCCTTTGCCTGGCCGATGATGACCATGAGAGCTACACCTCCATCGCATCCACGCCCGAGGGCTACAGCTTGGGCGGACGAGTTGCGATTGGCACGACGGCCGGCTGGCTCATCACCCCACCCTCCTCTGAAGCCGCTACCAACAGGCTCATTCTCGATGCCGTGGAGTTGGTGAAAGCAGACCCTCACCAAGAAAAGTATCACGGCATTTTTCTGAGCCACACTGGTGCTGACAAACCATTCGTCCGACAGCTTCGCAAGGATCTACTCGAACACGGCGTGCCCCAAGTGTGGGTGGATGAAGCCGAGATCGACGTTGGCGATTCGCTCACGGCCAAGATCGAAGAGGGCATGAAGGAAACCCGCTATATCGGAGTCGTGTTATCCGCGAAATCCATTGATGCACCGTGGGTCAAGAAGGAACTCGATATTGCGATCAATCGGGAAATCGCCAGCGGCGAAGTCGTCGTGCTTCCCCTGCTGTACGAAAAATGCGCGCTCCCCACCTTTCTGCAAGGCAAGCTCTACGCGGACTTCACCAGTTCAGAGGAGTACGCCATCGGGCTGGCAAAGCTGCTGAGGCGGCTGCGGATCAAGTAATGGCAAGCCATGTCGGTACCGATGCCGCCATCCGTTATGGTTTGGCTATGGTTTGACAAGCACAGCTCGCAGGCGTCAGCGATGAAAGCCCGGACGGGGCTAGACGCCACCGGCGGCTCGATGCGCAGCGCGCCCCGGCATCGCCGGGAGACGCACGAACGCATTCCCTGCCCTACGATGACGTAATGGAGAACGAAGACCCAAACCCGAACGATCCGCTGGAACGCATGCTCCATCGCTCCGACGAACTACACGAGAAGCTGCTGTCTCTGCTCGACGATGCGGAGTTCGATGGTTCGCGTCGCGGTGAAGCCGCCTTCGGCATGTGCTTCGTCGCCTTGGAGCACGGAGCCGCACTGCGGGCGTTGATGGCACTCGGGCTTCCCAACTCGGCCGTCAGCCTGATGCGTCTGCAGTTCGAGGCGTTAACCCGCGCCATGTGGCTGATCTATGCCGCCAGCGACCAGGCAATCGCCAAGCTGCTGGCGCCACTCACGCTGGAGAGCGAACAGGCGGCGAAGAACCTGCCCAGCGCCCAAGAAATGATCGACCAGATCGGCAAGCGGGTTGGCCGAGGCGTCCCAGCCACTGCGCACCAGATGCTGGTGCGCTTCAAGGATGTGTCGTGGCATGCAATGAACTCGTTCGTGCATGGCGGCATCCATCCACTGCGCCGCAGCGCGGAGGGCTTCCCGGCGCACCTTGCCCTGCAGGTCCTGCGCAACGGCAACGGTCTGACGACGATGACCGGTATGGCGCTTGCGATCCTGACCGGCGATGAGGTCATCACCAAGCCGATGAGCAAGATCCAACCCGAGTTTGCTGACTGTCTGCCCGATCTACTGGAGTAGATCGGGCAGGCCAAAAAAATGCACCCCGCCGCGATGGACGGGGTGCGGGGGGCAGCCGTCAGGCCGTCGGCTTGCTGCGCGACCAGATCAGGTTGTGCGTGCCGTCGTCTTCCTCGATCAGCCGGGCGTAGATCGTCGCCGGAAACGAAGGGTCGTCGAAGGTCACGGACAGGTACGGTCGCTCCGCTTGGCTGACTTTCTTCCACGCCGCACCGATGTCGTAGCCGCCGGTCGCCTGAAGGCGGAAGTCGGGGGCGTTCTCGCGGTCGCCCTTGTCGTTGGGAATCAGCTTGACCTTGACGTTGAGCGTCAGGGTGCGAAGCGTGCCGGTAAAGCCGTCTTTGTCTGCGGTGAAGGTGCCGATGTTAGCCATGATGTTTCTCCTTTCGGGTTGAACAAGGTCGCGCCAGTGCGTCCTTGTTGTGAGCCGGCCGGCGGGTGATGGGCTGGCCGCACCGCGCAGCGGTCGCAACAGCGTGGAGAACCTGGAAGCGCAAAGAATTTGCTGCGCGAGGAAGCCGCACAGCGGCGGGGAAATTGTTTGCGCTGGAAGGTTGCGGCCATGAAGCCCAAGGCACAGCCGCGCCCCCGCCAGGATTCACGACAAGCCAAGGACGCAGGGGCCGCCTGCCCCGGAAGGAGATATTGCTGACTCGGCATCCCCGCGTGACCGCTTCGCCGGCTCGTGCCCTGACGCGGGCAAGACCAACACCCCAACGGCGGGCGAGAACGCCCTTCGCCGCAGCTTGCGGCGACGTGCTTGAGGCGTGGCGTTGAAACTCCATAAGACAAGGCTGGGCGCGTGTCGGTGAACCGTCCTTCGTGACGTACAGGCGGCGAACCGCCAGCGTCGAGGACGGCACGCTTTCGCACAACCTGCCGCAGCAAGCCGGGGCGTAGCCCCGCAAGCCCCGCCCCTTGCGGCGAGGCGCCATCAAAACCTTGCTCACCTCAGCGGGCACTGATCTGCACGCACCGACGAAGTTGATCAGTAGGACTGATCGATCATCATCAGCGCACCGGCATCCTGATCAGTGTGAGGCCACCGGCCGGAATCCGCCGCCAAAAGCGGCCATTCTGGAGAGTCGACTGAACTGCTACGGCGACCGAGTGCTTGGCCCAAATCGTCGGCGGCGTCCACACGACCTAGCCGATCGATAAGCGAGTTATTTGGATCGAATGTGAATCTACCCAACCATCATCGCTACCTTCCGTTAAAGTCCATATCAAGCGCAAATCCGGGCCTAGATACCGTCCCATCGGCCTGGGCGGACAAAGCTTGAATAACCCTGGGAACAGACCATGCATATCTCCAAGATCAGCCTTGTCAACTATCGCAATTTCGCCAACGCGAAGCTGATCTTCAACAAAGGAATCAACACGGTCATAGGCGAGAACGGTTCGGGGAAAACCAATCTTTTTCGGGCAATCCGCCTTCTTTTAGACGACAACCTGTTGCGTTCGGCGCACCGCCTCGACGAGAAGGATTTTCACCGGGGCCTCGAGCACTGGCAGGGCCACTGGATCATCATCAACATCGAGTTCCAAGAGGTCTCACAAGACGAGGCTATCCAGTCGCTCTTTCTGCATGGCACCGGCAGCGTCGGTACCGACGCCGTTTCCAAGGCCACGTATAACCTGATCTTCCGACCGAAAAACGATGTCCGCCGCCGCCTGTCGGAGTTGATCGCCGGGGACAACGACGGGATGTCCGCCATCCTTTCCGGGATCTCGATAGAGGACTACGAGACCGTATTCACCGGCAGGAGCGAGGCGGACTTCAACGATCCCGCCACCTATGCCGAGATCGTCGGCGACTTCAAGAACGCCAAGTTCGGCAAGGAATTGGACCACCCCGCGATCGGGTCGCGTGTCCCCGTCATGCTGTCGGTCTCGAAAGAGATATCCTTCACCTTCGTGCAGGCGCTCAGGGACGTCATCGCCGAGTTCCAGAACAATCGAACCAATCCGCTGCTCAACCTGCTCAAGCGCAAGAGCGGCGAGATCGATCCCGTCACGTTCCTGCCTATCACCGAAAAGGTCAAGGATCTGAACGACGCCATCGAAGGGCTCGACGACGTCCAGACCGTGCGCTCGGACATCGTCGGCACCATCAAGGAGGCGGCGGGCGAAGCCTATTCGCCTTCGTCGCTGTCGATCCGATCCGACCTCTCCGACGAGGCCGACAAGCTTTTCCAGTCGCTCAAGCTGTTCGTGGGCGAAACCGGAAACGGCTACGAGGGCGCGGTCCACGAGCTCAGCCTCGGCGGCGCCAACCTTATCTACCTGACGTTGAAGCTGCTCGAGTTCAAGTATCAGAAGGCCAACCAGTCATTCGCCAACTTCCTGCTTATCGAGGAGCCGGAAGCCCACATCCACACCCATATCCAGAAAACCCTGTTCGATCGCCTGAATTTCGCCGATACCCAGATCATCTATTCGACCCACTCCACTCACATCTCTGAAGCCAGCAACGTCGAGAACATGAACATCCTCAGCAAGGTCGGCGAGGGCTGCGAGACCTACCAGCCAACCACCGGCCTCGATCCCATCGACATCGGCAACATCCAGCGTTACCTGGACGCGGTGCGCAGCAACCTGCTGTTCGCCAAGAGCGTCATGCTGGTGGAGGGCGACGCCGAAGAGCTCCTCATCCCCACGCTGGTCAAGAAGGTACTTGGCATGACGCTCGACGAGCTGGGAATCAGCCTGATCAACATTCGCAGCACGGGCTTCCAGAACGTCGCCGTGCTGTTCCACGACGACCGGATCAAGAAGCGATGCGCAATCGTCACCGATCTGGACGCGACCTTCTTCGATACCACGCCCGCAGCAGCCGACGACGACGCCCTTTCCAAGTTCAAGGCTAGGTGCGCCAGCGCCCAGACCAAGGGCCTTGCACGGAAAGCTGCATTGGACTCCTTCTCCCACGGCAACCCATGGGTCGAGTGCTTCTATGCCCCCCATACCTTCGAGGTCGATTTCGTCGGCGCCCGCAACGCCGACCAGATCGTTGGGGCGATTGCCAGCGTCTACAAGGACCCGGCAACGATAGCGAAAGCCAAGACCGAGCTGGAATCCAAGGACATCGCCGTTTTCGGCAAGCGCGCCTTGCTAATGGCGAATTACGAAGGGAAGGGCTGGTTCGCCATCGCGCTCGGCAACCGAATCGACCATCAGGTCATCATTCCCGATTACATCGTGGAGGCGATCCACTTCTTGCGCCCCGTCCTGTCGACGGAAGTCTGGTTCCACATCCTGAGCTTCCGCGTGGCGTGCATCGAGAAATCGGGCCTGTCGACGCCGGACGTCATCCAAGGCGCTCGCAATGCCTTGGCCTCTTTTAGGTCGGGAGAGATGGATCTGGCTGCGATAAAGGCGCTGATGCTGGTGACCTTTACCTCCGATCCGATCAACCGGATTCTCGACAAGGCCGGCTGACATGACAGTTTGGGTCAACCACGATCTGAACGAGCCGCAGAAGGAGGCCATCCGCGAGGCAGGCAGCGTCTTCCTGGTCGCGTGCCCCGGCAGCGGCAAGACCAGAACGCTGACGTTCAAGATCGCCGAGGAGCTGTCGAAGCTGGGGTCGCCGCGGCAGTGCCTTGTCGCCATCACCTATACCCACCGGGCGGCCGACGAGATCAAGGAACGGATCGAGCGGCTGGGCGTCGATGCATCCCGACTCTGGATTGGCACGATCCACTCGTTCTGTCTGGAATGGATACTGCGGCCCTACGGGATCTACCACGAGGAGTTGAAACACGGTTTCTCGGTGGCCAGCACCAACGACTCCGAGAAGCTGCTGACCGAATTGTGCGCGCCCTATCGATCACCCAAGGTGACTTATTGGGACTGCAGCTTCTACTTCACCAAGGAAGGGCACACGCTGACCTGTCAGGATGCGCGCAAGCACGACGCCATCGATGCGATCCTCCAGGACTACTTCCGCGTGCTATCGAAGGACCGAAAGATCGACTTCGAGCTGATGCTTTTCTACGCCTACGAGCTGATCTCGAAGAACCCGTCGATCGCGAAGCTCCTGTCCGGCATCTTCCCCTTGATCCTCATCGACGAGTATCAGGACACCAAAGAAATCCAGTACTCGATCGTCTCCGAGATTCTGGCTGCAGGCGCGGGACAAACCAGGGCGTTCGTTGTCGGCGATCCCAACCAAGCCATCTTCCAGTCGCTTGGAGGGTTTGCGATCACCCCCAAGGAATTCGCCGCGCTGTCGGGTGTCGCCTTCAAGGAAGCCGAGCTCACCCACAACTATCGGTCCTCCGAACGCATCATCAACTACTTTGGTTGCTACGACCTCTACGGTTCGTCGATCGAGGCCGCGTCCGAGCACAAGACGTACCCCAGTATCGTCACCTACGACGCGACCACCAGCAAGGATGGCCTCGAAGATAAATTGGTAGCACTGATCCGCTACAACATCGAAACGCTGGGGGTCGAACCCTCCGAGATATGCGTTCTCGCGCCGCAGTGGGTACATCTGGCGGGCATGACCCGCCGGCTGGTGAGCCGGATGCCCGAGTATGAGTTCGATGGACCGGGAATGGTGCCTTTCGCCCGCGACCCCGACAACTTTTGGTACCAACTCGCCCGCATCGCACTGACCAGCGCATCTCCCAGACTGTATGTCCGCAGGCTGCGCTGGGCCAAGGAGATCCTCGTCGAACTGGAGGCTGCCGGGGTGTCGACATCGGAGATGACCCCCAAGCGACTTCTGCGGGAGGCCAACAACATTGCCTTGGCCGAGACCGATGGATTGAAGTACATAGAGCTGTACTTCGGAGCCCTGTTCTCCGCACTCGGCGTCGATTTCACCGTCTTTCCGGCACTTCAAGACCAGTACGATTCCTTCTTCGAGAGTTCCTCCGCCCGGATCGCGCGGCTTAGAAAAGAAGGCGCCCAGTTCATCGGAGAGATCGATGCGTTTCGGCGAGTGTTCCGGGACCGTTCCGGGATCACCCTGTCAACCATCCACGGCATCAAGGGGGATGAATACGACACGGTCATTGCTTATGCGTTGCTGGAAGGCATGGTCCCGCATTTTGCGGACGCCGATGGAAGCAACAGCGCAAAACGCCTCTTGTACGTAGTCGCGTCGCGGGCAAGGAAGAACCTGCACCTGATCGCGGAACGTGGCCGCCTGAACGGCCTTGGCGCCGAATACGTTCCAACCAAAGTGCTACGCAATTGCCGGTTCGATTACGACACTTTCGCTGAATGATGCGCCGCAGACGGATTGCCGAATACGCAGCTGTCTCACATATTTTCACGGAAGGATCGTCCAATGACAGAAGCCCCTACCCCCTCGCGCGTGGGTTACCAAGTCATGGTCGAGCCCCATCGACGGGCACTCGAAAGGCTCGTGCTCGAGCTGGACTTCTTTGTCCGCGATGTCGGCAATCTCAACCTGTTCTCGGTATCCAGTCGCGTAAAGCAGTACGAGCGGGCGGCGGCCAAGTCGGCGCTGCTCGGCATCCCTATCGAGGCGCTCGACGACCTGGCTGGCCTGCGCGTGGTGGTGGGCACCTTGGCCGAGGTTCCCATCATCATGCGATTTCTCACCCGGCAAGAGATCAGCAAAGACCTCAAGATCGTCAAGAGTAAGCAGATCGATCACGGATCCGGGTATCGTGCGACCCATGTCGTCGTCGAGAAGCCCTCCGAATATCGGGCGTCGGTCTTTCCCGGCAGGGTCGAAGTCCAGATCCACACGATCTTCCAGCACGCGTTCAATTTCCTGTCCCGCAACTGGAGCTACAAGCAGCCGTGGCAGGTGTCGCCGAAATGGTCGGCCGATTTCGCCGAGCTGTCCCGCCTCCTCACTTCGATCGACCACGCGGCACACTCACTGCATCTCGGGCAAACCGAGTTCCAGGAAACGACGGATGAGTCAGCCCTTACGCCCCATTCCTATCAAGCGATTGTGAAATCCGAGTTTGCGGAGGACATCCCAGCGGAAGACGCGGTGGACGCATGCCGCCTGTACGTGGACCTTGGCTATCGAACCAACGGTCATCTGCGCCGGCACTTCAGTGATCCCAGGATCGCCGACCTCTATGCCGTTATCGAGAGTAAGGCCGCCATCTCCGAGAGCAGCGCCATCATCGTCAAGATGGGACGCAGCGGCTTCTGGAGCTTCTTCGGCGTCAAGATCGGAACGCCTGCCTTGGACCGATTCCTTGAAGCGCTACTGATGGACGCTCCGCAGGCCAGCTGAGGCATGAGCCGGCGACAGATTTCCAAAGCCCCGGCCTGGGCCGGGGGAAATGATCCGCACCAGCGACTTCGCCTAGCTAACGCCTGCGCTTCGAGATCAGCTCAGAAGGCTGCATCCGCAGCTTGTCCGCAGCCTCGGGAAATAGGAAAGCCAACAAATCGTCATAGCGACGATCAGGCGCGAATTGCGGGTCGCCGTTGAGCCAACCGGCGTGGTACTTCCCTACCTTCTTGAGCCATTCTTCCTTGTTGCCCCGCGATAAGAGCAACTCGGCACGATCGTAGTGCCGCATCATCACGGAGAAGACCAGCAACGACCGCTTGTACGAGTTGAACAGCGTATTGGCAAGTTGGATCAAGTGCGTCTGGCGACACGCGACCGGCCGCCCCTCCTTGGCCGAGTAGGCGGCCTGCAGGATCGGGAAGAGCCCGTCGTTATAGTAGAAGTGATCTGGCAAATCGAAGCCCCGCCGGCCGAATCGATCACTGACGTTGTCCCACGACGCAGCACTGTCGGGACCGTCCGCGTACCCCTGCACCATCGATTCCATCAGTTGGCGCAGCGGCGCATCCACGGCCTCCCGGGCTTTGCGCTGATCCTCTTCCACTTGGCGACGCAATTGGTCGTCCAGCACAGCGCGAGCGCGGTCATAATCAAAGTAGTAGGCGCGCGGGGCGCCGACGGCGCTGACATCGAACTGCAGCTGATCGAAATAGACTGTGTCCTGTATGCGGGCATCGACGATTGCCCCATCGACCAGGCGGGGCTCGTGCCAGGCGCAGTCCATTGCGAAGCGACCCTCACGCTGCGAGCGTTCCAGCGTCGCCGGGCTGACGTGGAACGCATTGCGGTTGTTGGAGTAGAAAATATCGTCTTCGGCCTGCCGGAATTCGGCGATGTCCAGGTCGCGGAAGAACCAGATCAGCCTGCCCAGGTTGCGACGGTAGAAGGATTGCCGCTGCGCGATCACGTGCAGGAAGGTCGTGGAAAGCTGGACTTCCAGCGCCACGCGGACGCCATTACATTCGGCCTGCACATCGGGCTGGCGCCAGCGAACGCCATCCGCATCCACCCAGTGGCTTTCCACGTCCGTGTTCCTGAAAGTGGCATCGGCGGCGATGCTACTGGCAATGATGGATTTGTAGAGTTTGTGGGCGGCACCCTCTTTGGTGTTGCCATACCTCATCGCGCAGATTGCATCGTGGGACAAACCCCTCGTTCCACCGCAGTCCTCGCTCTTGAAGCGATGCTTGAGGTAGAACCTGTTTTCCGTGTTCTTGTTCGCGGGAATGGAGCGCAACACCATGGCCTTGCGACACTTCTCGCAGACGTAGCGAACCCTGCCATCCAATAGTTCATGCTCCAGGGCGACACGCCTTCTTTCGACTAGTTCGGCGTAGTCGCCTTCGCCCACGAACTCGTAGAGGTCAAGGCTGCGCCCTTCGGCCAGGTCCAGCACCCCGTATTGCGGCTCGTGGGCCAGCGCGACTTTCCTTGGCCCGCTATCCACAGACATCTTCCACCCGCGTCATCCACGAACTCTGGCTGCTGGATCCGACAGCCCGCAACGGCCCGGCACCGCGCACGAACGTCGGCCGAGCCAACGCTTCGTCGTCCTGCGGCCAATAAAGCCCATCGACACCACCGACATAGTGATCGCCATGGGCCGCCCCGCAGACCTGGCAATGGTTGGCCCAGTAGGTGATCTCGGACGTCTTGGTTGCAGCCAGGCGCATCCAAGGGGAATGTATCAGGATCAATCGGGTCCTCCCTTCATCCAGCCACTTGGGATAGGCAAGGAGTGTGGCCTCCCTGTTGTCGATGACTTCCCCGTCCTCGTGCTCCTCGAAATCGGCCACCCAAATCGCGGCAACCGAAGTGAGCGCCTGGCAGTGATAGCAACGGATATCCGCCAGCAGTAGGCCGTGACGGGCGGCAGTCAGGGTCGGGCTGGGGGCGGTCATGTCGACAGCTTGCCCAGCTGGCGTATCAATGGTTGATACACCACCGCGCGTCGGCGGATCGTGCGGGATCCGGACTCCAGGATGTCTCTGCAGGACAGTGGCGTGCCAGCTAACCGACTTCTCCGGTCCGCGCTCCCTCGCCGCCATCGTGATTCGTCCGCCGAAAAGGCGAAACGGCGGGATCCGGCGGACCGAAGCGGAATTCCAGCTGGTTGTCATCCTCGTCACCGCAATCGATGACGTTGATGGCCGAGATCAGCTCTCCTCGCCGCAGCGACCGTGCGAACGGATTCGGCATGTCGCCCGGTTCCTGACCCCACCTGTGGAACTCGGCGAACCTCTCGGCGCTCACGTCGCCGGCGAGCAATTCCTGCACCAACCGCGCGGAGATCTTGACCACATTCCCGCCCATCTCATACCCCCCGTGTTTGCCCAACCCGTATCCGCTCTCTTCGCATCGCAACGCCGCGTTGCAGGCGTCGGCCATCGGCGTGGGAATTTCCCGAATCGATCGTTCCAGCAGCAGTTGAACCGCCTCAATGATGTCGTCGCTGACTCTGGCTGATCGCTGCCAGGGTGGCGCAGCAGTCAGGTCGTAGTTCATGACGTAGTCGCGCAGGCGAAGATCGTGCGGGTTTCGTTGCTCGACGGTGGCGAGTAGCACGAGATCGACCGCACTGGTCTTGCGGAGGAACTCCGTGGCGATCTGCCGCACCGAGTAGTTACCGGAGAATACCGACTTCCGCATGGCGGCGCAGTCACCGTCACAGAGGATGATGATGCGTATGGCATCCTCGGGTGCGGCCCTGAGTTGGTCGGCTTTGGCGCGCAATGCCCGATAGATCGGATTCTCGGTCAGCGACATCGCCAGGTCGTAGCATGGGTGGCCGCCGCCCGATGCCCATTGCGACTGGTCGTAACGGATGATGAAGCGGACGCCGGGTTCCTCGCTCTTTAACTCCGCTATCGGCCGCGGCGATTGCATCAGATCACGAAAGAACGGCTCAACGACACTCTTGATGAGCTGGGTGAACGCCTCTCCCGTCGGAAGCAGCAGCTTCATCTTCAGCTTCGGCCATTCCCCGACCTGCTCGCCGGCAACGTCGTAGCGGAAATGGTTGGGGTCCAGGCCAGACTTGCGCGCCAGCCGGGAACCTTCGTCGCAGAACTTCCGAAACAGGTTCTGCTTGTCCAGACCGACATCCGACACACTTGCGATGTCGCCCACGATCGTCCGGCGATCGCCGGCGTGATCGAACTCGAACTCAAAATCCGGCTGGCGGCCATTCGGGAGCGCGACCTCGTGGCGAATAACCACAACCTGGCTCAACGCTTGCAGGAACACGACTTCCCACATCGCGGCAAGGCGCTCGCGACCAGGCCGGTTCAGGCGATTGACGAGCTTGGCGTGCTGCTCGGGCGTCAGCACCCCCTCAAGCAGATCGAGCTTGCCCTGGATGGCGCGCCGGGAAAACACGAACATACTCAATTGAAGCCCCTCGATTCGTATAGCCATCTACGACTTTACGGGTGGTTGTCAACTCAACCCCTCCACCATGCCTGCCGATGCCTGAATTAGTTCGCCTGCTCGAGCGACGACTGCCTCGACATCAACCCGGCCGGCTTCGGCGATCTATTTCACTGGCAGGCATGCGGTGACGTGGTATTTCCCGAATTCAGAGGCCTGTAAACCATCAGTCGCTCGATATCGGAACGCAGTGACTTCGTACCTGCAGTCTGCCACTGCTATTGTGGCTTGTTGAACACGAGGCTTTCCACCAGACCGTCAACACGATGGACCGATCGGACCTTGGATAGGTATTAGCGGCGGGCGTTCGTTGGAGGTCCGCTTAGGGGCGGTTTCTGCCGATCGACGTGGATCTGTAGCTGATCATACTGGCCGGCCGGCTGATCATCGTCGATCGGTCGTGTGATGCGTTCGATCCGGTGCGCGCAAATCGTCGTACCGCGCGCAACGCACTTGCGCGCTCGCCACGTCGCCGCCTGGTCGAAGGCGGCGGCGTGGCGATTTTACTTTGGACGTTGAAGCCGGGCGCGGCAAACTTGTCGCGCCCGGTTTGGGGCGGAAGCCCCGGCGCACTGCGCCGAGGCTATGCAACCCTTGGTGATTAGGACGCAGCAGCGAGAGAAGCGGCAAGGGCTGCTGCCGGCCCCTGCCGCATGTGGATTCAGGCTTTCAACTGGCGCAGACCATCGGCCAGCAGCCACAAGGCGCGGTTGAGGCGGATGCCGTTGTCGATGCCCTGCACCGGGCGTGTGGTCTGACGACGGCCGTTCGTGGCGCGGGCGGACAGACCGCCTTTGATGAGGTTTTCCTGTGTGCGGTTGAACACACTCCACAAGTCGCGGCGACTGTCGTCGTGACGACGCGGCATCAGGATTTGCGATTCCGTGATGGGCGCGGGCTTGTCTTCGTCGTACTTCAACGCCAGCGCGGCGCGGGCGAATACTTTCGATTCCCCCGCGTCCAGCGTGATGGCTTGCATGGCATCGCGGGATGCCTGCGCCCGGTCGAAGCCGTGCAGGACCTCGTAAGCGCCTTCGATGACGTGCCCGGCTACGTCGCCCTTGTGGGGTACGCGCACGTCGGCCACGGTGTCGCCACAAACGAGGCCATTCTGGCACACGAAGCGGAACATGCCGGCCAGCATCTGATAGCTGCTGGTGCCGTCATGCGAGTTCAGCAGGATGATTTCGTTGGCCTCGCGGCCATTGATCTGGCTGGCGTGGCGCAGCCGGATCATGTGCTTGGTGTAGTCGCGGCGGTCGTCGGCCCGCACGCGGGTCTGGCACACCATGAAAGGCTCGAAGCCTTCGCCGCGCAGTTCCTGCAGCACGGTGGCGGTCGGGATGTAGCTGTACCGCTGCGAGCGGCTTTCGTGCGGGGCGTCCGCGAAGATGGACGGGGCCACGGCACGAATCTGGTCATCCGACAAGGGATAGTCGGAGCGCAGCACCGGGGAACGAGAAGCGAAACGGGAAGCGAGTTGCATGGTCTTTCTCCTGATAGAGGTTGGCTGTTGAAACCCCACCGGATTCCTAGATTCAGAGCCCGCTTTGGACTTCCGGTGGGGTCGGCGCGGAGACCTGGGCCGGCCTCGTTGCCACCGTCTTTCCTGAGTTCATCGCCCGCGACGGTCAGGAGCGCGCGGACGGGGGCCGTCAAGGAGACAAGCGCCGGGTGGGTGCGGCCCGCAGGCACAGCCGAGGACACGGCCCGGCGCGCCTTGACGACACACGGCCGCGGGCTACAGTCGCGGACAAGGTGATGAAGTCAGGAAAGGCAGATCGACAGGCAACGGCTGCTGCGTTGGCGCGAACTCTACGCAAGCGAAGCGCGTAGGACCGGATCGCAGGGCCGAGCCGAAGGCATCAGCCGAGCACAGCGAGGGAACGATGGAAGCCCGTCAGGGGCGAGACGCGCGCCGCGCGGCTCGATGCGCCGCACGATAGCGCGACCGGCCGCTCGCCGGTCGGGGACGCGCTGGTGGAAACACCAACGTTACGAAGGCATCGATATAGGCACCACAGAAGAAATCAGCTTGACCGCGTGTCAACTTGAATGGAGCGACACGCCTCTGACCTTATTCAACGTAGCTTGAGCGAATGCCTCGACAGCTGCGACCCACAGAACGGACAAAGGGGGACTAGACGGTATGTTTGCCAGCATCGACAAGAGCACAGGCTTGCTGTTCGTGACGAGCCGCCTCGACCAAATACTCCAGGCCACCATGCAAAGTATGCGGCAGGAGGTCGAGTCACTGGACGAGAACCGGCTGCTCAACACCGCGCCCGAAGACCTGAAGAACTATCTCGTCAGGACGTACGACGTCACGCCAATCACGCTGCGCCGCGACGATTGGTACGCCGACCATCAGGACGTCAAGGTGGACGTGCGCCACGATCAAATGCGCTGGATCGATGACAGGAGTCGCCCTGTCCTGATTGCGGGTGAGCGGATCGAGATACGCATCCCGTTCGATGGAGAGTCGGACCTGTTCTACGCGCGCGCCAATACCTCCACGATGAATCCACCCCGTGCCGTCATCGAGAAGAACGAACTCGTGCTGCGCTACGACACGCCCGCCGACCAGCCGAGCAACGTACGTCCCCTTGTGGATCAAACGCTGGCCGAGATCGAACGGCACATTGGCTGGCAGCGCGAAATGATCGACGCGCACAATCGGGCATTGCCCGCTGCAGCCGAGGAAGCCATCGCGCGACGCCGCAATCGGCTGCTGGCGCAGTCGCAGCGAGCCGAGGCGCTCGGCATTCCCATTCGCCGGCGTGCCGACGCGCCAAAGACCTACACTATTCCAGATGTGCGGCGGAAAGCAGTGCCCACGCTGCCACCGGCGACGACGGCGCAGTTCAAGCCCGAGCCCACATGGGCGATGGAGATGTACGAGCAGGCGCTCAAGATCGTGCAGGACATGGCGCTCGTGATGGAACGAAGCCCCGAGGCCTTCAGATCGATGGACGAAGAGGCGCTGCGACAGCACTTCCTCCTTCAGCTCAACGGACAATTCGAAGGCAGGGTAACCGGCGAGACCTTCAACATGGGCGGCAAGACCGACATCCTCCTGCGCGAAGGGGATCGCAACGTCTTCATCGCCGAGTGCAAGTTCTGGAAGGGGCCGAAGGGGTTCGGCGAAGCCATCGATCAGCTACTGAGCTATGCAACATGGCGCGACAGCAAGACGGCCATCCTCGTGTTCAATCCCGGCGTCGAAACTTCAACCGTGCTTTCCGGCATCGACCGTATTTCAAGGGCACATGCCAACTTCAAGCGAGTCGAGAACTGGCCGCATGAAAGCGGCTTCCGCTACGTGTTCCATAGCAATGGCGATACCAATCGCGAACTGATCTTGACGGTGCTGGTTTTCCACGTCCCGAAGTAGGCGAACGCGGCGCTTTTCGGCGAGCGTCCACGCTCCCGCAAGAGCCGGAACCCTAGTGCCAGCGCAAAAAAAGAAAGGGGGCCGAAGCCCCCTCGCCTTATAACAGCCCGCGTTCGGCCAACGACACCGTGTCGTTGCCGCCGACAACGATGTGGTCCAACGTACGCACCTCAATCAGCGCCAGCGCTTCCTTGAGCTGAAGCGTGATCGCCTTGTCCGCCTGGCTCGGCTCGGGATGACCGCTGGGATGCGGGTGCGCGAAGATCACCGCGGCCGCGTTGAACCGCAGCGCTTCCTTGACCACTTCGCGTGGATGCACCGAGGCACCGTCGATGGTGCCGCGAAACATCTCCACGTACTCGATCAGCCGATGGCGATTGTCGAGGAACAGTACCGCGAATACCTCGTGGTCCAAGCCCCCGAGCTTGGCGCTCAGATACGCCTTCACGTCGATCGGCGAACCAAAGTTGGCACCGCGCTGCATCTTGTGATCGACGACCTGGCGCGCCGCCGCCAGGATCTGCTCAGTCGTCGCCGGCCGATAGCGACCGCGTGCGTCGCGTACCAGCAGCGAGAAATCCGAGGGGAAGGAAATGTGCGACATGATCGTGCTCCGGTTGCTCGGGCGGCATTGCCCGGAACCGGTGCCTCACGGCGCAGCACAAGCTGTCAGGGGTCGACGATGGCCGCGGCCACAAGCGCCACAGGCGCGCAGCCCTTGACGGCGAGAACGCCGTGATACCGTGAAAGGACACAGCAAGACCGCCCACCACCACGCCACAAAGCCGGCAAGCGAAGCGCGGAGCGCAGCCCGAGAGCCCGACGGCGGAACGCCGGGACGCCCTGGGAAAGTTTCTTGAAACCGCTTGGGAGAGAATGGTGCACGCGGCTATCCTTTCCATTGTCGGCGTGCTGTCGGGCTCCTGTCGTGTTGCCCTTGCCTCCCGCTTTCCATACTTCGCTACATCGATCGAAAACGATGGAGCTACGAAATGAACACTGCCGAGAACACCGAACAAACGCGCCTGCTGACACCAGCCGAACTGGCCGTGTGCATCAAGCTGTTCCGCGAAACGCGGCAATGGTCGCAGGAGCAGTTGGCTGCGATTTCCCGCCTCAACGTGCGAACGATCCAGCGCGTCGAACAAGGTTTGTCCGCGAGCCTCGACACCCGGCGCGCCCTTGCCAGCGCATTCGATTTCGAGGACATCGACGCGCTCAACAAGCCGTTCACCATTCCATCCGAAGAAGAACTCAAGGCTACAAAGGAAAAGTTCGATCGGGAGCACGTCACCTTGACAGCGGTTCCGCTGACCACTGGCAAGCAACTGGCCAAGCTGGCAGAGACCTGCACGATGGACCTGTCGGAGCCGGCCTTCGAGCTGACCCGCGAAGCGGACGAAAGCTTCGCCGCGCTGGTGGACTATTTTCGGGACTACCGGGATTGCGCCGATATCTACACCGAAACACAGAAGTTCGAGATCTACGATGAATTGCAATCGCACATCGACGCGCTCAAGGCGCTTGGCGTTTCGCTGCGCTACGCCGAGCGCAAGGTGCAGGTGAAATGGGGCACAGACCCCAACAGCAAGCCGGCGCCGGCCAACGTGCTGTACGTGGTTGGCTTTCCGCTCGGCAAGGAGCCTGAGCAATTCGCAACGCCGAAGTCTGGCGGCATCCACCTGTAGGATGCGGTCGCCGGCCGGCACAGCAGGGTTCAACCCGTTACGCACGTCCCGGGACGTCGCTGAACGCCATTCGCAGGCTTGCTTGCCATTCAACGGAATATACCTTAAAAGGTACTTTATGAATCATAAAGTGCTTTATAAGGATCATGGCTAAGCTCAACCCCCTGTTCTCCA
>JAFKMZ010000024.1 GCA_017305055.1 Lysobacterales bacterium
GCCTGGCCCGGCATCTTGCGGACACGCTGCGTTGAGTGCCGGGCGCTGGCCGGCCTGGCCACGGGGACCGGTACTTTCCCACGCGCGAGCTTCTAGAATCGGACCAACGGCTTGATTGGTTGTCCCGTGGCTGCACCGACGCGCAAGATCCTGCATATCGACATGGACGCGTTCTACGCCGCCGTGGCGCAGCGCGACGACCCGGCGCTGCGCGGCCAGCCGATCGCGGTGGCCTGGCGCAGCACGCGCTCCGTGGTGCTCACCGCCAGCTATGAGGCACGCAAGTTTGGCGTGCGCTCGGCGATGCCTTCGGCGCGTGCCGAGCGCCTGTGCCCGCAGCTGGTCTTCGTGCCGCCGGACTTCACCCGCTACCACGCGGTGTCGCAACAGGTCCGCGCCATCTTCGCCCGGCATACGGCACTGATCGAACCGCTGTCGCTGGACGAGGCCTACCTTGATGTCACCACGCTGGCCAGCGGCCTGCCCTCGGCTACCGCCACCGCCATGGCGATCCGCGCGGCAATCCGGGCGGAAACCGGTCTGACCGCCTCGGCCGGCGTGGCGCCAAACAAGTTCCTGGCCAAGATTGCCTCGGACTGGAACAAACCGGATGGGCTGTGCGTGATCCGTCCGCACCAGATCGACGCCTTCCTCGCCCCCTTGCCGGTCGGCCGTCTGCCTGGCGTGGGCAAGGTCACCGAGGCCAAGCTGCACGGCATGGGCATCGACACCGTTGCCGACGTGCGTCGGCACAGCAGCGCCAGCCTCCAGCAGCACTTCGGCCGCTGGGGCCAGCGCCTGCATGAGTTGGCCCAGGGGTTGGACGAGCGCCCGGTCGAACCGCACCGTCCGACCCTGCAGATTTCCAGCGAAGACACCTTCGAGCAGGATCTGCCGCTGGACGCCCTGGAACCGATGATCCGCCAGCTGGCCGAGCACACCTGGGCCAGCTACCGCAAGGAACGCCAGCGTGTTGCCTGCACTGTGGTGCTGAAGCTGAAGACCGCGGACTTCCACATCCTCACGCGCAGCCTCACGCTGGCGGCCGCGCCCACCTCGGCGAGCGAGCTTGGCGATATTGCCTGCGCCCTGCGCGAGCGCGTGTCACGACCCGCCGATTGCCGCTATCGCCTGGTCGGCGTGGGCCTGGGCGGCTTCGTGGACGAGGATCACTACCAATTGCAGCACGGGCTGTTTGCCTGATGTTTGCGGCGCAACTCAAGTTGCCCCGTCCCCCTTGAAGCTTGGCAGGTTCCAGTGGTACCGCAGCGAAAGCACGCGCAGGCCGATGCATACCGCGATCGGCAGCCACATTGCCCACAGCGCCGGCCAGTGCGCGTACTCGCCAAACACTGCCAGCGCCGCGCCCAGCAGCGCGGCACTGGCGTAGATTTCCTGTTGCAGCACCACGGGCACCCGCGTCAGCAGCACGTCGCGCGCCAGGCCGCCGCCAATGGCGGTGACCACACCCAGCAGGATGGCCACCTCGGCGTTGTGGCCGAACTCCAGGGTCTTGTGCGCCCCATAGACCGCAAACAGACCCAGGCCCATGGCATCGAACAGCCGTACCGGCGAGGCCAGGCGCTCCACCCACCGATAGGCACCGATCGTCAGCAGCGCGGCGAATACCGCGGTGGCCAGGTATCGCCAGTCGGACAGGCCGGCCGGCGGAATCGCGCCGATGCACAGGTCACGCACCACACCGCCACCGCAGGCGGTGACATAGGCAATGGCCAGCACGCCGAACAGGTCCAGGCCCTGCCGCCGCGCCGCCGTGGCGCCACTGATGGCAAACGCAAACGTACCGGCGAGATCGACGAGCTCGAACAGGACGCGCTCATTCATTGGCGCGGCTCACCATTCCAGCACCGTGTCCAGCCCACGCCGCAGGCCGAGCAGCCCGGACACCTTGCGGATCGCCAGCAGCGCGCCGTCCACGTAGGGCTGCGCGCTGCTGCCGGCGACGTGGCGCAAGCTCAGCGTCTGGTCCGGCAGCCCGAAGATGGCCTCGGCACCAATCACGAAACCCGGCAGGCGCACTGCATGCACCTGGCTGCCGGCCAGGGTGCCGCCGCGCGTCTCGCGCAGGCCCACGGTCTGCTCCAGCGGAACCTGCAGCTGTGGTTGGCGCACCCGGCCGAGGCGGGTCGCCAGCTCGCGCACCGTGCCGCTGGGCGCATCCGGCTTGGTGGCCGAGGCGTAGTCGATCAACTCCCACTGTGGGATGAGTTTGGCCGCCATTTCCGCAAACTTGATCAGCAGCACCGCGGTCAGCGCGAAATTGCCGCAGGCCAGCACGCCAAGCCCACGCTCGCGTGCCGCCGCATCGATGGCCGCATAGTCCGCGTCGTTCAGGCCCGAGGTACCGACCACCACGTGGGTGCCATGCCCGAGCGCAGCCAGGATGTTCGCCTTGGCGCTGTCCGGGCCGGTGTATTCGACGAAGACATCGCAGTGCACGGCAGCCAGCGCCTCGGCGGCACTGGGGAATACGGATGCGTGCAGACGCGGCTCAACCAGCACCTCGGCCAGCTGCCGCCCGGCGTGGCGCCGACCGACCGCGGCCACCAGTTCCAGATCCGGGGCCGCCGCCATGCCACGGGCCAGGGCGGAACCCGCCCAGCCGGTGGCACCGGCGATGCATACCTTCAGGGACATGACCACCTCGCGTCACCCAGGATGTCGCGGCCGGTGGTGCGCCACGCCCCGGCCGTGGATTCGAGCCCATTTCAGCGCGTGTTCCCGCCGGCAACAAGCCACCGCCGGCGCCATGCCGTCTACTTCCGCTTCGGCAGGTACAAGTCGGTGATGCTGCCTTCCTGGATCTCCGCGGCCATGCCCACCGACTCGCCCAGCGTGGGGTGCGGATGCACGGTCAGCGCGATGTCGGCCGCCTCGCTGCCCATTTCGATGGCCAGGGCGACCTCGGAAATCAGGTCGCCAGCGTGCACGCCGACGATGCCGCCGCCAACCACGCGGTTGGTTTCCGCGTCGAACAGCAGCTTGGTGAAGCCCTCGCTGCGGCCCATGCCCAGCGCGCGTCCGCTCGCGACCCACGGGAACTTGGCCACCTTGACGTTGAGCTGCTTGTCCTTCGCCTCACGCTCGGTCACGCCCACCCAGGCCACCTCCGGATCGGTGAAGGCAACCGAGGGGATGACCCGCGCGTCGAAGTGGCTCTTCAGGCCGGCCACCGCCTCGGCAGCGACGTGCGCCTCGTGGGTGGCCTTGTGCGCCAGCATGGGCTGCCCCACGAGGTCACCGATGGCGTAGATGTGCGGCACGTTCGTGCGCATCTGCGTGTCGACGGCGATGAAGCCGCGCTCGCCCACCGCCACGCCGGCCTGCTCCGCGCCGATGCGCTTGCCGTTGGGTGCCCGCCCGACGCTGACCAGAACGCGGTCGAACACCTTGTCCTCCGGCACGCTGGCACCTTCATACTCGACTTCAATGCCCTTCTTGGTCGCCTTCGCGGCCACGACCTTGGTCTTGAGGTGCACACCTTTCAGGCGCTTGCCCAGGCGCTGCGCCAACGGCTTGACCAGGTCGGCGTCGGCGCCCGGTATCAGCTGGTCCATGAACTCGACCACGGTCACCGCACTGCCCAGCGCGGCATAGACGGTGGCCATTTCCAGGCCGATGATGCCGCCGCCGACCACCAGCAGCTTGCCCGGCACGTCCGCCAGCTCCAGCGCACCGGTGGAATCGACCACGCGCGGGTCGTCCCACGGGAAGATCGGCAGGCGCACCGACTGCGAACCGGCCGCGATGATCGCGTGCCCGAAGCGCACCAGCTTCTTGCCCTCGGCCGTCTGGACTTCCAGCTCGTGCGGCGAGACGAACTGGCCTTCACCCTGCACGATGCGCACCTTGCGCTGCTTGGCCATCGCGGCAAGGCCGCCAGTGAGCTTGCCGACCACCTCGTCCTTGAACCCGCGCAGCTTGTCCAGGTCGAGCTTGGGCTTGCCGAAGCTGACGCCATGCGCCGCCATCGCTGCCGCCGCGTCGATGACCTCGGCGGCGTGCAGCAAGGCCTTGGAGGGAATGCAACCGACATTCAGGCACACCCCGCCCAGGGTGGCGTAGCGCTCGACCAGCACGGTGTCCACCCCCAGGTCCGCGGCGCGGAATGCAGCGCTGTAGCCCCCCGGGCCGGAACCCAGCACCACCAGGGCGCACTCGAAGTCGGCCTCGCGCCCGGAGGCCGCGGCAGCCGTGGGCGCCGTTGGCGTGGCCGCCGGTGCCGATGTCGCTGCCGGGCGCGGTGCCGCAGCAGCTGGTGCTGGTTTCCCGGCGGCCGGCTGGGGTGGCGACGCCTGAGCTTGGGCCGGCGCCGCTTCCGCTGTGGTCTCCAGCACGGCAATGACCGTACCCTCGTCAACCTCGTCGCCGACCTTGACCCGCACGTCCTTGATCACGCCCGCCGCGCTCGATGGAATCTCCATCGTCGCCTTGTCCGACTCCAGCGTGGCCAGTCCCTGCTCTTTCTCCACCGTGTCGCCAGCCTTCACCAGCACCTCGATGACCGGCACCTTGCTGTGCCCGCCAATGTCGGGAACCTTGATCTCAATGGTGCTGGACATGCTTGTCTCCTTTGCGGCGGATGTCAGCGCGAGGCATCCGGCGCCTGGCGGGTAGGATTTTGCCGCGCTGTCGATGACGGCCCCGTGGTCGCAACTGCGTCGCAAGGCGCGCGATCGCCGGGATTGCCGGCGACCAGCACGGATGTCGCGTCGCCACCGGCGGACCAACGGGTGACGCGCACTTCGCGCTGCGGCAGCGGTATCACGATTCCGTATTTCTCCAGCGCCACGTGCAAGGCCCAATTATAGGCGGCCAGCACCCGGCCGACCCGCCGCGTGGCGGTGGGATTGAGCCAGACCACCAGCTCGAAGTCCAGGGAGAACTCGCCAAAGCCGGTCAACCAGACGTCGGGCGCCCGTGCGCCCTCCAGGGTCACGGTGTACGGCACTGCCGCGGCGGCCTCCAGGGCGGCCTGCTTGACCCGCTCGCGGTCGCTGCCGTAGGCCACGCGGAACGGGATGCGCTGCCGCCGCGCCACCTCGCGCAGGGTCCAGTTGACCACCCGCCCGTTCACGAACTCCGAGTTCGGCACCAGGATGTCGATGTTGTCGTTGGTGCTGATCAAGGTGGCGCGCATGCGGATCTCACGCACATGCCCATGCACGTCGGACGCCAGGTCGACGAAGTCGCCGACTTTCAGGCTGCGGTCGAACAGCAGGATGAGGCCACAGACGAAGTTGTTGAAAATGGATTGCAGGCCGAAGCCGAGCCCGACCCCAAGCGCACCGGCAAACAAGCCCATCTGCGTCATCGGGATGCCGGCCACGCTCAAGGCCCAGAGCACGCCGACCACCAACAGCAGGTAATGCAGCGTGCGCTCGACCATGTACAGCGTGGACTGGTTCACGTGCCCGTTGCGCTCGCCAAAGCGCCGCAACAGGCGCTTGGACAGCGCCATGCCAAGCAGGAACAGCACGAACAACAGCACCGCGCCAAGCACGGAGCCAATGGTGACTTCGGCGCCACCGACCCTGAACCCCAGACCCAGCCAGCTTTCCACACGGCCGACAGCGCGTTGCACGGCAACCGGCGGATCCAGAACCATGGCGAGGCTGGCGGTGGCCGAAAAACTCACGCGCCGGCCATTACAGCAGCAGGCGGCGGATGTCACCGAGCCTGGCCGCGAGGAACACGGCAAAGCGCGCCGCCAGTGCACCGTCGATGACGCGGTGGTCGTACGACAGCGACAGCGGCAAGACCAGGCGCGGCGCAAACTTCTTGCCGTTCCACACCGGCTTGAGCGCGGCCTTGCTGACGCCAAGGATGGCCACTTCCGGCGCATTGACGATGGGCGTGAAATACGTGCCGCCGATGCCACCGAGCGAGCTGATGGAGAAGCAGCCGCCGGACATTTCCGCCGGGCCGAGCTTCTTGTCACGCGCCTTCTTCGAAATCTCACCCAGTTCCTGCGCCAGCTCGAGCAGGCCCTTGCGGTCGGCGTCGCGGATGACCGGCACCACCAGCCCATCCGGCGTGTCCACGGCAATGCCGATATGGAAATACTTCTTCACGATCAGCTGCTCGCCGCTGGCATCGAGCGAGGCATTGAATTGCGGGTAGGCCTTGAGCGCCGCCACCACGGCCTTGATCTGGAACACGAGCGGGCTGATCTTCAGTTCCGGATGCTCGGCGCCGAGCTGCTTGCGGAACGCCTCCAGCTCGGTGATGTCGGCGTCCTCGTGCTGGGTGACATGCGGGATCATCGCCCAGTTGCGCGCCAGGTTGGCGCCGGAAATCTTCTGGATGCGCGACAGCGGCCGCTCCTCGATCTCGCCAAACCTGGCAAAGTCGATCTGCGGCCAGGGCAGCAGGTTCAGTCCTGCGCCTCCTGCCACCACACCGGCCTGCGGCCGGGCCCCCGAGGCCAGCGCGTGCTTGACATAGGCACTGACGTCCTCGCGCAGGATGCGGCCGCCGCGCCCCGAGCCCTTGACCTGGGTGACGTCCACGCCCAGCTCGCGTGCGAATGCGCGGAGCGCCGGACTGGCGTACGGCACGTCCCCCGGCATGACGATGGTGGCATCGAACGGCGGGCGGGGATGGGGCGCCTCGTCACGCTGCTCCGGCGCCGCGGCGGGTGCCGGCTTTGCGGCCACGGGCTCAGCCTGGCCCGCCGACGGCTGCGCGGCAGGCGCCGCGCTACCGGTCCCGGCCGCAGCGGCCTTGGCGGACTCTGGGGGTGCCGCCGGCGCGGTCGGTTGCGCCGGCGCTGCCTTGGCAGCGCCACCTTCGCCTTCGGCCTCGATCACGGCGATCAGCGTGCCCTCGGAGACGGTGTCGCCCACCTTGAGCTTGACCTCCCTGACCACGCCGGCAACCGGTGCCGGGACCTCCATGGTCGCCTTGTCCGATTCCAGCGTGATCAATCCCTGCTCGCGATCCACGTGGTCGCCGACCTTGACCATCACCTCGATGACCGGCACATCGGCGTGTCCTACATCGGGAACCGTGACCTGCTTGAGTTCAGCCATGAAACACTCCTGCAATGGCATTGGCGCACCGCGCGCCGGCGGCAGCAAACTGGGGTCATCACACCCGGTCGCGAAAGCACCGGCGGGCGGCATTCAACATGCCGGCGCCCCGGCTGCCTGCAAGGTGTCGGGCAGCGACACCTTGCACGCACCGGCCCGGCGGCCATCGGGCCCATGGGCAGACGACACCGTGCTCATCATAGCGAAGCCGCCGGCGCCGCGCCTGGAAAAAGGCCGCAGGCAGTGGCCAGCGTTGCCTGCGGCACCAAGCGTCAATCCGGCCCGACTTCCGGGACCGGCTCGGCCGCGGGTGTGCCAGGGTGCGGAAAGACGCTGCGTGCCGGTATCGCGAACGGCACCTGCATGGCCTCGAGCAGTTCCATGATCTGCAGGTTCACGCGCTGCTGGATGTCGCAGTACAAGGTGTAATCCGGCGACAACACGTAGTACACGAACTCGAAATCGTAGCCGTACTCGCCGAACCTGGTCAGGTGGCCCCGGTCGAAGCGGACCCGCGTCTCCGCCTGGATGAACTCCCGCGTCCTGGCGACGATGGTCTGCACCTGGTCGCTGCGCGTGCCATACGGCACGCGGAAGCCGAATACCACGCGGCGCTGCGACATGCGACTGAAATTGTGGATCAACTCCTTGAGCAGGTTGGCATTGGAAATCACCAGTTGCTCGCCGGACGTCGCGGCGATCCGCGTGGTCTTCACCCCGACGTCGACCACCGTGCCAGAGTCGTCGCCAAAGGCGATGGAATCACCCACCTCAAAGGGCTTGTCCAGGCCGATCGCCACAGAGGCAAACAGGTCACCGAGGATGTTCTGCAACCCCAGCGCCACGGCAATGCCGCCCACCCCGAGGCTGGCCACGAAAGCCGTGATGTTGATCCCGACGTTGGCCATGAACGCGAGCAGCAGCATGGACCAGACCAGGGTCTGTGCGCCCCAGGTGATTACGTTCAGGAACACCGGGTTGACGCGTTTGCCGCCTTTGCTGCCAGCGCGCTGCAGCCAATGACGGATCAGCGCATTGGCCCACAACGCCAATTGCAGGCCACTCAGGGCAAACAGCAGGTGCTCGAGCCAGGCGCTGGCCGTCGCGTTGGTGTCCATGGACCTGCAGGCAATCGCCAGCGCCAGCAGCAGCAGCAGCCAGTAACGGGTTGCCCCGAGCAAGGCCAGCAGCAAGGCCAGCGCCGGCCGCCCCGTCTCGGCATGCCGACGCCGCACACGCGCGGAAAGCAGGCGCAGCAGGCCAGCCAGCAGCATGAAGCCCAACAGCGCACCACCGAGCGCGACCGTCCACATCAGCAGCGAATTGCCGGCAAACATGGTGTGCTCGAGCCAACGGAACATGCTGCTTCGCTCTCCTCGTGCCAATGGGTGGAGGGGCCTGCCGGGTACAGTGCCGGCAGACAGCTGGAACGCCTGGCGACCGGCTTCGGCCAACTGCTCCCGCAACAGGCGCAACGTGAGCCCGCCAGCGCGGAGCCACGCCCCTGCGCCTTGAAGCCAGCGCCAGTTCCACGTCGGTCGGACACACCGCCAGTCGTCGCCGCCCGCGAGTCACGACGCGGCCCGACACGCTGATGGTGATTGCAAGCCTAGAAGGCGAAGCGGGGGGAACGCAAACCTGCGCCCGGGCCGCACCCGTCGGGCGCGGTGCGACTACTGGCGCCGATCCTGGATGTCACGGACGCGACCGTCCACGATGGTGATCGTGGTGACGTGGTCGCCACGCCGGTATTGCCAACGTTCACCGCCATCATCCGGGGTGATCACCCGGACGCGGCCACGCCCCCGTGCAGCGGAGGAAGGGTTGCGCGGCCGGAATTTTCGCGACGGCTTGCCGAGCAGTTCGACGACCCGTACGACGCTGTCACCCGTGGTGAGCACTTGGCTGCCGACGCGCAAGGTGCCCGACGCCCACACTACGCCTGCGTGGCCAAGCGCCAGCAGCAACAACCAGACCCAGCATTGCCTGTGCATGACCCCGCTCCCCGCCAGCCGGCCGCCGCAAACCGAGCGGTGAGCTTGGCCAGTCCGCGCACGTGAGCCAAGGCCAGGGGCGCCGTGCGCCCGCGGGCGCACCCCCGTTCGCCTGTCAGCGGATACCGCGGGTGCGCCGAAGCAGCTGCACCGTCTTCAGGGATTGCGCTCGAGCAGTTGCAGCGGCCGGCCTTGCCCATCCTGCCAACCCCGCTGCAATTCCAGCAGCCGCTGCACCGAGGGGCACAGGGCGGCAACTGCAGGACGCAAGGTCTGCAGGTCCTGACGCATGCGTGCCTGCAGGCCGGCGGCCAGCCCAACCGCCCTGTCACGCAGCGCCAGCGCCCCTTGGGCATCGCCATTGGCCATGGCCTGCAGGGCCTGCTGGCCAAGATCGGTGCCAATCGCAGGCAGCAGATCGGCGCTGACTTCCGCAGCGTATTGCTCGAAGGCCGAGCCATGCCAATCCTTGGTGCTCTGGCTGGTGGCAATGCGCTGCTTCACGCTGCTGGCATGCGCCGCCAGGCGGCGGTCCAGCTCGTCGCGGCTGTCACTCTCCAAGCCGAGGCCGGCGACTTCTTCGCGTACCGACCCTGTCGCCAGATCCACGCCGCGTTCGGCCACCGCGCGCACCTCCGGCACCAGGGCGCGCACCTCGCGCTCGAACGCCCGCACCCGCTCCTGCTGCCCGCCCACGCCGTGGACCAGCACGCCATCAACCCGCAGCGTCCCTTCGCTCATCACCACCCGGGCAGGCTCGGGCGTCGTACGCTCGAACACGAGTTGCCGTGGCTGCAAGGTCAGGTCGTAGCTGCTGCTGGCCTGGCAGGTTGCCGCCAGGTCCTGCGCGTGCAGAGGCAAGCCCAGGCCCACGGACAGCAGACCCAGCGACAGGAAGGAAAAAGACAACCATGGACGCATCGCATGCGCTCCGCAGGAAAGTTCTGCGGACCATAGCTGTCTTGCCGGAAACTGCGCTGAACGCGGTCGCGGACAATCAGCCGCGCACGCGGAACTGTGCCCGTACGCCAGGCGCACCCAGGCGCCAGGCCAGCCACAGCAACAACGGTGCCGCGATGACCTTGAACGCCAGCGCCAGCCGGTAGCTGCGCCGCGCATGCTGGACTGCCTGCTGCAAAACCGGGTCGGCACGCAGCTGCACCAGGGCCTCGATGCTGGCACGGTCGAATTGCCACCACTGCAGCAACAGCATCACCCCGGTGACGGCCACCCAGACGGCCAGGAGGCCGGACGCCACGCGCAAGGGCACGCGCGCCCAGCCCTGGCGCAGGATGCAAGCGGCGCACAACACGATGAGCACCAGCGCCGCGAGCAGGTAGACGACGTCCCAGGCCAGCATGTGCCGCAACATCGCAGCCGCGTCGCCGCTGCCGGGCGCCAACTGCCGCAACTGCGTCCGCATCAGACTGGCATGGCGCAGATACTGTGCGCAGCCGAATGCCGCCAGCAGCAACAGCAGCCAGACCACCACACGCCATGCCGCGAAGGCAGGCGTCGTTGCCGCCAGGCGCGCCGGTGGCATCAGGCCTGCGCTCCACGCGGGCAACGCCTATCCATCCCGCGCAGCGCTTGCCGGCAACCCATGTCCATCTCCTGTGTGCTCCCGGCAAGTGTAGCGGGCCCATGCCACCACATCAGGCCACGTGCTCCGCCGAGCGTACATGCTGGACCGGCACGCGCCAGCCCAGCGGCTCAACGCCGGGAGATGGTGAACTTGCCGACCGATACGCCAAGGTTCACGCCCTGGCCGGTACCGGCCAGGGCCAGCGAGGTCGTGCCCTTGGTCAGAATCTGCGCCTGGGAACTCTTGACCACGCCGGCCTCCGCGCCGGCCTGGGCGTAATCGCCAAACACCTCGCTGATGCCGTGCACGGTGGTGATCTCGCCGCGCCCATCCTCGATGCGGTACTTGCCGGCCGTCAGGCCGCCGCCCACAAGCTGGATGCTCACCGCCGCGGTCTGGCCGTTGTCGCAGGTGACTGTTCCGCTGCCTTCGGCGCGCTTGTAGAACAGCGACCAGCCGGACAAGTTGTACCTGAGATGGCATTTCACCGTGGGCTCCGCCGCCTGCGAGGTACCCGCAGGCAGCACCGACGCGGCCAGCACACCCGCGAAAACCAGGGCTGCCGTGGCCAACACACTCTTGTTCATCAGCTTTCTCCTTGAGGACGTCCCAATTGTGGTAACCGGGGCGGCATGCTCGTGCAGTTTTGCGCAGGATGTCCATGGGTTTGTGATGGAGGCGTGCACGTCGCGGACGCGCGCCGTACGCGCTTGGTTTCTGCCGCCCGGCCGCCTAGACTCCAAGGCAATGACGCGCGGGCAGAGGCAGTCGATGGTCAAGTATTCGCTGGTGGGTTACGACGGCTCGGACGCCGCACGGCGCGCATTCCAGTTTGCCGTCGACCTGGCGCGCTGCGGCGGTGGCCGCGTGCGCGTGGTGTCGGTACTGCAGGTCACCGAGGCCGGGGCCGACGCCTGCGCCCTGCTGATGGCCGATTCCGGCACCGAACGCCTGCAGGAACTGCTGGGCGAGCTCGCCGCCATCGTCCCGGACGCGGCACAGCTCGTCGATCTCGAAATCGTGCACGGCAGCCCGGGCGACGTGCTGCTGAGTCAGGTGGCGCAGTACAACATCGACCACCTGGTCATCGGGCACACGGCCCGCGGCGCGCTGGCGCGCTGGCTGCTCGGCTCGGTATCCAGCAACCTCCTGGCGCGGGCGCAGGTGCCGGTCACCGTCGTGCCCTGAGCAGCCGCTGGGAGCGGCGGCGGCCGGCAAACCCATGCGTCAACCCTTTGGCTGGGCCTCCTGGCCGGGTCGTGGTTGCGTGTGTATCTCCCGCCGCATCTTCTGCGCCGCCTTCACCCGGCTGACATCCAGCGGCCGGATGCCCGTGATCGTGCACGGATAGCTGTTGCGCCCGGTCAGCACCTTGTCGAAGTTGGTCGACACCTGCCGCAGGTACGAGGTGATGCCGATGGAAGGCACGTAGGTGAGCGCCGGGCAGCCGCCATCCACGTCGAGCAGCCAAGCCTCGTTTGGACGCGTGTACACCACCAGTTCGGTGGCGCTCAGCGGCACCCAGGAATACAGCGAGAGAAAGCGGAAGCTGGACACCGGCGCCCCGGCCGCTGCGGTGTAGTCGGCCACCAGTTGGGCCTGGCGCTGGGCGTATGGCACGCTGCTGCAGGCGGCGGCAAGCAGCACGGCTGCCACCGCCAGGATCGATCGGATGTATGACATGACGCCTCCCGGATGCTGCGCGGTATTGGTCGCGTTCTGTAGGACCAACGTGGCGCGTCGGCGCGGGGTTTACCGGCGCTATTTCTTGCGTTTATCCAGCTGACTCCAGCGCGAGGGGTCGAAGCCTCCCACCTCGTAGACCAGCGTCTCCGGCTGCTTGCTCGACGCCGGGCTCACCTCGATCTCGACCTTTTGCGCGCCCGACAGCAGCTTCAGGAAGCCCTTGTCGTCGCTCATCATCAAGGCCGGCTCCCCGGTGGGCGGGGCGAAAGCCTTCACCCGGTGCAGCTTGCCGTCCACGGTGACCTTCAGCGTGCAGGCCTTGCCGCAGACGAAGCCCTTGCCGCTGCCGAACAGGAACACGTTTTCGCCCCATTTGGTGTGTCGGCGCAGGACCAGCTTCACGCGCTCGCCGGTCACCGGCTGGCTGTTGAGGATGGTGGCCGTGGACTGCGTACCACCGGCCATCGGCGCCACCTGGTACTGCCAGAGCGCTGCCAGGCGGTTCTTCTCGCTGTTCTCCCGATAGCGCTTTTCGATCTCCGGCAGCGTCTGCTGCACCTCGGTGGCGGCGGCGCTGTCGGGGAAATGCTCGACGATGCTCTTGCCCATGGTCACCGCCATCGCATCGTTGTTGATGCGCAGCAGTTCGCGGTAGGTGTTGAGGTCCTTCTCGGCCTTGGCGGCGTCGGCCTGGGCCTGGAGTTGCTGCGGGGACGGTCCGGAAGCCTGTTGCGAACAGGCGCCCAGGACGAGGGCCAGGCCAACGACCGTGCTTGCCAGATACGTGCGCAGCAAATGCATGTCAGCTCGCCAGCAATGATACGGAGCCCCAAGCTTGCCGCGAGCACCCCACCCAGCGCAACCGCGGTGTGGCACGCAGGCGCGGTCCGCTCAGTTTTCCGCTGCCGCCGCTGGTCCCACGTAGTCCACACGCGCCACCTGGTCCAGCCAGATGCGATCGACCTGGCCCGGGCTACCCGCACGCTCCATGCTCACCACGGCGTTGGTGCCCTCGCGCCGCTGCGGGTCACGGAACATCTGGGCGCTGGTACGCACCTTCACCACCCCTTCATGCCTGGTGCCGTCGCCCATGTGCAGCACGACCCGGCCGTGCGCCGGCAAGCGCGTGATCAAACCCAGCAGACGCTGGATCTCTGCCTCATCCGTACACACCCGCGGTGCCAGCTGGCCCATGTCGTCCGTCCATCCATTGCGTTAGGCTGATCGCGCCAAAATCATCCGGCACGATGGAAAACGCCAATGTACCAGCGGACGGCTCCATGATCATCCAGTCAGCAACGGAATTTGCCACCGCCTTTGCCGCCTTGCCGCCACCCGCGCACCCGGCGACGGCACGCGCCGCCTTCCTGGTCGCGCCAGCCGGGCATGCCCTGGCGGCGGAATCCGCCACCGACAACGCCTACATGCGCCTGGACGCGCAGGTCGATCCAGGCCGCGCCCTGGCCCAGCACCAGGCCTTGGCGCAGGCACTGCGCGCGGATTGCCCGGTGATCAGCTTTCCCGGCGATGCCGCCACGCCGGACGCCATCTTCCCGAACAATGTCTTTGCCACCACGCCGGGCCGGCTGATCATCGGTCGCATGCGCCATGCCGTCCGCCGCGCCGAAGCCGGGCGCGACGACATCCGCGCCTTCTTTCGCGATGTGCTGGGCTACGCTGAAGTCGATCTGTCCCAGCGCAGCGACCTGGTGGCTGAGCTCACCGGCGCCCTGGTCATCGATCGCGGCCGCCGCATCGGCTACTGCGGGCTCAGCGAGCGCTGCGACCTGGCCGGTGCCGCGGCGATGGCCGAGGCCTTCGGCTTGCGCTTCGTGTTTTGCTTCGAATTGGCCGCGGGCGAATATCACACCAACGTGGTGCTGTCCCTGCTCGCTGGCCGCGGCGTCATCATCGCCGCCGACGGCTTTCGCGATCCCGCCGTTCCCGCGGCCATCGCCCTGGCCTATCCGGACTGCGTGGTCCAGCTCACCCCCGCGCAAAAGCGCGCCTTTGCCGGCAACGCCATCACCTTGAACGGGCAGCGCGTATGGATGAGCCAGCGTGCCGCCGACGCCCTGGACGACACGCAGCGGCAGACCCTCGCCACGGCAGGCTTTGCGCTCGGCACACCCGCGCTGGACGAGATCGAAAAGGCCGGCGGCAGCCTGCGCTGTTGCGTGGCCGAGATCTATTGACGTTGCGTCCATCCCGTACTCCGGATGCGTGGGCACCCGCCGCGGCAACCACCCTCGACGCTGCGCTCACGCCATCCCAGGCAAACTGATGGCATGCCGGCATCCCACGCCGGCAGCGACCGCAGGCATTCAGCTTGATCCGCGATAATGGTCCCGGCGAAGGCGCGCTACAGCCAATGCCGCGAGCCGGTTGCGTCACTGCCACCGATGCCCCACACCTGCCATGGAGCAAAACCGAGATGCGTCAACATGATCTAGAGAACCATGTCAAAGAAGCTGGCGAGCGCGCGGCTGATCGCGCACGCTACTACGCAGACCGCGCCAGCAATGGTGCCCGCAGCCTGGCCGAGCGCGGCCACGATCTGGGTGAGCGCTTTGCCCGGCGCGGCAACCGCTACAGCCGGCAACTGGTGCACAAGGCCGAGGATCTGGCCGACGAGGCGGGCTACCAGTATCGTAGGGCGCGCCGGCACGTGGCGCGGCATCCGGTCGCCACCGTGGCGATCGTCGCCGGCACGATCGGCGCCTTCCTGCTGCTCACGCGCCTGCTGCGCGGACCGGGTGAGGAAGACTGACCGGTCTGCGCCGTCAGCTATCCTGGGGTTCGAATCAAGAGCATTCCGTGCGCCTTCGGCGCGCGGAATGCTCTTGATCTACCGACGTGGCAGCCTGCGCACGGCAAGGGCGACGCCCACCCACAAGGGACTCCCCAATGCCGCCGGCGGGCGTCTCCGCAGGACCCCAGGCGGGTCCATGCGGAGTACGGTTCAGACGTCGATGGGGTTCGGCTTGTCGGCGTCCAGCTTCCAGGTCTTGATGGCACGTTCCACGTCCTTGTCCTTCAGCACGCCATCCGCGGCCAGCGCCACCACTGCCGCATGCGCTATCCAGCGCGCATCGACCTCGAAGAAGGCACGCAGCGCGTCGCGAGTATCGCTGCGACCGTAGCCGTCGGCGCCCAGGGCGACAAAGCGCCGCCCCTCCGGGACAAAGGCGCGGACCTGGTCGGCCACCGCCCGCACATACTCGCTGACCGCCACCACCGGGCCGTCGTGGCCGGTCAGGCATGCGGTGACATACGGCACGCGGTGGTCCTTGGGTTTGGGATGCAGGCGGTTCCAGCGCTCGCAATCGAAGCCGTCGCGGGACAGCTCGATGAAGCTCGGACATGACCACACATCGGCCTTGACGCCAAACTCCGCGTCCAGCATCTCGGCCGCAGCCATCGCCTCGCGCAGCGAGCCGCCGGCAGCCATGAGCTGGACCCGGGGGGTGCCTCCCTTGGCCTTGCCATCTGCCGCCTGGAACAGGTACATGCCCTTGATGATGCCCTCGGCACAACCTTCCGGCATGTCGGGGTGGGCGTAGTTCTCGTTGGTCACGGTGATGTAGTAGAAGATGTCTTCCTGCTCATGGCCCATGCGCCGGATGCCGTCCTGCAGGATCACCGCCACCTCGTAGGACCAGGTCGGATCGTAGGCCTTGCAGTTCGGTACCGTCGCCGCCATCACGTGCGAGGCGCAGTCCGAATGCTGCAGGCCCTCGCCCGGAAAGCTGCAGCCCGCGGTGGCACCGATCAGGAAGCCGCGGCAGTGCTGGTCGCCGGCGGCCCAGATCAGGTCGCCGACCCGGCGGAAGCCGAAGAACGAGTAGAAGATGAAGAACGGCAGCATCGGCCGGTCCGACACCGAATAGCTGGTGCCGGCGGCAATCCACGCCGACGTGCCACCGGCCTCGCTGATGCCAACCTGCAACACCTGGCCATCCTCCGCCTCACGGTAGTACAGCAACTGGTCGGCATCCTGCGGCCGGTATTTCTGCCCGCCCGGCGCATAGATGCCGATCGAGCGGAACATGCTCTCCATGCCGAAGGTGCGCGCCTCGTCGGCGACGATTGGCACCACGTACGGGGCGATCTGCTTGTCGCGCAGCAGCAGGTTCATGCCGCGCACCAGAGCCATGGTGTTGCTGATCTCGCGCCCCTTGGTGCCGTCGGTGATCTGCCTGAAGTCATCCAGGCCGGGTACCGGCAGGGGTTGGCTGGACTTCTCGCGCCGGTGCGGCAGGTGGCCTCCAAGCTCGCGGCGACGCTCCAGCATGTACTTCACCTCCGGCGAATCGGCACCGGGGTGGTAATAGGGCACGGAATCGACGCCATCGCCTTCCAGCTGCTTGTCGTCGATCGGAATCTGGAAGCGATCGCGGAATACTTTGATCGCCGCCTGGTCCATCTTCTTGGCCTGGTGGGCGATGTTCATCGACTCGCCGGCCGCACCCATGCCGTAGCCCTTGACCGTCTGCGCCAGGATCACCGTGGGCATGCCCTCCGTGTGCACGGCCGCGTGATAGGCCGCATAGACCTTGTGCGGGTCATGGCCACCGCGGTTCAGGCGCCACACGTCGTCATCGGAAATATTGGCCACCATGGCCGCGGTTTCCGGATACTTGCCGAAGAAATGCTCGCGCGTATACGCCCCGCCGAACGCCTTGCAGGCCTGGTACTCGCCGTCCACGGTTTCCATCATCAACTTGCGCAGCACGCCATCCTTGTCGCGGGCCAGGAGCGGATCCCAGTACGAGCCCCAGATCAGCTTGATTGCATTCCACCCGGCACCGCGGAACACCCCTTCCAGCTCCTGGATGATCTTGCCGTTGCCGCGCACCGGCCCGTCCAGTCGCTGCAGGTTGCAGTTGATGACGAAGATCAGGTTGTCCAGGTGCTCGCGCCCGGCCACCGAGATCGCGCCGAGCGACTCCGGCTCGTCGACCTCGCCGTCACCCAGGAAGCACCACACCTTGCGGTCGGACTTCGGCACCATGCCGCGCGCTTCCAGGTACTTCATGAACTGGGCCTGGTAGATCGCCTGGATCGGCCCCAGGCCCATGGACACGGTCGGCATCTGCCAGTAATCCGGCATCAGCCACGGGTGCGGGTACGAGGGCAGGCTCGGCAGGCCGCGGGTTTCCATCCGGTAGCCTTCCAGTTGCGCCTCGCTGATGCGGCCCTCGAGGTACGAGCGAGCGTACAGGCCGGGGCTGGAATGGCCCTGGTAGCCAATCAGGTCTCCGGGGTGGTCGGCGGAAGGGGCGCGCCAAAAATGGTTGAAGCCGACGTCGTACAACGTGGCCGAGGAGGCGAAGCTGGCAATGTGTCCTCCCAGGCTGCCCGGCTTGCGGTTGCACCGCACCACCATGGCCATCGCGTTCCAGCGGATGAGGGAGCGGATGCGCCATTCCATCGCCGCGTCGCCGGGGCTCTTCGCCTCCTGGCCGGCCGGGATGGTGTTGACGTACTGGGTCGTTGGCGCAAACGGCAGGTAGCCGCCAGAACGGCGGGTCTCGTCGACCATGCGCTCGAGCAGAAAATGCGCGCGCTCGGTGCCGTCGTGGTCGAGCACCGCACGCAGCGATTCCAGCCACTCGCGGGTCTCGGCCGGATCGGCGTCCTGGTCGACGATGTCTTGAACGATATCCATCTAGTTCTCCATGACGCCAGGTAGCGCCGGATCGAGGTGAGCCGCCAGCGCAGGTGCGGCGGAACCGACAACCGCAGTTTAGCCGGCAGCCTGCAAGCTCGCCAATGTGCCTGCAGCGCAGCGCGCCAACGCCGTGCCGCCGAGCGGCAGATCCATCCCGCCCAGCACTTGCCATCCCCACCTCGTGACCCCCGCTTCGTCGTCATCTCCGCGGGGAGCTTCACAACAGCGAAGCTGGTCAAGTGTGGATGCAGTGACCGACGACCGCAGAAACACGCCGGATCTCCGCCCACGCGGGAATGACGCTGAAACGGTACGGCCTCCCAGTCGCCATCGCCGCCGCGGGCGCTGCTGCGCCCGCGGTGTCAGGAGCGGATGTCGGCCCGAATCTGTGCCTCGACGCAGGCAACCGCCGTCATGTTGACCATGCGCCGCACGGTCGACTGCGGCGTCAGGATATGCGCCGGCTTGGCGATGCCCATCAGGATCGGGCCAATGGCCACGCCGTCGCTCAGCATGCGCGTCATGTTGTAGGCGATGTTGGCCGCATCCTGGTTCGGAAACACGAACACGTTGGCCTTGCCCTGCAACTGCGAGTTGGGGAACATGCGCTCGCGCAACTCGGGCATCAGCGCGGTGTCCGCCTGCATTTCGCCCTCGACCTCCAGGCGCGGCGCGCGGGCGCGGATCAGGGCCAGTGCCTTGCGCATCTTCACCGCGCCACAGGTGTCCTGGTTTCCAAAGTTGCCGGCCGAGAGCAGGGCGATCTTGGGCGTGATGCCGAACAGCTTCAGGCGGATGGACACCTGCAGCACAGCCTGGGCAATCTGCTCGCTGCTGGGATCGTCCTGCACGTGGGTGTCGAGGTAGAAGAACGTGCCTTTCTCGGTTGACACCGCAGCCATTGCCGAGGGCGCACTGACACCCGCGTCCAGGCCGATGATGTCGCGGATGTAGCTCAGCTTGCTCTGGTACAGGCCAACCAGGCCGCACAGCAGCGCATCAGCCTCGCCACGCTCGACCATCAACGCGGCAATCACGGTGGCGCGCGAGCGCACCACCGCCTTGGCCATCGCCGGTGTCACCCCGCGACGCTCCATCAGGCGGTGGTAGTGCTGCCAGTAGTCGTCGAAGCGCGGGTCGTCGTGGATGTCGACCAGCTCCACGTCCACCCCGAGCTTGATGCGCAATCCGGCACGGCGGATGCGCTTTTCGATGACCTTGGGCCGGCCGATGAGGATCGGCCTGGCCAGGCCCTGGTCCACGACGACCTGCACCGCGCGCAGCACGGTGTCCTCCTCGCCCTCGGCATACACCACGCGGCGCGGGTGGGCGCGGGCGCGCTCGAACACCGGCCGCATCAGCAGGCCGGTGCGGAACACAAAACTGTTCAACCTGTCGCTGTACGCGGCAAAGTCCTCGATCGGTCGCTGGGCCACGCCCGAATCCATGGCCGCCTGGGCCACGGCCGGCGGCAGCTGCAGCAGCAACCGCGGATCGAAGGGTTGCGGGATCAGGTAATCGCGGCCAAAGCTTGGCGGCCTGCCGCCATAGGCCCGCGCGCTGACGTCCGAGGACTCACGCCGCGCCAGTGCCGCAATGGCCTTGACGCAGGCGACCTTCATGGCCTCGTTGATCACAGTGGCGCCGACGTCCAGCGCGCCACGGAACAGGTACGGGAAGCACAGCGCGTTGTTGACCTGGTTCGGATAGTCGGAGCGTCCGGTGGCCATGATGCAGTCTGGACGCACCGCCTTGGCCTCTTCCGGGGTGATCTCCGGGTTCGGGTTGGCCAACGCGAAGATGATCGGATCGCGGGCCATGCTGGCCAGCATCCCGGGCTTGAGAATGCCGCCGGCGGAAAGGCCGAGAAAAATGTCCGCCCCGTCCACGATCTCAGCCAGCGTGCGCTTGGGCGTGTCGCGTGCGTAGCGCTGCTTGCCTGGATCGAGGTCGGTGCGCCCGCTGTGCAGCACGCCGTTGACGTCCAGCGCCAGGATGTGCTCGGGCTTCACCCCCAGCGCCACCAGCATGTCCAGGCAGGCCACGCCAGCGGCGCCGACGCCGGTGGTGGCCACGCGGACGTCCTCGATGCGCTTGTTGGCCACCAGCAGCGCGTTGATCACCGCCGCGCCGACGATGATCGAGGTGCCGGGCTGGTCGTCGTGGAACACCGGAATTTTCATGCGCTCGCGAAGCTTGCGCTCGACGATGAAGCATTCCGGAGCCTTGATGTCCTCCAGGTTGATGCCACCGAAGCTCGGCTCCAGGCTGGCGATGATGTCGACCAGCTTGTCCGGGTCGCGCTCGTCGATCTCGATGTCGAAGACGTCGATGCCGGCGAACTTCTGGAACAGGATGCCCTTGCCTTCCATCACCGGCTTGGCGGCCAGCGGGCCGATGTTGCCAAGGCCGAGCACGGCGGTGCCATTGGTGATGACCGCCACCAGGTTGGCGCGCGCGGTGAGTTCGGCAGCGGCGTGCGGATCGGCGACGATGGCGTCGCAGGCGGCCGCCACCCCCGGCGAGTAGGCCAGCGACAGGTCACGCTGGGTCAACAGCGAAGTGGTGGGCGTGACCTTGATTTTGCCCGGATGCGGCAGCCGATGATATTCAAGGGCCGCCAGACGCATTTCTTCGGAAAGTGCCATGGACACAGACTTGGGTGGGAGGGAACGGTGCGCATGCCCGTCAGGCTGCGCCCGGCAACGATGTTAGCACCGCCGACCGGCGATGCCCGGACAATCCTGGCCGCCCGCGCCGGCCATCGAGCCGCCCGGACGTCCGGCATACGGAGCCGTGTGTTGCGTGCCTACTCGCGATCGCGAGAATCGCGGGTTCGCCGCGGTCGCTCCGGGAGGCGCCCCCCACGTTGACGATTCAGGCGCGCGTCCAGGGCCGCCGCCTGCTCCTCGCGCTCGTCGTGCAGCTTGAGATAATTGCGCCAGCGCTCGGCACTCAGGTCACCGGTGTCGAGCGCGGCCTGGATCGCACAGCCCGGCTCGCTGCCGTGGCCACAGTCGGCAAAACGGCAGCGCTCGGCCAGCGCGGCGATGTCGGCAAACAGATCCAGATCCTCGCCGCCGGTCAGCTTGAGCTCGCGCATGCCCGGGGTGTCGATCAGGCAGCCACCGCCAGGCAGCTGCAGCAAGGCGCGCCGCGTGGTGGTGTGGCGACCGCGATCGTCGCCGCTGCGCACGGCGCCGGTGCTCATGCGCGCCTCGCCCAGCAAGGTGTTCGTCAGGGTGGATTTCCCTGCGCCGGAGGAGCCGACCAGCACTGCCGTGTCGCCCAGGCCCAGGTACGGCGCGAGCACGGCTACGCCTGCCGGATCCTTGCCGTTGAGCGCGTGGATCGGAATACCGGCAGGCAGGCGTTGGCGCACGGCCGCCACACGCGGCGCCGTATCCCCGGCACTGTCAGCCTTGCTCAGCAGTACCACCGGCTGCGCTCCCGAGCCCTGGATCAGGGACAGATAGCGCTCGATCCGCGCCGGATTGAAATCCTCGTCCAGGCCGGTGAGCACGAACACGTAGTCGACGTTGCTGGCGATGATCTGCTGCTGGTAGCGCTCGCCTGCGGCCGCCCGGGACAACACCGTGCGCCGCGGTTGCACGTTGCGGATGTGCGGCGGCGTGCCCGCCTCCACCTCGACAAAGTCGCCCACCACCGGTCGCAGTGCCGGATCGAGGCCACGTTTGAGGAAGCGGCCATCAGGCTGCGCGCCGAACACGTGCTCGCCATCGTGCAGTTCATACCCTGCCCGGTGCTGGGCCACCACCCGCGCCACGCGCAATCCGGAAGCGGGAAGCGCCTCGCCGCGCCAGCCGATCCGGCGCAAGCGTTCAATCGATACGGCGTCACTCATCGGGGTTAGGTCTGCACGGGGTGGCCCATTATGCCGTGTGGCCCGAGGCAGCGAAGCATGCAGCGCAGCATCGTGGAGCGGCAGGCCTGTGCGGCGACGTGGCTCCACACCGATGGATCGCGCCCGGCGATGCCGAGATGCGGTGGGTTGATGAAGTCGTCCGCCGAGCTGATCCACAGCGGCATGGCACTGCAGGACACGGGAGGCGCCCCGGACTGTCCGGACTGGCCCGGCATGCCACGCGCGGCCTATGCTAGGCAGCCTTGAGGACAACCCTGGAATCAGCATGCAACTGGAGAATTTGCGCGTGGCAGTCACCGGTAGTTTCGGCGCGCTCGGCGCCGCAACCGTGCGTGCGGCACTCGATGCGGGGGCCCACGTGGCAGCCATCGACCGGGCCGCGCCACCGACCGGCGGCATCGGCCCGGCAACCTGCATCGGCGGAGTGGACCTGGCCGATGCGGTGGCCGCCAGGCAAGCCCTGGATGCCGCCGCCCAGGCACTTGGTGGGCTCGACGCCCTGGTCAACATTGCCGGCACGTTCCGCTATGAGACCGTGTCCGACGGCAGCGTGGACACCTGGGACCTGCTCTACCGCGTCAATCTGCGCACGGCGGTGGCCGCCAGCCAGGCGGCGCTGGCCCACCTGCCGCGCGGCGGGCGCATCGTCAACATCGGCGCCAATGCGGCCCTGAAGGCCGGCGCCGGCATGGGCGCGTACACCGCCTCCAAGAGCGGAGTGATGCGCCTCACCGAGGCTCTGGCCGAGGAGCTCAAGGCTCGCGACATCACCGTCAACGCCGTGCTGCCCAGCACCCTCGACACCCCAGCCAACCGCGCCGACATGCCCAAGGCCGATTTCAGCCGCTGGGTGGCGCCCGGACAGTTGGCCGGGATCATCATGTTCCTGCTCTCACCCCAGGCCTCGGCCATCACCGGCGCGTTGATTCCGGTGGTCGGCCGCGTCTGAGTGGCAAACCGGCCTACCGTTCCGACCTGTGGCCCAATCGACACGGGCGCGCAGGCACCAGGAACCACAGCACAACGACGTAGGCGAACACCAGGACGTAACCCGCGGCAAACGCCCACAACGGCAGCGGCCAATAGATCAGCTGGTTGATCCAGCCGGCAAGCAATGGTTGCGCCGGCGTCCGACCGCTGAGCTCATCCTGCCAGATGGTCAACACGCAGGCGCGCCCGAAGGCTGCCTGCAGCGCCACTGCCGCCAGGCTGAGCAGGTGCACCAGCCGCCAGCAGCAGGCACGCACCCAGCGCCAGCCGCGCCAGGCGCCGACCGGAATCAACACGCAGCCCGCGACGTTGAAGGCAATGACCGCCAGATGCAGGGCGAGGATCGACAACGCGGCCATGGCCGCGCCTAGGAGCCTGGGCCGTAGAAGCCGTCCGGGCTGCGAAGCCCTCTGCGCGGTCCATTTTTCCGCCGCTGCTTGACCCATAGAACCACTATGGGCCGGCGAATCGTCGAAAAACTGTCCTCGCGCATAGGTCTTCTCGCCTCGAACGTTTCTACGACCCAGGCTCCTGGCGCATGGTGACGAATTCCTCGGCCGAGGTCGGATGGATGGCCACGGTGTCGAGAAAGTCTGCATAGCGCGCACCCATGCGCACCGCCACGGCAAAGCCCTGCAGCATTTCGTCCATGCCCGGGCCGATGCCGTGCAGGCCGATGATGCGTTGTTCCGCGCCGACGCAGACCAGTTTCATCCGCGTCTGCCCCTCGCGCCCGGCCAGGGACCAGAGCATCGGCGTGAAGCGCGCCCGGTGCACGCGCACCTCGTCGCCATGGCGTTCGCGCGCCGCCGCTTCCGAACAACCCACGCTGCCGATTGGCGGATGCGAAAACACCACGCTGGGCACGCAGGCGTAATCCAGGTGGGCATCGGGTTCGCCGCCAAACAATCGGTCGGCCAGCTTCCGGCCGGCGGCAATCGCCACCGGGGTCAAGGCGCGCTTGCCGTTCACATCGCCCAAGGCGTACACGCCCGGTACCGAGCTGTTCTCGAACTTGTCGGTGACCACCTCGCCGTCCTCGCCCAGGGCGATGCCGGCATGCTCCACGCCCAGCGAGGCGACGTCGGGTACCCGGCCAATCGCGCTGATGACGCGGTCGTACGGGCCATAGAGTTCGCCATCCGCGCAATCCAGCCACAGGCCGTCGGCGCGCCGCCCGATGCCACGCACGGCGCAACCCTGCTTGTGCACGATGCCCTGGCCCTGCATCAGGGCCGACAGTGCATGACCGAGGTCGGCATCGAAGTGCGCCAGCAGGCGGCTGCGCGAGATGAGCTCCACGTGCGCGCCCAGCGCCCGCAGCACCCCGGCCAGCTCGACCGCAATGTAGCCACCGCCAATGATACCCACCCGGCCCGGCCTGGCCTGCAGCGCGAAAAAGCCGTCCGAGTCGATGGCCAGCCCGCCGCCAGGCATGCGCGTGGTGCGGGCGCGCGAGCCGGTGGCGAGCACCACGTGCGGCGCACGGTAATCGATGCCGTCCGCGCGCAAAGTGTGCGCATCCACGAAGTGTGCCGGCTGGCGCAGCACACGGACACCCAGCGCGTCCAGGTGATCACCGTAGGACGTGCGTGCCCGCGCCACGTAGGCCTCGCGGCGGGTGATGAATTTCGCCCAGTCCAAGTCGCCGGTTTCGATGTCGAAACCGACCGCGACAGCCAGCTGTTGCGCCTCGGCCAGGCCGGCCGCCAGCCACATGGCCTTCTTCGGCACGCAGCCGCGGTTGACACAGGTACCGCCCAGCTCGCGCGGCTCGAACAGGGTGACCGCCGCGCCGTGCTGCGCTGCCCTGATCGCCGTGGCCAGGCCGGCCGAGCCCCCGCCAACGACCAGCACATCCGCCTTCGTGTCCATGTCCAATCCTCGTCCCGCCCACCACGCGGCTCGCCGCCGCGCGCCGCTGCCGGCGCCGCCTCAATGCAGCTGCATGTCCGCTGCGGCCAGCAGGGCCAACAGACCGACCTGCATGCCACGCAGGCCCTCGGGCTTGGCCACGTCGGTCCATTCGTCGAGCGAATGCGCGCGCCCGCTGGTGCCGCCCGAACCGATGGTGACCGCCGGGATGCCCATGCTGATCGGCAGGTTGGAATCGGTCGACGAGGCACCAAGCACTGGGCTGTAGCCAAGCGCCTTGACCGCAGCGACCGTGCTGCGCACCAGTGCCGCATCGGGCTTGGTCGAACCCGCGGGCCGCACGCCAATCGACTTTGGCTCGACGGTGATCTTGCCGTCCCTGGTGGAGCGCGCCTGGTTCTCGTGGTCGGCGGCTTTCTGCAGGATATCGAGGAACTGCTGGTTCAGCTTGGCCAGTGCCTCGGGATCGGCCGAGCGCATGTCGAAGTCCATCCATACGTCGCGCGGGATGGCGTTCACCGAGGTACCGCCGCCGGTGACGCTGGCCGAATAGGTGACCTTGGGCTCGGTGGGCACCTTGATCGCATACAGATCGGTCACCGCCTGGCTCATCGCCGCCATCGGGTTGACGATGCCGAACGCGCCATAGCTGTGCCCACCCGGCCCGTGGAAGGTCACGTGGTAGCGCTGCGAACCCACCGCGACATTGACGATGTGGGCCGGATTGCTGCCGTCGACGGAAAAGAACGCGCCGATGCGATCCTTGTACACGCCCTTGGTGAACAGGTAGCGCACGCCACGCAGGTCGCCGGCACCCTCCTCGCCAACGTCGCCAACGAACAGGATGGAATGCCGCGTGGTGATGTGCGCCGCGTCCATTGCCCGTATCCAGGCGAGCAGGGTGCTCAGCCCGCGCGTGTCATCGCCCACACCCGGCGCGTGCAGCTTCGTGCCATCGCGGCGCACCTTGACCGGCGTGCCCGCCGGAAACACGGTGTCCAGGTGCGCGGCCATCACCACCAGCGGTGCCTTGGGGTCGCTGCCCGGACGCAGCCCGAGCACGTTGCCCTCGGCGTCGGTGCTGACGTCCTTCAGGCCGAGCGCCTTGAACATGCCCGCATAGGTCTTGGCCCGCTCCGCCTCCTTGAACGGCGGCGCCGGGATCTCGGTCAGCTGCACCAGCTCGGCCACGAAGCGGTCGTATTGCGCATCCAACGTCGCCACCGCGGTCTTGAACTGGCTGCTGCCCGCAATCCCGGCCACCGCCGTGTGCGCCGCATCCGCAGGCTGCGCCACCACGGCGCCGAGCGCGGAAACCGCGAGGGTGAAGGCCGCCACTACTACCGATCGTCCAAGCTTGTGCATCGCACCTACTCCTCAGGAGGAGCCCCAACTGTAGCGAAGCCATACCCTCCGCCACCAGACTACGGCCTGGCAAATCGGACAAAAGCTTGGAAAGATGACGCCGCCGATCTCGGCACGCGGGACACGTCACATGGCCACCCATCGCGAGTTCGTCGACTACGTCGCGGAGCAGCTTGACCTCGGCGACCGGCTCAGCTGCAAGCGCATGTTCGGCGAATACGCGCTGTATCTCGACGGCAAGGTCGTGGCCTTTGCCTGTGACGACAGCCTGTTCGTGAAGCCATCCACGGCCACCACGCATCTGCTGCCGCAGCTGCCGCAACGGCCACCCTTTCCCGGAGCCAAGGATTACCCGGTCGCCGACGAGCTGCTCGATGACGCGGCGGCGATTCGCGCGCTCATCGTGCACACGGCGCAGGCACTGCCCGATCCCAAGCCACGCAGACCGCGGGTCCGACGCGGGCGCTAGCACGCAGGCCTGCCCCCACGGCCAGCAACGGGCTTCTGCCGCCGAATTGATCCGTGACAACCGGCCATGCCGGGGATGGCGCAAGAATGAGTGAATGCCAGTGTCGCCCCGCCGCGTTATGGTGGGGGCATCGTGCCGCCACCAAGATCGGGGACGGCAGCGCCACGCTTGCGGAGGAACCCCATGGCCAACAACAGCTTCGGCACCCACGACACGCTCAAGGTCGACGACACCACCTACCACATCCACCGGCTGGACCGGCTCAAGACCGCGCACCGCCTGCCCTACAGCCTCAAGGTGCTGCTGGAAAACCTGCTGCGCAACGAGGACGGGCGCCTGGTCACCCGCGAGCAGATCGAGGCCCTGGCCAACTGGCAGCCGCACGCCACGTCATCGAGCGAAATCCAGTTCACCCCGGCGCGCGTGCTGATGCAGGATTTCACCGGCGTGCCCTGCGTGGTCGACCTGGTGGCCATGCGCGACGCAATCATCGCGCTCGGCGGCGACCCCAAGCGTATCAACCCCCTGATTCCCGGCGAGCTGGTCATCGACCACTCGGTGATCGTCGACATGTTTGGCCAGGATGGCGCGTTCGCCACCAACGCGGAACTGGAATTCCAGCGCAACGCGGAGCGCTACCAGGTCCTGCGCTGGGCGCAGCACGCCTTCACCAACTTCAAGGTGGTACCGCCCGACACCGGGATCTGCCACCAGGTCAACCTGGAATACCTGGCCCGCGTCGTGTTCACGCGGGAAACCCCGGATGGCATGCTGGCCTACCCGGACACCCTGATCGGCACCGACTCGCATACGCCGATGGTCAACGGCCTGGGCGTGCTCGGCTGGGGTGTCGGCGGCATCGAGGCCGAGGCCGCCATGCTCGGCCAACCGATGAGCATGCTGATACCGCAGGTGGTCGGCCTCAAGCTCACCGGCGAGTTTCCCGCCGGCACCACCGCCACCGACCTGGTGCTCACGGTCGCCGAGCTGTTGCGGCGCACCGGCGTGGTCGGCAAATTCGTGGAGTTCTTCGGCCCGGGCATCGCCAGGATCCCGCTGGCCAACCGCGCCACGCTCGGCAACATGAGTCCCGAGTATGGCGCCACCTGCGCGATCTTCCCGATCGACGCCGAAACCCTGTCCTATCTGCGGCTCACCGGCCGCTCCGAGCATCAGGTTCGCCTGGTCGAGACCTACGCCAAGGAACAGGGCCTGTGGTACGACCCGGCGCGCGATGCCGAATACTCGCAAGTCGTCGAGCTGGACCTGGGCACCCTGGTGCCCTCGATCGCCGGGCCAAAGCGGCCGCAGGACCGCATCCCGGTCGCCGTCGCTCCGGGTGCCGTCGGCGCCCTGCTGGCCGGCCAGCCCTACGAGAAGGCCATGTCCAGCCTGGACAACGCGATCGACGCCACGTTCCCTGCCAGTGATCCGGTCTCGGCGCCCGCCAGCGGTCAGCCACGCCCGCCGGCGGCGCCCGCGCACAGCGATCCCGACCACCCATGGCCACATGCACGGACGGAAATAGGCATGGCCGATGGCAGCACGGCGGTGCTGGACAACGGCCACGTGGTGATTGCCGCGATCACTTCGTGCACCAACACCTCGAACCCATCGGTGATGATCGGCGCCGGACTGCTGGCGAAGGCCGCAGTGGAGAAGGGTCTGGTCCGCCAGCCCTGGGTCAAGACCTCGCTCGCACCTGGTTCACGCGTGGTCACCGACTACTACGACCGCGCCGGCCTCACGCCATACCTGAACCAGCTCGGCTTCAACCTGGTTGGCTACGGGTGCACCACCTGCATCGGCAACTCCGGACCACTGATTCCCGAGGTGGCCGCAGCCGTCGACGAGCATGACCTGACCGTGTGCTCCGTGCTGTCCGGCAACCGCAATTTCGAGGGCCGCATCCACCCACAGTCGCGCATGAACTTCCTGGCCTCGCCGCTGCTGGTGGTGGCCTATGCGCTGGTCGGCACCATGCAGACCAACCTGCTGCGCGACCCGCTGGGCAACGGCAAGGACGGCAAGCCGGTGTACCTGCGCGACCTCTGGCCGTCGGTGAAGGAAATCCAGGACGTGATCGACCGCTGCGTCCAGGCCGAGATGTTCACCAAGGGCTACGCCGACGTGTTTGCCGGCGATGCCAACTGGCGCGGCCTGCAGGTGCCCGAGGGCAACGCCTTCCAGTGGAAGGCCGACTCCACCTACGTGCGCCAGCCGCCGTACTTCGACGGCGTCGGCCGCGAACCGACACCACTGACTGACATCGTCGGCGCCCGCGTGCTCGCCAAGCTCGGCGATTCGGTCACCACCGACCACATCAGCCCGGCCGGCGCGATCAAGGCCGATTCGCCAGCCGGCAAGTATCTTTCGGCGCACGGGGTGGAACGCAAGTACTTCAACTCCTACGGCTCGCGCCGCGGCAACCACGAGGTCATGATCCGCGGCACGTTCGCCAACATCCGCCTGCGCAACCAGCTCGCACCGGGAACCGAGGGCGGTTTCACCCGCGACTTCACCCGGGCCGGCGGCCCGGTCGCCACGATCTACGACGCCTCGGTCAACTACCTGGCGGCCGGCACGCCGCTGGTGATCCTGGCCGGCAAGGAATACGGTTCGGGCTCCTCGCGCGACTGGGCGGCCAAGGGCACGGCGCTGCTCGGCGCGCGCGCGGTCATCGCCCAGTCCTACGAGCGCATCCACCGCTCCAACCTGATCGACATGAACGTGCTGCCGCTGCAATTCCTGGACGGCCAGAATGCCGATACGCTCGGCCTGGGCGGGGAGGAGACGTTCGACATTGCCGGCCTTGCCGGCGTGGAGACGCCGCCACGCCGGCTGCGCGTGCACGCCACCAGCCCGGCAGGCAAGACCACGGAGTTCGAGGTCGATGTGCGCATCGACACCCCGGCCGAAGCGGCCTACTACCGCCACGGTGGCATCCTGCCCTACGTGCTCCGCCAGCTCCTCGAGGACGCGCCCGCCTAGCCACCAAGAGCTTTCGCGCGCCGGAGGCGCACGAGAGCTCTTGATCCAAGACGTTTGGGCGCGCGCCGAGACGAGGGCATCGCCCGCGGGCGGGCTGCCACATTCCCACTCGATCCGTCAGGGAGTGAGCTGGCGGCAGGCTTCGGCCGCCAAGGCGAAGGATTCCCGCCGCGCGGCGTGGTCGAAGATGTTTGCGGTGAGCATGAGCTCATCCGGCCGGTGCCGCGCCACGAAATCGGCGATCGCCCGCCGCACGGTCGCAGGCGAGCCCACGGCCGCGCACGCCAGTGCGTGCTCGACGCCGCGCTTCTCCATCGGCGTCCAGAACGCCTCGATGTCGTCGATCGGTGGTGGCACCAGCCCGGGCTGCCCGCGGCGCAGGGTCACGAAGGCCTGCTGCTGGGTGGTGAAGAGGTACCGCGCCAGCGCGTCATCCGCTGCGGCCACCACGTTCAGGGCCAGCATGACGTAGGGCTTGGGCCAGGCCACCGACGGGGTGAACTCACGCCGGTAGATGGCCAGCGCATCGTCCATGGCATCGGGCGCAAAATGCGAGGCGAACGCAAACGGCAAACCCAGACGGGCCGCCAGGGTGGCGCTGAACAAGCTCGAGCCGAGCAGCCAGACCGGAACCTCGATGCCGGCGCCGGGCACTGCGCGCACCGCCTGCCCGGGCGCGGCCGGGGCAAAGTAGCCCAGCAGCTCGGCAACGTCGCGCGGGAACGCCTCGGCACTGGAAAAGTAGCGACGCAGCGCCTTGGCCGTGGCCTGGTCGGTGCCTGGCGCGCGGCCCAGGCCCAGGTCGATGCGCCCCGGGTACAGCGAAGCCAGCGTGCCGAACGCCTCGGCCACCTGCAGCGGCGAATGGTTTGGCAGCATGATGCCGCCAGACCCGACGCGGATGCTCGTGGTGCCCCCGGCGACGTGGCCTATCAGCACCGCCGTGGCCGCGCTGGCAATGCCCGGCATGTTGTGGTGCTCGGCAAGCCAATAGCGCCGGTAGCCGAGCTCCTCGGCATGCCGCGCCAGGTCGAGCGTGTTGTGGAAAGTCTGCGCCACGTCGCCACCGACGGTGACGGGTGCGAGGTCAAGGATCGAATGGGCAATCACGCGTTGTTCCCGTCAGGGGCGATCTTCACGAGATGGGGGCAACCGGGTCGAATGCCAGCCTGCCACCACACCACCGGCAGGCTCTTCCCTTTCCCCCGCGCGCAGGCCATATTGACCCAACGACGACCCGGCGTCCGATCCGGACCGGTGGCCAAACCTGTGCAACACCGCGGCAGCGGGCCGTCACGACCCGGCGCGATGGCGCCAAACCCAGAGAGGAGAGCCTCATGAGCAAAGGGATGGATGCAAAGAAAACCGAGATGAAGAAACCGGCCAAGTCGCTGAAGGAAAAGCGAGCCGCCAAGCAGGAAAAGCGCAAGCAGTCATGAGCCGCCGCGGGGGGCGTGCCGCGCGGCGCGCCCCCACGCCACTGTCCGGACAGGGAGGTCCAACCTGCGTCTTGCGGGCTCGGGCACCCGGCGCCACGGAGTTCGTGCGCAGCGGTCGCGGCAGCGCCACCACGGGCAATTCCGGCCGCCCCTCAATGATCAGTGCGCGCCGCCGATACCTTCCTTGGCTCGACAACGTGTTGCAGAAAGGCAGGAGCTGGCGTCATGACGACTTTCTGGGGCCGCCACTTCGGCGCCACCAATCCCGAACCCCCGGCAGCCCGCCCGGGAGCACTACGGCCCCCCGCGCCAACGCCGGACCCGGAGTCACCGGCAGCCGCGGCTTGCGCGTCCAGTTGCAGTCCCGCGGAAATCAGCGAGAGCTTCCACCGCCTGCTGTTTGCCTTGCCGGCCGCCACCGAGGGTACCGCGACCTCGTCGGGGCGCGCCATGCTCAAGCGACTCGAGCTGCTCAGCACGCGTTTCGACGTGCGTAGCCTGCCCCGCCTGCCGGCTGTGCTGCCGCAACTGCTGCGCACCCTCAAGAACGATACCGCCGCCGGCGCCGAGCTGGCCAAGCTGGTCGGTCGCGACCCGCTGATGGTGGGTGAGGTCATGCGCGTCACCAGCAGCGTCCACTACCGCGCCGCCCAACCCATCGGCAGCCTGCGGCAGGCGGTGATCCTGCTGGGCCAGGAAGGCCTGCACCGGGTGGTCACGCAACTGGCCATGATGCCCATCCTGCAGGCCAGCACCGGCAACTCGACCCACGCCGGCGAACTCCTGTGGGAACATGCGGAGCGCTGCGCCCACGCCTGTGCCTGGCTTACCAAGAGCGACGGCGGCGACACCTTCGAGGCCTATCTCGCCGGCGTGGTCAGCCATACCGGCACCGGCGCCGTGGTACGCCTGCTTCGCCAGTTGCTGGCCGACGCCCCGACCCAGGCCCTGGACTCCGCCTTCATCATCGAGTGTGCCGCGCTGGGGACGCGGCTCTCATTGCAGGCCGCATGCTACTGGGAGCTGCCGGAACGCGTGATCGCCGCGCTGGACGAAAACCAGCACGCGCCGGATGGCGCCGACTCCAGGCTGGGCGGCGCGCTGCAAGTCGCCGACGCGGTGGCCATGGCCCAGGTGCTGGGCAGCCATGAGGTATTGCCGCCCGATGTCGACCTTGGCGCGGCATGGCCCGGCGGCCATACATCGGCGCAAATCAAGCACTGCCAGGACAACCTGCGGCAACACTTCGCGCCCGAGGCGCCAACCCCCGCCTGATCCCCGTACGCCCTGGTCATTGCCGCAAGGAGCTTCACAACAGCGGGGGTGGTCAAGCAGGGATGAGCGCGGGGCGATGTTCCGGCGCCCTGGCACGATGTCTAGCAGGCCGGAACCTTGATGGTGTGCCCGGCGCGCAGATGGCCATCCTTGATGTCATTCAACTGCGCCACTTCCTTCACGTCGGAACAGGCCAGCTTGTGCACGATGCCGATCAGGGTGTCGCCCCTGCGCACGCGGTAGCTGCGCGTGCGCTTCGACCTGGCAGCCTTGGCCTCGACTGCCGCGCTGGCCAGGGCCTCGGTGGCCCCGTGCAGGTCGGACGCCAGGATCGGCCACGGCCCGGTCACGCAGCGGGAGCCATAGGCGTTCTTGAGGATCGCCGGCAACTGCAGGGTCGAGCCTGCGGGCTGCTCGACCTGCGGGTCCAGCCGCGGATTCAGGTTGCGCAAGGTGCGGAACCAGCCCTCGTGCATGCCCTCGGCCGAACCCAGGCATACGGTCAGTTCGGTCAGCGACGCCGGCCGCTGCAGCGTGATCGTGGTCAGCGTATCGTCGACCTTCGGAAAGTTCAGGTTGTAGCTGTCGGGGTGCAGGAACAGCCAGGCGGCGGCCAGCACCGCCGGCACATAGGCGCGGGTTTCCGCCGACAGCTGATCGTAGATCTTCGGATCGTAGAAGCTGACCGACGGGTCGTCGCCGACCATGCGGCGCATCCGCCCTTCGCCGGCGTTGTAGGCGGCCAGGGTGATTTCCAGGTTGTTGTTGAAGATCTTCAACTGCTCGTCGATGTACTCGGCATTCGCGCGCGCCGCGGCGGCCGGGTCGAAGCGCAGGTCGAAGCCGTCGGTATTGTTGAGTCCGAAGCGCAGGCCGGTGGCATACATGAATTGCAGCGGCCCAGCCGCACCGGAACGTGACACCGCGTGCACCTTGCCACCGGACTCCTTGGCCAGGATGCCGAACAACAGGGCCTCGGGGAGGCGCGCCTCCTTGTACGCAGGCTCCATCTGGGTGCGCAGGTACTCGTAGTTGACGTACGCGTCCATCAGCGCCGGCCGCCACTGCGTCAACCAGGTTTCCAGCGCCGATTTCACCGGTCCGTTCATGGCAATCAGCTCGGAGAGCTTTTGGCCACGCAACAGGGTGACGCTGCGTTGCGCCTCGGCCGGCAACTGGGGTGCTGCCTGGCCTCCGGCCACGGCAGCGTCGGATGGCACGGATTCGGCCTCGACGCTGTCGGTGCCGGCATCCGCGGGACCAGCGCTGCTCAGGTGCAGCAGGCGCTCGAAGCCAGTGAAGAATCGCTGCGGATCACAACCTGCGGTATGCAGGCACTTGGTCGAAGCCTGCTGCAGCTGGTCCATGGCATGGCCCAGGCTGGCCTGGGCCGCGTCGGCGTCGGCACCCTGCTCGGCCGCCTGCTCGAGCGCGTCCGCGTAGGCCGTACTGGCAGCGTCTAGCTGGGCGTACAGCTGATCCGCGGCGCTGCCAGTCGGCTTCGGGCCGGCGCTGCTGGCGCAAGCCACCAACGCTACCGCCGCCGCCGCGAACAAGACCTGGCGCACCAGGGAATGGGCAAGGAAGCCAGACATCGAACATCCACTTGGCACAAAGCTCAACCATAGCCGTCAGCGGACGTTGGCTCAACGGCTCCTGCACTGTGGGACGTGGCAAGCTCGCCGCGTTCGCTACAATCGCGGTGATCAGCAATGGTTGACCATCCATGAACGACACCCCAATCGACCCGTGCTGTCTGCACGCGGCACGCCCGGCATGACACGTTGGCGCGCGCCACAGCCGAACTCGACCGCGCTGATCACGCGCGAGGGCTTCGAGAAGCTCAAGTCGGAGGTGGACTACCTGTGGCATACCCTGCGGCCACGCGTGGTCAAGGCCCTGGCTGCGGCCGCGGCCGAAGGTGATCGCTCGGAAAATGCCGAATACACCTACCGCAAGAAGCAACTGGGCGAGATCGACCGCCGCGCCCGCTACCTGAGCAAGCGTATCCCGCAGCTCAAGGTGGTGGATGCACTGCCGGCCGACCAGGACGCCATCTACTTTGGTGCGCATGTCGAAGTGGAAAACTTCAATACTGGACAAACCACCATCTGTCGCATCGTCGGCCCGGACGAGATCGACGCCAGCCTGGGTTGGATCAGCGTGGATTCCCCGCTCGCCCGCGCCGCGTTGAAGAAGCGCGTGGGCGACGAATTCTTCTGCGAACTGCCGGCAGGCCCGGCACGCTTCGTCGTGCACGCAGTCGGCTACCAGAAGTAGATGTATTCCATGCCTGTCCTCGTCCTGCTGCTGGCGGTGGCGCTGTGGATCGCGCTCGGCTTTGGCCTGGCGCGATGGAGCGGCTGGAGCACCGTGGCCCTCTATTATGGCGGCAGCGTGCCAGACCATGGCCTGCGCCGGCACTTCATCAGTGCCCGGCTGGGGCCGGTTGGCTATCGCCAATGCCTGACGCTGGGCGCCGATTCGCGCGGCATCCACATCTCGATGTGGCTGCCACTGCGTTTCAGCCACCGTTCGCTGTTCATACCATGGGCGGAAATCGACGGGCTCGAGCCCTGCCACGGATCGCCCGGGCCCACGATCGGGCTGCAGCTCCGGCGCGCCCCCGGCGTCGCCATCGAGCTGCCGCGGGAGTTGGCAATCGCTGCCCTCAGGCAGATCCACGGCCGCGCACTGCCGCCGGGAGCCAACACCCTGCTCGCAGCCGATACCCACCCCGGTGCGGCGCCGCCACGGCGTCTCGAATCCGCATGACTGACGTCAACGCAGGATTCCCGCCATGGCCGCATGGTAGGTATTCCATCCATTACCCGTGCCCACCACGCACGCGCAAAGACCATGAGGGTCGCCATGCCGCATGAAAACGCCCAGGACGATATCGCGAACCTGGAACTGTCTCCCGCCGAGATGCGCGCCATGGGCGATGCGGTGATGGCACGGGCCGTGGCGCACCTGGCCGCGTTGCCCGCCATGCCCAGCCGCGGCGACTACACTGGCATCGAGGCGCTGTGCCGGTCCCTGCGCGAACCCGCACCGGAACAGGGCAGCGAGTTGCCAAGCTTGCTCGAGCCCCTGTTCGAGGACTGGATACCGCGCTCGTTCAACGCCCCGGGCGCAGGCTATCTCGCCTACATACCAGGCGGCGGCGTATTCCCCGCAGCGCTGGCCGACTTCATCGCCGACACCAGCAACCGCTTCACCGGCGTCTGGCAGGCCGCGCCGGCCCTGGTCCAGCTCGAGGCCAACGCGCTGGACTGGCTGCGCGACTGGATGCAGTTCCCCACCACGACCCGCGGCCTGTTCACCACAGGCGGCTCGATGGCGATGTTCAACGCCATCGCCTGCGCGCGCGAGAAGCTGCTCGGCGATGACATCCGCTCCGGCACCCTGTACGTGTCCTCGCAGACCCACCACTGCGTGACCAAGGCGGCCAAGCTCGCCGGCATCGCGCACGACCGGGTGCGGGTCATCGCTGTCGACGGGCAGTTCCGCATGCGCATCAACGCCCTGGCCAAGGCGGTGGCCGCCGACCGCGCTGCCGGGCTCCGGCCGTTCATGGTGTTCTCCACGGCCGGCACCACCAACACCGGTGCGGTCGACCCGATCGACGCCATTGCCGACCTCGCCGCTGACCAGGGGCTGTGGCACCACGTCGATGGGGCGTACGGCGGATTCTTCCACATGGTGCCCGGGCTGCGCCCGCTGCTGCCCGGCCTGCCGCGCGCCGATTCGCTGACGCTGGACCCGCACAAGGGCCTGTTCATGCCCTACGGCACCGGCGCGTTGCTGGTACGTGACGGCGAGGCGCTGCGCGCGCTGCACTCCTCCACGGCCGGCTACCTGCCGCAGAACCAAAACGAGTTCTACGACCCGGCCCAATACGGCCCGGACCTGTCGCGCGGCTTCCCTGGCCTGCGCATCTGGCTGACTCTGAAGTATTACGGCGCCGCCCGCTACCGCGCCGCGTTGGCGGAAAAGCGTGAACTAGCCGTCTGGACGGCCGAGCAGGTGGCGCTGATTCCAGGCGTGGTGATGGATGCGATGCCACAGCTGTCACTGTTCGCGTTTCACCTGGAGAGCCCGGCGCTGGCCACGCTCGAGGCGCAAAACGCCGCGACCCAGGCGCTGATGGAGCGTGTCACGCGCCGCGGCCGCGTCATGCTGAGCGGGGCGCAGGTTGGCGAGCGCTACGTCGGGCGCGTCTGTGTGCTGGGCTTCCGCACCCGCCGCGCGCACATGCAGGCCTGCGTCGAGGATCTGGCCGCCGAAGCCGGCCAGCTGCTGGCCGAAGCCGCCAGCCACTGAGCCGGCCCGGCAGCTGATGGCGCCAACCTGCGGGAGCCCGCCCGCGGGCGATACCTGGGGGCGCAATCGGCGAAACGCGCCGCCCGCAAACGGTTCCGGCAACGGCATCACCGGCAGTGCCGCGCTACGCCGTCCCGCCGACCACGTCGGTGATGCCCGCCACCGGCGGATAGCACCGCCCGGCGCGCAACGGCTGGTAACACGCGGCGCCGCGGTGGAACGCAGCGTGCGCATTGTCCTCGCGCCAGCCCGGTATCCCGGACAGCGGCAGCGGCCGCAACGCTTGCGGATCGCGCAACAGGCTGCCGTCGGCAATGCCCGCCGCACAAGCCGCGACCACCGAGCGCAGATCGACCCTGGCCGAACCCAGGAGCGGCATGGCCCTGCCGACCAGCAGACGCTCCGGTGTCAACGCCAGTTCCAGCAGCGCATGCCCGAACACCGCGACTTCGATCGAGCCGTCGCACCACGCCGCGCGCCGGGTCCAGAACAGCTCGTACCAGTCATGCGCATCCCAGGCCGTCAGCAGGCCGGCATCGCGCACCAGTACCAGCACGCCACTCTCGTCGAACTGGGTCAGGGCGTATTGCGCGCGTGAGCGTCGCTTGGGGCCCATCCGCGACACTTCCGCCACCTGCATGGCGTTGAGCGCGAGCTTCAAATCCGGATGGCGCAGCCAGACCAGCGCGTTGAGCAGGTCGTGCCAGTTGTCCTCGCGGGTGGCGATGAGGCCGCGCTCGGCGATGCGCTGCTCGTAGTGCAGGCCGTCGGCGAGCAGCGCGGTGGTCTGCGCCGCGAAACGGTATGCGCCGCCAGCCGGCAGCAAGGCGTTCAGCGCATCGACATCGGGCCAGCCGGGGCTACGCAGCAAATCGGCGTATTCGCGCCAGGCCAACAGGGGCGGGCGCGCGAAGACCTCGGCGCTGACCACATCACGGGCTGGCGCGCGATAGCGCAGGGCTCAGGCTCCCCGCCGCGCGGACCACGCCGCCCACTGCGGGCAGCGTCGCCACGCGCCGCACACGATGCCCGGCACCACCATGCGCGCGGGCAGCCACCGCGTCACGCCCATCACCGGCATCGGTCCAGGCGGGTAAGCTTGGGGCTTCGGCAACGGCTTCGGCAACAGGGAGCGCGCATGGGCCAGGCGATCAATCTCAACACCACGGGAATGCAGTGCATCGGCGCCTATCTTGCCAAACCCGCCGGGACGCCGAAAGGCGGCCTGGTGGTGATCCAGGAAATCTTCGGCGTCAATGCGCACATGCGCAGCGTCGCCGACCGCCTTGCCGAACACGGCTACACCGCCGTGGCCCCGGCCTTCTACGATCATCTGGAAAGCGGCGTCGAGCTGGGCTACACGCGCGGCGACTATGCCAAGGGCAGGAAGCTCGCCGCAGAGCTCGGCCTGGAACGGGCGCTGGAAGACGTGGCCAGCGCCGCCGAAGCCATCTCCTCGGCCGGCAGGATCGGCGCCGTTGGGTTCTGCTGGGGCGGCACGGTGGCCCTGCTCGCCGCGATGCGCCTTGGACTACCCTCGGTGAGCTATTACGGCGCGCGCAACCTGCCGTTCCTGCACGAGGTGCCGCAGGCACCGGTGATGTTCCACTTCGGCGAAAGGGACCCGAACATCCCGCCCGACATGGTGGCCAAGCACCGCGCCGCGTTGCCGCAGATGGAAGTCTTCACCTATCCGCATGCCGACCACGGCTTCAACCGCGACGTCGGCGCCAGCTACCACGAACCCAGCGCCAGGCTGGCCATGCAGCGCACGCTCGCGTTCTTCGACCGCCACCTCGCCGGCGCATGAGCGCTGCATTCGCCCTGGACGAGCGCCTGCGCGCCGACAGCGTACCGGTGCTGGACCTGCCGCTGTGTGCCGTGCGCCTGATGAACGATGCGCGCTATGCCTGGCTGTTGCTGGTGCCGCGCCGCGCGGGCCTGGTCGAGGTCGCCGACCTCGACCCCGCTGCCCAGGCCACGCTGTGGCGCGAATGCGCGCTCGCTGCGGCGGCGCTGCGCAGCGTCGCGCCCTGCGACAAGCTCAACCTGGGTGCGCTCGGCAACATCGTGCGGCAGCTGCACCTGCACGTCGTTGCCCGCCGCGTCGGCGATGCCGCATGGCCCAGGCCGGTGTGGGGGTGCGGCCACGCCGAACCCTATGCCGAACCCGCGCTGTCGGTGCGGCTGGAGGCGCTGCGCCAGGCGTTTGCCGCCCCGCCGGACTGATGCCCCCGCTATCGCCGCGCTTTCGCCCACTTTCCTGACGTGTCGGCGGAAACCGGATCACACACCCGCAGGGTGTCTACTGGATAAGGGGCTTGCCGTCGGCGCCTGGCAGGCCTTCGCCGCCCTGGTCACCGACCTTGTGCCGCGGGGTGGCATCCTGCAGCGCGCGCGCCTTGGTGTCCTGGGGATTGATCTCCACCAGGGTGCCCTTGTCATCATAGTAGGCGCGGAAGCCGTAATCGAGCTGCATGCGCGCCAGGTATTGCAGGTGCTGCTTGCGGATCTTGGAATCGTCGCTGGGCTCGAGCAGCACGGTCTTGGGCAGTTTGCCCTGGTCCTTCAGGTAGGCGAAGTGGCTGCCGGTGTCTATCGCCGAAAGCACCCCGCCGTCGACGATGAATTGCCCGTCTTTGTAGGCCTTGATGACGGTATCGAACTGGCCCTTCATGCTGGCGGTGGTGACTTCGTTCTTCTTCGTGCCGCCGAACAGCGAACAGCCGACCAGAGCCACGGTCGCACCGAGCATGAGGACAGTCAGCGTACCCTTGAGGAGTGTGGCAAAGCGCATCATGGATTTTCCGCAGCGGCAACCGGTCGAACACAGGAGTTTAACCGCCTGGCCGCAATGACGACAGCTGCGGTCTGCGCGGCATTCAGCCAGCGGGCAGTCAGGCGCGTGGCAGCGTCACGCCGGTCTGCCCCTGGTACTTGCCGGCGCGGTCCTTGTAGCTGGCCTCGCAGACCTCGTCGGCCTCGAAGAACAGCAGCTGGGCCACGCCCTCGTTGGCGTAGATCTTCGCCGGCAGCGGAGTGGTATTGGAAAATTCCAGGGTGACGTGGCCCTCCCACTCGGGCTCCAGCGGGGTCACGTTGACGATGATGCCGCAGCGCGCATAGGTGCTCTTGCCCAGGCATACCGTCAGCACGCTGCGCGGGATGCGGAAATACTCGACCGTGCAGGCCAGGGCAAAGGAATTGGGCGGAATGATGCATACGTCCGCCTCGATGTCGACGAAGCTTTCCGGGTCGAAGGCCTTGGGATCGACGATGGTGGAATTGATGTTGGTGAAAATCTTGAACTGGCGTGCGCAGCGCACGTCGTAGCCGTAGCTGGAGGTACCGTAGGAAATCAGCTTGCGCTCGCCGGCCAGCTTGACCTGCCCCGGCTCGAACGGCTCGATCATGCCGTGCTGCTCGGCCATGCGCCGGATCCAATGGTCGGGTTTGATGCTCATGCGGGCTCCACGGTCGGGTCGATCACGCATTATGCGTTATTGAAGACCAGGGTCGGAGTGGAGTGACACCTGCATTCAGCGTCGCCCCCGCGAAACTCCCCTTGTCGTCATTCCCACGACAGCGGACAGGACGACGGCGGTTCAGATCTGCGGCATGCCGTCGACCGAGACCTTGCTGAAGCCCAGGGACTTGTTGCGCGGCTGCAGCGACAGACGCCCGGTGGTGTTGCGCGCAATGAGCCGGTAGCGCGCGGCGATTTCCGAGTCGGGCATGGCCACCACGCTCGGGTTGCCGCCATCGGTCTGTTCGCGGATGCGGATGTCCAGCGGCAGCGAGCCGAGATAGGGCACGTGGTACTTCTCGGACATCCAGGTCCCACCGCCGGCGCCGAAGATGGCCTCCTCGGTGCCGCACACCGAGCAGATGTGGGTGGCCATGTTCTCCACTATCCCGAGCACGGGCACCTCGACCTTCTCGAACATCTTCAGCGCCTTGCGCGCATCCAGCAGGGCGATGTCCTGCGGCGTGGTGACGATCACGGCGCCGGACACCGGCACCTTCTGCGCCAGGGTGAGCTGGATGTCGCCGGTGCCCGGTGGCAGGTCGACCACCATGTAGTCGAGCTGGCCCCAGCGCGTGTCGCCCAGCAGTTGCATCATCGCCTGGGTGACCATCGGCCCACGCCAGATCATCGGCGTGTCCTCCTCCACCAGGAAGCCGATCGACATCACCGGCATGCCGTGGGCTTCCATCGGCATGATGCTCTTGCCGTCCGGCGAGGCCGGCTTGCCGTGCACACCGAGCATGGTGGGCTGACTCGGCCCGTAGATGTCGGCATCCATGACCCCGACCTTGGCGCCTTCAGCCATCAACGCCAGGGCCAGATTGGCCGACACGGTGGACTTGCCGACGCCGCCCTTGCCGGAGGCGACGACGATGATGTTCTTCACCGTCGGCAGCGGCCCCAGCGAGCCCTGCACCTTGTGCACGTGGATGCGCGTGGCGATGGATACCGACGCTGCGGCAATCGCCGGGTCCGCCTCCAGCGCCGCGCGCACGCGCCCGGTCAGCGCGCCGATGATGCCCGCCGCCGGATAGCCCAACTGGATGTCCACCGACACCTTGTCGCCATCCACGCCCACCGCGCGGGTCACCTCCGCCAGCGGCCGGTCGGTGTGTTCGTCAACCACGCCGCCGAGAATGCGGCGCACCAAAGCTTCGTCGGCGCTCATGCCATGTCGTTCGCGAGTATTCCAATCGGGCAGTATGCCTGAGCGGGGGCACCATGCCGCTGATGCAGATCAGCGGGCCCGGGCAGCCAATCGATGGTCGGCTGCTGCGCAAGGCCACGGACCAGGTGCCAGTCGCGAACGCTGCCGATCGTGCGGCGTCAGCTGACCCGTGATCGCCAATGCCGGGTAAAGCTCAGGCGGCTCAAGGCACCGTTGCCAGCGGTGGTTGCACTCAGCAGGGCAACCAGGTGCACGCCCGCGCTCAGCGTCACCTCCAGGCTGGCAAGCAAGGACGGCGAGCCGCGCCCAGATGGCGATAGGGATGGGGCGCCTGACGCCTGATCAGGCGTGCAGCAGGTGGGCGATCGGGCCGTGGCCCATGCGCCGGCATCACGCACGGCAGGGTGAAAGCTATCGAGCGTTCGCCGCACCGGATGCTGGCGTGGGCCCGGAGTGCGTATCCTGGCTGGACCGGTGCCGGGGCCAGGGACACAGCATCGGCACGCGCTGCTGGTAGTCGCGGTACGCATCGCCATGCACCGCCACCAGGTCGCGCTCCTCCAGGAACTTCACCGCCACCAGGATGTAACCGGTCGTGGCGATCGCGAACAGCAGGTGCCCCGTGCTCATGCGCGGTGTCGCCCAGAACGCGATGATGAAGCCCAGCATCAGCGGGTGGCGGATCAGCCGGTAGTAGTAGCGCTCGACGAAGCGCGCCGGCTGGGCTTGCCTCCCCCGCGCGCCATGCCACGTCTGGCGCAGGCCGAACAGGTCGAAATGGTCGATCGCGAAGGTACCGGTGAGCACGATCAGCCAGCCCAGTGCCGACAATGCGTACAGCAGCCAATACGCCCACGGCGCCTGCGCGTCCCAGATCACTGCCGGCAATGGTCGCCATTGCCAGAACAGCAGGAGCAGCACCAGGCTGGATGCCAGCACATAGGTGCTGCGCTCCATCGGCTCGGGCAGCCAGCCGGTCAGCCAGCGCTTGAAGCCCGGCCGCGCCATGACGCTGTGCTGCAGCGCGAACAGCCCGAGCAGCAGCACGTCGATGGCCAGGGCCGTGGCGGTCGGGGCGACCGGCCCGCGGTCGATGGTCCTGGGCACGAGCACGTCGGCGACGAAGCCGATGGCGTACAGGAACGTCAGCAGGAACACCAGGTAGCATGCGACGCCGTACGCGAGTATGCCTATACTTCTCATGGGTGTGATCCCCTGCGGCGCGGCGGCGACGGCAGCGATTGTCGAACCTGCCGCGCAGCGCCGGCATGACCCAGGCTCCACCATCCATGCTCGCCACGCCGTGGAGGCGCAGAGCGATGGCCTTCGATCCGCTGTCCGACGCCCTGGCCATGTCGCACCTGACCGGCGCCTCGATCTTCCGCATCGACGCCCAGGCGCCGTGGGGCGTGCTGTCCCCGCCCTCGGACGCCCAGCTTGCCCATGCGCTGCCGCCCGTGACCAACCACATCATCATCTTCCATGTCGTCCTGGAAGGGGAATGCTGGTGCCGGCTTGCCGCCCGCGAATGGTTCCGCCTCCAGGCCGGACATGCCGTGGTGCTGACCCACGGTGACCGGCACGAGCTGGTCGACCGCCCCGGCCGGATGACCATTCCGTTCGAGCAGACCCTGGGCGGCCGCTCCCTGCTCGACCTGCGCCGGGAATGCTATGGGTCCGGGCCGGGGCCTCGCTGCAGTCTCCTGTGTGGCTTCCTCGGCTGCGACCGGCGGGCATTCGCGGCCTTGTTCGGACCACTGCCGGCGTTGTTCACGGTCGGTATCGAGCGACACAGCAAGGCCTTGCTGCAATACGCCGCGAACGAGGCGCTGGAGGAACGTCCAGGTGCCGGCACCTTGCGCGTGCGCACGGCAGAGCTGCTGCTCATGGAGGCATTCAGCCTGTACATGCAGGCCCTGCCGCCCAGCGCCACCGGCCTGCTGGCGGGATTGCGCGATCCAGTCGTGGGGCGCGCGTTGCAGGCATTGCACGAAGCGCCGGACCGCGCCTGGTCGGTGGAGAAACTGGCAGCCGACATCGACTCATCACGCTCCAGCCTGGCCAGCCGCTTCCGCCAAGTGCTCGAGGAGCCGCCCATGCACTACCTCGCCCGCCTGCGCATGCAGCGCGCGGCGCTCTACCTGGTCAGCCGCAACTGCAGCATGGACCGCGTGGCCAGGGAAGTCGGCTACGCCTCAAGCGCCGCGTTCCAGCGCGCCTTCAAACGCCACTTCGGCGTCCCGCCGGCCACCTGGCGCCACCATGCGCACCCGACCAGCGCCGGAGTGGCACCCCGCCGTCGTGCCGGGCCCGGCGCGACCAGGTCGCGGAAGCGTGCCCCATGACATGGCGAAGTCGTCGGGCCCGCTCGTGCAGAGGAATGCCGGCCAAGGGGACGCGAGTCGGCGGGCACCCACTGGTATTGTGAACGGCGAGCGCGGGCAGCAGCGCCGATAGGGCGGCGGCCATGGTCTATGCTGCCACCCCATGAGCCACCACCGACCCTCATTCCTGCCATGGCACCTGCTGCTCGGCGCCGGTTGCGTGGCTTGCGTCGCCTGGCCGCAACCCGGCCGCGCCGCCACCGAGCCGGTGGTCCTGGCCCTGGGCGCGGGCGTGCAGCGCATGCCGAGCTGGCCTGGCGCCAGCAGCCATCGCCAGACTGCGGTGCCCTACTTCGATTTCGAGTGGCCCGGACATGTCAGCCTGTCCACCCAGGACGGACTGCACGTCGACCTGGTCGATGGCCGGGCGCTGCACAGCGGCGTCTATGGCAACTATCAGTGGGGCCGCGACAGCGACGACCTTGGCGCACTGCGCGGCCACATCGCGACGCTGGCGCCACGCCTGACCCTGGGCGGCTACCTCGAATGGCAGCTCACCAAGCGCATGGACGCCGGCAGCGACCTCAGCCACGATATCAATGGGGCCGGCGCATATTTCCGCCTCTATGCCGAATTCGACCTGCCCGCCATGGGCCTGCTGCAGCACTCCATCGCGGTGAGCTGGCAGGCGATGAACCGGGCGGCCATGCGTCGCTACTTCGGCATCGCCCCGGCGCAGGCGGAGACGCTCGCGGTCGAGGCCTGGCAGCCCGGTGCGGGCAGCCAGCTCGCCGAACTGGAATACGAGGTGTTCCTGCCCACCAGCCAGCATACCGGGCTGGCTGCCGCCATCAGCTGGGGACGCCTGCTGGGCGGCGCGGCGGCAAGCCCGTTGGTGACACGCTTCGGCTCGCGCAACCAGCTCTCCGAATCCGTGGCCTTCGTCTACCACCTCTGAGATGCACGCCGCTTCAGCGCAGGGCATAGGCAAGCGCGGCGCCAGCGGCAGCGACCTGGGCGGCGATGCATTGCTCCGGGGTGGCGCGCGGGCTGTCCGGATACACCTCGGTGGTGGTCTGGTAACGCGCGCCAGTGATACCTGCGCACAAGCCCAGCTCGGCAAACGCATAGGCGATGACACCAGGGGCAAGCTGCGGTGAACCGATGATCTCGCCCCGCCCGTCAGCCGGTGCAATGTGCGTGACCGTGGCCACCGCATCGAGCACTGCCTGCTGGAAGCCGAGTTGCGGCCGGGCACGGTCGGCCACCAGGTAGAAGCCGTCCGGAACAGTCCCCGGCTCGAACGTGACACCGTCCCGCGCAGCCAGCGCGGGACGGAACTCCGTCTCGTCCGAGTCGGTGGTCTCGTGCAGGTCGATGTGCACGAGCACCTGCCCGTACCACCGTGCCACCAGATCCAGCAACGCCGCGCACTCCGCCGCCGCGCTGCCGGCACGGAAATTGCGGTTTGGATCCAGCGCGTGCGGATTCCAGCGCTGGATGTGCTCGTAGGCCCAGGGGCTCACGCACGGAGCCACGACCAGGTTGAGGCGACCCGCAAACATTGCAGCCTGCATTTCGGCAAACGCCAGGGCACCGGCCACGCCGCTGGTCTCGTAGCCGTGCACCCCGCCGGTGACCAGGGCAACGGGCAGGCCGTCACGCCAGGTACGACTCTGCAGCGCAAACAACGGATAGCCGTCCGGTTGGTAATCCAGGCGGCCATACTGCAGCACCTCGTAGCGCGGGCGCAGCGCCTCGATCCGATCCACCACGTCGGCGGCATAGCTTCGCCGCCGCACCTGCCGCGCCCGCCACGCTGCCACCTCGTCCGGACCCCAGGGATGTCCAGGGGTGCCGACGGGATATGCTGCGGAAATCGTCATCGATGATGATGCCGGTGGAAGAGGCAGTCGCGGAAGTCGCGTCGCACTGTAACACCGCGCGGCCGCCGCATCCGGCACTCGAACCCGGTCGGGCTGCCATTTGTCCCCGACACCGTTTAAAGTGCGGCGCATATGACACGAGCGGGCACGAGGGGACTGACACGCGGCGAGCTGCGCACGCTCGTCCTGTCCGCCATGGGCGGGGCGCTCGAGTTCTACGACTTCATCGTCTTCGTGTTCTTTGCCGCGGTGATGGCGCAGCTGTTCTTCCCCCCCGAGCTGCCGGAGTGGGTGCGCCAGTTGCAGACCTTCGGCATCTTTGCCGCCGGCTACCTGGCTCGGCCGATCGGCGGGGTCATCATGGCGCACTTCGGCGACCGCGCCGGGCGCAAGCGCATGTTCATGCTGAGCGTGCTGCTGATGGCCGTGCCCACGCTGGCCATCGCCTTCCTGCCGGTCTATGCCAGCGCCGGCCTGTGGGCGCCGCTGTTATTGCTTCTGCTGCGCCTGCTGCAAGGCGCGGCGGTGGGCGGCGAGGTACCCGGCGCATGGGTGTTCGTCTCCGAACACGTACCGCCGCACCGCGTGGGCCTGGCCTGCGGCGTGCTCACCGGCGGGCTGACCCTGGGCATCCTGCTGGGCTCGCTGGCGGCCACCGCGGTCAACAGCCTCTGGAGCAGCAGCGAAATCCTGGCCTGGGCGTGGCGCCTGCCATTCGTGCTTGGCGGCGCATTCGGCCTGCTCGCGGTATGGCTGCGTGCCTACCTGCACGAAACCCCGGTGTTCGAGGCCATGCGCGCCCGCAACGCGCTGGCGCGTGGCCTGCCGATCAAGCAGGTGCTGCATGGCCACGGCCGAGCGATTGCCGTCTCCATGGTGCTCACCTGGTTCCTGACCGCCGGCATCGTCGTGGTGATCCTGATGACGCCGACCTTCGCCCAGTCCGCGTTTGGCGTGGCGGCCGTGCACGCGCAACGCGCGAACAGCCTGGCAACCCTCATGCTCACCTTCGGCTGCGCCGCCTACGGCCTGGCCGCCGACCGCTGGGGTGCATGGCGCACGATCGGCATCGGCGCCATGTTGCTGGCAATCAGCAATCTGCTCTTGTACGCCGCGTTGACCACGCTGCCTGGCTGGTTCACCGCGGCCTACGCGCTGGCCGGCTTCGCCGTGGGCGTGGTCGGCGTGGTGCCGGTGCTGATGGTGCGGCTGTTCCCGCCGGCGATCCGCTTCTCCGGCATCTCTTTTGCGTACAACATCGCCTACGCGATTTCCGGCGGCCTGACCCCACTCCTGGTGACGCTGTGGATGGTGCGCGACCCCATGTCCCCGGTGTGGTACGTGGCCCTGGCCTGCGCCGCAGCGGTCGCCACCACCGTACTCATGACCCGCCCCAGCCGCGCCCCCGCCACCGCGGTTTGAACGCCAAAAAAAGGGACGCGGCAAATCATTAGTTCGCCACGTCCCTTTATGATGACCACATGACCAGCGAGCTCACGAAGATCTGGGGCATCCTCTCGCCGGCCGAGCGGCGGCAGTCCGTGGGCATGCTGGTGCTGGTGATGCTGATGGCCATCGCCGAGACCGGCGGCGTGATCTCCATCATGCCGTTCCTGTCGGTGCTGGGCCGGCCCAACATCATCCAGGACAATCCCTGGCTGCACGCGCTCTACACCGGCTTCGGCTTCGCCGACCGGCGCTCCTTCATCGTGGCGCTGGGCCTGGTCTCCATCGCCATCGTGCTGGGCTCGTCGGTGTTCAAGACGATCACCCAGCACGTCATCAACCGCTTCATCCACCTGCTGCGGCACACCATCAGCTCGCGGCTGCTCGGGCGCTACCTGCACCAGCCCTACGAGTTCTTCCTGGAGCACAACCCGTCGGTGCTGAGCCGCAACGTGCTCTCCGAAGTGGACCAGCTGCTGTTCAACCTGATCCAGCCGCTGTCCCAGCTCGTCGCCCAGGGTGCGGTGGTGCTGGCCATGGTGCTGTTGATCTTCCTGTACAACCCGCTCGCCGCCGTGGCGTTCGTGGTGGTGGTGGGCGCACTGTACGCCGTCATCTATGCGCTGGTGCGCCGGCGCCTGGCGCGCATCGGCGCCGAGCGGCAGGATGCCAACGCCCGCCGCTTCCAGGCCTGCAAGGAAGTGCTGGACGGCATCAAGGACGTCAAAGTCACCCACTCCGCCGCCGCCTACCAGGAAAGCTTCGACAAGGCTTCGCGGCTGTTCTCGCGCCACCTGGCCACCGGCGACACCCTGAGCCAGTCGCCGCTGTACCTGGTGGAAGCCGTGGGCTACAGCCGCCTGATCCTGATGGCGCTGGTCATCTTCGGGCTGGTCGGCGTCCTGAACGAGCAGATCGGACTTCCGCGGG
>JAFKMZ010000025.1 GCA_017305055.1 Lysobacterales bacterium
TGAGCATGGTGGCGATCACCGGCTCCTCGAAATACTCGCGAGCCATCACGATCCACATGCTGGCGTGGTTGTCGCGCATGAGTTTCGGCACCACGGTGTCCAGGCGCTCGGCCAGGATGTCGTTGACGACCTTGGCGCGGTCGCGCAGCGGCAGGATCGGCGGCAGCTGCGGGTGGGTCTGCTCGGTATTGCTCATGGGCACCACGAGTGGTGTCGCGGTCTGGGCGATTGCCGGCAGGGCCAGCATGAGTCCGGTGGCGACGATGGCCGCGCGGAAGCGTCTCCCGGCCAGGCGGGAAGCGGGTGTGCGTTTCATTGGGACCCCCAAGGTGGCCGGTGGCTGTTGATAGTCGCCGAGCATTTTGACCTTTGTCAACTGAGCGTGAACGGATGGCTGGACGTCTTGAAGGCCACATCCAGGTGCGCCGGCTCCTTCACCACGGCACCCCGGACGGAGGCATGCGTTCCGTTGCCCGGGCCGGGTACTTACTGTGACGCATTCTCGTTTACGGTTTACTATATACGCAGTCGCGCCTGTTGGGTGCATGATCAATACAGCCGGGCATGGCGGCACGGCGTGCCCCCTCACGCAATCGAGTCACAAGTTTCATGCAGCGTTCCCTCGAGTCCGGGCCGCGGCAGCGGGTCCAGGCCCTCGGCGGGCTGGCGTGCTGGCTGGGCATACTGGCGTTTGGCCTGGCGGTCGGCACCGTCGGCGCCTTGCTGGCCCCGCGCGCCGGCCTACAGCACTTGCCCGCCGGCGGGGTGATGCTGGTGGCGCTCTCAGCCTTGCTGGCCTGCTTCGGCATCGCCGCGTGGCAGCGGCGCTCGGGTTCGCTGCTGCCGCCGCAGCCTAATGACCTGCCGCTGCATTTCGACCGGGCCGCCGCAGACCCGGGCTCGGCGGCAACCGAGGGCGAGATGACCACGGCGCCGGCGGCAGTCACGCCGGTTGCTGCTACCCTGCAGGTGGCTTTCGCCAGCCAGACCGGATTTGCCGAGCAGCTTGCGGGGCAGACCGTGCAGCAGCTGCGGCGCTCAGGATTGGCTCCGGAGGATGCGCGCAGCCTGGGTCGCCTGCAAATCGACGATCTGCGCGGCGCGGGCCATATGTTGTTCGTGGTCAGCACCACGGGAGATGGCGATGCCCCGGACGATGCGCTGCCGTTTTTCGACCAGTACATGTCCCACGCAGCCGATTTGTCCGGCCTGGAATACGGCATCCTTGCCCTGGGCGACCGCGACTACGACGACTTCTGCGGCTTCGGCCACAAGCTCGATCGTTGGCTGCAGGCGAGCGGGGCTCGCGCCTTGTTCGACCTGGTTGAGGTGGACAGCGAGGACGAGGCGGCCCTGCGCCAGTGGCAGTACCGGCTGGCGACCCTGGGCGGCAATCCCGACCAGCCCGATTGGCAGGAGCCACGCTATCAGCGCTGGGAACTGGTCGAGCGGCGCCTGGTGAATCCGGGCAGCCTCGGCGCGCCATGCTTCCACCTCGCCCTGCGCCCGCTGCAGGGCAAGCCGTATTGGGAAGCCGGCGACGTGATCGAGATTGGCCCGTGCCAGGCGCCGGCGGCGGTCACCGCGTGGCTGGAGCGCCAGGGGCTGGATGGTGCTTCGACAGTCAAGGTCGGGCGGGAACGGCTCAGCCTGCACGAGCTGCTGGCGCGTTCGCGCCTGCCGCAGGCGCATGAGGTGGCGGGCATGGACGCCGATGGCGTGGCGGCCGTTTTGCAGCGCCTGCCGCACCGGGCCTATTCGATCGCCTCGGTGCCGCAGGATGGTGCGGCCTTCCTGCTGGTGCGGCAGATGCGCGGACCGGATGGTGAGTTGGGCCTGGGCTCGCGCTGGCTGACCGAGTCCGCCGCCGTCGGTGCCGAGATCGCAGCCCGCATTCGCGACAACACGAACTTTCACGTCCCCGAAGTGGATTGCCCATTGATCCTGATCGGCAATGGCACCGGCATGGCCGCGCTGCGGGCCTTGCTGAAGGCACGCCTGGCGCGCGGCCTGCGGCGCAATTGGCTGATCTTTGGCGAGCGCCAGGCGGCGCGGGACTGCTACTACGGGGACGAGCTGCGCCAATGGCAGGCCGAGGGCAGGCTCGAACGCGCCGATTTCGCCTGGTCGCGCGACCAGCCCGAGCGCCGCTATGTGCAGCACCTGCTGGGCGAGGCGGCGGCCGACGTGATCCGCTGGGTGGATGCCGGGGCGGCCATCTATGTCTGCGGCAGCGCCGCCGGCATGGCTCCGGCGGTCGACGAGGCGCTGCGCCGGGCGCTGGGCGCCGGGCGCCTCGGGCAATTGCGCGGCGAGGGGCGCTACCGGCGCGACGTGTATTGACTGCGCCCGAGGCGGTGTGAGACGGGCGGGCGGCACGGGTGTGTATCATCTGGCCCATGCACGATGACCCGCAGGATGGCGCGGATCTGGACGGCGGCTCGCACCGCGCCATGATGGCGCGTGGCGTGGCTGCCGTCCGGCGGCCGCGGCGGTTGTTCGCGACCGGCCTGGCTGGTGTTTGCGTGATCACCGCATGCCTTGGCCTGGCGGTGGCGCAAAGCCAGGCGCCGATCCCCACGCCGCGCTACACCAGCCAGGTCGAGATTCATCCCATTGCGCCCAGCGCCATCTACGCGGACATCCCGCTGGCCGGTGCCGACGCCAGCGCGCCGACCGTGCCCAGCGCGCCCGACGCCTGGGGTGGCGAGCGCCGCGGCGACGAGCCCACGCTGTCCGATCGCGTGGTGAGCTATCGCATAGCCGCCGAGCTCGACGCGGTGCGCCACCGCGTGAGCGGCACCGAGCACCTTACGTGGCGCAACCGCAGCGATCGCCCGGTCAGCCGGGTCTACTTCCATCTGTACCTGAATGCGTTCCAGAACACTGGCAGCATCTGGTTTGGCGAGCGCGAGGCGTTCGCCGGGCAGCGCGCCAAGCCCCTGCCCAAGCCTGGCGAGTGGGGCTGGATCGACATTGGCCGGATCACCCAGGGTGGCAAGCCGCTGCGCTCCGAGTTCGTCCATCCGGACGGCGGCCCGGCCACCGACCAGACCGTGCTGCGCGTCGACCTGGCCGAGCCGTTGGCCGCCGGGGCGACCGTGGCGCTCGATATGGATTTCACCAGCCAGTTGCCGCGCGTGCTGGAGCGCAGCGGCTGGCAGGGCGATTTCAACCTGGTGGCGCAGTGGTTCCCGAAGATCGGCGTGCTGGAGCTGCCAGGGGAGCGCGGTGCCACCGCGCCGCGCTGGAACGTGCACGCCTACCACCTGCACAGCGAGTTCTACGCCGATTTCGGCCTTTACGACGTGCAACTGACCGTGCCCGACGGCTATACCGTCGGCGCCGTGGGCGAGCCGCAGGGTGAACCTCGGCACGCCGGCGGCAAGACCACGTACCACTTCGTGCAGGGCGACGTGCACGACTTCGCCTGGGTGGCCGCCAGGGACTACAAGGTCCTTGAAGGCAGCTGGCAAGGCGCCGGCAGCTCCAAGGTGGCCGTGCGCGTGCTCTACCCGGAGGACTACGCCGCCAGTGCGCAGCCGTCGCTCCAGGCCACCACCGCGGCGCTGGATTATTTCTCGAAAACGCTTGGCCCCTATCCATACCGGACCGTGACCGTGGTGGTGCCGCCCTACCACGCTGCGGCGGCCGGCGGCATGGAATACCCGACCTTCTTCACCGTGGCCGGCTACCGCCACGTGGCGCCACGCACACCGGCCCGATACGCTCTCGACTCGGTCAACATCCACGAGTTCGGCCACGGCTACTTCTACGGCATCCTGGCCTCCAACGAATTCGAGGAGCCGTTCCTGGACGAGGGCATGAATGCCTACTGGGACGCGCGCATGCTGCACGACCGCGGCGAGCAGCTGCATCCAGCGCCATCCTGGCTGCGCCAGTTGGGCATCGATCCGGTGATCAGCGGTTTCGTGGCGAGGCGCTGGCGCGCCGGGTTGCGACAGCCGGCGGACCCGCTTGGCCAGAACAGCTGGGAACGCCTGTCCAGCCGCAGCTATGGGACGGTGTATTCGCGTACGGCCACGGCCATGCACGACCTGGAGCAAAGGGTCGGACGAGAGGCCATGGAGCGCGGCATGCACGAGTATTACCGGCGCTGGCGTTTCCGCCACCCCTCGGCTGCCGACCTGCGTGCAGCGCTCGCCGAAGGCACTGGTGACGCGCAGGCCGTCGATGACATCTTCGACCATTACGTCTATGGCACGGCTTTCATAGACGACAGGGTGGCGGCAATCACCACGCAGCGGGTGTCGCCACCGGTCGGCAGCTTCGTGCGTGAGGGCAAACGCGTGCTGGTCGCGCCGGGCCAGGACGGAGAAGCTTTGGCGGGTGACCAGGCCGGCGCGCAGTCTGCCAATTCAGGCAGCGACCGGGTACCGGAGTGGCGCAGCACGGTGACCGTGCGGCGTGACGGCGCCGCCGTGCCCCAGTTGCTGCGCGTGCACTTCGCCGATGGCAGTCACCGCGACGTCCGGTGGCGGGACGCCCGGCGCTGGGCGCGCTTCGAATTTGTCGAACCGGGCAAGGTGGTTGCGGCCGAGCTCGACCCCGAGCGGACCATCCTGCTGGATGCCGACAAGCTCAACGACAGCTACGTGGTCAAGGCCAATGGTGCCGCGGCGCGGCGCTGGAGCGCCGACGCCGCAGCCCTGCTGCAGGCGTTCTACGCCCTGTTGGGGAGCTGGTGATGGGCGACGCGCGCAGGCCATGGTTCGATTGGCGGGCATTTGTACACGCGGTGCGGTCGGCAACGCAATGGCGTCTGCTGCTGCTCTGGGTCGTCGCCTGGTGGTTGCCGACGGCGCTCGTCAGCCTGCCGTTGTGGCGTCGGCTGGATGAATTGCTGAGTCATTCCGTCCACGCCCGGATCTGGGCCGGCGGCCTCGATGGCCTGGCCTTGACGGACACTGTCGACGCGCTGGCGCCGGCCTCGGGCATGCTGCTCGTCAGCGGCCTATTCGGCGTGCTGCTGAGCGCGCTGTTGAGCCCGTTGCTCAACGGCATGGCGGTGGGCAGTGCGCTGGCCGGCGGCAGCCCGGGTTTTGCTCGCCTGTTGCGCGATGGGCTGGCCGAATATCCGCGCCTGTTCCGCCTGCTGCTGTGCTCGATTCTGATCTATGCCGCGGCAGGGACACTCGGCCTGGGTGCCTGGACGCTGGCCGGCGAGGTGGCGCAAAAAGCACTGCTGGAGTCCACCGCTGACCGTGCCCTTGCTGCGAGCGTCGCCGTGGTGCTGCTCCTGTACGTCCTGGCCCAGGTGGTGCTGGAAGGTGCCCGCGCGGCGTTCATGGCGGATGGCGGTTTGCGTTTGGCCAGGCGCGCGCTGGGAAGGGGAGCCTTGCTGCTGTGGCGACGGCCGCTGGTGACGCTGGCGTACTTCCTTGCCGTCAGCATTGCCGGCTACGCGCTGGCCTGGCTGCTTGCCGTGCTGAGGGGACATTTGCCGCGCGGCAACCTGCTGGAGTTCGCGGTGGCCGTACTGTTGGCGCAGTTGGTCGTACTGCTGATCGGCTGGACGCATCTTGCCCGGATGTTCGCGCTGGCCGTGGTGGCGCGGCAGGAAGTGCCGGGACCGTCGATGCCTGGCGACACGACGGCGCCCTCCATGGGCAAATAGCGGGCTGGGGGTGGAGCCGGGTCAGCCGCCACCCTGGCGCAGCAGTCCGGCCAAGGCCTGCGTGCTGCGGGTGATGCTCTCGCGCCAGGCGTAGCCGACGATGGTTTCGCCGGTGACGCTGTCGGCAAATTCCTCGGCTTGGCCAGGGGCCAGCAGGTGCCGGTAATCCACGGTGATTTCGCTGCCAGCGGGCAGCTCCGCCGTGGCGAACACGAAGCCCAGGTGCCACAGCCCGCTCGGGGCGAAGCTGTGGTTGATGTAGCACTCGTCGGGCCATTCCGGGGACAGGGTGTAGCGGTCGCCAAACCAGCGCGCGCTGGCCTGCAGCTGCGCGCTGAGTTCGGGTGTGGCCAGCAGCTCGGCAAACGAGTACGTCTGCATGATTGCATCCGGCGCGGTGATGATCCCGCCAGGCGCGACCGACTCGTCGACGAACAGGCCCTGGCCGGCGCCCGGGATGGTGGACACGGCAATGTGGTAACGCGGCAGGATCATCGGCGGGACACGCTGGAAGGGCGCAGAGTTTACTGCACGGCCGCTGCACCATGGCCCTCTGGTCGCGGCCGCTCTTTGCCGCGCTAGTACAATGCAGGGCTTCGCCATCATGGAGCGCGTCATGGATAGCAGCCGCCTGTCCCGGTTTGTCGACGACTTGTGGGACCAGGAGGTGGTGCCGCGGCTGGTCGAGTACATCCGCATTCCGAACAAGTCGCCCATGTTCGACGCGCAATGGCAGGCGCACGGGCACATGCAGGCCGCGCTCGAGCTGCTGGCGGACTGGGCGCGCGAAAAGCTCGCCGGCTTGCCCGGTGCGACGCTCGAGGTGGTGCAGGCCGAGGGCCGCACGCCACTCATCTATATGGAAGTGCCAGGCGTCGGCGACGACACCGTGATGCTCTACGGGCACCTGGACAAGCAGCCGGAGATGACCGGCTGGCGCGAAGGCCTGGGCCCATGGACGCCGGTCCTCGAGGGCGACCGCCTGTACGGGCGTGGCGGCGCCGACGACGGCTACGCCATCTTTGGCGCCGTGAGCGCCTTGCTGGCCCTGCACGAGCAAGGCATCCCACACGCGCGCTGCGTGATCCTGATCGAGGCGTGCGAGGAGTCGGGCAGCGTCGACCTGCCGTACTACGTGGACCGGCTGGCGCCGCGCATCGGCAGCCCCTCGCTGGTGGTGTGCCTGGATTCCGGTTGCGGCAACTACGACCAGCTGTGGCTGACCACGTCGCTGCGCGGCCTGAGCGGGGGTACGCTCACGGTCCAGGTGCTGGAGGAGGGTGTGCATTCGGGCGACGCCTCGGGCGTGGTGCCGGACAGTTTCCGCATCCTGCGCGAACTCTTGTCCCGCCTGGAAGATCCCGCCACCGGCGAGATCCGCCTGCGCGAGTTGCATGCGCCGATCCCGGCCCAGCGGCTGGAACAGGCGCGGCATGCGGCACAGGTATTGGGCGCCGACGTGCATGCCAAGTTTCCGTGGGCCGGCGGCATGCAGCCGGTCAGCGACGACGTGACCGAGCTCGTACTCAACCGCACCTGGCGCCCGCAGCTGGCGGTTACCGGCGTCGCCGGCATTCCTGCGCTGGCAGACGCTGGCAACGTGCTGCGGCCATCCACCTCGGTGAAGCTCAGCCTGCGCCTGCCGCCTGCGCTGGACGCCCGTGCGGCGGTCGCGCTGGTCAAGCAGGTGCTGGAGAAGGATCCGCCGTATGGTGCCCAGGTCAGCTTCGTCGCGGCCGACAGCGGCGCCGGCTGGAATGCGCCGGCGCTCTCGCCCTGGCTCGCCGATGCCGTCGATGCGGCCTCGCAGCGCTATTTCGGGGCGCCGGCGGCGTACATGGGCGAAGGCGGCAGCATTCCGTTCATGGGCATGCTCGGGGAAAAATTCCCGGCCGCGCAATTCCTCATCACCGGCGTGCTCGGCCCGCATTCCAATGCCCACGGGCCGAACGAGTTCCTGCACATCCCGACCGGCAAGAAGGTCAGCATGGTGGTTGCCGCGGTCGTCGCCGCACACCACGCGCAGGGCGCCGGGAGCCAGTGATGGTCGAAACCGACCGCGACGCGCTGGCGGCGAGCCATCTGGCGGCGAACTGGGCCCAGGTGCAGCAGCGGGTCGCCGATGCCTGCCATGCAGCTGGCCGTGACCCGGCGGAAGTCAACATCCTCCCGGTGAGCAAGACCTTTGGGCCGGACGTGGTCCGTGCCGCGATGGGTCTGGGCCTGCGCCGATTCGGCGAGAACAAGGTGCAGGAAATCCGCGACAAGTCCAGGGTGCTCGCGGACAGCGGCATCGACTGGGTGATGATCGGACACCTGCAGACCAACAAGGCCAAGGAGGTCGCCCGTCTGGCCAGCGAGGTGCAATCCCTGGACCGGCCCGAGCTGGCCGTGGCGCTGGACCATCGGCTGCGCCTGGAGGGCCGCCGCATGAACGCCCTGGTGCAGGTGAAGACCTCGACGGAGCCGAGCAAGTACGGCCTGCCGCCCGAGCAGCTCCCGGCCTTCCTCGACGCCCTGCGTGCCTACGACACGTTGCGCGTACGTGGACTCATGACCCTGGCCATCAACTCACCCACACCCGAGGCTGTGCGCGGCTGCTTCCGCCTGCTGCGCGAGTTGCGCGACCAGGCGGTGGCGCGTGGGCACGAGCTGCCGTGCCTGTCGATGGGCATGAGCGGCGACTTCCCCCTGGCCATTGCCGAGGGCGCTACCGAGGTACGCATCGGTACGGCCATTTTCGGGGTGCGGCCCTATCCCGATGCCTACTACTGGCCGGAGAAATGATTCACCCCACCGCCTGGATGGAACGACATTTGTTTTGTAAATCATTGACGTATGTCGCACTTTTGAGGCTGGAGCAATGGAAAACGACAGGGTACATTTAACGTCGATTGAACTTGCTGGCCGGGTTGGTTTGCTAAGTTCCTTGTCCTTCGAGGGGCGCTCAACCCGTGGTTGAGGGTCCCATCTTCCCGCTCAAGGCTCCCGGCGCATGCTGACCAGGCGATCGACCGTTGCAATCGTGTTGCTGTTTGCCGCGGGCTCGATCCAGGCGCATGCCGCTACCACCAAGGCCCATGCGTTGCACAAGGCGCGGGCCGGCCATGTCGCCGCCAGCGTGTTCAGTGTCCCCTTGCTGGCCCAGTCCCCGTTGAATTGGGGGCGGGCACCGGCGGGTGCGCCCGAAGTGCCAGGCTTGCCTGCGGCGACCGCAGCTCCCGGTATCGCCCTGGCGGCGCTGGCGCCCAGCGTGGTCGCGACGGTTGCCGCGGACAACGTGTTCAGCGTCCCCTTGCTGGCCCAGTCACCCTGGAACTGGGGGCAGGATCCGGCGGGGGCATCCGCCGCGATGCCGTTGCAGCCGTCCGTCTTGCCGCTGTCCAAGCTGACCACGGCCTATCGCCATGCGTCGGGTTTCATGGCGTCGGAAGACGCCGGTGCCGGCAGTGCGCTCGCGGCGCGGTCCCTGGCCGATGACACGGCGGACACCGTCGCCGGCTTGCGCGACGCGCTGGTGGACCTGGCGATGAGCCTGCGCGACATCCCCTATGTGTCCGGCGGCAGCACACCGTCCACCGGCTTCGATTGCAGCGGCTTCGTCCGCTACGTGTTTGCCCGCGCCATCGGCATGCGCCTGCCGGCGAATGCCGCCTCGCAATTCCTCGCGGGGCTCAAGGTCAGTCGCGGACGCTTGAAGACCGGCGATCTGGTGTTTTTCCATACTTCGGGCAAGCACCGCATCTCGCACGTCGGCATCTATCTTTCCAACGGCCGATTCATCCATGCGCCGACCAGTGGCAAGACAGTCGAGGTTTCGAGCCTGAACGAGACCTACTGGTCGCGGCGCTTCGCCGGGGCGCGCCGGCCGGCGGCCATTGTCGCCGCCGCCAACAACGGTTGAATCGGGGCTGGCGCCGGCCGGTGGCCGGAGTCGCAATGAAAAGCAGAGGATGGCGCGGCGCCCGGCTCAGCAGCGTTGCGTGGCCGATGCGGGCGCTGACGGCATGACCTGCCAGCCTTGCACATTGCGTATCTGCAATGGCCGGAAGCTGCGTTTGTAGTCCATCTTCGGGTGTCCGTCGATCCAGAAGCCGAGGTACAGCCACGGCAGCTTGTGCCGGCGCGCCAGCTGCACCTGCTGCAGGATGGCAAAGGTGCCAAGGCTGCGTGCGCCAAGCTCCGGATCGAAGAAAGTGTAGACCGCCGACAGGCTGCCCGCGCAGACATCGGTGACCGCCACGCCAAGCAGCCGCGACCCCAACCGGAATTCCAGGAACAGGGTTGGACTCCAGGACGCATTGAGGAAACGGTCGAAATCGCTGGGCTCGGCTTCGTCCATGCCGCCACCGGCATGGCGTGCGCGCAGGTAGGCCGTGTACAGCCGGTGGCGTTCCTCCGTGTAGCCGGGCGCCTTGGCGCTGATGCAGAGGTCGCCATTGCGCCGCAGGCAGCGCTTTTGCGCACGATCGGGCCGGAAGCCGGCCACGTCGATGCGGCATGGGGTGCAGGCCCGGCAATTCGCACAGTGCGGCAGGTACAGGTGCCCGCCAGCGCGACGGAAACCGCGTTCCAACGCCGGCCCATAGAGCTGGCGCAGGTCCGGTGCGGCGGGGTCGATGACCAGATTTTGCGCCGTGCGCTGCGCGTAGTAGCCACAAGGATGCGGCAGGGTCTGAAACACGCGGACATGTTCGGAACGCATGCCCCGATTCTATGCTGATTGCGGCGTGGATGGCCCAGGCCGGGTGCGCGCTCAGAACACCTGCAGGTAGCGCAGCATCAACATGGCGCACATGGCCAGCACTGCCACCAGTGCGATATGCCGCGCGCGACCGACTGCGTGCTTGCGCCGGCTCTCCGGTGTGGTTACGCGCAGGTCCTCCAATTCCGGCGCGCGCGCGATGAACGGCTCAAGCCCCATTTCCCTGAACGCCAGGTGCGCGGCCTTGTAGTCGTCGGCGTGCACGATCCAGACTTCCGGCCATTCGTTGCGGCGCTCGTAGCGGCCCACGTAGCTGTAGCGCTTCCACGTGGTGTGGTCGTAGCGCGAGCGGTTGGTGACCTTGGTGGCGATGCCGCGCGCATCCATCAAGGCAACCACGCGGTCGATGTTGGCCTGGCGGGGGGAGGTATAGAGTCTGCGCATGCAGCCAGTCTAGCTGGTTGGGGCGGAACTGCACCCCGAATCAGGGTTGGCGGACGCGAATCAGGCCTTCCTGGGCAGTGGACGCCACCAATACGCCATCGCGGCTGAAGATCTGGCCGCGGGCCAGGCCCCGGCCACCTTGCGCGGTGGGACTGTCGAAGGAATACAACAGCCATTCGTCGACCCGGAACGGCCGGTGGAACCACAGGGCGTGGTCCAGGCTGGCCATCTGCACGTGGTCGGTCAGGTAGGAGATGCCGTGCGGCAGCGTCGCCGTGCCGATCAGGTGGAAATCCGAGGCGTAGGCCAGCAGCACCCGGTGCACCTCGGGCGCGTCATCGATCGGCCTGATGAGCTTGAACCAGATGTGCTGGATCGGTGGCCGCTTGGTCGGCCGCCTCTCATCGCGCGGCCACACCTCGCGGAACTCGAACGGGCCGTCGATGCCCAGCCAGCGCTGCAGCTTGACCGGCAGCCGGTGCAGCTCCTCGGCAGGCCACGGCTGCATGGGTTCGACGTCCTCCGGTGCCGGCACCTCGGGCATCGAGGTCTGGTGCTCGACACCCGTTTCCGGCCGCTGGAAGGATACCGAACCGGTCAGGATGGGCTGCCCATGCTGGATGGCCACGACGCGACGGGAGGAGAACGAACCTCCGTCGCGTGCCCGCTCCACGCTGTACACGATGGGTGCCTCGATGTCGCCCGCACGCAGGAAATAGGCATGCAGGGAATGCGCCTCACGTGCACTGTCGACGGTCTGCTGCGCGGCGGCCAGGGCCTGGCCGAGCACCTGGCCGCCGAACACGAACTTGGTGCCGATGTCGCGGCTCTGGCCGCGGAACAGGTTGTCTTCCAGTCGCTCGAGCCGCAGCAGGTCGATCAATTCGGCAACGTGGTCCTGGGGCATGCGGCGCGCTCGGCTTGAACTGGGGCGACAGTATAGGGCGCCCCGGGCATCGACCCTGGCCGGCCGCTTGCCGTGACTGGGTCGCGCAGCGTCGACCGCGCCGGTCTGTCAGGCTTTACACCGGCCTCCATGCGGCTCACGCTCGCCACATCGGACAGGGCGCCCGGCAGCGCAAGGGAGACGATGATGGGCTCGAAGATGAAATCGCATGGCGCGCGCATCGTGGCGGTCGCGATAGCCACGTTCCTGATGGCTGGCGGCGCATCCGCCGGGGCCGCCGACGGGCAACCGTTCCATCGCGAGTTGGCCAGGGTCTCGGCGGCGTCGCCGTTCCTTGCCGATTGCAACGGGCCGGAATTTCCGATCACCGCAGCCTACGTCAACGCGGAAAGCGAGCCGTACGTGGCGGTCAATCCGCGCCATCCGGAGAACCTCGTCGCGGTGTACCACGAGGACCGTTTCCCGAACGACGGTGCCAACGGCGTGCTCGCCGCCACCTCGTTCGACGGCGGCCACAGCTGGCAGGTGCCTGCGCTCAGTGCGCAGCCGAAGTTCTCGCGCTGTGCCGGCGGCGACCGGACCAATGGCGGGGATTTCGAGAAGGCCAGCGATCCGTGGGTGGCATTTGGTGCCGACGGCACGGCGTATTTCGCCGCCGTGTCGTGGAATGCCTCGAACGCGGAAGAAGCGCAGCTGGTGGCAACCTCGGCCGACGGTGGGCGGACCTGGGGCGTGCCGGTCACCGTCATCCGCAAGCCCGACCGCGACCGCAACCTGAGCGATGCCTCGCGGCCGGTGGTGAGCACCGATCCGCACCGCGCGCATACGGCCTACCTGGTGTGGGCCAGGCAGCGCTCCGCACCGGCCACGGCGGTACGTGGCTCGGTCATGTTCAGCCGCACCACGGACAGCGGCAGGAGCTGGAGTGCACCGCAGGCGATCTATGCGACCCCGGTGGGCATGCAGACGTCCGCCAACCAGATCGTCGTGCTGCCGGATGGGGAGCTCCTGAACGTATTCAACGAACTGGCGGCCGGCGGCGGCGCCGTGCATCCGCGGCACGACCGGGTTGCGCTCATGCGCTCGACCGATGGCGGCTCGACCTGGTCCAGGCCATGGACGCTGGCCACCTCCGAGATCGTCGCGGTGGCTGATCCGCGACTGGGTACCAAGGTGCGCACCGGCGATTCGTTCACCGGCATCGCGGTCGATCCGCGGCCCGGCAGCCACCGGCTCTACGCGGTGTGGAGCGATGCGCGCTTCACACAGGGCAGGACCCAGCAGGTGGTGCTGGCCAGTTCCAGTGATGGTGGCCGTACCTGGAGCAAGCCGATGGCGGTTGCGCCGGCGGCGGGCACCCAGCAGTTCGTGCCCAACGTCGCGGTCAACGACCGCGGTGAGGTGGCGGTGGGCTGGTACGCCTTCGCCACCGACCGCTCCAGTGCCCCCGGCCTGCTGACGCACTATTGGCTCAGCTGGTCCGCGGACCAGGGCCGGACTTGGGCGCGGCCGGCGTCGATGACTGCCGAGGCGTTCGATTTCCGCACCATCCCCTACAACGACGGCTTCTTCGTCGGCGAGTACCAGGGGCTGGCTGCTGCGGGCCGGAATTTTGTGGCACTGGTGACGCTGGCCAATGGCCACGATCTGGACAACCGGACGGACATCTACGCGTGCGTGCTGACTCCAGGCACACCTGGGGTTGCCGGTACGGCGTGCGCGGCGCCCGGCGCGCGCGCCGACCGCAACCAAAAGTGAGCGGCCTCAACAGCCCGGCCCCGGGCGGTCGCACCGCTCCGCCGGCCGTCACGTCGGAACGCATGCAGTAGGAGCCAGCTGGCAGGCGAGGCTCCCTGCAGCGCTAGCTTTGCGCCGAAGCGATCCGCGCCAGGCCGCAGTCGCGCAGCACCTCGTCCCAGGGGAACATCGGGCCGGGATCGAGCTTGCGGCGGACGCTGCGGTTGGCGTCATCGGTAGCCGGCACCTGGCGCGTGTCCAGGTCTTCGTGGCCGGCGATGTCGCGCAGGTTGGGAAACTGCGTGCGCAGTTCGAGCAACAGGCGCCGCAGCGCGGCGACCTGGGCGGCCGGATACGGCTCGGCCATCTTCTGGTGGCGAGAGTCCCACCAGTGTGGAAAGCGGCCGAGGTTCACCAGTTCGACGCCGATTGAATCCGCGTTGTGCCCGACCACATGGTTGGCGCTGCGGGTGCCGGGCACGTAGGCCTCGATGCTGCCGTCGCGGTCGACATAGTAGTGGCCGCTGTTGCCGGTGCCGCTGGGGTGCATGATGCGCTCGCCGTAGGCGCGTGCAGTCGGCAGGTCGGGCAGCTCGGTGCAATGCACGACGACGAGCCGCACGGCCGCGGCCGCGCGCTCGGGCAACAACGCCACGTAAGGGAGCGGCCGTGAGCGGATGCGCAACTTCAACATGCGGTGGAGTTTGGCACGCGGTGGCGGGGAGCTGAAAGCGGCCTGTTACCATGCGCATCCCGCCCGGCCAGCAGCGATGGTCAGTACGATGCGACCCCAGGTCGTCCTTTCCCATGGTTCCGGCTCCAGTCCCCAGGCGACCAAGGTCAGCGCGCTGGCCGCCCTGGCCGAGGAACGCGGCTGGACCACGCAGCGCCCCGACTACCGAGACGACGACGCACGCGGCCATCTGGGATCGGTGGCGCCGCGGATTGCGCGCCTGCGGGCCACTATCGAGGCCCTGGATGCGCCGCCGGTGCTGGTGGGCTCGAGCATGGGCGCCTTCGTCTCGGCCCTGGTCTCGCTGGATGTGCCGGTTGCCGGCATGCTGCTGCTGGCCACGCCGGCGGCCATACCCGGCTATCCGCGCCGGCTGGAACAACGCCGCGGCGTGCCGTCCATCCTCGTGCACGGTTGGCGCGACGAGGTTTGCCCCGTGGCGGCAACGCACGAGTTTGCGGCCCGTAGGCGCCTGCCCCTGCTGTTGGTCGACGACGATCATCGACTGGGTGCGAGCATGGCCATCATTGGGGTGCAGTTCCAACTGCTGCTTGACCAGGTGTCGGGCGTGGCATGAGCGACTACTACGCCACCTGCCCCAAGGGCCTGGAATACCTGCTGCGTGACGAACTGGCGGCGCTCGGTGCGGACGATGCGCACGAGACGCTGGCCGGCGTGCGGTTTTCCAGCTCGCTGGAAACCGCGTACCGGGCCTGCCTGTGGTCGCGGCTGGCCAGCCGGATCCTGTTGCCGCTGGCCGAATTCGATGCGGTGGACGACGATGCGCTGTATCTCGGCGTCCAGGCCATCGACTGGGAAGCCCACCTGTCATCCGGTGGCACGCTGGCCGTGGATGCCGACACCAGCCAGAGCAGGCTGACGCACAGCCAGTTCATCGCGCGCCGGGTCAAGGACGCGGTGGTCGACCAGTTTTCGCGCAATCTCGGCGCGCGGCCGGACGTCGAGGTCGAGGAGCCGGACCTGCGCATCAACCTGCACCTGCGTCGTGACCGCGCCACGGTCTCGCTGGACCTGGCCGGCACGCCGCTGCATCGCCGCGGCTGGCGCAGGACCCAGGGTGAGGCGCCGCTGAAGGAGAACCTGGCGGCAGCCATGTTGCTGCGCGCAGGCTGGCCGGAAGTCTATGCCGGCGGCGGCAGCCTGCTCGATCCCATGTGCGGCTCCGGCACCTTGCTGATCGAGGGTGCATTGATGGTCGCCGACGTCGCGCCAGGCCTGCAGCGCAGCTATTTCGGTTTCCTCGGCTGGCGGCAGCACGACCAGGCGCTGTGGGCCAGCGTACTGGACGAGGCCAGGCAGCGCGCCGAGTCGGGCCTGCGGGCACTGCGCAGCGTATTTTTCGGCAGCGACAGCGATCCGCAGATGATCCAGGCCGCCAAGCACAATGCCCAGGCAGCCGGCGTGGCCGGGTTCTTCACTTTGCAGCGCCAGGACGTCGCGCATGCCGCACCGCCGCCCGGCAGTGCGACGGGCCTGCTGATCACCAATCCACCCTACGGCCAGCGCCTGGGCGAGCGGGCGGAGATGCCTGGGCTGTACCGGCAGCTCGGCGAGGTCCTGCGCACGCGCTTCGGCGGCTGGCGCGCGGCCGTGCTGGCAGGCGATGTCGAGCTGGGCCGCGCCCTGCGGCTGCGGCCCGAGCGGCGCTACGCGCTGTACAACGGCGCGCTGAAGACCGTGCTGCTCACCTTCGCCATCCATGCCCACGACCACGTCCCGGACGAACGCCCGCCGCTGTCGGCCGGCGCGGCGATGCTCAGGAATCGCCTGGAAAAGAACCTGCGGCGCCTGCGCAAGCAGATGCTGCGCGACGACATCCACGCCTGGCGTGCCTATGACCAGGACCTGCCCGAATACGCCGCCGCCATCGATGTCTACAACGATGTGCATGGCGACGACCACCTGCACATCCAGGAATATCGGGCGCCAGCCGCCGTGCCGGAGGACCTCGCGCGCACGCGCATGCGCGAGGTGGCGCGCGTCGCGACCGAGGTGTTCGCGGTGCCGCGCGAGCGCGTGGTGCTGAAGACGCGTGAACGCGGCAGTGGCGGCGCGCGCTACGGCAAGTTCGACGAACGCGACGAGTACTTCGAGGTGCGCGAGGGTGGGTTGCGGTTCCTGGTCAACCTCACCGACTACCTCGACACCGGCCTGTTCCTGGATCATCGCCTGGTGCGCGCGAAACTGCGCGAGTTGGCCGCGGGCGCGCGCTTTCTCAACCTGTTTGCCTATACCGCCACGGCCAGCGTGTATGCCGCCGCGGGCGGGGCGTCGGCGACCACCAGCGTGGACCTGTCGGCACCTTATCTGGACTGGGCTTCGCGCAACCTCGCGCTGAACGGTTTCACCGGACCGCGTCATCAGCTGGTGCAGCGCGACGCGCTGGAGTTCCTGCGTCGCGATCATGGTCATTACGGCTTGATCTTCGTCGACCCACCGACGTTCTCCAATTCCAAGCGCGCCGGCGATTTCAGCGTGCAGCGCGATCATGCCGAGTTGCTGCTGGCCTGTGCCGAACGCCTCGACAGTGGCGGGATGGTGGTGTTCTCCAACAACTTCCGCCGCTTCAAGTTCGATCGGGAGGCACTGGAGGGCTGCTTCAGCATCGAGGACTGGACCACGCCGAGCATCCCGGTCGATTTCGCGCGGCGCACCGCAATCCACCGCTGCTGGCTGTTGCGCAAGCGTGCCCCGGTACCCGGTTCCAACCCGTGGGAAGGGGCCAGCCCGAAGCGCTGAACTCTTCAGTGCGCATTAAGTACCGGCGTCCGAGCATGAACCCACACTACGGAGGACGATCATGAACTCACGTTTGAACCTGGCCAGGACGCATGTCGACACCGCGCTTGCGCAGGATGGGCGCGGCGTCATGACACATCTGGGTGCATGGAAATGGATGGCCTTGGGGGCGGCGTTGGTCGCTGCCCTGGCCGTGGCTCCGAGCGCATCTGCCGGCGGGCGCCATGGCCACGGGGCCTATCGCGGTGGCTACAGTGGGCACTATGTGCAGCCGCGCTACTACGGCCATGGCGGCTACAACCGCGGTGGCTATCATCGCGGTGGCCACTGGAGTGGCGGGCGCTGGGTGGCCGGTGCCATTGTCACGGGCGCGGTGATCGGACTGGTCAACGCCGCCGTGGCGCCACCACCGGTGTATTACGCGCCCCCGCCCGTGGTGTATGGGCCGCCGGTGGTCTACCGCAGCGATTACCCGCCGCCGGTGACCCGTCGGGTGGTGGAGTCGCGCACGGTGATCTACGACGATCCGTACCAGACTCGCTACATACGCAGCGACTGGTGATGGTGCCATTGGCCTGACCCGCGACGTGCAAGGCCCGGCATGTCCGGGCCTTGCCGTTTCTGGCTTCCGCATCGTGCTGGCACTGGCCGCGGTTGGTGCGGCATGTCTGTCGGGGATGCCGTCGTGGCACCTTTTTGCTGATGGATATCACGGCATCTGAACACCGCAGGGTGCATGCTGCTCGGCATGACCGGGCGCGGCAGACTCAGGCGCAATGCGCCGCGAGCCGGCCGCTGCCGACCCTGTGGAGCCACACTTGCCTGCAACGCTAGCCGCAACATCGTCTGAGGCAATAGGCGCAAGGTTTCGACGCGTGCGTCAGCGTACCGTCGACCTGTGTGCGGGTCTGAGTGCCGAGGACCTGCAACTGCAGTCGATGCCCGAGGCAAGCCCAGGCAAGTGGCACCTGGCACACACGACCTGGTTCTTTGACCAGTTCGTGCTCGGCCGGGATGCGGGCTGGACTTCGCCCCGACCGGCCTGGTCATTCCTCTTCAACTCCTATTACCAGAGTGTCGGGCCGATGCATGCCCGGGCCCACCGCGGATTGTTGTCGCGTCCGTCGCTGGCGGAAGTACTGGCGTTCCGTGCCCGCATCGACGATGCGGTTGATGACCTGCTGGCGCGCGACGATGACAGGGAACTGCACGCCGTGGTGGAACTTGGGCTGCAGCACGAGCAACAGCACCAGGAGCTGCTGCTCACCGATATCAAGCACGCCTTGTGGTGCAATCCCCTGCAGCCGGCCTATCGCGAACCGCTGCCTGCCCCGGTTGCCGGCGCGGTGCTGCCGCTGCGTTTCCTGCCCGGCCCGGAGGGCGTGCTGGAGGTTGGCCATCGCGGCGCCGGTTTTGCCTTCGACAACGAAACCCCACGCCATCGCAGCCTGCTGCTGCCACACGCCCTGGCCAACCGCCTGGTGACCAACGCGGAGTACCTGGACTTCATCCATGATGGCGGCTATCGCGAGCCGCGACTGTGGCTCTCCGACGGCTGGGATACCGTGCAACGCGAGGGTTGGCAGCATCCGCTCTATTGGCACGACGACCTGGACAGCGAGTTCACCCTGGCTGGCATACGGAGCATCGATCCGCGCGAACCGGCCTGCCACCTCAGCTATTACGAGGCAGAGGCATTTGCACGCTGGGCTGGTGCGCGCCTGCCGACCGAGGCCGAATGGGAAATTGCCGCCGCGGGCGTGGCGGTGACTGGCAATCTGCAGGACACCGGACGTTTTCAGCCACAGGCGGTGCTTGGCGACAAGGGCTTGCAGCAGGTGTTTGGCGACGTGTGGGAATGGACTGCCTCACCCTATGTCGGTTACCCGGGCTTTCATCCCTTGCCTGGGGCGGTGGGCGAATACAACGGCAAGTTCATGTGCGGGCAGTGGGTGTTGCGCGGCGGTTCCTGTGCCACGCCGGCAGATCATGTCCGCGCCAGCTATCGCAATTTCTTTCCACCACAAGCCCGCTGGCAGTTTGCCGGGCTGCGACTGGGACAAGACCGATGAACGTAGCGCTACACCAAGACACCCATGTCCCCCGCAGTGCGGTGGACAGCGGCTTGCTGCAGCTGGTCCAGCACGGACTGGGTCTGAAGGACAAACGCCTGCCGTCGTGGTTGTTCTACGACGCCGAGGGATCGGCGCTGTTCGAGCAGATCTGCGCCCAGCCCGAGTACTACCTCACCGGCTGCGAGCTGGCGTTGATGGACGAGTACGCCGCGGAGATCGCCGAGCGGCTGGGCCCGGACGTGCGCCTGGTGGAATATGGCAGCGGCAGCGGGCGCAAGACGCGCCTGCTGCTGCAGCATCTGCAGGCGCCGGTGGCCTATGTGCCGGTGGAGATTTCCGAGGCATCGCTGTGGGCCAGTGTCGAACGGCTGGCGGCAGAATTTCCGCAGTTGGCAATCCAGCCGCTGCGTGCCGATTTCACCAAGCCGTTGCGGATGCCGGTGGCGCCGCGGGCGGCCAGGCGCACGGTGATCTATTTTCCCGGCTCGACGATCGGCAACTTTGCTGCGCGCGAGGCGGTCGAGCTGCTGCGCAAGATGCGCAAGGAGATGGGCGAGGGTGGCGGCATCCTGGTTGGCGTCGACCTGAAGAAGGATGCAGCCGTCATCGAGGCTGCCTACAACGACCGGGCCGGGGTGACGGCGCAATTCACGCTGAACATGCTGGCGCGACTCAACCGCGAGCTTGGCACGGATTTCGACCTGTCCGCGTTTGCCCATCGCGCGCGCTACAACCCGATGGCCGGGCGTGTCGAAACCCAACTGGTGAGCCGTCGTGAACAGCGCGTGCGGGTCGGACGCCTGCGTATTGGCTTCCTGGCCGGCGAGCCGATCGAGGTCGAGTACAGCTGCAAGTATTCGCTGGCGGATTTCGCGGCCCTGGCGGCCAAGGCCGGCCTGGCGGTCGAGCAAGCCTGGACCGACGCGCGGCACATGTTCAGCGTCCAGCATCTGGTGCGGGCAAACTGCGCGCCGGCTTGAGGCGGCGGTGCGGCCGGCCGGCCGCCCTGGTGGCCGGAGCGGGCCTCGCGATGCGCAGGATTCCGGCAGATGCTGTGCTCAGCGCTGGGCCAGGGCCGCGCTGGCGAACTGGCGCAGTTGCGCCGCGTTCAACGCCCCCGACTGGCGTGCCGTCTCGCGTCCGTAACGCAGCATGATCAGGGTCGGGATGCTGCGGATGGCGAAGCGCTGCGCGAGTTGCGGATGCGCTTCGGTATCCAGCTTGGCCAGGCGCAGGTTCGGTTCGAGGGTGCTTGCCGCGGCGGCGAAGGTGGGTGCAAAGCCGACGCACGGGCCGCACCACGGGGCCCAGAAGTCCACCAGCACGGGCAAGTCGCCTTTGCTGGTCACAGCCTCGAAATTGTCCTCCGTGAGGGCTATCGGCGCGCCGGCGAACAGGGCTTGCCGGCAGCGTCCGCACGAGGGGTGCTGATCGAGGCGCGCGGCGGGAACGCGGTTGAGTGCAGTGCAGTGCGCGCAAGGGATGGTGACGGTGTCGGTCATGCCGGTCTCCGGCGGCGTGCGGTGTGGCGCGCCATTGCTGCAACATATGGTGTCGCCCGGCGGCGAAGCCAAGGAGTCCAGGCTGGCTGCATGTATTCCGCTGTGCTGCCCTTGGTGGCAGATGCATTCGGCCGCATCATGTAGCGACGGCCACCGTGAGCCGGGGTAGGGAGCAGCGCGACATGGCCAAGGCCAAGACCGCCTATGTATGCACCGAGTGCGGCGCCGAGCATGCCAAGTGGCAGGGCCAGTGCATCGCCTGCGGCGCGTGGAACACGCTGAGCGCCATCGTGCTGCAAGGCGCGTCCGCCGCGTCGGTGGGCGCGCAGCGCTCCAACTACGCCGGCCGCGCTGCGGGCTCGGCGCAGATCACGGCACTGAGCGCCGTGGCGCTCGCTACCGAGCAACGCATCTCGACCGGATTGGGCGAACTCGATCGTGTCCTCGGTGGGGGCCTGGTCGAGGGTTCGGTGGTCTTGATCGGCGGCGATCCGGGCATCGGCAAGTCCACGCTGTTGCTGCAGGTGTTGGGCCAGCTGGGCACGCGGTTGTCCAGCGTGTACGTCACCGGCGAGGAATCGCTGGCGCAGGTCGCCGCCAGGGCGCGACGCCTGGGCATCGCGCTGGAACCTCTGCAGGCGCTGGCGGAAACCTGCGTGGAGCGGATCCTGGAACAGGCCATGCAGGTGCGGCCCAGGGTGCTGGTGATCGATTCGATCCAGACCATCTGGACCGAGCTGTTGCCGGCGGCGCCGGGATCGGTGAGCCAGGTGCGCGAGTCGGCCGCCAAGCTCACCCGGTTTGCCAAGGAAACCGGAACCTCAGTGTTCCTCGTCGGCCATGTGACCAAGGACGGCGGCATCGCCGGCCCGCGTGTCCTGGAGCACATGGTGGACGCGGTGTTGAACTTCGAGGGTGAGACGAACAGCCGCTTCCGGGTGTTGCGCGCGTTCAAGAACCGTTTTGGCGCGGTCAACGAGCTCGGGGTCTTTGCCATGTCCGATGTTGGGCTGCGCGAGGTGCCCAATCCGTCGGCCATCTTCCTGGCCACGCATGGCGAGGCCACGCCCGGCAGCGCGGTCATGGTGACCCGCGAAGGTACGCGACCGCTGCTGGTGGAAGTGCAGGCCCTGGTCGACCAGTCCTCGCTGGGCAATCCGCGGCGTGTGGCCCTGGGTTTGGACCAGAATCGGCTGGGCATGCTGCTGGCGGTACTGCATCGCCATGGTGGCGTGGCAGCCTACGACCAGGACGTGTTCGTCAATGTGGTCGGCGGTATCCGCGTGCAGGAAACCGCTGCCGACCTGCCGGTGCTGCTGGCGGTCTGCTCCAGCTTGCGTGATCGGCCACTGCCGGAACATACCGTGGTGTTCGGTGAAGTTGGCCTGTCCGGCGAGATTCGCCCGGTCCCAAATGGCGAGGAACGTCTGCGCGAGGCTGCCCATCACGGTTTCCAGATGGCCATTGTGCCGCGCGCCAACGCGCCGAAGAAGGCACCGGGCGGCGACCTGCGCATCGTGGCGGTCGAGCGCCTGGCCGAAGCCCTCGACGCCTGCCGCTGAGCCCTGCCCGCTGCAGGTCGTGGCTTCCCGCCGGCCGCCAGTCAGGGGCTGCGGTGCAGCACCAGCTCCAGCACAAACTTCGAGCCGAAGAACGCCAGGGCGAGGATGAGCATGCCGACCAGTGTCAGGTTGACCGCGCGCGTACCGCGCCAGCCATGGCGCCAGCGGCCATACAGCAACGTGCCGAACAGCAGCCAGGCCACCACCGACAACACCGTGGTGTGCACCAGGTGCTGGGCGCGGATGTTTTCGATGAACAGCGCGCCGCTGAGCAGGGCCGCGGTCAGCAGCGCGAAACCGCCGCCGATCAGGCGGAACATCAGCGCCTCGGTCCGGGTCAGGGGCGGCAAGGCGCGCAGCCACTGGCCGAAATCGCGGACGCGCAGTGCGCGTTCCTGGGCGGCGAGCAGGATGGCCAGGATCGCCGCGATCGACAGTACGCTGAACGCGAGCAGGGCCAGGGTGACATGCAGCTTGATCGGCCACGCCAGCTGGGTAGGCGCGGTGGGTGGGGCCACGAAGGTGTCCAGGACCAGGAACAGCGCAGCCAGCGGGAACACGATCACACCCAGCGCGGCAACTGGCCGCGTGAGGTTGACCACCAGGGTCAGCGCCGCCACCACGCAGGCCACCAGCGACAGCGCGGCGAAGAAGTGCAGGTCGAGTGCGCCGCGATGCATGCCGAGCAGGATGCCGAGATGCAAGGCCACGGCGAGGGTGGCAAGCACCAGTGCCAGGCGGTCCAGGGGTTTCCTGCCGCTGAGCAGGGGCCGCGCCAGGACGCCAGCGGCGGTCAGGTAGAGCGCGATGGCGAACAGGGCCAGGAGGTCGGTGAGCATGGCGTCAGTTTCGCACACGCATTGTGCCGCGTGCAGGCGCGCCACCACGGCAACAACGTATCGAGCCGTCGGATCCCGACCCGGACGCGCCGGGGTCTCTGCTATATTCCGCGATTGCCATCGATGCGTTGTGCGGCCATGTTCGAATCGCTGAGCCAGAGTCTCTCCACCACGGTCAACCGCCTGCGCGGACGCGGCCGTCTGACCGACGAGAACATCCGCGAGGCCTTGCGCGAGGTGCGCATTGCGCTGCTCGAGGCCGACGTGGCGTTGCCGGTGGTCCAGGCGCTCATCCAGCGCGTCAAGCTGCGCGCGGTCGGCCAGGAGGTGGCCAAGAGCCTGTCTCCGGGCCAGGCCCTGGTCAAGGTGGTCAGCGACGAGCTGACCGCGGTGATGGGCACGATGAACGCGGAGTTGAATCTTGCCCAGCAACCGCCCGCCGTGGTGCTGTTGGCCGGTCTGCAGGGCGCAGGCAAGACCACCACGGTGGCCAAGCTGGCGCGTCTGCTCACCGAGCGCCACAAGAAGCGTGTCATGGTGGTCAGCTGCGACGTGTACCGGCCGGCCGCGATCGAACAGTTGCGCACGCTGGCCGAGCAGGTTTCAGTGGCGTTTTTCCCGTCTGCAGCGGGCGAGGAGCCGGTGGCCATTGCCAAGGCGGCGCTGGTAGCGGCGCGGCGCGAAGTCATCGACGTGCTGATCGTCGACACCGCCGGGCGCCTGCATGTCGATACGGCCATGATGGACGAGGTCAAGGCCCTGCACGCGGCGCTGATCCCGGTGGAGACCTTGTTCGTGGTCGACGCCATGACCGGCCAGGATGCGGCCACCACGGCGAAGGCATTTGCCGAGGCCCTGCCGCTGACCGGGGTCATCCTGACCAAGACCGACGGCGATGCCCGCGGGGGCGCCGCGCTCTCGGTGCGTTATGTCACCGGGCGGCCGATCAAGTTCCTGGGCGCCGGCGAGAAGACCGACGCGTTGGAACCGTTCCATCCCGACCGCGTGGCGCAGCGCATCCTGGGCATGGGTGATGTGCTGTCCCTGGTCGAGGAAGTCGAGCGCAAGGTGGACCAGGAGAAGGCCCAGAAGCTTGCGCAGAAGGTGATGAAGGGCAAGCGCTTCGACCTCGACGACATGAAGGACCAGCTTGAGCAGATGGGCAAGATGGGTGGCATGGCCGGCTTGCTGGACAAGCTGCCGGGTGTGTCCAGCCTGCCCGAGAGTGTCAAGTCCAGGGCCAATGACGGCGAGATGCGGCGCATGATCGCGATCATCGGCTCGATGACCCAGAAGGAGCGGCGTCATCCGGACCTGCTCAACGGGTCACGTCGCGCCCGCGTCGCCCGGGGGTCCGGCACACAGCCGGCGGATGTGAACCGGGTGCTCAAGCAGTATCAGCAGATGGCGAAGATGATGTCCAAGCTGTCGCGCGGCGGCAGCAAGGGCCTGATGCGCCAGATGCGCGGCGCGCTGAAGGGCATGGGTGGCGGCATGGGCAATCTGCCGCCGATGCGCTGAAGTGGTGGCAGCCGTGCGGGCTGGCAGTCGGTGGTAGGCCGATACCGGCGTGGTGGTGCAGGGTGCGCCCGGGTAGACGCCTGCTTCCCATTGTCGTCGAACCTCGCTAAAATACCGCGTTTGTCGCGCGCCAGCGCGCGCCTGCCGGCGGTTCCGGCATTTCTGGAGTGGTCAACCATGGTCAAGATTCGTCTTTCGCGCAGCGGCGCCAAAGGGCGCCCTTTTTATCACGTGGTCGTGGCCGATCAGCGCAGCAAGCGCGACGGGCGCAACATTGAAAACGTGGGTTATTACAACCCGGTGGCGGCAGGCAAGGACCAGCGCGTGGAGCTGGATATCGAGCGCGTCAATGCCTGGGTCGCCAAGGGTGCGCAGATGAGCGACAAGGTCGCGGCGCTGGTCAAGGAACAGGCCAAGCTGCAGTCGGCCGCCTGACCCGATGACGACCGGTCGGCGCGTCCTGGTCGGGCGCATCGTCGGTCTGTATGGCGTGCAGGGCTGGCTCAAGATCGAATCGTGGACCGAGCCGCGCCTGGGTATCTTCGCGTATCAGCCGTGGTTGCTGGGGGCGGCTCCAGACGAGGTGATCAGCATTGCCGGAGCCACTGGCCGCGCCCAGGGCAAGGGCGTGGTGGCCCAGCTTCCCGGCATCGGGTTGCGTGAGCAGGCAGCAGCCTTGGTCGGGCGCGACATCTACGTGGCGCGGTCAACGCTGCCGCCGGTCGCAGCCGATGAATACTACTGGACGGATTTGGAGGGTTTGGCGGTTTTTACGCTGGAAGGCCGTGCATTGGGCCGGGTCAGCCACCTGTTTGCCACCGGTGCGAACGATGTACTGGTGGTGCGTGACGGCGATCGCGAACGGCTGATTCCGTTTGCTCAAGGACCGGTGGTGAAGTCGGTGGATTTGGCCACCCAGCGCATGCTGGTGGACTGGGATCCGGATTTCTGACCGTCACGACGCAGCGCCAGCGGGATCGGAATCATGCGCATCGATGTGGTTACCTTGTTTCCTGGCCTGGTCCGCGAGTGTGTGTCGGTTGGCGTGGTGGGGCGGGCGCAAAAGCGCGGCTTGCTGCAGGTCTACACCTGGAATCCGCGGGACCATACGCATGACCCGCACCGTACGGTCGATGCGACGTCGTACGGGGGTGGCCCCGGCATGGTGATGATGATCGAGCCGTTGCGGAGGACGCTGGCGGCAGTAAGTGGGGCGGCGGCGGAACCCGCGCATGTGGTCTATCTGAGCCCGCAGGGAGCGCGGCTGACGCAGGACAAGGTGGTGGCGCTGGCCGGTTTGCCACGGATCACCTTGCTGTGCGGGCGATACGAAGGAGTCGACGAGCGGGTGCTGGCGCATGCGGTGGACGAGGAGGTGTCCATTGGCGACTACGTCCTCTCCGGTGGTGAGCTGGCGGCGGCCGTGGTCATCGATGCGCTGGGCCGCTTGCAGGAAGGTGCGTTGAACGACGCGCGTTCGGCACTTGAGGATTCGTTTTCCGACGGGCTGCTCGATTGCCCGCACTATGCGAAGCCGGTGCATGATGCGTGGGGTTCGGTGCCGGAGGTGCTGTTGTCGGGCGACCATGCTGCGATTGCGCGCTGGCGTCGGCAGCAGGCGCTGGGCCGGACCTGGTTGCGCCGCCCGGACCTGCTGGCCGGCCGGGACCTGGATGCCGGTTCGCAGGCGCTGCTGGATGCCTTCCGCCTGAATCATGCGAAGGCCAGTGACGGAGAAAATTGAATTGAAGAGTGCGGCCAAGGATGGCCGCCTTTTGATCCTGGCGATCAGGGATGATCGCAGTAATGAACCATAGTGCGGCCAAGGACAGCCGCTTTTTGATCGTGGCCATCATGGACGATCGCAAGAATTACCAATATTCAAACCACCGAGGTTGTCATGAACAAGATCATCGAACAGTTCGAGGCCGAGCAGATCAAGCGTGAGCTGCCGGAGTTTTCCCCCGGTGACACCGTGGTGGTCAATGTCAAGGTGACGGAAGGCAATCGCGAGCGCGTGCAGGCGTTTGAAGGCGTGTGCATCGCCAAGCGCAGCCGCGGACTGCATTCGGCCTTCACCGTGCGCAAGATGTCGCACGGCACTGGCGTGGAGCGCGTGTTCCAGACCCACAGCCCGGCCGTCGAATCGCTCACCGTGAAGCGCCGCGGCAAGGTGCGCGGTGCCAAGCTGTACTTCCTGCGTGGCCTGGAAGGCAAGGCAGCCCGCATCAAGGAAGATGTCGCCGCGGCTGCTGCGGCCAAGGCCAAACACAAGGCCACTGCTGCCACGAAGTAGGTCGTCGTCGCCTGTGGAGCCCGCCGGGCTCCCACGAGCCAGTGACCACGCTCAGTGGTAGGCGGGTGCCGGCGGCAGCAGTTGCGGTTCCTGCAGAAAGTTGCCCTGCACGAAATCAACGCCACAGGAAAACAGCAGCGAAGTGCTGGTGGCGTCCTCGACCCACTCGGCGATCGTCATGCGCTTGAGCTCGCGCGCCTGCTGGCAGATTTCGGCGATCTTCCTCTGGTTCTCGGGATGCGTCGGCAGGTCCGCGACGTAGCTGCGGTCGATTTTCAGGTAGTCGGCATCGATGTGGCTGAGCAGATGGAATGAGTTCAGTCCCGAGCCGAACTGTTCCAGCGCAAACTGTCCTCCAAGCTTCTTCCAGGCGTTGACGAATTGCTGGGCCGGCCGCAGCAGGGTCATGACCTTGCTCTCGGTCATCTCCAGCACCAGGCGCCCATGCTTGAGCGCGGCCTCCTGCATCTGCGTACCGAGCCACGACAGCAGCGCGGTGTCCTGCAGTGAGGTGGCCGTCAGCTTGACGAAGTAGGTGGTCTTCTGGCCTTGCGCGTCGCGCGCCCGAAGGGCATTGAGGGTGTGCTCCAGCACCCAGCGGTCGACCATCGTGTTCAGGCCGTGCTTCTCCGCCAACGGCATGAAGAAGCCCGGCAACACCGTACCCTGCGGCCCGTTCATGCGCAGCAGGATCTCCGAATAGTCGCCATCCACATCCTGCAGGCTTATGGTCTGCTGGTGGTACAGCATCAGGCCGTCGTCGACCAGCGCCTTGCGCAGCAGGGCCAACCAGTACTTGTCGCGCTCGTCGTCCGCTTTCTCTCGCGCGGCGGGATCGTGCAGCTCGACGTTGCCGCCACCGATGTTCTGCGCGTTGCGCAGCGCCTGGCTGGCCTGGTTGAGCAGCAACTCGGTGTTGGCGTTCTTCTCGCCCAGCAGGCTGCCACCGATGCTGGCGGTGACGGTGATGGAGCGGGTGCCGGCATCGAAGATCTCATTGCTGACGTTTTTTTGCAGCTGCTCGATCCAGTCCCGGATGGCGCTGTCCTGGCGCGAGTCCAGGACGATGCCGACGGTGTGGTCGCCAAGCATGCCGGCCGCGTCGTCCGATCCCAGCAGGAAGCGGACGCGCTCGGCGAAGCTGGCCAGCAATTCGTCGGTCTTGCCCATGCCGATGCCGGCCACGGTGGACGTCCAGTTGTCGGGTTCCACCAGCAACAATGCCTGGCCCTTCTTGCCCTTGGCCGCGGCCCCGACGGCATCGTCGATGCGCTCCAGGATGCGCGCGCGGTTGAGCAGGCCGGTCACGGCATCGCGCTGCAGCTGCTGCAGCAAGGCCGGGTCCAGTTCCTGCTGGCGGAAGACGATCTGCAGGCAGGGTTCGCCCTCGAACGTCGCCGCGGCAAACTCGACCGTGGCGTCGAAATGGCTGCCGTCGGCGCGCCGGGCATGCAGCGTGGTATGTGATGCCAGCCGCTCCTGCCGGCCGTGGCCGCGCAGCAGGGCCTTGAACTCGTCGGCGTGGCCGGGATCGATCATGTCCAGCACCGGCACTCCCATCAGGTCGTCGAAGCTGGCATAGCCGAACGTGTCCAGGTAGGTCTGGTTGACCCGCACGTGCATGCCCTCGTGCACATAGGCAATGGCGTCGGTGGAGGAATCGAGCAAGGCGTCGCAGCGCCGCTCCGACTCGCGCAACGAGGCTTCCAGGCTGCGCACCTTGCGTCGGGTCTGCAGTGAGTCGAACTCGCGCGAAAGCACCGAGATGAGCTGCCGCGGGCTGCTGCGCGAGGCGATGCCACGGGCTCCCCCCACGAACAGGTTGGTGATCATGTCGTTGTCGATCCGGCTGACCAGGCCAAGCAGCGAATAGTCGCGGCCCGAAGTATCCATGGTGGCCACCACGTCGGTGATGCTGAGGCCAGCGACATCGGGGTCGAACATGACGACGTCCGGTTCCAGCTCGCCGATTGCGGCCTCGAGCTGTTCGGCATTGGTGGCGCGGGCCGGACGCACGGCAATGCCGGAGTTGCGCAACTGGCTGATGATCTGCTCGGCTTCTTCCACCGAGTTCTCGATGAAAAGGATCTTGATGACGTAGTCGTTTTTCATGCCGTGGCGAGCTGTCCGTCAGTCTGGATGTCGTGCTTGGTGGCCGCGCAGCGGTCGGTCATTGGTCACATGTAGCGGATTTTGGCGGGGCGCGCCAGCTCTGCGGACCGGCGGGTCACGCGGAATGTTGCTCACAGCGGCTGCTTGCCCACGTCTCCGGCCACTTCGCGCACCAGTCGCGGTACCAGATAGCCGGGCAGGCGGGCGCGCAGCGCTTCGACCAGCGCCGTGGCCTTCGCGTCGCTGACCTCGAAGTGTGCTGTGCCCTGGACGCGATCCAGCTGATGCAGGTAATACGGCAGCACGCCGGCGGCGAACATGCGCTCGGACAGCGCCACCTGCGCTTCCACGTCGTCGTTGATGCCGCGCAACAGCACTGACTGGTTGAGCAGGGTGGCGCCGCAGGCGCGCAGGCGCGTACAGGCCGCGTCCACGGTGTGGTCGAATTCATTGGCGTGATTCGCGTGCAGCACCACCACCTTTTGCTGCGGGAGGCTGTCGAGCCAGGCCAGCAGGCTGTCCTCGATACGCTCGGGCAGGACCACCGGCAGGCGGGAGTGGATGCGGATCCGGCGCACATGGGTGGTGTCGACCAGGCCAACGCTCAACTCGGCAAGCTTGCCGGTGCTGAGCGCCAGCGGGTCGCCGCCGGAGAGGATCAGTTCGCTGATCGAATCTTCTTGGCGCAGGTACGCCAGCGCCTCGCGCCACTGCTGCGCGGCCGCGAGTTCCTCGGCATAGGGAAAATGCCGGCGGAAGCAATACCGGCAGTTGATGGCGCAGGTGCCGCTGGCGATCAGCAGGGCCCGGCCCTGGTACTTGTGCAGCACGCCCGGAGCGGTGCGCGCGTCGAGGTCGCCCACGGCATCACGTGTGAAACCGGGTGCCGTCTCCAGCTCGGCCAGTTGCGGCAGCACCTGCAGCAGCAACGGGTCATGCCGGTCGCCGCGGCGCATGCGTGCCACGAACCCACGCGGGACACGCAGGCGGAAGCCGGCGTCGGCCGCAGGCAGCTCCCCGGCCAGGTGGTCGAGTTCGAGCAGAGCCAGCAGTTCGTGCGCGTCGGTGACCGCTTCACGCCACAGCTGGCGCCAGTCCGCCAGGGGTTGCGGCGTGTCCGGAGTTGTGCGCGGTGCTGGGCTAGCAGTTATCATGGACAACCTGCTTTTGCATATTGCATTGGGCAACAACCCATTTTAACCGCTGATTGGCCTCGATATGGATCGGGCCGACCGGCTTACTCCGGAGTTCTACTGTATGGCGAGCTATGGTCTCAATGACGTCAAGAATGGCGTGAAGATCATTGTCGATGGCGATCCGTACACGGTCGTCGAGGCCGAATTCATCAAGCCCGGCAAGGGCCAGGCGTTTACCCGCATCCGCATCCGCAACCTGCTCAATGGACGCACGGTGGAAAAAACCTTGAAGGCGAGTGAGTCGTTCGAGGGCGCGGATGTGCTCGACACCGACATGCAATATCTGTACAGCGACGGGGAATTCTGGCACTTCATGCAGCCGGACACGTTCGAGCAGTTCCAGGCGGACAAGGCCGCGGCGGGCGAGGCGGCCAAGTGGCTGAAGGGTGAGGAGGACTGCGTGGTGACGTTGTGGAACGGGCGCCCGATTGTCGTGCAGCCACCAAATTTCGTCGAACTCAAGATTGTGGAGACCGACCCAGGCCTGCGTGGCGATACCTCCGGTGGTGGCGGCAAGCCGGCCAAGCTGGAGACTGGCGCGGTGGTGCGCGTGCCGTTGTTCGTCAACCAGGACGAGGTCATCCGCGTCGACACCCGCTCCGGCGAATACGTCAGCCGGGTGAAATGAATCCCGGTGAGGCAGGCCGCCCGGCCTGTCCGGATGTCGCCGCAGTGAGGTCGTTGGCCTTGCCGGCCGTGCCGGAGGGGTTGGGATGAATCCGCCTTCGGCGCAAGTCGTCGACCTGTTGCTCGAGCCACGCTGGCTGGTGCCGGTTGAGCCGCACGCAGTGGTGCTGGAAGAGCGTGCGGTTGCGGTGCAGGACGGGATCATCGTCGGCATCATGCCGGTGGCGGCGGCGCGTCTCGCCTACGCGCCGCGGCAGACGGTGCAGCTGCCGGATCACGCCCTGATCCCGGGCTTGGTCAACTGCCATACCCACGGTGCGATGACCTTGCTGCGTGGGTTGGCCGACGACCTGCCACTGCAGGATTGGCTGCAACAGCACATCTGGCCGGCGGAGGCGCGGGCCATGGGCGCCGAGTTCGTGCGCGACGGTACCGAGCTGGCGGTCGCGGAAATGCTGCGCGGAGGCACCACTTGTGTCAACGACATGTATTTCTTTTCCGACGTCTCCGGCGCGGTGTACCAGCGCCTCGGCTTGCGCGCCACGGTCGGGCTGCCGATCATCGATTTCCCCACCGTGTGGGCCGCGACCCAGGACGAGTACTTCGCCCGCGCCACCGACGTGCACGACGGCTTCCGCGGCAGTGCGCTGATCCGCACCGCCTTTGCCCCGCATGCCCCATACAGCGTGTCCGACGGGGCTTTTGAGCGCATCCGCGTGCTGTCCGACCAGCTCGACATCCCGGTGCACGTGCACCTGCACGAAACCGCGCGCGAGGTCGAGGATGGCAAGGCGACCAGTGGGCTGCGCCCGTTCCAGCGCCTGCAGAAACTCGGCCTGGTCAACGACCGGCTGATCGCGGTGCACATGACACAGCTGAGCGATGGCGAGATCGCGGCCTGTGCCGCGGCCGGGGTGTCGGTAGTGCATTGCGTGGAATCGAACCTGAAACTCGCCTCAGGCTTTTGCCCATGGGAGAAATTGCGCCACGCCGGAGTCAACGTCGCCCTGGGCACCGATGGTTGCGCCTCGAACAACGACCTGGACATGTTCGGCGAAATGCGCACGGCGGCGCTGGTGGCGAAGGCGGTATCCGGGGATGCGGCGGCCTGCGACGCGGCCAAGACACTGCGTGCGGCCACCCTGAACGGGGCCAGGGCCTTGGGTCGGGAGGCCGAGATCGGCTCGATCGAGGTCGGCAAGCAGGCGGACCTGGCTGCCGTGCGCCTGTCGGATCCGGAAACCCAGCCGCTGTACCACGTGCTCTCACAACTGGTGTATGCGGCCGGACGCCACCAGGTCAGCGACGTGTGGGTGGCCGGTCGCCAGCGGCTCACGCAGGGCGAGCTGCAGGGTCTGGACCTGGACGAGGTCTTGTCCCGGGCCAGGATCTGGCGTGAGCGCATCGCGGCAGGCTGAAGCGCATGGCGCCAGCGTCCAGGAACGGCAGCAAAAGCCACGCGATAAACTGCGTGCACTGAGGAGTACGAGCAGATGTCCGAGGTCGCCAATGCCAGCCCGCGCGAGATCGCGCATTTTGACGCGCTTGCCTCGCGCTGGTGGGATGCCGACGGCGAGTCGCGGCCGTTGCACGACCTCAATCCCGTGCGCCTGGCCTACATCCAGGCACGCATCGAGCTGCGCGGCGCGCGCGTGGCCGACGTGGGTTGTGGCGGCGGCCTGCTGAGCGAGGCGCTGGCACGCGCCGGGGCTGCGGTGACCGCGATCGACCTGTCCACCCAGGTCATCGAGGTGGCGCGCCTGCACCTGCATGAATCCAATCTGCAGGTGGATTACCGGGTGCAATCGTCGGCCGACCTGGCTGCGGTGGAAGCCGGCGCGTTCGATGCGGTGTGCTGCATGGAGCTGGTCGAACATGTCCCGGATGCAGCCGCGCTCGTACGCGACCTGGCCGCGCTGCTCAAGCCGGGTGGCTGCCTGTTCATGTCCACGCTCAACCGCACGCCGACGGCATTTGGTGTGGCGATCCTGGGTGCCGAATACATGTTGCGTCTGTTGCCGCGCGGTACCCACCACTATGCAAAGTTCCTGCGGCCATCCGAGTTGACGCGTCTGCTGCGGGCTTCCGGACTGCAGGCCGAGGACGTCTCCGGCGTGGCCTACGACCCATGGCGGCGCAAGGCCTGGCAAAGCCGCTCGACCTCCGTCAACTACCTGCTCAGCGCGCGCAAGCCGGCATGAGTGTCGCCATGGCGTCTTCCCGGGTTTGTGGCGTGCTGTTCGACCTGGACGGCACCCTGCTGGACAGCGCGCCGGACCTGTATGCCGCGCTCCAGGTCCAGTGTGCGGAGGAGGGCGTGGCGCCGCCGCCCTATGAAATGGTCCGTGCCGTGGTCTCGCGCGGCGCCACCGCGGTGCTGCGCTGCGCCTTTGCGGCGCGCGGCGATGCGGGGCTGGCCGCGCTGCTGCCGCGCTACCTGAAACTCTACGAGGGACTCATGGCCGAGCATACCCGTGCCTTTGCCGGCGTCGAGCAGCTGCTCGGGCGCATCGAGGCGCGTGGCTGGGCGTGGGGCATCGTCACCAACAAGGCCGGCTTTCTCACCCACGAGCTGCTGCGTCGCATCGGCTGGGCCGAGCGCGCGGCGGCCGTGGTTGCCGGCGACACCCTGCCGGTGAAGAAACCCGACCCGGCGCCGGTGCTGCTGGCCTGCCGCCACGCCGGCATTGCGGCCGCGGATGCGGTATTCGTGGGTGACGACCAGCGCGATGTCCAGGCCGGCATGCGCGCGGGGCTGACCACCGTGGCCGCCGCCTGGGGCTACCTGGACGGCGGTGACCCGCGAAGCTGGGGTGCCGATGTCGTGTGCGACTCACCGGCACGGTTGGGCGAGTGGCTGCGTCTCGAGGCAGTGCCGACATGAGCGCGGACCCGCAGGCGTGGCCGGACGAGCTGCAGGGGCGCATCGACAAATGGCTGCACACGCATCCACAGCAGCGCATCGCCCTGGGCTTCGTCGACCGCATGCGGTATGCCGGCCACTATGCACTGCTGGCGCTGGAACAGGAAATGCTCGATGCGGCCTACGGCGCGCGTGAGCCGCAGGTCGCGGCCACCAGGCTGCAGTGGTGGGTCGAGGAGTTGTCGGCGGCTCCGGCCAGTGGCGGCCACCATCCGCTCACCGAACTGTTGTTTGCCGACCGGCGCGCACGCAGCATCGCGGCGTCGACCTGGACCGCGCCGGCCCTGGCGGCCATCGCGCAGCTGAGTCGCGGGACGGCGGCGGATTTTCCCGCGCAACTGGAGGCGGCGGGCGTGCTGCACGGTGCCCTGGCCACGCTGGAGACGCAGTGGTGGTATGGCAGCCGCGCGAGTACGCAGCGCGCGACCCGGGTGGCGGTGCTCGGCCAGCTGCTGCACGCCCTGCGTGCGCTGGCTGAGGACGCAGACCGCGACTGTCTGCCGCTGCCCATGGTGCGCCTGGCGCAGCATGGTTTGAACCGTGAGCGGCTGCGCCAGCCCGATCCTGCGTCGGCCCAGGCGGTACGGGACCAATTGCTGGATCTGCAGCGCGGTCTGGTCGAGAGCGCCCGGATGTCCGGGCCGCTCAGCGTGTTCCGCGTGGTGCAATGGCGCGAGGCCCGGCAGTCCCTCGCCCATGCGCTGGCGGCGGCCGACAGCCAGGCGGCGCTGGCAGTGGTTCCGGCGCGGCCAGGCCTGTGGGATACCCTGCTGGCCTGGCGTACCGCGGCGGCCTGGCGGCAGGCCGATCCATGGGGGACCGGGCGTGAGTGTGCAACCGCCGACATGGCCAATGCGCTGGGTCCAGATGGCGCGCACCATTGAGGCCGGCCTGATCGGCCCCAAGATCAGCACCTGGGAGGGCAGTATCGTCGTGGCCATTGGGATGGAAGCATGTTGAAACAGGAAAATGTCGTGCGCCTGCTGCCCGACGTCGCCGTGCACACACAGCTTGGCGGCACGCTGGACTGGGTCGGCATGGCCGACATCCAGGTGCCGGTGCTCTTCGATGCCGGCGACGGCGAGACGCAGCGCACCAGTGCCAGGGTCGGCGCGTTCGTCAACCTGCAGCAGCCGACGCAACGCGGCATCCACATGTCGCGCCTGTACCTGCAGGTCCAGCAAGCACTGGCCGAGACCCGGCTGGACACGGCGGCCCTGCTTGAGCTGCTGCACAGTTTCATCCAGTCCCAGGCCGGCCTCGCCGACGGCGCGCGGATCACCGTGCAGTTCGAACAACTGGTGCGCCGGGTCGCGCTGCGCAGCAAGCACAGCGGCTGGCGCGCCTATCCGGTGCTGATCGAAGCCAGCCTGGTGGGGGGCAAGTTTGCCGTGCAACTCACCACGGAAGTGATGTACTCCTCCACCTGCCCGGCCTCAGCGGCGTTGTCGCGGCAGATGATCCAGGACAAGTTTGCGCATGATTTCGCGGCCGATGCGGCGCTGGAGCGCACGGCGGTGCTGGCATGGCTGGGCAGCGAGCAGGGCATCGTGGCCACGCCGCATGCCCAGCGCAGCACCGCCCAGGTATGCGTGAGTCCGGTGGCCGGCGGCGGGCTGCACCTGCTGCGCGTGCTGGATGCGGTGGAGCGTGCGCTGGGCACGCCGGTGCAGACGGCGGTCAAGCGCGAGGACGAGCAGGCCTTTGCCCTGGCCAATGGCGCCAACCTGATGTTCTGCGAGGACGCCGCGCGACGCATCCGCCTGGCGCTGGATGCCGACGCGGAGCTGGCGGATTTCCGCATCCGCGTGGAGCACCGCGAGAGCCTGCATCCCCACGACGCGGTGGCCTACGCGCGCAAGCAGGACCCCTCTGCGTAGTCGCCGCTGCCCGCCGGGCCGGCGGGGATGGCGAAAAGCGGAGCTTTTGCGCTTGAGTTTTGCGCCTGGACAGGTGCCATCCGGGTCAGCGCGCGAATTCCAGCCGCTGCCCACGTACCCGCGGGTCGATATGGCTGCCGTCCCAGACCCGCTCGCCATTGACGAAGGTGCTGGCGATCGAGGCGTCGAAGCGCTGGCCCTCGAGCGGCGACCAGCCGCACTTGGACAGCACCCCGGCGCGGGTCACGGTATACGGTCGCCGCGGATCGACCAGCACCAGGTCGGCGGCATAGCCCTCGCGCAGGTAGCCGCGGCGCTTGACGTCGAAGCGTTGCGCGGGCGCGTGGCAGCTCACCTCGACCAGGCGCTCCAGGCTGAGCTTGCCTTCGGCCACGCGCTGCAGGCCGATCTGCAACGCGAACTGCACCAGTGGCAGGCCAGAGGGCGCGGCATCGTAGGGCTGGGCCTTTTCCTCCAGCAGGTGCGGCGCATGGTCCGTGGCGAGGATGTCGATGCGGCCGTCGGCCAGCGCGGCAATCAGCGCCTCGCGGTCGGTGGAGGACTTGATCGCCGGGTTGCACTTGATGCGGAAACCCAGCCGGTCGTAATCGCCCTCGTCGAACTGCAGGTAGTGCACGCAGGTTTCCGCGGTGATCTGCTTGCCGGCCATTGGGCCCGGTTCGAACAAGGCCAGCTCGTCGGCAGTGGAAACGTGCGGCACATGCAGCCTGGCGCCGTGCCTCCTGGCCAGTGCCACGGCCAGGGTGGTGGACTTGAGGCAGGCCTCGCGGGAGCGGATGCGCGGGTGTTCACGCGCCGGAATGTCCTCGCCGTAGCGGCGGTGCGCCTCCTCCAGCGCGGCCTCGATCATCGGTGTGTCCTCGCAGTGCGTGATGATCGGCACCGGGCACTCGCGGAAGATCGCCTCCAGCGTGGCCGCATCGTCCACCAGCATGTTACCGGTCGATGCCCCCATGAATACCTTGACTGCCGGCGTGGTCAGCGGGTCGACTTGCCTGACTGCGGCCAGGTCGTTGTTGCGCATGCCCAGGTGGTAGGCGTAGTTCACGACCGCATTGTCGGCGGCATGCGCGTACTTCGCCTCAAGCGTGGCGCGATCGAGCGTCGGCGGTTTGGTGTTGGGCATGTCCATGTACGAGGTGATGCCGCCTGCCGCACAGGCGCGGGTCTCGTGTGCGGTGTCCGCCTTGTGGCTCAATCCCGGCTCGCGGAAGTGCACGTGGTCGTCGATCATGCCGGGCAGCAGCCACATGCCGCCGGCGTCGATCACCGCCTCGCCATGGCGTGCCGTGAGGTCGCCGCCAATCGCCTCGATGTGTCCGGCATGTATCCGCAGGTCGGCCTGGAAACGGTGTCCTTCATTGACCAGCTCTGCGTTCCTGATCAGCCAGTCAGTGGCCATGCGGTGATGCTCCCGGGCAGCGGCAAGGGGGAAAGTGGAAGGTCTCAGGTACCGGATCGTTGCCGCCGTCACACAACGGTTGGCAGCGCAACACGCGCCACAGCGCCAGCAGGGAACCGCGCCAAGGCCCGAATTGCGTCACCGCGATCCGGGCGTACTCGGAGCAGCTAGGATGGAAACGGCAACGCGGCCCGAGCAGCGGACTGAGCAGGCGCTTGTATAAATTCAGTATCCACAGTATCAATCGTGTCAACGAGTTTACCGACCGGCAAGTTTTCAGGTGGAGACCGGCGCAAGTATTCCAGATGTGCGCTTGCTGGTACAGGACACATGGGTTATAAAACCCGACCGCCGCGGCCAATGCATGGTGAGAGGATATGGCGAAGAACAATGGTCGTTTGAGCCCTGACAAAGTGCAGGCGAAAGGAAAATCCAACGGATCTGGTCGCACGGCGGCGCGGGCCAAGTCGACCGCTGCACCGGCAGCCAAGGGCGGCAAGCCGGCGAAGAAACTGGCGGCCAAGCCGGCATCGACCAGGGCGGGCAAGCCTGCCGTGAAAGCCGCGGCGAAGAAAACGTCGGCAAAGGCCGCGTCGGCGCAGGTGGCCAAGCCGGCGCGCAAGCCGGCCCCCGGCCCGACCAAGCCGGCACGGGCGGCAGCACAGTCCAGGCCGGCGGCAAAGCCGGGCATGAAGAAAAGGCCCAACGTAAAAAAGACCTCCGCCGGGACCAGGTCGACGCCGGTCGCCAAGGCTGGCAAGCGCGCGCCGGCACCCGCCAGGAAGGCCGCCGCGCCCAAGCCGGGCAAGGCTGCTGCGCGCAAGGCGGCACCGACCCCGGTCCGCGGCAAGCCTGCTGCGGGCAAAGTGGCTGGCAAGGCCGCCGCGTCGCGGCCAGGTGCGGCGACGAAGCAACACAAGCCGGTATCGGCGCCACGCGGCAAGTCGACGGCTGGCCATGCTCCGGCGACGCCGCATGATGGGCACGGGAAGCCGTCCGCTACCGCGACGTCGGCGCCGCGACAGGCACATGCGCCGGTAGTACCGGTGCGCAAGCCGGCCGGCCACGCACCGGGGTCGCCAAGCTTCAAGGGGCGGATCGCCAGCGCCACGGCCATGGTGACCACCCCACACCCCAAGCCGGCCGCCACGGCCGGCTCCCACAAACATTCCAAGCATCCTTCGGACTCAATGAACAAAAGTGCGGTAACCAACCTGGACAATGGCGTCACCCGCGAGGACGGGCGCTACGCCCTGCCTGCCACCAGCAACATCGAATTGCCGCGCGGCTATGTACCCGGCCCGAAAGAGGAGTACATGAATCCGCGCCAGCTTGCGTATTTCCGCAACAAGTTGCGTACCTGGCGTGCGCAACTGGTGGAGGAGTCGCGGCAGACCATGGACAACCTGCGCGAAGAAGTGCGTGACGTCGGTGACGAAGCCGAGCGCGCGACGCGCGAGACGGAAAATTCGCTTGAGCTGCGTACCCGCGACCGCTATCGCAAATTGATCGCCAAGATCGACAAGGCCCTGCGTCGCATCGAGGACGGCACCTACGGCTTTTGCGAGGAAACCGACGAGGAGATCGGCGTCGAGCGCCTCGATGCGCGGCCGATCGCCACACTGTCGCTCGATGCCCAGGAGCGCCGGGAGCATCTGCAGAAGCAGATGGGCGACTGATCCACCGCGTCGCCGCCGAGTGGTGCCCGTTGCCCGGGGCACACCAGGTGTCAGCGCAGTGCGGCGCTGGCGTATTCCTTTACCTTGGCGAGGGTCGCGGCCAGTCCGTTTGAGCGGGTCGGCGAGAGGTGCTTGGCCAGGCCGATGGCGGCGATGAACTCCGGCGAGGTGGCCAGGATTTCATCCGCGGGCCGGTCCGAGTACACGCGCAGGATCAGCGCGAGCAGGCCGGAGACGATCGCCGAATCGCTGGCGGCGTCGAAATGCAGCCTGGCTGCGTCGCCGCTCGGCACCAGCCAGACCATCGACTGGCAGCCGCTGATCCGGTACTCCTCGGTCTTCCACTCGTCGGGGAATGTGGCAAGGCGCTTGCCGATGTCGATCAGGTATTGGTAACGCTCGGTCCAGTCGCCGAAAAAGGCGAACTCGTCGGCGATGGCCTGCTGTGCGGCGTCGGCGCTTGTCGTGGCAGTTGCACTCATGCCCGCATTATCCCACCGGCCGAGCCTGGTCAGGGCTTGACGATGCTCCATCGCGTACCTTCGGTGCTGTCCTCGATGAGCACGCCGAGCGCGTGCAGCTCATCGCGCAAGGCATCGGCACGTGCGAAGTCGCGACACTCGCGGGCCTCACGCCGCTGCCGCAGGAGCGTTTCAATGTGCGTGGTGTCCACCTCGTTTTTGCCGGCCCGGAACCAGTCCTGCGGCTCCTGCCGCAACAAACCCAACGTCGCGGCGCCGGCAAGCAGCTCGGCCTTGGCAACCGCACTGCGGTCGCGGCGTGCGCGGTCAGCCAGCTCGGCCAGCTCGGCCAGTGCCTGGGGCGTGTTGAGGTCATCGCACAACGCCGCCTCGATCCCCTGCGGTACTGGCATGTTCCGCTCCGGCACGTCGACGTCAGCCATGTCGCGCAGCACACGGTACCAGCCATCGAGGGTGGATGTGGCCTGACGGATACCGGACTCGGACCAGTCCAGCGGTTGCCGATAGTGGCCGCTCAGCAGGCGCAGGCGCAGGGCCTCCGCCGGGTGTTGCTGCAGCAACTCGTGCAGCACCAGCACGTTGCCAAGCGACTTCGACATCTTGCGGCCTTCGAAAGTCAGCATGCCGTTGTGCAGCCACCAGCGGGCAAACAGCTGGCCACCGTGCGCACAGGTGGATTGCGCGATCTCGTTTTCGTGATGCGGGAACAGCAGGTCGATGCCACCGGCGTGGATGTCGATGGTCTGGCCCAGGTGGGCGGCACTCATCGCCGAGCATTCGATGTGCCACCCGGGCCGTCCGCGTCCCCAGGGGCTGTCCCAGCCCGGCAGCTCGGGTGGTGAAGGCTTCCACAGCACGAAGTCACCGGGGTCGCGCTTGTAGTCGGCAACCTCGATGCGTGAGCCGGCCAGCAGCTCTTCCGGGTCGCGTCCCGACAAGGCGCCGTATCGCGCAAACGAGGCCACGGCAAACAGCACGTGCCCCGCGCTGACATAGGCATGACCGCGCTCCAGCAGGCACCTGATCATGTCGACGATGGGCGTGATGTGCCCGGTGGCCTGCGGCTCGATGTCCGGCTCGGCCACGCCCATGGCCGCCATATCATCGTGGTAAATCTCGGTGAAGCGTCGGGTGATGGTGCCGATCGGCACGCCTTGCTGCTGGGCGGCAGCGTTGATCTTGTCGTCGATATCTGTGATGTTGCGCGCGTAGACCACCCGGGGATAGTGGCGCCGCAGCAGCTGCACCAGCACGTCGAACACCACCGGGCCGCGGGCATTGCCGATGTGCACGTAGTTGTAGACGGTTGGCCCGCACAGGTACATCGTCACCCGGCCGGGATCGCCAGGCTCGAACGTCTCGATGCGGCGGGTCAGGCTGTTGTAGAGCGAAATCGGCATGGGTGGTCCGTGGCCGGATGGGATGGAAGGCCGGGCAGCCCAGCATCTTAACAAGGTGTAAGCCGGGTGTTGGGTCAGTGGTCGTTCTAAGCGTGTATTCAGCGTGAATTTGCTGCAATGCCCGCTAAATGCAACCAAGCGCGGCTTTGGGAACTCGGAGGTCGTCATGAGCAGGCTTTGGCTTTCCACTTTGGTGCTCGCCATGGTGTCCACTGGGGTGTTTGCCCAGGACGGACGCTATGCCACGTCGGCCCCGAACGACGAGAACGCCCACTACGGCTGGGCCGACGTGCTGCGCGCGGATCCCGTACAAGGCGTCACCCGCACCGAAGTGCCCCGGCAGGAATGCTATGACCAGCCCGTGGTACGCCAGGAAGGCGGCAACACCACGGCCGGTACGGTGTTGGGCGCGGTGGTGGGCGGCGTGCTCGGCAACACCATCGGCAAGGGCGACGGGCGCAAGGCGGCGACCGTCCTGGGCGCGGTCGCCGGCGGTGCGGTGGGCAATCGCGCAACCCAGGGTGGCACGTACGAATCCACGCAGACCCAATGCCGCACGGTGAGCTCGGTCAGCGAGCAGCGCCAGATCATCGGCTACGACGTGGAATACCGCTATCACGGGGACGTCTACGTCTCGCGCCTGAGCTACGACCCCGGCGACCGCCTGCGCGTGCGCGTCAGCGTCACCCCGGCCAACTGATTCCGGGCGGATCGATTCCGCTTGGCGGTGCCGGGTATGTGCCGTGAGTCCATCATGCGGCGTCCCGCATGCCAGCTGTTGCGTCGCAAAGGGAATGCCGGCATGATGGGCGCATTGCGTGCGGAAATGCCCATGTCCACAGCCGTCTACACCGCCACCGTGCTGACCAGCGCCCGTGCCGCTTCGGGCATGACCTCGCGCGCGCGCCGACCGGGCAGACATGTCGCCGGGTAGGCTGTCGCACGCGTAGTTTGTGTATCGACGAAAAACCCGGCCCTCGTGCCGGGTTTTCTGCTTTTGGCCGTTTCATTCCCCGAGGCGAATGCCATTCACCTGTTCAAGCCGAGACCTCCAATTTGCCGTCATTCCCGCGAAGAGCTTCACAGCAACGAAGCTGGTCAAGCGGGAATCGTTTTACGACCGACGCATGTCTGGTCATCCAGTGACTTCAGCCTTTACGGGCCGCCACCGCTCCGGAGCACCACCCCATGACCCTCCGCCATTTCATCACCACCCAGGACTGCAGCCGCGCCGAGATCGACGCCTTGCTGGCGCAGGCCGCCGGGTTCAAGCGTTCGCCCGGCGGCCGCCAGCTGGCAGGCAAGTCGATTGCCCTGCTGTTTTTCAATCCCTCCATGCGCACGCGCACCAGCTTTGAGCTCGGCGCCTACCAGTTGGGCGGGCACGCCATCGTGCTGTCGCCGGGCAAGGATGCGTGGCCCATCGAGTTCGAGGTGGGCACGGTGATGGATGGCGACAGCGAGGAGCACGTGGCCGAGGTCGCCCAGGTGCTGTCGCGCTACGTCGACCTGATCGCGGTCCGCGCGTTCCCGAAGTTCCAGGACTGGGCGGTGGATCGCGAGGACCAGGTGATCAAGGCGTTCGCCCGCTACGCCACGGTGCCGGTGATCAACATGGAAACCATCACCCATCCCTGCCAGGAGCTGGCCCACGTACTGGCCTTGCAGGAGCACCTGGGCAACGATCTGCGGCACCGAAAGTACGTGCTGACCTGGACCTGGCATCCGAAGCCGCTGAACACCGCTGTCGCCAATTCGGCCCTGCTGATCGCCACCAGGATGGGCATGGACGTGACCCTGCTGTGCCCGACGCCGGACTACGTGCTGGATGAGCGCTACATGGCGTTCGGCCGCCGGAATGCCGAGGAAAATGGTGGCTCGCTCACGGTCAGCCATGACGTGGAGGCCAGCTATCGGGGCGCCGACGTGGTCTACGCCAAGAGCTGGGGCGCGCTGCCGTTCTTCGGCCGTTGGGACCAGGAGAAGCCGATCCGCGAGGCGCATCGGCACTTCACCGTCGACGCGCAAAAGATGGCGCTGACCAACCACGGCCTGTTCAGCCATTGCCTGCCGCTGCGGCGCAATGTGCAGGCGACCGACGCGGTCATGGACTCGCCGGCCTGCATCGCCATCGACGAGGCTGAAAACCGCCTGCACGTGCAGAAGGCGGTCATGGCATCACTGCTTGCCACGCATTGACCCAGGCGATTCGACGCAGGAGACGGCGCATGTACATGCCCAAAGAGTTCAGGGAAACCCGCATCGAAGTCCTGCAGGATCTGATGCGCGCCAGCCCGCTGGCGACCGTGGTCACGCATGGTGTCGGCGGATTTGCCGCCAACCACCTGCCATTCGAGGTGATCGATGCGACCACGCTGCATACGCATGTGGCGCGTGGCAACGAGCTGGTGCAGATGGACGGGGCCGAGGCGCTGCTGGTGTTCCGGGGGCCGGACGGCTATATCAGCCCGAGCTGGTATCCGACCGCACATGAGACCGGGCGCGAGGTACCGACCTGGGACTACGCCGTGGTGCACGTGCACGGCCACCTGCAGGTCATCGATGACCCGGTCTGGCTGCGGCGCCTGCTGGCCAGGCTGGTCAAGCGGCATGAGGCGAACCTGTCGCATCCGTGGCGCATGGGCGATGCGCCGGCTGACCACATCGAGGAATCGATCAAGGCCATCGTCGGCGTGGCGGTCACGGTCGATCGTATCGAGGGCAAGTTCAAGCTCAGCCAGAACCATCCCGAGCGCAACCAGGCCGGTGTGCTCACAGGTCTGCGTGCGCGGCATGCGGACGGCGATGTGGCATTGGCCGATTTCATGGTCCACTACCGGGATACGAAGGCGTGAGCGCCGAGGCGCGCCACCGCTACCGTGTCGATGTGGAGTGGACCGGCAACCTTGGCTCCGGCACCAAGGACTACCGCAGCTATCGGCGCGAGCACACGATCCGGGTGGCCGGCAAGCCCGTGCTGGCCGCCTCGTCTGATCGGGCCTTCCATGGCGATCCGGCGCGGCACAACCCGGAAGACCTGCTGCTGGCAGCGTTGTCGAGCTGCCACATGCTGTCGTACCTGCACATGGCGATGCTCGCCGGTGTGGTCGTGACCGCCTACGTGGATGCCGCCGAAGGCGTGATGGAGACTGCCGGCAACGGCGGGCGCTTCGTCGAGGTCGTGCTGCACCCGGTGGTGACGATCAGCGCGGCCAGCGATCCAGTCAGGGCCGAAGCCGCACACGAGGCCGCGCACCATGCCTGCTTTATTGCCAACTCGGTGAATTTTCCCGTGCGCTGCGAACCCCGCACCGTGATCGCCGCCATCTGATTCAACGCCACCCATCAGGATCCATCGCCATGTCCAAAGACATCGTCCTCGCCTTTTCCGGCGGCCTCGACACCAGTTTCTGCGTGCCCTACCTGCGCGAGCGCGGCTGGGCGGTGCACACCGTGTTTGCCGACACCGGCGGTGTCGACGCCGAGGAAAGGGCGTTCATCGAACAGCGCGCCGCCGAGCTCGGCGTGGCCAGCCACGTCACCGTCGACGGTGGTCCGGCGCTGTGGAGCGGCTTCGTCAAGCCCTTCGTATGGGCCGGCGAGGGCTACCAGGGACAATATCCGCTGCTGGTCTCCGACCGCTATCTCATCGTCGATGCCGCGCTGGCGCGCGCGGCCGAACTCGGTACGCGTGCGGTGGCCCACGGCTGCACCGGCATGGGCAACGACCAGGTGCGCTTCGACCTGGCGGTGAAGGCCCAGGGCAGCTACGACATCGTCGCGCCGATCCGCGAGATCCAGAAGGAACACACCGAGGTGCGCGCCTACGAGCAGCAGTACCTCGAGGCCCGTGGCTTTGGCGTGCGCAGCAGGCAGCAGGCCTACACGATCAACGAGAACCTGCTCGGCATCACCATGTCCGGCGGCGAGATCGACCGCTGGCAGGCACCTGGCGCCGGTGCCATCGGCTGGTGCAAGTCGCGTGCGGAATGGCCGTCCACGCCGCTGCACGTGAGGCTGCGCTTCGAACACGGCGAGGCGGTGACGCTGGATGGAGAGCGCCTGTCCGGCCACGTGTTGCTGGCGCGGCTCAATGGTCTGTTCGCGCCGTACGGCGTCGGTCGCGGGCTGTATACCGGCGACACCACGATCGGGCTCAAGGGCCGCATCATCTATGAGGCGCCGGGGTTGACGGCGCTGCTGGCCGCGCATCGCGCGCTGGAAGAGGCGGTGCTCACCAAGCAGCAGAACCGCTTCAAGCCCGAGGTCGCGCGCAAGTGGGTGGAGCTGGTGTACGAGGGCTTCTTCCACGATCCGCTGAAAAGCGATCTCGAGGCCTACCTCGCCTCGAGCCAGGCTGTGGTGAGCGGTGAGGTCACGCTGGAGAGCAACGGCGGCAGCGTCGGCGCCGTGGCGGTGGCGTCGCCGCACATCCTGGCGGCGCAGGGGGCGACCTACGCGCAGGCGGCAGATTGGGGCGTGGCCGAGGCCGAGGGTTTCATCAAGCTGTTCGGCATGAGCAGCTCGCTGTGGGCCGAGGTGAATCGCTCGTGAGCCGGGAGTCGGGAATCCCGCAGGGGGACTTCGTCGGGAATCGGGAATCGGATCTGCTCGCGGCCACGCTGGTGCACCTGCGTGCCCTCGTCGGCTTCGACACGCGCAATCCGCCGCGGGCGATCGACACGGGCGGGATCTTCGATTACCTGAGCGCCCAGCTCCCGGGGTTCACGCTGCGCGTGACGGATCACGGCACCGGGTCGGTGGCCCTGCACGCTGTACGCGGCACGCCGCGCCTGCTGTTCAACGTGCATGTGGACACCGTGCCCGATTCGCCCGCATGGACGGCCGATCCGCACACGCTGCGCCTCGCCGGTGATCGCGCGATCGGCCTCGGTGCCTGCGACATCAAGGGCGCGGCCGCGGCGCTGCTGGCGGTCGCCGATGCCACGGACGGTGACATGGCCCTGCTGTTCTCCAGCGACGAGGAAGGCAGCGACCCGCGCTGCATCGCGAACTTCCTGCGCGGGGAGCACGCCTATCGGGCGGTGATCGTCGCCGAGCCGACGCAGGCACGCGCGGTGCTGGCGCACCGGGGCATCCTCTCGGTGCGCATGGACTTTGCGGGGCGCGCCGGACATGCCTCCGCCGAGCAGGGCGCCGCGGACAGCGCGCTGCACCAGGCGGTGCGCTGGGGCGATGCGGCGTTGGACTTCGTCGCCGCGCACGCGCAGGACCGTTTTGGCGAGCTGCAGGGATGGCGCTTCAACATCGGCGTCGTCCAGGGCGGGATCAAGGCCAACATGATTGCGCCCAGCGTCGAGTTGCGCTTCGGCTGTCGACCCTTGCCCAACCTGGACACGGACTGGCTGCTGGAGCGGTTGCGCACCCTGCGCGAGCCGCTGCCGAGCGCCTTCGCCACCACGTTCCGCGGCCCGGCCTTGCCGGCCGGGGCCGCCGCGCAGGCGGAACAACGCCGCGAGCTGGCCCGGCAACTCGCGGTCGGGCTGGCGCTGCCGCCGGGGCCGGCGGTGGACTTCTGGACCGAGGCGGCGCTGTTCTCGGCTGCCGGCCTCACGGCCCTGGTGTACGGGCCTGGCGACATCGCACAGGCCCACAGCGCCGACGAGTGGGTGGCGCTGGAGGAACTCCGGCAATACGCAACCAGCATTCATCGGATCGTAGAACATGGCCAGGCGTGAGCAGAACATGGAACAGCTGACAAATCCGGACCACGTGGACACCGGCACATCTGCAACGACGGCGCCGGATGTGCCGTTCGTCGAGGCGGGGCATCCGAGCACCCGCAGCACCATCGTGCGCCTGCTCTCGGCCATGGGTAGCGCCAAGGAAATCGACCAGTACCTGAAGCGCTTCTCGCAGCTCGACGCCAAGCGCTTCGCCCTGGTCAAGGTGGGTGGCGCGGTGCTGCGCGACGACCTGCCGGCCCTGGTCTCCTCACTGACCTTCCTGCAGCAGGTCGGGCTGACGCCGATCGTGCTGCACGGCGCGGGGCCGCAGCTGGACGAGGAACTGGCGGCGGCCGGCATCGAGAAGCAGACGGTCGGCGGCCTGCGCGTGACCTCGCCGAGAGCCCTGGCCATCGTCCGCCGTGTGTTCCAGAAGCAGAACCTGCGCCTGGTCGAAGCCCTGCAGTGCACGGGCACGCGTGCCACATCCGTGCCTTCCGGCGTGTTCACCGCCAGCCAGCTCGACGCCGCCACCTACGGCCTGGTCGGCAAGGTGGACTCGATCAACCTGGCGGCTGTCGAGACCAGCCTGCGCGCGGGCTCGATCCCGGTGATCGCCAGCCTCGGCGAGACCGAATCCGGGCAGATCCTCAACATCAACGCCGACTTCGCGGCCAACGAGCTGGTGCGCGCCCTGCAGCCGTACAAGATCGTCTTCCTCACCGGCACTGGCGGCCTGCTGGACGGCGACGGCAAGGTGATCGATTCGATCAACCTGAGCACGGAGTACGAGGCGCTGCTGGCCCAGCCCTGGCTCGGCGGCGGCATGCGCCTGAAGATCGAGCAGATCGCGCAGCTGCTGGCGGACCTGCCGCTGTCCTCGTCGGTGTCGATCACCCGGCCCTCCGAGCTGGCCAAGGAGCTGTTCACGCACAAGGGCTCGGGCACCCTGGTGCGCCGCGGCGAGCGCGTGCTGCGCTTCGATTCGTGGGCAGGTGTCGACCAGCCGCGCCTGCGCGGCCTGATCGAGTCGAGCTTCGGACGTCGGCTCGCCGCGGACTATTTCATGCGCACGCAGCCGTGCTGCGTGTACGTGAGCGAGAACTACCGCGCGGCGATGGTGCTCACCGACGAGGGCGGCCTCACCTACCTGGACAAGTTCGCGGTGCTGGACGATGCGCAGGGAGAGGGCCTG
>JAFKMZ010000026.1:0-47273 GCA_017305055.1 Lysobacterales bacterium
GCGGCACCGTGCTGCGGCCCAGCGAATCGGCCATGCGGGTCAGTGCGCGCGTGCTTTGGGCGATCTGCTCCAGCGGCCCGTCCTGCGCGGCATGGCTGTCCTGGGCCAGCGTCGCGGGGGCCGCTCCCAGGGCCAACAGCACGCCGAGTGCCAGCGCACCGAGGGAAATTCCATACTTGCGCATCGTCAACCTCGATTGATCATCATTTCATCATCATAACCTGCGCACACCGGCCACGATGCGCTGTGCGCGCAGGACGTCCGGAGCCGCGAACGATCTGCTACTTGCCACCCAGCCGTGTCAGCAGGCTGTGCCAGAAGTCCAGCGAGGCCGGTATCTCGCGGGCGAGGATGCGCTCGTCGACTCCATGCATGCGTTCATCGTCCGGCTTGGAGAACGTGGAATCCACGCCATAGCTCGGGATCCCCGCCTCGCGGTAATACTTGCCGTCGGTGGCGCCTGCCGACATCGCCGGCGCCACGGCAACGCCCGGAAAGCGCTCGTGCACGGTGGCGGCCACGGCTTCCATGAGGGCCGGCACCAGGGGTGATGGCGGCGTCACCGGTCCGTGCCGCGCAGTGATGGTGATGGAGGGGTCATCCACGAGCCGGGTCAACGTGGCTTGCACAGACTCCACGCTGACGCCTGGGAAGATGCGGCAGTTGACGTTGGCCGTGGCGTCCTGCGGCAAGGCATTGCGCGCCTGGCCGGCACTCATCATGGTGGCGATGCAGGTGGTACCGATCTGCCCGATGTAGGCGGGATCGGCGTACAGCACGTCGGCGGCCTGCTGGTCCTTGGGATTCTTGGCGAAGGCCACCATGGCGCGCGCCACCGCTCCCTGCTCGTGCTCGCCGGTGGCCCTGAGGAAGCCGCGCGTGATCTCGTCGGCCTGGGCCGGGAAGCGGTAGGTGGCAATGTGGTCGAGCGCCTTGGCCATGCGGTTGATCGCGTTCTTCGCCGGCTGCGGCTGGCTGGAATGGCCACCGGGCGAGATGGCCTCCAGGGTAAAGTCGGCATAGGTCTTCTCGGCCGCCTGCACCGTGTACAGCACCGGCTGCAGCTGCCCGTTGTAGATGCCGCCGCCGGACTCGGCATTCAGCATGAACTCGGGCTTGGGCGAGCGCCGGATCATCTCGCGGGTGGTGTTGGGGCCAGCTTCCTCGCCGCCCGAAAGCTGCAGGATCATCGTGCGCTTCGGCACGAAGCCCTCGCGCTTCAGGCGCATGAAGGTCGAGACCACCGCGATGAGCTTGGACTTCATGTCGGCCGCACCACGGCCGTACAGGTAGCCGTCGCGTTCGGTGAGCTTGAACGGGTCGCTGTGCCACTTGTCCGCGTGCGGCGCCGGCACGACGTCCATGTGCGCGGCGATGAAGAATGGCTGCTCCGGGGTGCTGCCCTTGTAGGTCACGATCATTCCCGCCGAGCCTTCGATCGGGATGATCTCGATGTCGGCATCGGTGAAGCCGGCGGATTTCAGCTTGGTCGCCAGGTACTCGGCGAAAGGCTGGATCTGTCCCTCACCCTTCACCGTCTTGAACGCGATGGCATGCTGCAGCATGTCCATGGTTTCCGGCATGGTGTCCCTGGTCGAGGCCGCCATGGCGCCCTGGGCTCCCACCACCAGCGCCAGGCAGAGCACTGGCAATACACGACGTTTCAGCATGACCACTATCTCCAGCACCTCATCGACAGTACATCGCGGGCACGCCCGCACGAAAGCATGCCATCCGGCATGGCGGATGGCGTCGGCCCACCCGCCGCTTGTGCCACCCAACAGCCTGGGTCGTGGAAGCCGACCGGGATCCTAGAGGATGCCCGCCGGACCGACAGGCAGGACCTTGCGCTGATGCGTGGCGTTGATGACCTCGGCCGCCGAAAGGTAGAACGCCAGCGCGGCGGTCAGCAGTCCGGCATATCCGCCCAGCGTCTTCAACCCGGCAGAGGCCGTCCATTCACCCGCCGCCAGCAGGAAGAAGGTGATCCACAACACCAGAAACACCAGTCGCAAGGCGCGTGCTGCCTTGAACGTGGCGACCCACATGTACAGCGTGAACACACCCCACAGGCACAGGTACCAGCCGACAAAAGCCGCCGGCACGCCTTCGTGCAGGAACAGCACGAACAGGGCAAACGACCACCAGAACGCGGCGTAGGCGAGGAAGGCGGTGGCGCCGAAGGTGTTGTCGCGCGACATCTCGACGATGCCGGCAATGCCCTGGGCCGTGCCGCCAAAGGCGAACGCGCAGGCCAGGACCATGCCCATGGCGCCGGCATCGAACCAGCCGGCATTGATCATGCTGAGCAACCACGTGGTCAAGGCAAAGCCGGCCAGGCCCAGCGGGGCCGGGTTTGACAACTTCTGCTCCATCGCTGCACCGCCCATGTCCCACCTCCGCTCATGCACCGTTGATTGATTGGATCAAACCCGTCGTGCCGCGCGGCGCCGACCGCGCCTACTTGCTGCCCACGTCCTTCAACAGGGTATGCCAGTAATCCAGGCTTGCGGCCACTTCGGATACTGGCAGGCGTTCGTTGAGGCCGTGCATGAAGGTGTCGTTCGGCTTGGTGAACTGCGCGGCCACGCCGTAGGCGTCGATCCCGGCGGCGCGATAGACCTTGCCGTCGGTGGCAAACGACGCCATGCTCGGCACGACGTCGAGCTTCGGATAACGCTGGTGCACCGCGCGCGCCACCGCGTCCATCACGTCCTTGCGGATCGGCGAGGCGGATGGCCCCAGCAGTGGCCGCGCGGCCGAGACTTGCGCCTTCGGATCGTCGATTACCTTCACCAGGGTGTCGCGCACCTGGGCCGGGGTGGTGCCGGGGAAGATCCGGCAGTTGACGGTGACGCTCGCGCTCTGCGGCAGGGCGTTCGGCGCATGCCCACCCGCCAGCATGGTCGCCACGCAGGTGGTGCCGATCTGGCCGACGTAGGCAGGATCCGCGGCGATGACGGCGGCGGCCTGTGCATCGTGCGGGTTCTTGGCGAATGCCTGCATCGCCTCGCCGATGGCCCCGGGCGTACGCTGCCCCAAGGCGGCAAGCGAGGCGCGCGTGATCTCGTTGCTCATCGGCGGAAACTTGTACGCGGCAATGCGGTCGATCGCCTTCGCCAGGTGGTAGATCGCGTTGTCCGGGCTCGGTTCGCTGGAATGGCCGCCCGGCGAGGTGTACGTGACCTGGAAGTCCGCATAGGTCTTCTCCCCGGCCTGCACCTCGAACAGGGTCGGCTTGCCCGTGGTGGGATCGAGCGTGCCGCCGCCGCCCTCGGCAATCAGCACGAACTCGGCGTTGGGAAAGCGCTTGGCCAGCTCGCGGGTGGAAATCTCCCCGCGCTCCTCGTCACCGGACAGCGCGAGGATCAGGTCGCGCTTGGGCTTGTAGCCTTCCTGCTTGAGGCGAATGAAGGTCTGCACCAGCGCCACCGTACCGGTCTTCATGTCCGCCACGCCGCGGCCAAAGATGTAGCCATCCTCCTCGACCATCTTGAACGGGTCGCGCTGCCAGTCCTTGGGGTTGGCCGGCACCACGTCCATGTGCCCGGTGGCCACCACCGGCTTGCCGTTGCCGGTGCCGTGGATACGGGCAATCAGGGCGGCCGTCTCCCCGACCGGAATCACCTGGACGTCCGCGGCGGGAAAGCCCCCGGCCCTGAGTTTCCCGGCGAAGTATTCGGCCAGCTTCGGCACCTGGCCGTTGCCGTGGTAGGTCGGCACGCTGATCGCATACTTCAGCATGTCCATCGTCTGCGGCAGGATCTGCGCCGTGGTCTCGGCCCAGGTCGCCTGCATGCCGCCCAGCGCGAGGGCTGCCGTCATCGCGCACACCATGTACGAAGTCTTCATCTCGTCATCCGCTTGCCAAGTCCAGTTGTCGCATCATCCGCCAACTTACCAGCTGTAACGCACCTTGCCGTACGCAAACGCGCCGTTGAAGCCGAACGGCGAGAGCGACGTGTACGGGAACGCGCCATTCTGGTTGCTTTGCGGCTGGGTCTTGCCAGGATGGGTGTTGAACATGTTGTCGACACCCAGCGTGAACAGCCAGCGGTCCAGCGTGTAGTTGCCCGACAGGTCGAAGATCCACTTCGAAGGATAGGTCTGGTCGAGCGCCGGGATCGTCGCGTTGTAGCTGGTGAACTGCCCGTAGCGCGTCGCCGTGGCGTTCACGCCCCAGTTGCCGATCTTGTAGCTCTCGTTGACGATGAACTTGGTGCGCGGCGTCACGCCCGAGTACGTGCCCTTGATCTCCGAGCGGCCGACGCGCTGGAAGTTGACGCCCAGCGCATCGAGGATCGGCGGATTGGGCAGCACGCGGGTGACGTGCGTGCGGTTGTAGTTGGCGGTGATCGTCGTGGCGAGCGTGCCGTAGCGGCCAAGGTCGTTGAAGTAGGTGTTGATGACGTCGATGCCGCGGGTCTCGGTGTCGATCGCGTTGGTGAAGTAGTTGATGCTCGAATAGTTGATGTTGCTGATGCCGTTCGCGGCAAGGTAATCGCGCACGGTCGGTGTCGTCGTGCCGAGCGAGCCCGACAGCGCGATGCGGTTGTCCACCTTGATCTGGTACGCATCGACCGTGAGGTTGACGTTGCTGGTCGGACTCCACACCATGCCGACCGAGTAGTTGCGCGAGGTCTCGGCCTTGAGCGGTTCGGCGCCGAGCAGCCGCGCAACCGGGTTGTCCACCGGCACCAGTGAGTTGTTGTAGATGCCTTCGGGCAGTCCGAGCGAATTGCCGATGCCGCGGAACGTCGAGGTCGTCGTCGAATAATGCTGCTGGCCGACGGATGGCGCGCGGAAGCCGGTCGACGCGCTGCCGCGCAGCGCAAACGTGTCGGTGAAATCGAAGCGGCCCGAAAGCGCGCCGGAGGTGGTGGAACCGAAGTCCGTGTAGTTCTCGTGCCGGCCCGACAGCGAGACCGCGAAGCGGTCGGTGAGGTTGGTTTCCAGACTCAGGTATTCGGCGATGTCATGCCGCGCCCAGGAACCCGCCAGCGTAGGATCACGCCCGGACTGCCCCTGCACGCCACCCGCGACGCCGGACGTGCCGACGTAATAGGACGCCGGTTCGCCGGCCATCGTGTTGTACGACTCGCGCAGGAACTCGGCGCCAAACGCGACGGTGACCGCATTCGGCAGCCAGCCCACGGTGACGTCCTTGGCAATATCGATGTCGAACGCCTGCTGGCCCGACTTCGTCGCGCCGTCCACGAAGCGTGTCTGCGGGATGCCGAAGTCGTTCAGGTAGGCCAGGTTGATCGTGTTCAGCGTCGTCGCGTAGAAGAGGTTCCCGCCGGCGTTGGCGCTGACGTCCCAATGCCAGCCGTTGACCGTGCCACGCAGGCCAGCGACGAGCGAGCGGTCGATCGAGTTGAGTCCGCCGATCGGCAGGAAGCCATTGGGGTAGATGTCGGCAATGAGCGGGCTGAGCGGCTTCGGGCTGGTGCTGCCCCAGCGGTAGAACGCGGCATACTGGCCCTTGCGCTGCTCAATGTGGCCGAACGCATAGAGCTGCACGTTGTCGGTCAGGTCGTACTGCGCATTGAGGAACAGGTTCTGGTCCTTCACCGAGGGATCGCCCAGGCGGTCCACGGGCCCGATCTGCGTATAGCCCGGACGATTGTCCGGCGCCGAACGGTTCGTGTAGTTCTGGTTGCTCTTCTGCACCGAGAGGTTCACCCAGCCCTTGTCGCCCAGGGAGAAGCCGGCATTGGCCGAACCCTGCCACTGGCGACCGTCACCGGCCGAATACTGGCCGGCGGTCAGCTCGGCGGAACCGCCCTTGCCGCCCTTTTTCAGGATGATGTTGATCACGCCGGCGATCGCGTCCGAGCCGTACTGGGCGGACGCGCCGTCGCGCAGCACCTCGATGTGGTCGATGGCGGACATCGGAATGGTGTTGAGGTCGGCCGACTGCGAGCCCTTGCCGAGCGTGCCGAGCGTCTGCACGGTCGCGCTCGGATGCCAGCGCTTGCCGTTCACCAGGATCAGCACCTGGTCGGGAGACAGGCCGCGCATCATGATGGGACGCTGCATGTCGGTCGGGCCGGTCACCGTCGGCCGCGGGAAATTCAGCGACGGGATGACCCGCGCCAGCGCCGTGGTCAGCTCGGTAGTGCCGGTCTGCAGCAGGACCTGGTCGGAGACGATGTCGATCGGCGCCAGCGACTCACTCGCTGTGCGATCACTGGAGCGCGTACCGGTGACGATCACCGCGCCCAGATTCTGGGCCTGCTGGTTCCCGGCCGGTGGCGGCGTGGCGTCCTGCGCACTCACCATCGGCGCGACCAGTGCCACTGAGAGGGCGCAGGCGAGGCGGGTCAGGCGGGGCGCGTTGAAAAATGTGTTCACGAAAATGGTCTCCGGGATTGAGCTGGTTTCGACGGCGCAGCACGATGACCCTGCTTGCCGAAGTGATGGTCCATTGCCGTCGACACGCCGGTCGCCGACAAGGCAGCCACTCGCCGGCATCTGTTGCGCTGCGACCTCACGCACCATGGCCTGTTTGCCATCCGGCCTGATGGTCAACAGGCAGCCGGGGCGTGCACAGGCATTCCGAGTGCGATGATCAGTTGACCGTATCAGCCGGTGGCACGGGTTGCCTATTCGACCTTGGTCGAAGCCCAACCAAAGTCGAATGGGCAACGGCTCCGCCAAGGCTCACGATCGGGCTACACTCGAATCCACGATCAGGGAATCAGGCATACCCCAGCGCACGGTGTTGCCGTCCCACGCCAGGCCAGGAGGAGACCGCCATGTCGAAGGTTTATCCAGTTGATCCGAAGTTTGCCGCCAAGGCATTGCTGCGCGAGGAGGACTACAAGCGCCTGTACGCCGAATCGATCCGCGATCCGGCAAAGTTCTGGGGCGACGTCGCCAAGCGGCTGGACTGGATCAAGCCGCCGACCAGGATCAAGGATGTCTCCTTCGATCCCAAGGACGTGCACATCCGCTGGTTCGAGGACGGCATGCTCAACGTCTCGGCCAATTGCCTGGACAGGCACCTGGAACAGCGTGGCGACAAGGTGGCAATCCTCTTCGAGGGCGACGATCCGGCCGTCTCCCGCCGCATCACCTACCGCGAGCTGCACACCGAGGTGTGCAAGTTCGCCAACACGCTCAAGCACCTGGGTATCGCCAAGGGCGACCGGGTGGTCATCTACCTGCCGATGATTCCCGAGGCGGCGGTAGCCATGCTGGCCTGCGCGCGCATCGGCGCAATCCACTCGGTGGTGTTTGGCGGCTTCTCGCCCGACTCCGTGGCCGGGCGCATCGCCGACTCGCAGGCCAAGCTGGTGATCACCGCCGACGAGGGCCGGCGCGCCGGCAAGCACATCGCGCTGAAGGCCAACGTCGACGAGGCGCTGCAGCGCCCGGGTACGAACAGCGTGGAAACGGTGATCGTCGTGCGCCACACCGGCGGTGCCATCCACATGCAGTCCCCACGCGACCGCTGGTACCACGTACTGATGGACGGCCAATCGGCAGAATGCCCGCCGACCCCGGTCGAGGCCGAGCACCCGCTGTTCGTGCTCTACACCTCCGGCTCCACCGGCAAACCCAAGGGTGCGCTGCACTCCACCGGTGGCTACCTGGTCTACGTCACCTATACCCACGAGCTGGTGTTCGACCTGCACGAGGACGACATCTACTGGTGCACCGCCGACGTGGGCTGGGTCACCGGGCACAGCTACGTGGTGTACGGGCCACTGGCCAACGGCGCGACCACGGTCATGTTCGAGGGCGTGCCGAGCTGGCCCGACCACCGGCGCTTCTGGCAGGTGGTGGACAAGTACGGGGCGACCATCCTGTATACCGCGCCGACCGCGATCCGTGCCCTGATGCGCGAAGGCGAGGAGCCGGTCAAGGCCACCTCGCGCGCCTCGTTGCGCGTGCTCGGTTCGGTCGGCGAACCGATCAACCCGGAAGCCTGGGAGTGGTACTACCGGGTGGTGGGCGAAAGCCGCTGCCCGATCGTCGACACCTGGTGGCAGACCGAGACCGGCGGCATCATGATCTCCGCCCTGCCCGGTGCCATCGCCACCAAGCCGGGCTCGGCCACGCTGCCGTTCTTCGGCATCGAGCCCTGCCTGGTCGACGCCGATGGCGTCGTTCAGGACGGTGTGGCCGAAGGCAAGCTGCTGATCGCCGACTCCTGGCCGGGCCAGGTGCGCACCATCTACGGTGACCACCAGCGTTTCGTCGAGACCTATTTCACCGCCTACCCCGGCTACTACTACAGCAGCGACGGCGCGCGCCGCGACGAGGACGGCTATTACTGGATCACCGGTCGCGTCGACGATGTGATCAATGTCGCCGGGCACCGCCTGGGCACGGCCGAGGTGGAGAGTGCGTTGGTGGCACACCCCAAGCTGGCCGAGGCAGCCGTGGTCGGCTGCCCGCACGAGATCAAGGGCCAGGGCATCTACGCCTTCGTCGCCCTCGTGGCCGGGGAAACCGGCAACGAGGCGCTGCGCAAGGAGCTGGTCGCCTGGGTGCGCAAGGAGATCGGCCCGATTGCCGCACCGGACTATATCCAGTGGGCGTCCGACCTGCCCAAGACCCGTTCGGGCAAGATCATGCGCCGCATCCTGCGCAAGATCGGCGAGAACCAACCCGGGGCGCTCGGCGACATCACCACGCTGGCCGATCCGGCAGTGGTCGGCAAGCTGGTCGAGGAACGCCTCATCAAGTAGCGAAACGCGGAGAGTGGGGGTGGGGAGAGAGAATCGGCACCACCCTTCCCTCCCGCTTTCCCTCACCCCCCGTCTCGCCCTTCCCCATGTCCGACATCCTCATCGCCGATGACCACCCGCTGTTCCGCGATGCGTTGGAGCGGGCGGTGCTGGCCGCGCTGCCGGACGCGCGCGTGCATTGCGCCGACAGCGTGCACGGCCTGCTCGGCCTGATCGAGGCCTTCCCGGATACCGAGCTGCTGCTGCTCGACCTGCACATGCCCGGCGCGCGTGGTTATTCCGCGCTTGCCCACATCCGCGGCCAGTACCCGGAGCTGCCGACCATCGTCGTCTCCGGGCACAACGAGGCCGCCGTGGCGCGGCGGGCACTCGCCCATGGCGCCGCGGCCTACATCCCCAAGTCCACGCCGGCGGCCGACATCGTCGAGGCGGTGCGTTGCGTGCTGGACGGCGATGTCTGGTTGCCGCACACCCTGCTGGGCAGCGACGTCGAGCTCGATGCCGCCGAGGCCGACGCCGCCTCACGGGTCGCCACCCTCACCCCACAGCAATTCCGCGTGCTGACCATGCTCAACGACGGCAAGCTCAACAAGCAGATGGCCTGGGAACTTGGCGTGTCCGAATCGACCGTCAAGGCGCACATGACCGCCATCATGCACAAGCTTGGTGTCAGCAACCGCACGCAAGTGGCCCTGGTCGCCAACCAGCTGGCGATCGACCAGGAAATGCCGAACCTGCCAGAGGAACCCCAGTAGCCCGGATCCGGCCGCTACCGCCGCACCAGGGCGGTAAGCAGGGAGCGCAACGCTGCCGGACGCAAAGGCTTGTGCAACAGCGGATAACCCAGCTCGCGGGCACGTTGTTTCAGGGCGCTGCTGCCGTCCGCCGTGATGACCACCACGGGCGGCAAGGAACCTACCAAGGTACGCAGCAATTCAATGGCCTGCAAGCCGTCTATCGCCTCGGACAAGTGGTAGTCGGCGAGGATCACGTCCACCGGGCCACGTTCCAGCTCGAGCCGCGCCTGGGTGATGTTCAGCGCCACCCGGCAATCGATCCCCCAGCGACTGAGCAGGGCACGCATGCCATCAAGAACGGCCTCATCGTTGTCCAGGCACAACACCTTCAGGGGCAACTGCCCGCCGACCACGCCACGCCGCACCTGATGCCAATTGGCCGGCGCGGCGGTGGCACGCGGCACCTGGATGGTGAAGCAGCTGCCGGCGCCTTCGACGGAATGCAGTGCCAGCCGATGGTCGAGCATGCCGGCCAGCCGATCACAGATCGAGAGCCCCAGGCCCAGACCTTTTTCTCCCCACGGTGACGGTCGATCCAGGCGCTGGAACTCGGCAAAAATGCGCAAGCGCTGAGCCTGCGGAATGCCCGGCCCGGTGTCCCACACCTCAATGCGCACCTGGTCGCCATCGCGTCGGGCGCCGACCAGCACACCGCCCCGGCTGGTATAGCGCAAGGCGTTGGAGATCAGGTTCTGCAGTATTCGACGCAGCAACTGGGGATCGCTGCGCACTGCCATGCGGGTGGAGGCCACGCGCAAGCGCAGACCGCGGCTTGCGGCGATCACCGCAAATTGCGCCTGCAACGATTCGAACAGATCGGCCAAGGCAAACGTGCCCACCTCTGGCTGGTAGCTGCCCGCATCCAGGCGCGAGATGTCCAGCAGCGCGTTCAGCAAGCCTTCGGCGGCATGGAAGGAGGTGTCGATGCGCTCGGCCAGCTCACTGGCGTCATGGCCCAGACCGGGCTGCTGACGCAGGGCCGAGGTGAACAGGCGCGCCGCGTGCAACGGCTGCAGCAGGTCGTGGCTGGCTGCCGCCAGGAATCGCGTCTTGGACAGGTTGGCGGCCTCGGCCATGCGTTGCGCATGGGCGGTGGCGATCAAGGCATCCGAAAGCTCGGCGGTACGCTGCTCGACACGCTGTTCGAGCGTTTCGTTGGCCTCGATCAAGGCCTGTTCCGCACGTTTGTAGGCAGTGACGTCGGAATACGTGGTGACGTAGCCGCCCCCGGGCAACGCCCGCCCCAGCATCTCGATCACCGTGCCATCGGCCCGCACACGGCGGAACAGGTGCGCGGTCCCTGCACGCATGTGTTCGATGCGCCTGGCCACATGGCCGTCCACCTCGCCGGGCCCGCATTCGCCCAGCTCGGCATTCCAGCGGATCAGCTCGGCGACCGGCACGCCGATGTGCACCATGCCCTCGGGATAATCGAACAGCTCCAGGTAGCGCCGGTTCCAGGCCACCAGGCGCATCTGCGCGTCGACCACGCTGATGCCTTGCGACACGTTCTCCAGCGTGGTGGACAGCAGTTCGCGGTTGAAGCGCAGCTCCTGCGAGGCCTCGTCCATCAAGTCCATGGCCTCGACCAGGTCCAGGCCGCTGCCCGACAGGGCGCTGATCAGGATGCGCCGCGCGTTGGCGGCGCCAACCGCGGACGCCAGCAGGCGCTCGGTGTACTGGATCAAGGCCCGATCCGCCGATTCCGAATCGAGCAGCGGCCGCCCGCGGCGCTGGCCATACTCATGCAAGGAGCGCGAGGCTACGTGCTCACCGACGATGCGCTCGGCCAGCGTCCGCAGGTCGGCCACGGCCACGCGGCCGCGCCAGTCGCCCGCGCCCGAGCGGCTGGCCGGATCGGCATCGATGAACACGGTGGCGCGCAGACGCTCGGCCAGGCTCGGCCGCAGGCGCAGCGAGATGAACACCAGGGCGCTGACGTTGACCAGCAACGACCAGAACGCACTGTGCACTTCCGGCTGCCAGCCGGTCAGCCCAAACAGGCTCTGCGGGCGCAACCACTCCCAGCCAAACGGGCCCTCCTGCACCCAGTGCGCGCCGCGCAGAAGGGTGGGCAGCAGCAAGGTGTACAGCCACACCGCGAAGCCGCCGGCCAGGCCGGCGGCGACGCCGAGGCGACTGGCGCCACGCCAGTACAAGGCGGCAATCAAGGCCGGCGCGAATTGCGCCACGGCCGCAAATGCCAGCAGGCCGGTGGTGGCCAGGAACTCGTGGCCCGCGCCGGTCCGGTAATAACCGTAGGCCATGGCCGCCAGGAGCACGATCGCGACCTGGCGCACGCGCAGCACCAGCCGCGACAGGTCGCTGCGCTGCTCCAGCCGCAGCCGGCGGATGCGCAGCAAAGCCGGCATCACCAGGTCGTTGCTGATCATGGTGGACAATGCCACCGAGGAAACGATGACCATGCCGGTCGCCGCCGAAAAGCCGCCGACAAAGGCCAGCATGGCCACGCCGCGATCCCCGTGGGCCAACGGCAGGGTGAGCACCCAGGCATCGGCGATCCCGTCGCTCACCTGCGGCAATGCCGCCCCGGCCGCCACAATCGGCAGTACCGCCACGCTGACGATCAGCATGTAGATGGGGAACAACCAGCGCGCGTACTTGAGGTCGCCGGCGTCGTCGCACTCGACCATGCCGACCTGGAACTGCCGGGGCAGGCAAAACATCGCGCACATTGCCAGCAGGGTCTGCGCGATGAATCCCTCCGGCAGGCCTTGGCTCCAGTCCATGGCCGGCAACTGCACGCCCTGCGGCAGGCCGGGACCACGCCACAGCGCGTAGACCGCCAGCGCCACGAAAGCCATCAGCTTGACCAACGATTCCAGCGCAATCGCCAGCATCATGCCGTGATGGTGCTCGGTGGCGTCGGTGGTGCGTGCACCGAACAGGATCGCAAACACCGCCAGCAGCAGCGCGCACCACAATGCGCTGTCGACCCCACCCACCGTGACGATGTGCTGGGTGCTGCCGCGGAGCACCCGGAACGACATCGCCACGGCCTCGAACTGCAGGGCGATGTACGGCACTACCGCGATGACGGCAATAATCGTCACCAGCGCCGCCAAGCCATGCGACTTGCCGAACCGCGAGCCGATGAAATCCGCAATCGAGGTGATGTGGCGTTGCCTGGTGATGCGCACCATCCGGCCCAGCAGGCCAAAGCCGAATACGAACAACAACGCCGGGCCCAGGTAAATCGGCAGGTAGGCCAGGCCACTGCGCGCCGCCGTGCCCACGGCGCCATAGAAGGTCCACGACGAGCAGTACACCGCGAGGGCCAGGCTGTAGACCACCGGCCGCAGCTTCGGCCGCATGGGATACAGCGCGCGCCGGTCGCCGGCGTATGCCACGGTGAACAACAGCGCGACATACAGCAGTGGGACCGCCAACAACAGCCAGCCAACCATCAAGCGTGCGTTCCTTTACGGCGCGGCCAGTCCGGCAACAAACGCGGCGATGGTCGCACAATCACAAGCAGACAAGGAGGCATTCCTGCCTCTCCGGCGCACGCGGCCCTCTTGCACCACGTGCGGCACCGGCCTGTGCGCCGTATCCCCTACCGTCGTGGCAAGCGCCGGCCATCGGTCTGCCACCATGCACAGGATCCTGATGTCGATCACGCCAGGCTCGCTGGATCGGCACACAATGGGCTCTGGTCACCCGCAAGGAAATCCCCATGAAGATCCAACAGGCGTATCTACCCGCGCTCATCGCTGGCGCACTCACCCTCGCCCTCGCCGTGCCAGGCGCAGGCCTGGCAGCGGCTCCCGGACACGCGTCGTTCATCGCCCAGCTGCAGTCAATGAACACCGGCGTCACCAAGACCAGCACGGCCGGCACCGCCCACTTCCGCGTCGATGGCGACCGGGTCAGCATCGAGGTCAAGGTGCACGGCGCACCGCCCGACATCGAACACTGGCAGCATTTCCACGGCTTCACCACCGGCATGGCGGCGAGCTGCCCAGGGACCGACGCCGATGCCAACGGTGACGGCATCGTCGACCTGATCGAAACCGAAAAGGCCGCAGGCACCACCATGGTGCCGCTCGACGGCCAGCCTGCCGCCATGGACGTCGCCCACGGCAACTACCCCAAGGCCGACGCCAAGGGTAATTACACCTACCACACCACGGTGTCGCTGAAGGCGCTGGACGCGGCGATGGCCAAGGCCTTCCCGGGGCAGAAGCTGGACCTGGCCAAGCGCGTGGTCTTCATCCACGGCGTACCCGCTGACACCGCCCTGCCCTCCACGGTGGCATCGCTCGGTCCGATCCCCGCCCAGGTGACCCTGCCCATTGCCTGCGGCAAGATCGAGCCGGCCAAGGGCGGCGCCGCGCACTGATCCCCCGGCCACGGGAGCGCCGGGTCCGGGGCAAGCCGCAGCGGCCCGGTGCCGGGGTAGCAGACCCCACCACCGGCAACGGCGCCAGTGCCGTCCAGGTCTTGTCTCAGAGCTTACGCGCCACGGCCAGGAAGATCGGATAGTCGGCATTGCCGCCGTCGTCGCGTGCCTTGCGCAGGGTAAATGCCGTGGAGAACTGGATCTCGTCGAAACCTGCCGCGCGCAACCAGCCAGCGAAGACCTCGCGGTCGAAGCCGTGGTGTGCGATCCCCGGCACCCCGCCGTGGAAGCCGCCATCCTCGATATCGAGATCGGCCAGCGCCACCCGTCCGCCCACTTCGAGATGGGCGGCCAGGAGACGCAGCAGGCCCGGGACATCGTCGATGTGGTGCAAGGTCATCGAGCTGTAGATCAGGTCAAAGGTGGCGTCCGGCAACTGCTCGGGGACGCTGCCTTCGACGATCTCGACCTGCGCCAGGCCCTTGCGTGCGCATTTCTGGCGCAACACCGCCAGCATGCCGGTTGAACTGTCCATCGCAGTCAGACGGCGAAGCCTGGGCACCATCAGCAGCGTGATCAGCCCGGTCCCCGCGCCGAACTCCAAGGCCCGCTCCTGCCCGCTGGGTGACAGCGCCGCGCGCATGGCGCGGGCCACCTTCTGCGCCATCAGCACGCGATACGGGTCGTCATCCCACTCCGCCGCGATGGCATTGAAGCGCTCGTCATTTGCGTGTCTGGTATCCACGGCCGGCTCCGCCAAGTCTCTTGATCTTATATACCGCCGCCGCTCAACCCGTGCTGCGCCAAATCAGCCCAGCAGTGGATCATGCCTCCCGCAGTTCTAGGGTTGCGGCTCCGCCGCGGCATCGCTGCGATAACGCCCAAACCACGCGAGGATCGCCGCAGCTTTCGCCGCGGATTGCGAGGGCCGTGCGGCCAAGCCGCCGTGGTTGGCACCGGGCACCTTGACCAAGGCCGTCGGAATGCCGCGCAGCTGCAGGGCTTCGTAATACTGTTCCGACTCGCTGACCGGGGTACGGTGGTCATCGGCACCGACCACGACCAGGGTCGGAGTCTTGACGTTGCCGACCAGGGACAGCGGCGAGCGTGCCCAGTAGCCGGACGGATCCTCCCACGGAAAGTTGCCGAACCAGTAGCGGGCAAACATCGGGGTCATGTCCGAGGTCAGCACGAAACTGGCCCAGTTGATCACCGGCTTCTGTGCCGCGGCGGCACGGAAGCGGTCGGTCTTGCCGACGATCCAGGCAGTGAGTACGCCACCGCCCGAGCCGCCGGTCACGAACAGATTTTGCGCATCGACGGATCCCTTCGCGATCGCCGCGTCCACCACCGCCATGAGGTCGTCGTAATCGTGACCTGGATAGGCCTTGTCGATCTTGTTGGCGAACTCCTCGCCATAGCCGGTCGACCCGCGCGGGTTGGCATACACCACGACGTAACCGGCGGCGGCATACAGCTGGTCGTCGGTGGAGAACGTCGGGCCGTAGGCCGAGAACGGTCCGCCGTGGATTTCCAGGATCAGCGGGTATTTGTGCGTGGGGTCGAAATCGGGTGGAGTCACCATCCAGGCGTCGATCGGCAGCTGGTCAAAGCCGGTGACGGCAAGCGGCTGTACCGAGCCCAGGGTCTTGCTGCCCAACAGCGCGGCGTTGAGTTGCGTCCACTGCCGCGGCTTGTCGCCACGCGTGGACCACACATTGGACGGCTGCAGCGTCGTGCCGCGGGTGAAGGCTACGCTGCCATCACGCGACACGCTGAATTCGCCGCCGGAATAGGGGCGGTCGAGGCCGCTGCCGGTCAGGTCGGTGACCAGCGTGCGCATCGAGCCGTCGAGCTGGACGCGGGCCACACTGGTACCACCGCGTTCGCCATAGCTCACGTAGATGGACCGGCTATCGGCAGCCCAGCGTGGATTGCCGACGCTGCGATCCAGGCTCGCGGTAAGGACCCGGTTGTCACTGCCATCCACGCGCATGACCGACAGGCTCCGGTTCTGGTAACCGAGGTACTTGTCGTCGAATCCGACGTAGGCAATCCATTTGCCGTCCGGCGAAACGCTCGGCGCATCGTCCGGCCCCTTGCGCTGCGTCAACGTGCGCACCTGGCGCGTGGCGAGCGCAACGGCATGCACCTCCGTGTTGCTGATGTCGCGCTGCCAATCCGCGCCGAGATTGGCGCTGAACACGACTGCGCTGCCGTCGGCCAGCCACGACAGGCTGCCTCGAATATTGTGTGCGCCATCCGTCAGCTGTATCGGTGCACCGCCATCGGCGGCCACCCAGAACACCTGTGCATGGCCGGGCTTGAGATAGCCTCCCTCGTCGGTGCGATAGACGACCGCATCGATGACGTCCAGCGGCTTCGCCCATTCGGCGCCAGCCGGCTTGGTCGGCGCCTCCCCCAGCTTCGCCGGCTTCGCAGGCACCAGCATGGTGTAGGCGATGCGCTTGCCGTCGGGGGACCATGCCATGCCGCGTGGTGCTTCCGGCATGCCGGTCACGCGCGTGGTCGCATTGGTTTTCATCCAGCGCACGAACAGCTGGGCACCGCCTTTGCCCGGCGAGCTGGCCATGTAGGCCAAGCGGGTACCGTCAGGCGACCAGCGGGGCTGGCTGTAGCTGCCCGAACCGGTGACCAGGGGCGTCTGCTCGCCGCTGGCAAGATCAATCGACCACAGCGAAGAACGGGTGCGGTCGGTCATGATGTCGTTGGCGCGACGCACATAGACGATGGTCTTGCCGTCTGGCGCAATCTGCGGATCGGCCGCGACTTCCAGCTGGAACAAATCGGCACCGGTCAAGGTGCGCGACGGGCCAGTCGGGGTGGCGGCGAACGCCGGCAAGGCAACGAGAGCGGCAAGCAGCACGACGACGCGAGTCAACATGGCAATTCCCCTGGCAAACCGGTAGCGGTACCTGCCGGCGCTCCGGCAGTAGAACGCATCGAGCATAATCGATCGTCGGCGGCCCTGCGTATCGCGCGTATCGCACGTGTATTGCGCCGCCCATGGGTCGCCGTGGCTGTCCTGGTGCTTCTGCCGCACACGGCCGACCTGCCGCGGGTTGGCGCAGCTGTCTCCCCGTCGCCAACCCACTCTGCCGGATCAAACCACCTTGAGTACGGGCGTCGCGGCTGGCGTGACTGGCACCGGCGCGGTATCGGCATCGGTGCTGAATGGCAAGCCGTGACGGTCGGCGTTGTAGACGGCGACGTCCAGGATGCCCTCGCGCCGCGAGACGATGGTCGGCACCAGGGCCTGGCCGGCCACGTTGACCGCGGTGCGGGCCATGTCGAGGATCGGGTCGATGGCCAGCAGCAGGCCGACGCCCTGCAGGGGCAGGCCCAGGGTGGACAGGGTCAGCGTCAGCATGACCACCGCCCCGGTCATGCCGGCCGTGGCCGCCGAACCCACCACCGAGACCAGCACGATCAACGCGTACTGCAGCGCCGACAGCCCGATGCCGTAGAACTGCGCGACGAACAGTGCCGCCAGGGCCGGGTAGATTGCCGCACAGCCGTCCATCTTGGTGGTGGCGCCCAGGGGCACGGCAAACGCCGCGTAGGCACGCGGCACACCCAGGTTGCGTTCAGTCACCTGCTGGGTGAGCGGTAGGGTGCCGATCGAGGAGCGGCTGACGAAGCCCAGCTGCACCGCGGGCCACACACCGGAGTAGTACTTGCGGATGGACAGGCCATGGCCGCGAACCAGGACCGGGTAGACGACGAACAGCACCAGCGCCAGCCCCAGGTACACGGCGGCGATGAACCACACCAGCGAGGCCAGCGTCGGTGTGCCGTAGGTGGCGACGGCCTTGCCGATCAATGCCAGGGTACCGATTGGCGCCAGGCGGATGATCCACCACAGGACCTTCTGCACGATGCCGAGCAGGGATTCGTTCAAGGCGATGAACGGCCTGGCCTTGTCGCCCACCTTGAGCGCGGCAATGCCGAGTGCGGTCGCCACCACGATGACCTGCAGCACATTGAAATGCAGCGCATGGCCCACCGTGCCGGCGGCGCTGGCACGGCTGGACAAGGTGATGCCGAGATAATTGGCCGGGATCAGGCCGACCAGGAAATCGGTCCAGGAGCCGACCACGGACGGCTCGGCCGCCTGCAGCGTGCCGTGCACCACATGGTTGCCCGGCGCCAGCACGATGCCGAGCAACAGGCCAATGGATACCGCGATGAACGCGGTGATGGCAAACCAGAGCAGGGTCTGCGCCGCGAGGCGGGCCGCATTCGATACCCGGCGCAGGTTGGCGATGCTGGAGATGATCGCGGTGCTGATCAGCGGCACGACGGCCGCGGTCAACAGCTGCACATAGGCGTGGCCGGTGGTGTCCAGCGCCCGCGTCAGCCAGTTGGCGCGCCCGTCCAGGCCGGGCCCGAGCGCGCCAGCCAGCAGGCCGGCACCCGCGCCGAACACCAGGCCAGCACTGACCTGCACACTGAACGAAGTGAGCCACCACGGCAAAGGCTTGCGCGCCAACGATGGCGCATCGGTATCAACACTCATGGATATTCCTCATCGAGCCACGCCGCGAAGCGCGGCGGAATGCGCAGGACGCGCACAACGGCAAGACCTCTATATGGCCGCTACGGCAGCAGCTGTGCCGCGCAGCCGCACGTACACCCGGCCCGGCAGCCGGTGCTGCGGCTGGCCCGGGGGCACAGCGATTCGAGGTGCGAGGAATCCATCACCGCGCCAGTGTACCGCAGGCTGGTTGGTTTTCAAGGGCACGGACGGAAATACGTTTAAACGTCCATTGCGTACGGTATCGGACCAATGCGGCCGGCCTGCGACATGGTCAGCGCACGGCCGCCAGGCTGCCCCGTATGGCGCCAGCCGCCGCGTGCCGCGGTGGCACCAGCGCCCGCGTCAGGGCGTCGTGCCAGCCTGCTCCGGACGCACCAGGCTGCCATCGGCCAGCGTGGCCGCGTTCAGCACCAGCCGCTGCCCGGGCCGTACCCCGCTGGCGATTTGCGCCTGCACGCCATCGGTCGAGGCCAGGGTCACCGGGGTCAGGTGCACCCGGTTGTCGTCGCCCAACAGGGCGACCAGGGTCTGCTGCCCATGCAGCACCAGCGCCGCGGCCGGCACGGTGGGATGCGGCACCGCCGCCAGTTGCAATGTGGCATTGACCGCGCTGCCGGGCACGATGGCGTCGTTGGCATTATCGACGTCGATCTCGGCCAGCATGGTGCGGGTCTGCGGGTCGAGCTGGCCGGCGCTGCGGCTGACCTCAGCCTGGGCCAGCACGCTGCCGTTGCCCGGATCGCGGATCGCCGCCGCATCGCCAGGCTTCACCTGGCCGGCGTCCTGCTGGTCGACGTACACGCGTACGCGCAGGCGATGCGTGTCGGTCACGGTGACGATCGGCAGGGCCGAGGTCTGGCTGTTCGAAGCGTTCTGCACCAGCGCACCGGGATCGGCGAAGCGCGCCGTGACGGTGCCGTCGAACGGAGCGCGGATGGTCTCGTAGACGATCTGGCTGTGCAGGTCGTCGGCGGCGGCCTGCGCCGTATCCACGGCGGCACGCGCGTCGTCAACCTGTTGCTGCGAGACGTAATGCTGGCCCACCAGGCCGCTGATGCGCCGCAAGGTGGTCTTGGCCGTGGCCAGGGTGGCCATGGCGCCGCGATATTGCGAATCGATCTGCGGCGAGGCGATCTCGGCCAGGACCTGACCCTGGCGCACATGGTCGCCACGGTCGACCTTGACCGTCTTCAGATAACCGCTGACCTGGGCATACAGGGTCGCGCTCTGGTACGGCTGGGCCTCGCCGAGCAGGCTGATCTCGTGCGTCGGCACCCCGGCCCGGACCACGGCCACCTGCACCGCCGGCCCCGCATCCGCCCGCACCTGCAGGGTCTCGGCTGCCTGGGCGATATGCCGGTTGTGGCTGAGCCAGAGCGCGCCAAGCGCAAGCGCCGCGACCAGCACGACGACGATGCTGACGCCGCGTACCGCACGGCGCGAATGTTGGGACGTGGTATTCATGACAGCTCTCCGCCAACGGTCTCGCCGCGCGCCTCGCGTTCGAAGCGCTCATCGAGGATATGCAGCATCGGCGGCTTGCGGCGCAAGGCCGCATAGGCCGCCGGCACGATCAACAGCGTGGTCAGGGTGGCGACGATCAGGCCGCCGATCACGGCACGGCCGAGCGGCGCGTTCTGCTCGCCGCCCGCGCCCAGGGCCAGGGCCATCGGCAGCATGCCGATGATCATGGCGATCGCGGTCATCAGCACCGGGCGCAGGCGCACCTTGCCGGCCTCGATTGCCGCCTCGACCGCGGACATGCCGCGCTCGGCGCGCAGGTCGTTGGCGAAACTGACGACCAGGATCGAGTTGGACACGGCGATGCCCACCGACATCACCGCCCCCATCAGCGACTCCACATTGATCGTGGTGCCGGTCAGGGCCAGCATCCACAGGATGCCGACCAGTGCGCCGGGCACCGCCAGGATGATGATCAGCGGATCCAGCCACGACTGGAACAGCACCACCATCAGGCAATACACCAGGATCACCGCCAACGCGATGCCGAGCGCCAGGCTGGAGAACGACGAGTTCATCACCTGGCTCTGGCCGCGCAGCACGATCTTGGTCCCGGCCGGCAAGCCGGCCTTCTGCACGCGCTCGATCACGCCCTGGATGTCCTTGGCGACGCCGCCGAGGTCGCGACCCTGCACGTTCGCCTGCACGTCCATCACGCGCTGCACGGTGTAGTGGTCGATCGACTGGATGCCGGCTTCCGGCACCACGCTGGCGACGTTGGACAGGCGCTGCACCGGCGCGCCAGGCAGCGCTGCCGGTGCCACCGACGCCGGCAGCTGGCGCACGCCGGCATTGCCACCGCTCAGCGGTATCGCCATCAGCCGCTGCAGCGAATCGATGCTCGCCATCGGGGTCTGCACCGCCACCGTATAGTTGACGCCGTTCGGGGCGAGGTAGAACACTGGGCTGACCATCGAGCTCGACGACAGCGAGGTCAGCACGGAATTGGCGACGTCCCGTTGCGACAGACCGAGGCGCGCCGCCAGCTGGCGGTCGACGTTCACCCGCAGCGCGGGATAGTCGAGCATCTCCGGGATGTGCGCGTCGATCACCCCGGGGATGCGCGCGATCTCGTCCTGGATACGCCTGGCGATGGCGGCGTTGCTCTTCAGGTCCATGCCGGAAACCTGCACGTCGATCGGCGCCGACAGGCCAAAGTTCAGCACCTGGCTGACGATGTCCGCGGTCTGGAAATAGAACGAGCTCCCTGGGAAGGCGTCCGGCAGCTTCTCGCGCAACAGGCGCATGTAGTCGGCGGTCGGACGGTGCTTCGGGTTCAGCGAGATGGAGATTTCCGCGTCCATGCCGCTGATGTTGTCGGTCTGCACGAAGGCGAGGTTGTAGTACAGCGGCACGCCGATCAGGTCGTCGATGCTGTGCAGCTGCCCGGCCGGAATCAGCTTGCGGATTTCGTCCTCGATGCGCAGCACCAGCTTTTCCGTGTCCTCGATGCGGGTGCCCGCCGGAGCGCGCACATGCAGCTTCATGATGCCGACGTCGGCACTGGGGAAGAAGTCCGTGCCGATCACCCGGGTCAGGCCCAGCGACAGCACGATCAGCACGCCGGCGGCCGCCAGCACGAAGCCGCGGTTGTCCACCAGCTGCGTCAGCAGGCGGCCGTAGCTTTCCCGCATGCGCCCGAACGCCCGGTCGATGCGCCCCTCGCCATGGCCTGCGGCCATCGCCCGCAGCTCGCCTGGCAACAGCATGCGGCACAGCACCGGCACCAGGGTGAAGGACAGCACATAGGAGGCGGCCATCGCCAACACCACGGTCAGGCCGAGCGGGGTGAACAGGAAGCGCGCCGCGCCTTCAAGCAGCACCACCGGGAAGAACACGATGCAGATCGCCAGCGTGGCCACGGTCACCGGCTGCACCACCTCGCGGGCGCCGTCGATGATCGCCACGGTGATCGGCTTGCCGAGCACCAGGTGGCGATGGATGTTCTCGATCACCACCGTGGCGTTGTCCACCAGGATGCCGACGGCCAGCGCCAGGCCGCCGAGCGTCATCAGGTTGATCGAGTTGCCGGTGAGGTACAAGCCGATCAGCGCGGTGAAGATCGCCAGCGGGATCGAGGCCACCACCACCAGGGTGCTGCGCCAGCTGCTCAGGAACAACAGGATCATCAGGGCCACCAGCACGGCGGCGATGACCACTTCGTGCAGCACATTCTGCACCGCGCCGCGCACGAACACCGACTGGTCGAAGTCGAGGCCGACGGTGAGGCCCTTGGGCGCCGTGGCCAGGATCTGCGGCAGCATGTCGCGCGTGGCGTCGACCACCGCCAGAGTGGAGGACTCGGCATGCTTGAGGATGGTCAGGTAGGTCGCCCGCTTGCCGTTAATGTGCACGATGCTCTGCTGCACGGCGTAGGAGTCGTGCACCCTGGCCACGTCCTTGACCAGTACCTGCTGGTTGCCCACGGTCTTGACCGGGATGTCGGCAAAGCGCTCCACCGTCGAAGGGCTGGAGTTCATCAGCACGGTGTAGTCGCGCGAGCCGATGCGCGCCGTACCGCCGGGGATGATGATGTCCGCGGTGAGCAGTGCGTTGACCACGTCCTGCGGCGATACTCCGCGCGCGGCCAGCCGCTCCGGGTCGATGTCCACCATGATCTGGCGCTGCTTGCCACCGAACGGCGCCGGCGTCGACAGGCCGGGGATGGTGAACAGCTGGATGCGGATGAAGTTGAGCGCGTAGTCGTAGATCTGCTGCTCACTCAGGCTGTCGCTGCCCACGTCCATCTGCACCACGGGCACGTTCGAGGCGTTGAACTGCACCACCATTGGCGGCGACATGCCGGGCGGCAGGTTGTGCTGCAGGGTCTGGTTCATCGCACTGATCTGCGCGATCGCTGCGCCGATGTCGGTGCCCGGATAGAAATACAGCTTGAGCAGGCCCACGCCGGGGATCGAGTGCGACTCGATGCGCTCGATGCCGTTCACCGAGGTCGAGTAGCCGCGCTCGGCGTGCACCACCACGCGCCGCTCCATGTCCTCGGCTGACAGCCCCGGGTAGTTCCAGGCCACCAGCACCACCGGGATGTCGATGACCGGGAAGATGTCCACGATCATGCGCCTGGCCGACAAGGCACCCAGCAACAGCATCAGCAACGCCATGACCGCCACCGTGTACGGACGGCGCAAAGCCATGCGGATCATGCCAAGCATGCGAACTATCCCCCAGACCGGCAGTGAGGTCGTGATTCCGTCGTCCACACTGCCGGCGGGAAGCGCCGGCGCCGTGAGGCAGCGATATCAAAAAGGCCATGGCACAGGTTCGACCCGGCTGCCAGGCGCCGCATGTTGCGGCGACGACAGAACCGGGTGCGGCACCTGCCACGGGAAATTACCCGCCGAGTCTAAAAACTGGCCGCCGTTTTGGGTAGTGCCAATCGGCACGCATGCCGCGGCCGTCACGGCCGTGCCACGTCGGATGGCGGCCTGGCTTACGCCGCCTTAACCCATGGCGTGATCCACTGCGCCGCCACGTCATCCGAGGTCATGCATGTTCCGACGGATCGCCATCATTGGCGGCGGCGCGGCATCCGCTTCACTGCTGGGCGAGCTGCTGGATCGCCCGCTGTCTCCTCCGTTGCAGGTGGACTGGTATACCGGCGGCACACCACGCGGACGCGGCGTAGCCTACGCCACGGCGTCTCCCCGCCACCTGCTCAATGTGCGGGCGGCGTCAATGGGGCTGTATTCCAGCCGGCCGGGCAGCTTCCTCGAATTTGCCCAACAGCGGGACCAGGATGTGGGCGGCAAGGATTTCCTGCCGCGACGTCTCTACGGCGACTACCTGGCAGCCGAGATCGACCAGGCCGTGGCCCACGGCAAGGCGCACGGCCACGACGTCACGCTCATTCCAGCCGATGCGGAAGCGGTGATACCCGAAACCGGCGGAGTCACGGTCATGCACGGCGGGCAGACGCGACGTATGGACGCGGCGGTGCTCGCCATCGGTGCGCTGCCGCCGCAAACGCTGGACGGCGTCGAGCCCGCGGCGCTGGAAAGCGGGCGTTACGTGCTCGATCCCTGGCAGTTGCTGCCCCACCCCGAACCCGCGGTACCGCCACGCCACGTGCTGCTGATCGGCAGCGGGTTGACGGCGGCGGATACGGTGGTCGAGCTCGCCGCGCGCTGGCCCGGTACGCGATTCACCCTGATTTCCGTCCACGGCCGATGGCCCGGGCGTCATCCGGTCGAGGTCAGCGCACCACGCGGCGGCCATGATGGCCTCATCGACTCGCTGCGTGCGCAGCCCGAGGTGCGCCGATGGCTGCGCCTGCTGCGCGAGGCGGCCGCTGAAGAGGGCGACTGGCGCAGCGTGGTGGACAGCTTGCGTCCGCACACGTCAGGCCTGTGGCAAGGCTTGCCGACCGCCCAGCGGGCACGCTTCCTGCGTCATGCACGTTCCGCCTGGGAACGTGCGCGGCACCGCCTGCCCCCGCAGGTCGCCGCCACCCTGGATGAGCTGCAGCAATCCGGCCGGATCGAGCTGCACGGCGGACGGATGCGTTCGGTTATCCAGGGCGCAGGCGACCAGTTGCGCGTGATCTTCAGTCACGGCGGAGCAGTACACGAGCTGGAGGCCGACATGGTCATCCAGACCACCGGCCTGGCCACGGATGCGCGGCGCACGTCGCACCCCCTGCTCAGCCAGTTGCGCGACGATGCCCACGTCATGCCGGACGAGCTCGGCCTGGGCCTGCTGGCGACGCCGGAAGGCCACTTGAAACATGCCGGCGGCCACTGGCCGCACCTGTTCACCCTCGGCAGCCTGTTGCGTGGCACTCTCTGGGAATGCACCGCCCTGCCCGAGATCCGCCAGCAGGCCCGCACCATTGCCCAGCGCCTGCTGGCCGCCTGATCCGCGCAAGCTGCTGCTGCGGCGGCGGTGAATTATGCTCTGGCAAAACCGGCCAGAGTACGCACCATGCTCCCCATCCGTTTTTGTCGCCGCAGCCCGATATCCGTCATGGCAAGCCGTTTCGCGCTCGCGATGTTGCTGGCCGTACCGTGGCAGGCCGCCGTATCGGCGCCGGAGACGACGCGGCAACAGGTCTTCGCCGCCGAACGCGCGTTCGCCAGATCCATGGCCGAGCGAGACCTGCCGGCATTCGCCGGTCACGTTTCCGAGGAAGCCATCTTCTTCGATGGCGCGGGCGTACTGCGCGGCAAGCCTGAGGTGATGGCTTCCTGGTCACGATTCTTCCAGGGCAGGACCGCGCCGTTCTCGTGGGAACCTGATCGCGTGGAAGTCCTGCCATCCGGTACGCTGGCACTCAGCACCGGACTGGTGCGCGATCCGGACGGCAAGGTCATCGGCCGCTTCAATTCCGTATGGCGCCGGGAAGCGGCAGGCGCGTGGCGCGTCGTGTTCGACAAGGGCAGCCCGGCGGAAAAGTAGCCTTCCCGTCAAGGAACGGCATCAATCAGCCTGCCGCACCACGATGCGGCACCGGCAGCCGGTGCCTCACCCATGGCGGCTGTCGGTGGCGCGGATGAAGGCAGCGGTGTTGTCGTGCAGTTTCTTCAGGTCGGGAACGTGCACGTAGACCATGTGCCCCGAGTCGTAGTAATCGAAGTGGATGTGCGACTGCAGGTCGGGCGGGATGTCCATGTGGTTGACGGCATACACCATGCCGTAGAACGGCGTCGAAAAGTCGAAATAGCCACAGTGCACCAGCACCTGCAGGCGGGCGTCGTATTTCATGGCCTGGGCCAGGTCGATGGCACCGTTGGTGTCGCGCATCTTTTCGCCGGTGACCAGGTTCTCGTCCTCGGTCGGCCACGGCGCAATGCCGCCATCCGAAACGCTGCCCACGTTGTAGTAGGTCGGCCGGTAGACCTGGTCGTCGCCGTACTTCAACGTCTGGTGCATGTAGGTGTTGAGGCCGGTGACGTAGGCCGAATCAATGGACGAGTACTGTGGATCGGTCTGCGCGGTCTCGGTCATCGCGTCCATCGTGGGACCGCTGAAGCGCGCGTCCAGCTCGCCGACCACCTGGTTCTGGTCACCCAGCAGCGCCTGGCGGAACTGGCCGATGCCGACGCGCAGCCTGGCCTTCTTGATGTAGGCCACCGGCAGGCCGATATACCCATGCAATTTCTCGGCGATGGCGTCGAAATCCGCCGCGCTCAGGGTGTTGCCGGCATTGAGCGCCACCGCGTACTGGTTCATCGCGAAATGCTCGACTTCGGCGAGGAAGGCCTGCATGTCCGCCGGCGCGTTTGGTACCTTGTGGTGGTACCAGGCCGTGGCCGCCATGGACGGCAGGACCACCTCGTACTGGATGTCCGAACCGTAGGGAATGGCGCTGCCCATGTAGGCGGACTGCAGGACGATGCCGTTGACGTCCATGTTCTCGGCCTGCTCGAGGTAGTTCACCAGCACCTCGTTGCGCAGCGTGCCGTAGCTTTCGCCGTACAGGTACTTGGGCGAGTTCCAGCGATGGTTCCCGGTCGAATAGCGCTTGATGAACTGGGCGAACGACTTCATGTCGGGATCCGTGCCGTAGAAGTCCCTGGTGGTGCCCACGCCGCCCTGGTCCTTGCCGATGATGCGGCTGTAGCCGGTGTTCATGGCATCGATGAAAACCTCGTCGGTCACGTCCAGCAGGCTGTAGTCGTTGTTGACCAGCTGGTATGGCGCAGCCGGCGTCGGGCCCAGGTCCGTGGTCGTGATACGCCGCGGGCCGAACGCACCCATGTGCAGCCAGATGGTCGAGGAGCCCGGGCCACCGTTGTGGAAGAACGTCACTGGCCGCTGGCTTTCATCCTTGACGCCGCGCTTGACGTAGGCCACGTAGAACATGCTGCCGGTCGGATGGCCGTCCTGGTCCCTGAGGATGATCGTGCCCGCCGTGGCGGTGTAGTCGATCTTCTTGCCCTCGACAGTCACGCTGCCCTGGGTCACCGATCGCTGTGCCGTGGGCAAGCCACCTGCGGGCGCGACGGGGGATTGCGCTGCCGTCTCCGCTGCAGCCCAGGCGCCCGCCGTGAGCGCCATGCCAGCCAGCGCCGCTATTGCGGCAAGCATGCCCTTCATCCCACCATCTCCCGCGGATCGGTAGCACGAAGGATAGCCGGCAGGCAGCCACTCCCTACCGTGCCGATTGGCCTATGGGCCAGCGCTCGTCGGGATCGAAGTGCGCCCTACTTCGGCAAGGTCGCCAACCATGCGAGCACCGCCTTGGACAATTCGAGGCGCTGATCCGAATAGGAATGATCAGTAGGCAAATGCAGGCTGGCGACCCGGCGATCGCCGGCGTGGTGCAGGGCAGCGACAAACGCATCGTTCGCCGGTGCGAGACCGTCATCCGAGGTGACGACCAGGGCGGTGCGATCCCTCAGGGCGTCAACCTTGGACAGGAAGCGCCAGTCGGTGGCATGCGCGACCAGCTCGTGGGCGAGGCCGTCCGGGGTGCAGCCGCTCAAGGGCGCCATGCCCTCGCCGGCAAGGCCCTTGGTGATGGCGGCGATGCCGTCGGCTTCCCCCTCCTTGCGCACGACTGCCTGCGCGCGCCCTGCCATGTCCGCGGCAGAGATGGTGGCGAAGGCCTTGATGCGCGGATCGGCGGCACTGGCGGCAATGGCCATGAAGCCGCCCATGCTGTGGCCAATCAGCACGATGCGCGCGGGGTCGAGGCGCAGCGACTTGGCGACCTCAGGCTGGCGCAGGTAGGCCACCGCCGCGGCCGTATCCTCGATGCTGTGCACAAACGAGAAGTCGCCCGGCGTACCCCACGAACCGCGGTAGTTGAAATACAGCACGTCCCAGCCGGCACGACGGATGTCCTGGGCCAGGTCGAGGTTGCGCTCGTTGCCGGGAAAGCCATGCAGCAGCACCACCGCCGGGTGCGGGCCGGCACCGGCAGCGACGTAGACCAGGGCGTTCAGCAACGCACCATGGCTGGGGATCTGCATGGTCTGCAGCGCGGCGCGATCGGTGCGATCGACGGGTACGGACGTGGCCGGTGGGCCGGCGCGATCGGCAGGCCCGACAGAGACTGCCGTGGCTGAAGGGGCGCAGACCAGCAGGCTGAACGCAAACAGGCCCGCGACCGTGGTGCAGAACAAACGGCATTTCATGACGACCTCCCGGAGGGACCGGCAATCAGTGCTGCGAGCCCGACTTCCAGCGATAAAACTCGACGATATAGCCGCCTGGGTCGAGCACGCGGAATTCGGCATAGTCGCCGTGATGGCGAATGCCGTGCTGGAAATGCTTGGGATCCTCGCCGTTGTACGGATACCACTCGATGCCCTTGATGGCGCTGACATAGTCGTACCACTGTTCCAGCTGACTGGTCTCGATCGCCAGCATGGCGCCCTTGTCCTTGACCGCCTTGAGCGCGCCCTTTGCTGCATCCACCAGGGCAATCTGCATGCCGGGGCCGGCCTCGACGATGACCACCCAGCCGTCGTCATAGATCACCGGGAAGCCGAGTTCCTGCGTATACCACTGCCTCGCGGCCGGCAGGTCCTGGTAATAGAAGTTGGTGACCAGCGCCTTCACTGGCGGCGGTCTGCGCGCTGGCGGCGCTGCCATCGACGCGCAGGCAAGACAGGCCAGCACCAGGCTGCAGGCGGCCAACATCGATTTACGCACAAAACCCATAGCCCATACGCTCCTAGGAAATCCTTTCGTTTGCCGTGACCTCGGGAGCCTCCACGTCACGCGGGAACAGGTAGCGGCTCACCAGCGCGGCGAGCACCGCGCCCACCAGTGGGGCGATGATGAACAACCACAGCTGGCTCAGCGCCTCGCCACCCACGAACAGGGCCGGACCCAGGCTGCGCGCCGGGTTCACCGAGGTGCCGGTCAACGGGATGCCCACCAGGTGCACGGTCGCCAATGCCAGGCCGATCGCCACGCCGCCGAGCTGCGGCCATGCCGCCTTGCGCGTCACCAGCAGCACGATGATGACGAACAGGAAGGTCAGCACCGTTTCGGCAATGAAGGCGCCCAGCGCGTCCAGGCCAAGCATCGAACTGGCGCCAAATCCGTCGGCGCCCAGGCCAACCGTAGCCGTCGTGTAGTCCCTGGCGCCGGAGAACATCCACAGCAAGGTGGCAGCACCGGCAATACCGCCGACGAACTGCGCGATCCAGTAGCCCACCGCCTCGCCAATGCCGATCCGGCCGGCCACCCAGAAGCCCATGGTGACGGCGGGATTGATGTGCGCGCCGGAAATCGGGCCTATGCCATAGGCGAGGATCAGCATGACCAGGCCAAATGCCAGCGCGGTGGCGACGATCCCCGCCGAAGCACTTTGCCCTGCGAGTCCAAAACCAAAGGAAAGTGTGGCGACGCCAGCGCCCACGAATACCAATAATGCAGTGCCGAGCGCCTCGGCGACCAATTTGCGCGTATCCATGGAATCCCCCTGCGGCAGGTAGTGGTACACCGATCGATCATACATACAGCAGCATAAGAAAATGCGGTCTGACATACCATGCGGGGTGTGCCGCAGGCGCGCCTCAGGCGAGGCGCCAGCGCCCCAGCGGCACGTGCCGGGTCTGGCCGAGCAGGCTGTGCACCAGCACGAACTCGCGGGCCTGCCAGGCAAGCGGCGCCACGTCCTGCATCACCACCGTGCGAGTGTCGTAGGCCAGGGTGACGTGTGGCTCGAACGGCGCGGCTGCGAACCGGCCCAGGCCGACCTCTCGCAGCTCCGTCGCCAGAGCCGCATGCAAGGCATGCAGGGGCGCATTGCCGCCGTGCGCCCGCAACACGAACGGCAACTTGTCGCGCCGCCCGTTGAAACTGCCCACCTGATCGAAAGCCAGCTCGAAGGCCGCCATCTCCACCCGCGACGCGGCAACGGACACGGCATCCACCACTTCCTGGCGCAGGCCGACGGTATCGCCGAGATGAAACAACGTGACGTGCAGGCGCCCGGGCTGCACGGGCCTCCCGCGCAGACCATGGGCGGCACACTGCGCGGCGGCAAGCGTAGCCAGCGCGGCAGCCATGCCGGGATCGGGGAAGATCGCCAGGAACAGCCGATCCGTGGCCACTGAGGGCTGGAAGCCGGGAAGTGACGTCTGTCGCGACATGCGGTTCTTGCCCAGAGCAGGGCACCCAAGGCTACGCCATGTTTGCAGCCAGTCCGGTAAATAGGAATCATTGGCTGCAGCACCCGGACGTGGTAGCTTGCCAGGGCTTCCACCATCACCGGGAACCCCAGACATGAAGAACGCCGCCTTGACCACGGCCTTCGTTTCGCTTGCCTGCATCCTGTCTGCCGTCGCCTTCGCGGCAGCTCCAGCCGGCCAGACGTCCGCCAAAGTCACCCCCGACATGATCCAGACCGGCTCGGACATCCCGGCCAACTGGGTCCAGCCCCAAGGCAACTTCGACTACGTCAAGCGCGACGTCATGATTCCGATGCGCGACGGCGTGAAGCTGCACACGGTGATCGTGATCCCGAAGGGCGGCCACGACCTGCCGATCCTGCTCGAGCGTACGCCGTACAACGCCAGCGGCATGGCGCCCAACAACAGCCCGCACATGACCGAGGCGGTATGGTCTGGCGGCAGGGATTGGGCGGCCGATGGGTACATCCTGGTGTGGCAGGACATCCGCGGCAAGTACGGCTCGGAAGGCAAATACGTCATGACCCGCCCGCCGATGGGGCCGCTCAACCCGACCAAGACCGACGACACCACCGATGCCTGGGACACCATCGACTGGCTGGTGAAGAACCTCAAGGAGTCGAATGGCAAGGTCGGGATGATCGGTTCGTCCTACGACGGCTGGACGGTCGCGATGGCCCTGCTCGGCCCGCATCCTGCACTGAAGGTTGCGGCGCCGGAAAGCCCGATGATCGACGGCTGGATGGGTGACGACTGGTACCACTACGGCGCGCTGCGCCAGCGCAACCTCGACTACTTCATCGGCCAGAGCAGCAAGCAGGGCCGGGGCGAGAGCATTCCGCGCGCAAACTACGACGACTACACCAACTTCCTCGAGGCGGGTTCGGCCGGCGCCTACGCCGAGGCCAATGGCATGACCCAACTGCCATTCTGGAACCGCTTTGCCGCGCACCCGGCCTACGACGCCTTCTGGCAGCTGCAGGCGCTGGACAAGTTGCTGGCCGCCAAGCCATCGAACGTGCCCACCATGTGGCTGCAGGGCATGTGGGACCAGGAGGACATCTACGGTGCCGTGCATGCCTTTGAAGCGCTGAAGAAGGCCGGCCACGGCGCCAACAACCACCTGGTGATCGGTCCCTGGTGGCACAGCCAGATCAACCGCGAGGGCTGGAACATGGGCCCGCTCAAGTGGCCGGGCGACACTACCGCCGCGTTCCGCCGCAACGTCATGATCCCCTGGTTCAACCACTACCTGCGCGGCACGCCACTGCCCCAGGCCCTGCCCCAGGCGCTGATCTACAACCCGGTGCAGCAACGCTGGGACGGCTTCGCCGACTGGAAGGCAGCCAGCGACCAGCAGCTCACCCCGCTCTACCTGCAGGCAGACCTGGGCCTGGGCTTCCAGGCCCCCACTGGCGGCAGCGACAGCTACGTCTCCGACCCGGCCAAGCCGGTTTCCTACCTGCCCCGCCCGACCCTGGCGCGGGACACCCGCTGGCGCACCTGGCTGGTCGAGGACCAGCGCTTCGTGGCAGACCGCCCCGACGTGCTGTCCTACACCACGCCGGTGCTGACCAAGAGCGTCGTGATCCAGGGCGCACCGATCGCCGACATCCACGCCAGGACCACCGGCACCGACGGCGACTTCGTGGTCAAGTTGATCGACGTCTACCCCGACGTCGACCCCGATCAGCCGGAGATGGGCGGCTACCAGTTCCCGGTCGCGTTGGACATCTTCCGCGGGCGCTACCGGCAGAGCTTCTCCGATCCCTCGCCGATCCCGGCCAACCAGGTGCAGCAGTACAAGTTCCGTCTGCCGACGGTGAACTACGAGTTCAAGCCCGGCCACCGCATCATGGTGCAGATCCAGTCGAGCCTGTTCCCGCTCTACGACCGCAACCCGCAGACCTACGTGCCGAGCATCCTGTTCGCCAAGCCGGCCGACTACCAGAAGGCCACGATCACCATCGAGCACGGCCCCGACGGACGCAGCGCAGTGCTGTTGCCGGTGGTGGAAACAGGCAGCGACGGCTGATTTCAGCCGTCGCTTCGCGGGGCGTGCCGCGGCACCAGGTGTCGCGACGCACCTCGGCGATCGCGGGGACGGTCATGCCGCCCCCGCTCGTCCGGCGCTACAGTAGGCGCCCGGTCCCGTGACCGGAATACGCGCCATCGCCGAGCGGGGAGTATCGCCATGCGACACATGCGGATGCTTGCGGCAGCCTTGTCCCTGTCGATCTGCGCGGGCGCAGCGCACGCCGCGACCCTCGATCTGACTCCCATCGTCCTGCCAGCGGCCGTGGCTCCGGACCAGGCCATGCGGCGCTTCGTCCAGGTCGATGCGCCCATCGTGGCGCTGACCCACGTGCGCGTGATCGACGGCAGCGGCGCACCGGCACGCACCAACCAGACCCTCCTGATCGAGCACGGCAAGATTGCCGCGCTGGGCGCCGACGGCCTGCCCATCCCCGCCGGCGCCAAGCGGATCGACCTCACCGGGCATACCGTATTCCCCGGCCTGGTCGGCATGCACGACCACCTGTTCTACATCGCGCGGCCCAACCTCGACGCGCAGCTGCACAGCGAGCCGCCGCTGATCGTGCCGGAAATGGCCTACTCGGCGCCGCGCCTGTACCTGGCCAACGGCGTCACCACGCTGCGCACCACCGGCAGCGTCGAGCCATACACCGACCTCAACCTCAAGCGCCTGATCGACACGGGCAAGCTGCCCGGCCCACACATGGACGTGACCGGCCCGTACCTGGAAGGCTCGGGCTCGTATTTCATCCAGATGCACCCCATCCGCGACGCTGAAGACGCCAAGGAAACCGTGGCGTTCTGGGCCAGGCAGGGCGTGACTTCGTTCAAGGCGTACATGAACATCACCCGCGCCGAACTGAAGGCCGCGGTGGACGAGGCGCACCGCCTGGGGCTGAAGGTGACCGGCCACCTGTGCGCGGTGACCTATCGCGAGGCCGCCGAAGCCGGCATCGACGACCTCGAGCACGGCTTCTTCGTCAACACCGAACACGATCCCGGCAAGGCGCCGGACCACTGCAGCGCCTCCGACGGCCTGCAGACGCTGTATGCCATGGATCCACAAGGCAGCGAGGCCAAGGCCCTGATCGGCGACCTGGTGGCGCACCACGTCGCCATCACCTCGACGCTGCCGGTGTTCGAGCAGATGGTGCCGAAGCACTCGCCGCTGTGGCCGGAGGCCATGGCCACGCTCAGCCCCCAGGCCAGGCACGACTACCTGCTGCTGCGCGCCCATACCGACGCGCTGCCACCGGAACAGGCCAAGCGGGCCAGCATCACCTTCCAGCACGGCATGGCCATGGAACGCGCCTTTGCCGCCGCCGGCGGCCTGCTGCTGGCCGGGCCCGATCCCACCGGCAACGGCGGCGTGATCCCGGGCTTCGGCGACCTGCGCGGCGTGCAGCTGCTGGTCGAGGAGGGCTTCACGCCCGAGCAGGCGATCCACATCGCCAGCTACAACGGTGCCGCCTACCTCGGGCTGCAGGAGCGGATCGGCTCGATCGCCGCGGGCAAGGACGCCGACCTGGTGGTGGTGAAAGGCGACCCCGCGCAACGCATCGACGATATCCGGAACGTCGAGACCGTGTTCAAGGATGGCGTCGGCTACGACACGCGGGCGCTGCTGGAATCGGTGCGGGGACGCTACGGCGAATACTAAAAGAGGGGTGTGGCAAATCAAGTTGCTACTTGATTTGCCACGCCCCTTCTTATCCGCATGACCGCCCAGGGGCGAGCTGATTTTCTCCAGCATGCGTCAACGCTGGATCGGGCCGGCGGCGCGCCCGATGTCCGCAAGCGGCGCATCACGCTGGGCCACCGGGGCATACGCATCAATGCCTTCCATCTCCAACACGGATGGTCAGGGCATGGGGCATGGGGCATGGGGCATGGGATATTAACCAGCCACGTCCCTTTATAGACTGGTGACGCACTGTCATCGAGCCTGGGACCAGCATGCCGGCAACCACGATCTGGATCGTCGTCTACACGATCGCCCATCTCGCCGTGATCGTGCGCGCCATCACGCTTCCGGACCGGGAACCGGCGTCGCGGGCAGCCTGGGTGCTGGTCCTCGTCTTCGTGCCCGTCGTCGGTATCGTCGCGTACCTCCTGTTCGGCGAGCCGTGGGTCGCGCGGCGGTTCCGGCGCAAGGCAAACGCAGCCACGGTCGAGATGGCGTCCGCGGCATGTACGGATATCCCTTCGACGCTGGATGCGGTGCCGGACCGGTTCCGGTCCGTATTCAAGGCCTGCGCGCTGCTCGGCGATGGCCGCGGCAGCAGCGGCAACAGGGCAACCCTGGCGGCCGATTCCAACGCCGCCATCGACGCGATGGTCAGGGATTTCGACCAGGCGCGCGAAACCATCCATCTGTCGTTCTACATCTGGCTTGCGGACCACAATGGGCTCAAGGTGGTCGATGCGCTCCGGCGCGCGGCCACCCGCGGCGTCACCTGCCGCGTGGTGGCGGACCAGATTGGATCGCAGGCCCTGATCCGCTCGGAACACTGGGAGGCGATGCGCAAGGCCGGTGTGGGGCTGTGCGCGTCCATGAAACTCTCGCTCGGGCTGCAGCTGGTGTTTGGCAGCCGCATCGACCTGCGCAACCATCGCAAGATCGTGGTGGTCGACAACCGCATCGCCTACTGCGGCAGCCAGAACTGCGCGGATCCGGAGTTCCGCATCAAGGCGAAATTCGCGCCCTGGGTCGACATCATGCTCAGGTTCGAAGGGCCGGTCGTGCTCCAGAACCAGCGCCTGTTCGCGACCCATTGGATGGTGGAAACCGGCGAGGATGCGCACGCGCTGTATGACGTGCCAGAGCCAGGAGCCATGCCGGACGGCTTCCCGGCAATCGCCTTCGGCACCGGTCCGATGTCGCCCAAGGGGGCGATGACGGACGTGTTCGTGGCCCTGCTGTACGCCGCCGAGCGCGAAGTCGTGATCTCGACCCCGTATTTCGTGCCCGATGCACCACTGCTGGCGGCGCTGACATTCTGCGCGCGACGCGGCGTGGCCACGACGCTGATCCTGCCTGCACGCAACGACTCGTGGGAAGTGTCGGCGATCAGCAAGGCCCACTATCCGCAGCTCGTCGAAGCCGGCGTCAGGGTGTTCGAGTTCCGCGGTGGCCTGCTCCACGCCAAGACGCTGGTGGTGGACCGGACGGTGGCGCTGGTCGGCTCGGCCAACATGGACCGGCGCAGCCTCGATCTCAACTTCGAGAACAACACCGTGCTGTGCTCACCCGAAGTGTCCGCTGAAATCCGGGCGCGTCAGGACACCTATCTCGCCGCTGCCGACGCAGTGTCGACCACGGCCGTCCTGCAACGACCGTTGCCACAGCGGATCTGGGAGAACGTCATCACCATGTTCGGCCCGCTTTTTTGACGGTGGCCATCGCGTCAGCGCGGTCAGCGCCGCGTTGCTGCCACGCATGTGCGCCGATGACTCCCGGTCGATGCGCACGGCGTTGGCGATCGCACGCACATGGTGTTTCACGCCACCGGGCGTGACGCACGCCAGCTTGGCCTGCGCGCTTTCCACCGCCGGCGCCGTTCCGACAAGGGTTTGCCCTCCCTTGATTCCCAGCGTTAGTGATCGGTTAGACCGCCGTGACGACTTTGCCGCGTGTCGTGGCGCCCAATGACCGGGCGCGTTGGTGACGCAGCGGTATCGCCTGATCGGCCGGTGCCACTTCGGATAGATGCGCTCGCAACCTGCGCTGCGCTGCCAGTCGACTGTCGCTCCGTCAGGCAGACGTCAGCAGATTGAAGCGCAACCCCATTTATTCCATTCAGGAGAACAGCATGATTCCGATGAACCGACACCTCGAACGGCGCCGCATGGGACTATCTGCCGTGCTGCTTGGCCTCGTCGCCGGACTGGTGGTTGTGCCGGTCGCGCAATCGGCCCCCGACACGCAGGCGGCCAGCCTGTCCACGGCGCCAAACATGGGTACGCCCGAGGGGACAGCGGCACTGGTGAAGACGGCATCCGCCCTTGGCCTTGGCGCTGGCGAGTTTCATCTCGGCATGCCGGCCGACGAGGCCATCGCCACCTTGAAATCCCAGGGCTATCTCGCCAACCCGGCCCCGGAGGTGGGTGTTTTCTCTTTCGGCATCAGCCAGGTGCCCGATCAGGCATTTGTCGGCGGGGCCGCAGGCTTCCTGGGCAACACTGCCGGGAGTATCACGACCACCGTCAACCTGAACTTCACCATGTACCCGAACACGCCGGTGGTATCGGCGATCGAGCGCCGCATTGTCTATCCCGAGTCGAAGGCGCCAACGATTGCGACCACTCTCGCCGCACTGCGCAAGAAATACGGGCCGGAGAGCAAGACGACCCACGAGACCCTGTTCTGGTTTTATGACCACCAGGGACATCGCCTGTCGAAGGCGGCCATTGACCACCTGCAGCGGAGCTGCCCGCAAATATCCGCCAGCAGCGCCATCGAGCCCATCGGTGACCGTGGCCATGTAGCCGACCGGATCACCCAAGGTTTTCCTGGCATCAGCGGCATCAACCTCATTTGCCTGAATGCGCTCTACGTCACGGCGTCCATGTCAGGAAAGAGCATTGCCAATGGTCAACGTTCCTCCGCTGCTCAAGGCTGGGACAAGGTATCCGAGGATTTGATGACGCAGCTGATCGTCGACATCTACGACATGCCACTGGAGTACAGCGCGAGCACGGTGTCACGCAACCTCATCGAGCACAACGACGCGGCAAAGAAACAAAAGGAAAGCGATGCCGCGAAACGACGCCCGGTGGATGTCGGCGAAGAGGACGCAGCCAAGTAGGCCCGTGCCCACCCAATCCCGGCCTCCCACCCGGCCGCCACCGGCGCCCGGGGTGCCCTGTTCGCCACAGTTTCCCCAGCATGTCACCATGGGCGACGGATTGCCGAGGACAGACGGATGCAGTTGGGCAATGTTGCGTACGTGCGGGTGCCGACGCCGCTCGGCAGCTTCGTGGTGGCGGCGCGCGACGATGCGCTGAAGGGAGGCTGGTTCGAGGGGCAGAAGTACTTCCCCGAGATCAGCAGGGAGGGGGGATGGTGCGAACAGGAAACCGCCGTGCTGCGCATGGCGCGGCAGCAGCTCGATGCGTACTTCTCCGGTGCACCGATGCGTTTCGAGGTGCCGCTGGCGCCGCAAGGCACGGCCTTCCAGCAACAGGTGTGGAACGCGCTGCGCGCGGTGCGCTGGGGCGAGACCACGACCTATGCGGCGCTGGCCCGCGCACTGGGCCGACCCGGCGCGTTCCATCCGGTTGGCGCCGCCGTCGGGCGCAACCCGATTTCCCTCTTCATTCCCTGCCACCGCGCGCTGGGCAGCGACGGCTCGCTGACTGGCTACGCCGGCGGCCTCGAGCGCAAGCGCTGGCTGCTCGACCACGAGGGCCGCGAGCGCAGTCTCTTCTGACACCCCCATTGCCCCACTGAAGTATTTGCCGCATCGGCCGATAGCAACAATATGGCGGTGCACCGCCGCATCCCACTCGACGTTCTGGACACCGTGCATATCGATCTGGCCACACTGAGCCTGCTCGGCGCCATGCAGGCGCTGCTGCTCGCCCCCCTGCTGCTCGCCGCCACCCGTGTCTACAGCGGGCGGGCGCGGACGAGCCTGCGTATCTGGAGCACGGTCCTGCTGCTGCAGGCCCTGGGCTGGTCTCTGCTGGCGCTGCGCGGGCAGATCAGCGATTGGCTCTCGATCGTCCTTGCCAACGGCGTGCTGATCGTCTCCTACGCCGAGAGTGCCCGTGCGCTGCGGCTGTTGCTGCAAGTGCCGCAACGCCGGCGCGCGCTGATCGCCATCGGTCTGGTTGGCTGGCTGGTGACGACGTGGTTCTGGCGCGTACAGCCGGACTACGAGATGCGTGTCTACGTCATGGCTCTGGTGGCAGGAAGCTACCTCTCGTTGCTGGTGTGGCCGCTGCGCCATGCGCTGCGCCCAGGTGGCTCAGGCGCGCAACGGGCCATGCTGCTGGTCCTGCTCGGCGTGTGTGTGACCTGGCTGCTGCGCCTGGGCGAACTGACCTTCAGCCCCGCGCTCGGGCAAGGCCTGCTGACCGCAACCCCGGTCAACGTCCTGAACCTGTTCTACAGCGCGATCGAGCCGGTGCTCGCCAGCATCGGCTTCCTGCTGATGTACAACGAGAGCGCACAAGCCGAACTGAAACGGCTGGCGCGTACCGACCCGCTCACTGGCGCCCTCAACCGGCTGGCGCTGGACGAGGAAGCCGAGCGTCTGTTCCGGCGCTCCGCCACCGGCACAGGGCATACCTGCGCCGCACTGATGATCGACGTGGATCACTTCAAGGTCATCAACGACCGTTACGGCCACGCCGGCGGCGATCTCGCCTTGATGGCGCTGGCGACACGCATCGATCAGCACCGGCGCGCTGGCGATGTGCTGGGGCGCGCAGGCGGTGAGGAATTTCTCATGCTGCTGCCGGACACCGGCATGAACGAAGCCACCCTCGTGGCCGAGGGCCTGCGCACTGACATCGAGACCATGCACCTGGAACTGGATGGCGAACCCCAGGCGCTCACCATCTCGATCGGCGTCGCGGTTCGCGAACCCACCGACCGCAAGTTCGCCACGTTGATACGTCGCGCCGATCGCGCGCTCTACAGCGCCAAGCGCGCCGGCCGCAACCGCGTGGCCACCTCGCAGGAGTCCACTGCCCCATCGCGCGAGTGGGTCGCCGATACGCTTTGAGACCGCTGTCGTGGCGGTGTGCCAGCCTGCCGGGCCACCCTCAGACTGGAAAGGCGACGACGACGATCAATGCCCACGATGGTCGGGTTTGACTCGATCCGGATCGAGCAACCGCCTCGGGCGTCGCCCGGTGCTGCCCATCGCCATGATTGGCAGGTGGCAGGAATCATCCGTGGCACCTTTTCTCCCCCGGCACCTCCCTTCCCCTTGTCTGCCATCCGGGAACAGCCGCCCCCGTCATGCCGGACACGGCGACTGTCGGAAGATTTTACAAAGTTCGTTGACGAAACGACCAAGTCTCATCTCCATGTGATTGAATGACATAGACATTCACGTTTGGTACACACCTTGCTAAAACGCAAATGGCTGCGAAATGACATCCCGTCGTCTGCAGTCGTCGAAACGTACGCCCGGAGAGATGACGCTTCCCAGATCCGAAGAACAATCATAGGGAAGCCGCAGCATTCCTCCGGGAATTGGCAATCAACAAGGGGGACATCATGAAAACGAAACTACCGATCTGGATTGCGGCGCTTGGCCTCTTGACCGCGTTCTCCAGCGCCTCGGCAACGATGTTTGCCGACACCTACCACGGCGGCAACGGGCATGGCTACGGCGATGTCATCAGTGGCGCCGGCGTGACCACGTACAACGTCAGCGGTATGACCGGAAGCCTTGCGGGCAGCCAGCTCACGGTGACGATCTATACCAATTTCGCCGGCCACGCGGGTATCGAGTCGCAATGGACGAGAAACCGCACAGGGATAGGCTACGGCGACCTGTTTCTTTCGACGGGCTGGACCCCACACGGTACGGGTCCTTATGACACCGACAATGCCGCCAACGGCAACCACTGGACATACGCGTTTTCGCTGGACAATCCACTCAACAACTCGGGTGGCAACGGCACCATTTACGCGCTTGGCGCCGGCAGCGCCAGCAACCACAATCCCGATGTCCTGCTCTCCAATGACTTCATGGATTGCGCCGGCCGCTGTATATACCGCGACGGCCAGGCAGTTGCGGTGAACAAATCGCGGGCGGCGGCAACCAACAACACCGGGACGTGGACCGTCGGCGATGGCTTCCTGAGCTTCAGCTTCGATACGGCAGGCCTCGACCTCGACCCCCGCAACTTCGGCTTCGATTGGACCATGTATTGCGGCAACGATGTCATTCAAGGACTGGATCCCGTGACCGTTCCGGAACCGACGCCTGCCGGCATTTTTGTGCTGGGCCTCGGATTGATTGGGCTGAGTGTCGTGCGACGGCAGGCAAAGAAGGCTGCCGGGACCGTTTGATACGGCCCTCAACCACGGGGTGAAGCCCTGCGCGCCGCCGGACCCACGTAACGCAGGGATGTGACCAGTCAAGCCACCATTTCCATCCGTCCACGGAGCGGGCGGCGAGATTTGTTGCAACGTACCTTCAGCATGACTCCGTTGGCACGAGAAAGGCCCGCCAGAACCGGCGGGCCTTTTCGTGTTGACGCGTGCCGCTCAGGCTTCCATGCGGCGCTGACGCGCGGCGAAAAGCATGCTGATCAACAAGATACCGAAGCCGAATATACCGAGTTCGCCCGGTTCGGGAACGGAAACGCCAATCCCGCCATCTACGGTTTCGGCGCTGACAATGGTTACATAACACGGATCCGGACTCGCTGTGCAGGCACCGCTGCCGTCGACGTTGATCCCCACCCACTGCGTCGAATCAAGGCCAAAGAACTCCGAGTGGCCGGATACGCTCCAGTTGCTCAGCCCGTGCGTCGTCAGTCCCGTGTTGATGGGAAAACTCGCGTATGCCCCTGGGATCTGCACATTGTTGGATGCGGCGCAATCACTTGAATAGCCCGTCAAGCCCAATAGTGGGCCACCAGAACACCCAACCTGACCTTCCACACCGAGTGCGACCAGCCCCATGCCCGTTCCGCTACCAGCCCAATTGATGCTGTCCAGCAAAAAGCCCTGCGGGCCGTCAAAGTTGGCAGGACCTGGATAGTTCTGGTAGTGCCAATCGGCATCCTGCCCGGTCAGCATCAGCCGATTCCCGTAGGTGATGGAGCCACCGGCAATGGCCGTTTGCAATGCGGAATAATCAGGGTATGTGGCCCATTTCCCCTCCGGGGATGCGATGACCAAGGCGTTGAAGGGCCCGGTCGGCATCGAGCCACTATCCCAGAACGTGACGTTCCAGGTATTGCCTCCAGGGGAAGTAGGCGCCAGAGCCGCGAGATCGTTTACGGCCGTGTTGTAATCCGAAATGCTGGTCCCACCTGAGACCATGCCACCGGTATACCACAGGATATTGAGGGAACTGGCAGACACCATGCCAGACAAAGTCACGCCGGTTATCAGAATAATCAACTTCAAGAACTGTTTGTAAGGCATACAAACCTCCTGGGTGCTTGATTTGCAACGGACGTTGCAAAGCTGCTTGAAGCAATTCCAATGCCGGCCGCCAAACGATTGATTTCCCAAGCGCAATATGACCAGCACGTATATATACGTTATAACCAAGCGTAAGAAATCCCGACTACTTGTCCACCCGGCCGTTCCGTTGGTTTGCACAGGCACCCGCTGCAACCCGCAAAACATCAAGGTCCGGCGCCCATATGTCCTGGAGTCGCGCGTCGTTGTAAGAGAACCCGACACCAGATGTGGTGGCGTGTCGATCGGGCATGCGGTCGTTCGTCGTCGTGGAGAAGGCAGCCACATCGGCACGCCAACCCGGGAGCAGCCATGTCCTACATCGATGGTTTCGTGATCGCCGTCCCCACCGCCAACCGCAGCAAGTTCATCGAGCACGCCCAGACCTTCGACGGCATCTTCCTGGAGGTCGGCGCCACCAGGGTGCTGGAGTGCTGGGGTGACGACGTACCCAAGGGCAAGCTCACCGATTTCCGCCGTGCGGTGCAGGCCAAGGAAGACGAATCCGTGGCCTTTTCCTGGGTGGAATGGCCCGACAAGGCCACCCGCGACGCCGGCATGAAGAAACTCATGGAGGACCCGCGCATGCCGGCAGCCGGCGACATGCCCTTCGACGGCAAACGCATGATCTTCGGCGGCTTCGTCCCGGTCGTCAGCCTGGGCAAGTAAACAGGACGTGGCAAATTGAATTTGTGTCCGCCGCACCATGACCAGGTGGCTGCTTGCCCTCGCCCCACGGGGTGGCCAGGACCTGGCCGTTCCGGGCATGCCTCGGCTGGCGCCACGTCTTCTTCATCGTTTCCCCCTGCCAGCTGAACCGCCCCGCACGACATGGATAGCGGTAGGCCTGCGTTTAGCCCAGGCCGCCGTGGCGAGGGCTATAGTGCGCGCCGTCGGCGATCGCCGACACGTCCTTCCACCAGGAGCGAAACCATGCGCATTCGTACCTCGATGTTGGCGCTGAGCCTGACCCTCGGCGCGCTGGCCGCAGTCCCGGCCTTCGCCGCCACGCCACAGAGCTCCACCGCCCCCAAGACCATGACCGCGCAACAGCAGAAGATGGCCTCGTGCAGCCACCAGTCCAAGGGCATGACGGGTGACGCCCACAAGAAGTTCATGAGCGACTGCCTGCACGGCAAAACCACAGCCTCCACCATGGTTGCCACCAAGGCCCCCACCACGGCCAAGACCACCCAGCAGGAAAAGATGAAGACCTGCAGCGCCGACGCCAAGGCCAAGAGCCTCAAGGGCGCCGAGCGCAAGAGCTTCATGAGCACCTGCCTCAAGGGCTGATCGCAGCCACCTGCACTGCCCCCGACGCCCGGCGCAAGCCGGGCGTTCTTCAGTCGGAGTTGAAAGACGCCTGGGAAAATTGGATGAAATGCGGCCCGCCTTGCCGGAGCGTGTGCCGGGCAATGCGCGCCTCGGCGCTTGTCAGTAGGCACATGGCGCACCTCCATCCGTCATCCACGCGGTCCGACAAAGATGGAGCCGTGTGGGGACGAGGCCCGATGTGCCGCGGTTCCCTTTATTCAACCAGCCGATCCGTCGACCGTGGCCTCGAGCGTATGTGGCAGGCCAGCGCCAACGCCGGTATCAGGAGCGCATAGGCATATTGGGTGCGGGAGACACCGACACCGAACGGGAACCAGATGCCCTGGATGCCAATCAGCGACAGTTCCTCCGCGAACAGTCCGATACAGACCAGGAGCAGCGCCGACAATGCCAGCGGACACATGCTTCCCTCGCGGAGAATGCGGAACGCAGCGCTTCCCAACGGGATGAGGAAACCCAGTCTCGTCGCAAGCCGAAGTGGCGCGGCAGCTTCGCCCACCAGCCCGGCAACCGCCATCAGGATCGCCAGCACCAGCGCAAGCCGCGTCATCAACTTGGCCGTATGCGGCGTCCAGCGGTCCCAGACGTGCGCCCAGGCAAGGAAAATGGCCGGCTCCAGGATGGCGTACTTGGCGATCGTATATTGTCTGAGGTCCTCGAAGCCCCCCCAGTTGAACAGCACCTGGTTGGCGCGAAGCGCCGCCGTCAGCACAAGCGCCACGGCCAGCGCGACATGGAACCGGTCCGCCGGGGAAAACCTGCCGACCGACAGCGCATACAAACCAAGCAGCACGAACAGGAACGGCTCGACGGCATCCACGACGTAGCCGACGAAGGTCATTGCCCACTGCGCCACGTACCTGGCCTCCCCGGCGGTCTTCTCCGCCAGGATGGGGGCGATGTGGATGCCGCCGGCGTCGCCGCTCCGCGGCATGCCGGGGGCAAGGTAGACGCGAATGGCGACCACCGCTTCACCCGAGGCACCCCGCACAGGAACCCGCAGCAAGGCCGGCCGGGTCGCGATGGCGCGCGGTGTGCCCTTCGAGAAATCCCCGACGCCTCCGAGCCGTTTCCCGTTCCAGTACACCTCGTACGCGTCTTCGACGTAGGTCGGGCCAACGATGACCAGTTGCGACGCTTCGGGCGTGTGCCAACGCACGTGCAGGCGATACCAGGCGTATCCGTAGGCGTCCAGGTGACCTCGCTTCATCCAGCCGGGGACATAGCCAGGCAGGCCGACGTCCGGGTCGTGCGCCCCCGGGGCGGGCGTCAGGTCGACGGTTTCCCAGCCCCTGTCGTCCCATTGCGGCGACGCCCACCGCGGATCGTCCCCGAGACGGAACTTCCAGGGGCCGTTCATGGGAGCCTCCGCCTGGCCAAGCATGATCTCGGCGCCGCCTGGTCCCGGCGTCGCATGGACGGAGGGCGCGGGCAGCGCCAGCACCAGTACCGCGCCGAGCAGGCGAAGGAAGCCCATGCAACCCCTAAAATCCATTCAATAGGGTTAGAGGCTATCATACGGACCATCCCGGAAGTCAAGCCGAGGCCGTGGCCGTGAGCGACCATCCGAATCCATTCGACTTCGTTGCCGGCCAGCTGTCGCTGGACTTCGTCAACACCGTGGCCAATCGCCTGGATGCAAAGCGCTCGCGCGACCTGCTTGCAACGCCGGCCAACCTGGAACGCTGGTTCCGTGAGGCTGGCATCGCCCTGCGCCGCGGAGCGGGCGATACCGATGTCCGGGCTGCCCGACGGCTGCGCGAGCACTTGTACGCGCTGTTCGCGGCTGCCGCCCGGGGAGGTTCCTTCGACGCCACAGCCTTGAATGCCGTAGACACGCTGTGGCGCAGGCTCCACGTACAACGGAAGCTCATCCTGGCCGGAGGCAGGGTCACGTACGGATGGTCGGCCCGCGCCACTCCGTTCCAGCGTGCGATCCACCCGATCCTCGCATCGGCCATCGAACTGCTGGAATCCGATCAGCTCGGCAGAGTGCGCCAATGCGAGGGGGAGGGATGCGGATGGCTGTTCCTCGATCGATCCCGGGGACTCCCCCGACGTTGGTGCAGCATACGGGACTGCGGGAACCGCGCAAAGGCCAGGCGCCACTACCTGAGAGTCGCGAAGTCGGGCTGAATGTGAAAACGGGGCGTGGCGGATATGCTTTGAAAAGCAATAGACCGTGGCCAATGCATGCAAGGGACTCGATCCACTTGGCACGTACCGAGGTGAATGATGCAACGTTCGTGGCGCACCCTGTTGCCGTTGTTGGCCCTGATCGTGCTGGTCGGCTATCTCTACACGCACCGCGACCGTCCGCTGTTCGCGCCACCGCTACCCACGCCGCCCGTCGCCTCCTACGTCGGACCACCGCAGGAACCGGCTTCACTGCCTGCGTTCCTGCCACCGCAGGCGGTGCACACGCTGGCCCTGATAGAAAGCGGCGGCCCCTTTCCCCATCATCAGGACGGCCAGGTATTCGGCAATTACGAGCACCTGCTTCCGGAAAAAATGCGCGGCTACTATCACGAATACACCGTGGATACGCCCGGCGCACGCAACCGCGGTGCACGGCGCGTCATCACCGGTGGCAATCCCCCTATCGTCTACTACTACACCGACGACCACTACCGCAGCTTCCGCGAGTTCACGGTGCCGCGATGACTGACACGATCGACCTTGCGGATGTCCGACAAAGCGGTGCCTGGCTCATAGGCGAAAGCACGCTGGACGTGCTCGGAGAAGAAGCCTGCGTGCAAGGCCATCTGGTACGACGCATCAGCCTGGCAGCTTGCCGCGACAAGCGCGACCTGCTGCGACGCATCGCCGAGGCACTGGCGTTCCCACCAACCTTCGGCATGAACTGGGACGCTCTCGCCGACTGCCTCGGCGATCTCGGGTGGCTGCCGCCGGTGGGCGGTTACGCATGGCTGTTCGACCACGTGGAAGACCTGCGCAACGCCTCGGCATCCGATTTCGACACCTTGTGCGGCGTGCTCGACGGCGCCTGCGCGTGCTGGAAGGAGCGCGGCACACCCTGCTTCGCGTTCCTTGGTCTGCCGGATGACGGGGACAAAGGAAGCACAGCCGATGCTTAGCCAATGTCGCCGGACAGCGGCCTTCCGTGTACGGTGATGCAAGGATCGGTCTTTGCAGCGCAAAAGCAGGCTCTCCATCGAGAGCCGCCATGCGACGGCGCTTCCGACACGTGGGTGGCTACCGGCCCCCACCTCCTCCCACCTGCCTGGAGGCCAGGGCCGCGCTCACGGAGGGACACACTCGACTAGCCGTGCCCCTCCATTCCAGACCTAGCCGAACAGCTTGCCGGCCAGTCCCGCCAACGAGCCAAGGTCGAATCCGCCACCCTGCGCCGGCACCTGCCCGTCGGGAGTGAGATGATCGACCACGTGCGGCAATACCTGCGCCAGCGCACCGGACAGCTGCCCCTGATCCATGCCCAGTTTGCCCGCCGCTTCCTGCAGCGCCGGGCCCAGGCTGCCACCCTGCAGCGCCTGGTTGAGCTGATCGCCGGACACGGCCTGGTTGGCACCCGTACCGACCCACGACTGCACGGCTTGGCCGAGCCCGCCTTGATGCAGCGCAGCAACCAGGCCCTGCACGCCGCCCGCTTGCTGGATCAGCTTGCCGGCCACGGAAACCAGATTCGCACCACCGGCCTGATCGCCGCCGCCCAACAGATTATCGAGTAATGACATGGCAATTCTCCTTGGAGTAACGGGTGCTACCCGTCAGCATCATAGGCGAGAAAAGAGGACAGCGTGCTCCGAACCGGCCGGCTCCTCCGGCAACCGGTTGCCGGCACGCCGCTGCACCGGCATAGTGCACGGCCCGCCAAGCCGCGCCCCCCATCCATGACCCGCCCCACGCCACGCTTCCATCACCGCGCCATACCCATCGTGCTGGCAGCCGTGGTCATCGACGTGATCGGCTTCGGCATCGTCATGCCGGTACTGCCGGCGCTCATCACCGAACTGGGCAGGATTGAGCTGGATGCCGCCACGCGCGTGGCCGGCTGGATGCTGGCGGTATTCGCGGTGGCGCAATTCTTCGCCGGCCCCGTACTCGGCCACCTGGGTGACCGCTTCGGGCGCCGTCCGGTGCTGGTCATCGCCATGATCGGCTTCAGTCTCGACTACCTGCTGATGGCATGGGCGCCCACCCTTGCCTGGCTGTTCGTGGGCCGCGCCATCGCCGGTGTCGCAGGAGCCTCTTTCGGTCCCGCCGGCGCCGTCATCGCCGACGTCACGCCACCGCAAAAACGCGCTGCAATGTTCGGACTGCTGGGCGCCGCATTCGGCGTCGGCTTCGTCATCGGCCCGGCTCTGGGTGGCCTGGTTGCCTCGTTCGGCACCAGGGCGCCATTCATCGTGGCTGCCGTGCTCTCGGCGACGAACGCCCTGGCCATGTTGGCATGGATGCCCGAGACGCTGGACCCGGCGCATCGCCGGCCGTTCCGCCTGCGCGACGCGCATGTGATCGGTGCCTTCCGTCCGCTGTTCCACGCCGGCAACGCCACACCGCTGCTGTTGGCGTGGTTCCTGTGGCAGGTCGGCGGCATGGTCTACCCCTCCACGTGGGCGTTCTGGGCCTCGATCCGTTTTGGCTGGAGCGCCACGGCCATCGGCTGGAGCCTGGCCTGGGTGGGCTTCCTCACCGTCATCGTGCAG
>JAFKMZ010000026.1:47320-54638 GCA_017305055.1 Lysobacterales bacterium
CGGCGCGTGGTGGAGCGCATCGGTGAACGCCTCACCGCCGTCGTCGGCCTGGCCTGCGGAGGCGTCTGCCTGCTCCTCTATGCCTTCACGACGCAAGGCTGGCAGGTGTACGCGTTCTTCCTGCTCGGCGCGCTGGGCGCACTCGTGTACCCTGCCATGAACGGCATCCTTTCGCGCATGGTCGACGCCAGCCAGCAAGGCGCACTCCAGGGCGGCATCGGCAGTATGAACTCGGTGGCGGCCGTGATCGGCCCGCTCCTTGCCGCGCAGTCGCTGGCGTGGGGTGCGGCCAGGCACTTCGACGGGGCCGCCTTCGTCGTGGCGGCAATCCTGCTGCTCACCGCGATGGCGGTTGTCGGGTGTCTCGTGCCACGCCACGCTCCTGCGTTGGAGTCGCAGGAAGACAGTGAAAACGTGCCCGGGACCATCTGAACGCCCAGCCCGATCACTCGCTGCAAGGCGCAGCGCGGGATGCGCGCCACCACTTGCCTGCCTGGACCACCATCGGCGAAGATCTGCCCGTCAACCAGGGGAACCCATCGTCATGGTCCGACTTGCCGAATGGCGTCCGACTTCATGGCTTGCACTCGTTGTGCGCCTCGCCCTGGCAATGCCGCTGATCGCGTACGGACTGGCCGGCGGCAATGGTACGAGACTGCCGGTGGTGCTTGCGGCGGTCGTCGCTGAGATGTTCCGATTCCTGGCGACCGGACCGGGCAACTGGCTCGCGTTGGTCGGTGGCAGCCTGTTGCTCGTGGGCCTGGCGACGCGTCCGGTGGCCATGGTGCTGATCATGGTGGCGACCATGTCGCGTCACATCGCGCGGCCCTTCTGGCCGCTCGGCGCCATCGACGTCGCCATCACCATGCTGTTCTTCCTGCTGGCCGTGGGTGGCGGCGTCGCCAGCCTGGATCAGCTGTTCGCACGAAAACGGCGGGCATCAGCCAGTTGAGCGAAGGACCAAGCCGGGGGAATTCGGCATTGCACGCCCTGACGGGAGTACCACGTTCCCTTGTCAGTAGTTCCACCACGGCGTCGTCGTGCCAGCCGGCATCTTGCGCAGCCCGTGTTCCGCCATCTCCCGCAGCCGATCCGCCGTGGTGCCAGGGCCGCTCCAGCAATGCGGCTTCTGGTCGCCGTACATGAAGTAGCCCTCATAGTGCGGATTCTGCGTGGTCTTCATCCACGCCTGCAGGTCGCGGACGGCACGATCCAGGAAGAAGCTGTCCATGTTGCCGACGTAGATGTGGATCTTGTCCACCAGCTTGGGGCCGACGGTGCTCCAGTTGCGCTTGAGGTATTCCAGCAGATCGTAGTTCTCGCGCCAGTAGTCGATCACGGCGTGGTCGATCTTCCCGGTGCGCGAATCGACGGCGGGCTTGAAATAGCCGTCGGCGCCTATCGGCCCCCAGGTGGACTGCCAGACATCCTGCTGCCCGGTGCCGGAACGTCCATGCGTGCCGTTGACCAGCTCCATCCAGTAGCGCTGCTGCGCCGTCTGACGGATCGCGCCGTTCACCTCGCGCGAATTGACCGTGGGATTCAGCTGCCACTCGCTGTAGCGCTTGTAGAACGCGTTGTCGTCCTTGTACATGTCCACCCCCTCCACGTCAGTGAAGGTGACGGGATCGGGGCAGTACGACCAGGTGCCGCCGAAGAAATCCGGATGGAAGATCTGCAGCGCGAGCGATTCCCAGCCGCCCGTGGAGCCGCCCGAGAGCCAGCGCGCCCAGGGCTGCTTGATCACGCGATAGCGCTTCTCGATCTCCGGGATCAGCTCCTGCATGATCGCGTCGCCATACGGGCCGGAGTTGACGCTGTTCACCGCGTACGAGTCATCGAAGTACGGCGTGGGGTGCTGGAAGGTAACCACCAGCATGCGCGGAAACTTGTCCGATACCCACGCCTCATGGAACGCCTTGCCCTCCGCCGCCCGGCGCGAACCGGGTTCGGCCTCGAACCCGTAGGGCGCATCGAGGCTGAAATGACCCTGCGAATAGTTCACCGGATAGCTGATGGTCGAGGTCTTGTAGCCGCGCGGCAACAGCACCGTCGCACCCAGGTAGATTGGCCGGCCCCAGAACTTCGAGAGCGACGGACTCTTGAACTTGAAACGTTGGACATACTCGTTGTCCGGCGGCACGACGATCGGCGGGATGACCTGGTCGGCCACCAGCTTGATGACCGTGTTCGACTTCGGGTCGACGTGGATCCTACGTGCGGTGCCGTGGATATTTCCCGGAGAGCGCGTCCAGTTCTGTCCTTCCCACTGGTCGTCGTGCATCCACAGCACGTGGCCATCGGCGCGCTTGAATTCCGAGTAGATATTGACGAACGGTTCCACCCAATAGTCGCCGGGTGGAATGTCGGCCATGTCGAACACCGGCGTGCCGAGGTCCATGCCGCTCACCACCGCAGGCGCCCCAGGCGCGAGCCGCTCGACGTCATGGCCGAAGAATGGCGCGCCGACCCGGCCGACCTGGCTGTGCGGGGCGGTTTTGTTGTCCTTGGAAAGGATGACGTACACGCGGCCGGTGAGCGGCTCGTTGCGCACCGAAGTCGGCACCGTGATCTCGAACTTGACCTGCGCGCGCCCCGAGGGCCCGGGTATGACGACCGATGTCTGGGCGATGGCAAGCGGAGCCGCAAACGCCAACAACATGGGGGCAAGCATGAGCGTGAAACGGGACGTCATCAACATGGCGGGCGCTCAAATAGGGATGGGAATAAAGGGCGGGGAAGCTGGCTTACATGTGTGCCGGACGCAATTTCGGCGCGCGCGGGACTCCGTGCCAAGCCATGGGATAGGACGCGCGAGGCGGCGGACCACACTCGCAAATGCTCGTTCCAGCAGCAGTCGTCAGGAATGTGTCCCTGTCGTTCCAGGTCCATGGCTGCCACGCGCATCCGCCCGTGGCTACTTTCCGGTATCAAGGAGCTCTTGGTACAGCTTTTCTGCCGCTGGCTTGTCTTGAAAGTCTGCACCCGACTTCCGCAGCGCCTGGAGGGTCGTTCGCGCGCCGGCACGGTCGCCGGTGCGCGCCTGGGCCACGGCCAGGTGATATTGGATGACGGGTACTCCCGGCGCCGCCTTGACCGCCTTCACCAGGAGCGGCAACGCGGTCTCGGGTTGGTTGTTCGTGATCAGTGCCCAGGCATAGGTGTCCGCGACGCCGGGCGACTGTGGCGCCAGTTTGTAGGCACGCTCAGCCAGCGCCACCGCCTTGGGATCGTGCTCTTCCGTATATATCCAGGCAAGATTGTTGAGCGCGCCGACGTTGGTCGGATAGGCCTTCAACACCTGTTCGTACTCGCCAGTAGCCAACTTGTTTTGCGTGTGCTCCATGTAGTACTGGGCCAACAGCATGCGCGTGGACGCGTCGTCCGGATGCTTGGCCAGCCAGTCGCGCAACACCCCTTGCGGTTCCTTGGCGCCACTCGCAGCGAGGGCCTGGAAACTCTTGATCACCAGCGGTCGGTCGTACGTGGTTTTCAAGCCCTGCTGGTAGGCCTTGACCGCCTGGTCCCACGACTTCTCGGCCATGTACAGGTCCCCTTCCAGCGCGAAACCCGCCGCCTTCGTGGCGGATTGACTTTGCAGCGCCTGTGCCAGGGCAACGGCCCCGGAGAGGTCGTGATCCTGCAGCTTCATGAACGAGCGCAATGTCACGGCGGTTACTTGGCCCGGGTCGCCCTTGATGACCTGGTCGAGATTCGCTGCGGCAGCCTTGGTGTCCTTGTTGAGGATCTGCGCACGTGCCAGATTGATGCGGTACAAGGGCGTCTGCGGCGCGAGATCCGCGGCTTTCTGCAGCGGCTTCAGCGCCTCACTGTGATGGCCGGCGTTGAGTTCCGCACCGCCCAGGGCGTTGAGCGCCACCGGATTGTCCGGATCGGCAGCCACCAGTTCCTTGGCGGTGTCCACTGCCTCGTCGAATTGACCGCTTTCACTGTACAGCGCCACCAAGCCGACATACGCCGCGGCGGACTTGGGTGCCGCACCGATGGCCTGCTTGAACCACTTGACGGCTCCGGCCTTGTCACCCTGCAAGGTAGCGACCTGACCGAGCACGGTCATCACCCCGGCATTGTGTGGATCTGCCTTCAATACCGCCTCATAGTGGCCGGCAGCATCCGCGTAATGGCCTTCAAGCGCATCCAGGCTCCCCAGACTCATGAGTGCGGAGAAATTCTTTGGATCCAGCCTGTAGGCCTCGGAATACTGGGCACGTGCCTTGTCACGCTGGCCGGAAGCCACCAGCGTGGTCCCGTACACCAGGTGCGCGCCACTGTCGCCGGGCTGCTTCTGGACATAGCTGGCCGCCGTCTTGACCGCCTCGTCCAGGCGCTTCTCACGCAAGTAGGACATGACCAGGAAGGTGTTGCGGCGGGACTCGTCGCTGGGATTCCCCGGGGGGATGGCCTGCAGGAGGCGAATGGCTTCCGCCGTGTCTCCGCTGGCGAAGGCCTTGCTAGCCGGGGCGAACTTCGCATCGACCGGGTTCCCCGCACGCGTCGCGGAAGATGCCGTCCCCGGATCGCCGGTCCCTGACGCAGCAGCCCGTTGCAATACGGCCGTCAGCTCGGCGTCGGATGGCGTGCCAGGCATGGCTGGCCGCAATGTGTCAAGCGCCTGGCGCGAGCGCCCTTCGCGATACAACGTCAACGCCAGCAACCTGCGGGCCTTGACGTTTTTCTGATCCACGCCCAGGACGTTGCTGAGCGCCATTTCCGCCTGGCCGTAATTGCCTTGCGCGTAGTTGACCGCACCCAGGAGCATCTGGGCCTGGGTGTTGTCCGGTGCAACCTTGAGTACCTGCTGAAGCTCGGGAAGCGCGTCGTCCAGGTGCCCCTGCCTGTACAGCACCACGGCGTGCAGGTAATGGGCATACGGATGCTGCGGTGACATCTTTTCCAGCGCCTGGATGTTGGTCAGGGCCTTGTCAAGATGGTTCTGTTGCACCTGCGCATCGACCAGACGGGCCAGGGCGTAAAAGCGCTCCTGCGGCAGCCAGTCGGGATTCTTGAAGTCCAGCACCTTCTGGAAGGCCGCCTCGGCACCGGCGATGTCCCCGCTGTCGAAGGCAAGATTCCCCTTCGCCACCCAGGCCTGTGGATTCTCCGGTGCGACGGCCAATGCCTGTTGCACGTCATTGGCCGCCGCATCCGTATCACCGGCAACGGCCGCCAGCTTCGCCAGCCCGACGAGCGCGAGCGGTTCCTTGGGATCCTGCTTCAATGCCGCCTGATAGGACTGCCTCGCCTGCTCGACTTGTTTCAGGCCAACGTACGCCTCGCCGCGCAGCACGTCGACATACGCCATGTCCTTGGGTTCGAAGTGCTGGTCGGCGGACAAGGTCTTGAGCGCCTTGTCGTATTGCTGTGTCACCAGCAGCGTCCGCGCCATGGGGATCGCCCAGCGTGCTGGCGGTATGCCGTTCGCCTGGGCTTTCTGCAGGTCGTTCAGCGCATCCGCCGGATCGCCAAGCATCAGCGAGGCGTGGCCGAGCAGCAACCACGCATCGCCGTTCTTGTCGTCGCTCTGCAGGACTTTCTTGGCCTCGATGTAGGCCGCACGGTACTCCCCGCTCGCCTGGTATTTCAGTCCCGCATCCAAACCGCCACGCCCGCCGAACAGGCCGCAGCCGCCCAGCGACAGGCAGACACACAGCAGCGCAAAGCCGTGACCGACAGTCCCCACGTTCAGCTTGATCAGGCGCACATTCCTACCCCTAGGTTTGGCCGGTGGCACGCGTGGAATCAGTGTGCATGGAAGGCTTCTTCAATCCATACTTGTCCAGAAGATCATAGAGTGTCGGCCGGCTGATGCCGAGCAGGTCCGCCACCCGTGTGAGGTTGCCGGACACCTGGGCCATGGCGCTCTCAATGGCGCGCTTCTCGGCCGCCGCCCGTACTTCGTGCAGGCTCAGGGTGCCGCCGCCATTCGCACCAAGGTGCAACTCCTCGAGCCCGATCTGCTTGCGATCCGCCATGATGACCGCACTGTTGACGACGTTCTCGAGCTCGCGCACGTTGCCACGCCATGGGTACGCCTCAATCGCCTTGAGCGCCTTGTCCGTAAAGCCGCGGATATTGCGCCCGTGGCGGCTGGCGGCCTGTTCCAGGAAATGCCGCGCCAGGAGCACTGCGTCGCCGCTGCGGTCGCGCAGCGGCGGAACGAGGATACTCACTTCGCTGACCCGGTAGAACAAATCCTCACGGAAGCGCCCCTCACGGATCAACGCCCGCAGATCCTGATGGGTTGCGCAGATGATGCGCACGTCCACCGGGATCATTTCGCGCCCACCGACGCGCTCCACCACGCGCTCCTCGAAGAAACGCAACAGCTTGGCCTGCAGCGCGACCGGCATGTCGCCGATCTCGTCGAGAAGCAAACTGCCATTGGTCGCCAGTTCGATCTTGCCCTTGGTCTGCTTGTAGGCGCCGGTATAGGCACCCTTCTCGTAACCGAACAGCTCGGCTTCCAGCAGCGATTCGGGGATGGCCGCGCAATTGATTGCCACAAACGGCCCGTCACGCCGCGCACTGAGGCGATGCACGGCGCGAGCCAGCAACTCCTTGCCGGTGCCGGTCTCGCCGAGCAGGAGAACCGTGGCGTTCGAGGGGCTCACCTTTTCCACCAGCCGGCAGGCATCGCGCATCACTTCGCTGCTGCCGATGATGCCTTCAAGCGGGGCGGCCGCCTGACGCTTGAGCGCCCGGTTTTCAGCCTCCAGTTCATGCACCCGAAACGCACGCTCCACGATCAAGCGCAAAACGGCAAGATCCAGCGGCTTGGAGCAAAAATCGTAGGCGCCGCAGCCGATCGACTTGACAGCATTGTCGCGATCGCCATTTCCAGTGACCACGATGACCTTGGTGTATGGTGCGTGCTGCAGGATATTCGTGATTGTGGCAAAGCCCTCGGTGGTGCCAGCCGCGTCGGGGGGCAAGCCGAGATCCTGCAGCACCACCGCGGGCTCGTGGTGGCGCAGCAGGTCGAGCGCCGTGGACTGGTCGCCAGCGAAGGCCACATCGTAGTCGTCGAAGCTCCAGCGCAACTGGTTCTGCAGGCCAATGTCGTCCTCGACGATCAAAAGGCGGCGCTGCGGCCCGCTCATGGCGCGGCCCTCAACCCGCTGGCCGTCGGCGCACCGCCGGTGGGATCGGTCAGCGGCAAGCGAACGGCAAATACGGTGCCCTGGCCAGGCGTGCTGCTGACGCTCATCGCTCCACCCATCGAGTACACATATTCGCGGGCCTGGTAGGCCCCGATACCCATGCCCTTGCTGGACTTCGTGGTGAAAAACGGCTTGAA
>JAFKMZ010000027.1 GCA_017305055.1 Lysobacterales bacterium
GAGCATCCCCGTTGCCGGCCGGCTTGAGGCCGGATGACTTCGATTACCTTCAGGCCAACAATCGCTATTGGTCGTACCTATGTGGGTTGGCCTCGGCAGAGGCATTTCGGGGCAGCAAGGATAATTCGATCGCGTATCGCGACTCGAACACGGACGTGTTGGGCGATTCCGGGGGCTTTTCATACGGGTCTGGCAGCGGCGAACCTGGCCAATGGCGGGGGTTAACGTGTGAGGCAGAAGTCGTGGCTGCCTGGCGCAACAGCGGCATTCTTGAGAAAACGGTCGACTGGATCGAGCGTTATGCTTCGGCTGGTTTGACCCTCGACCTGCCACTTTGGGCAGCACGACCGGTGAATTCGGAGTCACCATTCCACCTATGCTCCGCAATGACCCTGCTAGCGTTGAGCATGGAACACGTCCAATACCTGCTCGATCGTAAGTCTGCGGGAAGACTCAAACGGAAATACCTCAACGTTCTGCAAGGCGATAAGGAGGCCGACGAAGAGGTTTGGTACCAGCAGGCGCGGCAGTATCGGCTAGACGGGTGGAGCTTCGCGGGTGGCGTCGGCACCGATGGCGGACCTTATAGAATTATTCGGCGCCTGCTGACCCTCCGGGACGATGGTCTTCTCGGTTCGGGGTTGAACTGGGTGCATCTCCTCAAACAGACGCAGCTCCGCTGGGCCCCCGTCCTCACGGCCATGCAGCGGGGCATCCAGCGCTCCATCGGTGCCGAGGACTTCAAGATTACCTATGACAGCAGCACCCCCTATCAGGAGGCCGGCAAGCGTGAGCGATTTGTCGAAGCCCCCGCGCTCGGTCCGTCCCTCGTAGGCTGGCACTTCAAATATCATAAGTTCCCGACGACTTTTGGTGTGGCGACCGCTGCGGTGCCGCTATCCTTGGCCACTGCAACCTGCACGGCTCAGAAATGCACTATGTGCCAAAGTCAGGGCTCACATCTTGATGCTCCGCTGCTCAGCCCGATCGCGCAACTTTTGACCATTCAGGATTTGCTGGAGCGGAAGGGAAACCTCATTACCCGCCGGGGCAGTGTTCTGGCCGATGAGGTGCTGATCAACCACAACGTTTTTACGGTGGTGGAGGGCATCATCCGCGCCAACGACCTGGCCATCGTCGACCCCTACCGGGCGGCCACCCACAACAAGGGTGTGATGAACGGCGTGGATGCCGTGGCCCTGGCCACCGGCAACGACTGGCGCGCGCTGGAGGCCGCCGCCCATGCCTACGCCGCCCGGGGCACCAGCTACACGTCCTTGACCAGCTGGTCCAAGGATGCGGACGGCAACCTGGTCGGCAGCATCGAGATGCCGATGAAGGTCGGCATCGTCGGCGGTCCGCTGCAATCCAACCCAACGGTAGCGCTCAACCACCACCTGCTCGGAGCGAAGAGCGCCCGCGAGCTGGCCGAGGTGATGGGTGCAGTCGGCCTGGCGCAGAATTTTTCCGCCCTCCGCGCCCTCGTCACCGACGGCATCCAGCACGGCCACATGCACCTGCACGCGCGCAGCGTGGCGATTGCCGCCGGCGCCACGGCGGAGATCTTCGACGCCGTGGTCCGGCGCCTGCAGGAAGAGGGCGAGATCAAGATCTGGCGGGCGCAGCAGATCGTCGCCGAACTGCGTCAGGACAGCACGCCCAAGCCGGCGCGCCGCGCGCGACAGGCTGCCGCGGAGGAGTTCTCGGCCGGGCACGGCAAAGTCATCCTGCTCGGCGAGCACGCCGTGGTGTATGGCCGCCACGCCATTGCCGGGCCTGTGCCGCTGGCGATCCGCGCGCGCGTGCAGGCGGCGGAGCAGGGCATCCACCTGGTGATCCCGCGCTGGGGCATCGAGCAGCGACTGCAAAAGGGCGTGGCCAGTCCCGATTCATTCCAGCGTTCGCTGCTGATGATCCTGGAAACGCTGGGCATTGCCGACCGCGCCCTGCAGATCGAGGCCTATCCCTGCGTGCCGCGTGCGATGGGGTTGGGTGGCTCGGCGGCTCTGGCGGTGGCGGTGATCCGCGCGCTGGACAGTTTCTGCAAGCTCAACCTGGGCGACGAGCGGATTTGCGCGCTGGCTTTCCAATGCGAGCGCATCGCGCATGGCACGCCTTCCGGCATAGACAATACGGTGGCCACGTTTGGACGCCCGCTGCTGTACCAGCGCGGCGATCCGCCGACGGTGCAGACCCTGACGCTGCGCCAGCCTTTGCCGCTGGTCATCGGCATGAGTGGCACCGAGAGCCTGACCGCGCGCATGGTGGCGCGGGTGCACGAGGCCTGGGAGCGCAATCGCGCCCTGTACGAGCGCATCTTCGACGAGATCGATACCTTGACACTGCACGCGCTCGAGGCCCTGCGGGCCGGTGACACTGCCCAGCTGGGTGAATTGATGAACATCTGCCAGGGCCAATTGAACGCGCTGCAGGTTTCCTGCTCGCAGATCGAGCAACTGGTGCAGCTGGCCCGCGACAACGGCGCAGCCGGCGCCAAGCTCACTGGCGGCGGTGGCGGCGGTTCGGTGATTGCGTTGTGCCCGGACGGCGGCCAGAAGGTCGTGCAGGCGATGCAGAACGCCGGCTACCAGGCGATGGAGGTGGCGTTTGGATAGGCAACCGGCCGCCGGCGCCAGCGTCTCCTCGGAGGCCGAGGAATTGATCCTGGTCGATGCGCTGGACCGCGTCCTGGGCCATGCGAGCAAGGCGGATTGCCACGACGGAGACGGCATCCTGCATCGCGCCTTCTCGCTCTTCGTGTTCAACCCCGACGGCGCCCTGCTGCTGCAGCAGCGCAGCGCCGGCAAGCGCCTCTGGCCTGGCTACTGGGCCAACACCTGTTGCAGTCATCCGCGCCGCGGCGAGAGCCTGGATGAGGCGGCGCAGCGCCGCCTGGAGCAGGAATTGGGCATGCGCTGCGAGCTGCGCTACGTGTACAAGTTCCAGTACCAGGCGCGCTACGGCGAGCGGGGATCGGAGCATGAGCTGTGCTCGGTGTTCGTCGGTAGCACGGCGGCGGCGGTGCAGGCGAATCGGACCGAGGTCGCGGCCTGGCGTTTCGTCATGCCTGAAGTGCTCGACGCCGAAATGGCGACCACCCCCGAGCGGTTCACGCCGTGGCTGCGGTTGGAATGGCAGCGCCTGCGCGGTGATTTCCGGCACGAGCTGCCCACACCACTTGGCTGAGCCGGCCGCGCCGCGTCTGCAATCCGCGGGATGGGGTTGACCTGTCACCTGGTGCGACGCGGATCGCCGGCAGGTTGGCGCAGGCCTATACTCGCGCAGGTTTTTCATCCGTGGAAGGAATTCATGATGGGCACATGCATGTACGACGCGTCGGTCCCGGTACTGCGGCAGATGCTGGGCAGCCTCGATGCCATCCTTGAAAAAGCCGAAAGGCATGCCGCGAAAAGGCACATCGAGCCGGCGGCGCTGCTCCAGTCGCGACTGTTTCCGGACATGTTCACCCTTTCCCGCCAGGTGGCCATCGCCTGCCATTTCGCGCGCAGCGTGGCGACCGAACTGGCGGTCGTGGATGCGCCGCAAGCCAAGCATGCCGGTGACAGCTTTGCCGACCTGCGGGCGCTGGTCGCCGAGGCGTTGCGCGTGGTTGCCGCGCTGACGCCTGCGCAGTTTGAAGGCAGCGAGCAGCGCGAGGTGACCGTCCATGCCGGTACACCGCACGAGGGCCGCTTCAGCGGCGAGAAGTACCTGCTGCACTACGCCATGCCGCAGTTCTTCTTCCATGTCACCACGGCCTATGCGCTGCTGCGCCACGCCGGGGTGGAGATCGGCAAGCGCGACTTCCTCGGCAAGTTCTGAGCGCGCCGGGCCGCGCGCCAGCGGCAGGCTGCGCGCGGTTCAACCGGGTGCCGATGCCGCCATGCAGCGGCCCAGGCGTTCGCCGACGCGCACCGGCTGTTCCGGCTGCCACGCGTCGAGCGTGGCGACGCCGCCGGGCAGCAGCACGATGACCGTGGACCCCATGTTGAAGCGCGCCATCTCGGCAAAGCGCTCGAGCACGACCTGGCCGTCGGGGAATGCCTTGCGCCGGATGGAGCAGGCATACGGCGGGATCACCAGGCCGTCCCACACTGTGGCGATCGACGATACGAGCATGGCCCCGACCAGCACCACGGCAAACGGCCCGTGTGGCCCGTCGAAATGGCACACCAGGCGCTCGTTGCGGGCAAACAGGCGTGGAATCCCGGCCACCGCAAACGGGGCCACGCTGAAGATCCGCCCCGGCACGTGCACGGTTTCCCGCAGCGTGCCACCCAGCGGCATGTGCACGCGGTGGTAGTCGCGTGGCGACAGGTAGACGGTGACGAAGGTCCCGTCACGATAGGGTGCGGCTGCCACCTGGTCGCCACCCAGCAGCTCGACCACGCTGTAGTCCTGACCCTTGGCCTGGAACATGCGGCCGTCACTGATCGGTCCGGCCTGGCTGATGCGGCCGTCGGCCGGGGACAGCAGTGCCTGCGCATCGGCATCGGCCCGGCGCGCCTCCCGTCGCAGCCTGCGGGTGAAGAACGCATTGAAGTGCTGGTACGCCATCGCGTCGGGTTGCAGCGCCTCGCTCATGTCGACCTGGTAGCGGCGCAGCACCGTGCCGATCAGCCAGTTCTTCCACGGCGCGAAGGTCCAGCGCGTGGCATGGTAGACCAGCCGGGACAGGGCGCGATGGGGCAGGATGTATTGCAACAGCAGGCGGATGCTCATCGGCGGAGTATACGGAACGGCCGGGCGTGGCCGGTGCCGGTCGTATACTCGGCGACCGCCTGCCTGCCACCGGAGTGACCGTGACCGCAGAACTCGCCTCCATCATCGATTTCATCCGCTATGCGGCGAGCCGCTTCGCCGCGGCCGGCCTCACCTTCGGGCACAGCCACGACAACCCGATCGACGAGGCGGCGCATCTGGTCCTGGGCAGCCTGCACCTGCCGCCCGACCTGCCGCCTGCCTATGCTGCTGGCAAGCTGATCCAGGCCGAGCGCACCAGGATCCTCGAACTGATCGAGCGGCGTATCGCCGAACGCGTGCCGGTGGCCTATCTGGTCGGCGAAACCTGGTTTGCCGGGCTCAAGTTCAAGAGCGACCGCCGCGCATTGGTGCCGCGCTCGCCGATCGCCGAGTTGATCGAATCGGGCTTCGTGCCCTGGCTGGACGAGCGTCCGGTCGAGGCCGCGCTGGACCTGTGCACGGGCTCGGGATGCATCGGCATCGCGATGGCCGCATACAACCCCGACTGGCGTGTGGACCTGGCCGACATTGACGCCGATGCGCTCGCGCTGGCGGGCGAGAACATCGCACGGCACCAGCTTGGCGACCGGGTCGAGGCCATCCGCTCGGATTTGTTCGCCGGCCTGCACGGGCGCCGCTACGACCTGATCGTCAGCAATCCACCATACGTCACCGGTGCTGAGTACGCGGCCTTGCCAGCGGAGTACGCGCACGAGCCCAGGCGCGGCCTGCTGGCAGGAGACGATGGCCTGGATCTGTGCCTGCGCATCCTGGATGGGGCCGCCGCGCACCTCAGCGAGGACGGCCTGCTGATCGTCGAGGTCGGCGAGAGCGAGCGGGCGCTCGCCGACCTGCTGCCCCAACTGCCGCTGGTGTGGCTCGAGTTCAAGGTCGGCGCCATGGGCGTGTTTGCCGTGGAGCGGGCGGATCTCGTTGCCCACGCCGAGGCGATCCGCACCGCGGCGGCCGGACGTCCAAAACCATGACGAGGTTGTTGCCTGCGGCGGGTTGTCGCTAAGCTGTGCCGGTCATCCCGGGCGATCGCCATTCGTGTCCAGCAACTCCTTCGGCAAGCTGTTTACCGTCACCACGTTTGGCGAGAGCCACGGCCCAGCCATCGGTTGCGTGGTCGACGGCTGCCCACCCGGCCTGGCGCTGGCGTCGGAGGAGTTCAAGCCCGACCTGGTTCGCCGCTCCACGGGACGCAGCCGCTACTCCTCGCAGCGCCATGAGGCGGACGAGGTGGAGATCCTGTCCGGGGTCTACGAGGGCCATACCACCGGTACCCCGATCGCCCTGCTGATCCGCAACACCAACCAGCGCAGCCGCGACTACGAACGCATCGCGCAGACCTTCCGCCCGGGGCATGCCGACTACACCTACTGGCAGAAGTACGGCATCCGCGATCCGTGTGGCGGCGGGCGGGCGTCGGCACGTGAGACGACGATGCGCGTCGCGGCCGGGGTCATCGCCAAGAAATGGCTGGCCGAGCGCCACGGCGTGCGCGTGCGCGGCTACCTCGCCCAGCTTGGCGACATCACCCCGGACGGTTTCGACTGGGACGCGGTCGAGGCCAATCCGTTTTTCTGGCCGCATGCGGCACAGGTGCCCGCGCTGGAGGCGCGCATCAACCAGTTGCGCAAGGCGGGCGATTCGGTCGGAGCGCGGGTCGATGTGGTGGCGGATGGCGTCCCACCCGGTTGGGGCGAGCCGGTCTACGGCAAGCTGGACGGAGAATTGGCCGCCGCGCTGATGTCGATCAATGCGGTGAAGGGCGTGGAGATCGGTGACGGCTTTGCGGTCGTGGCCCAGCAGGGGAGCCAGCACCGCGACGAGATGCTCGTGGATGGTTTTGCCTCCAATCATGCCGGAGGGATTCTCGGTGGCATCAGCAGCGGTCAAGAATTGCGCGCCTCGATTGCGCTGAAGCCGACCTCCAGCATCCTCATCCCGGGCCACAGCGTGGACCTGGCCGGTGCGCCGGCCGAAGTGGTCACCAAGGGGCGGCACGATCCCTGCGTGGGCATCCGCGCCACGCCGATCGCCGAAGCCATGGTGGCTCTGGTATTGATCGACCAGGCCCTGCGCCATCGTGCGCAGTGCGGCGACGTTGGCGCGGTGAATCCACGCATTCCCTCCGGACCGGTGGCCTGACGCCGTGGCACGGCCGTTGCCGGACCAGCCGCGGGTGTGGATTTCCCGCCCAACCTACGGGGACCTGATCGAACCCCTGTACGCGCACTTCGCGGTTGAGGCCGAGTCTGAGGAAGTCGCGTTTTCATCCGCCCAGCTGGCGGCGAAGCTGGCGCCGGTGGATGCCGCGATCATCGGCATGAAGGAGCACGTGGGGGCCGCCGAAATCGCACACGCGCCACGCCTGCGCATGCTGGCGAACCTCAGCGTCGGCTACGACAACCTCGATCTCGAGGCGCTGACCGCGGCGCATATTGCCGCCAGCAATACGGCTGGCGCGCTCGATGACAGTGTTGCCGACTACACATGGGCGCTGCTGCTCGGCGCCGCCCGCCGTGTCGGTGCGGCCGAGCGCTGGGTGCGTGCCGGCGCGTGGAAGAAGAACGCCGGTTTCAAGGCGTGGCTGGGCGCCGATTTGCACGGGCGCGTGCTGGGCATACTCGGCATGGGGCGCATCGGCCGGGCAGTGGCAAGGCGAGCGGTCGGGTTCGGCATGCCGGTGCTGTACCACAACCGCTCGCCGCTCCCGACAGCCGTGGAACAGGCGTGCAACGCGCGCTATGTGACCAAGGCGGAATTGCTGCGCCAGGCGGATTTCCTGGTGCTGCTGGTGCCGTTGACCGTGGCCAGCCGGCATGCGATCGGGGCTGCCGAGCTGGCGCAGATGAAACCGGGCGCGGTGCTGGTGAACGTGGCGCGGGGAGGGGTAGTCGACGACGCCGCCCTGGCCCAGGCGCTGACCGAGGGCGGGATTGCCGCCGCCGCGCTGGACGTGTTCGAAGGCGAACCCGCCATCAATCCGGCCCTGCTGGCGTGCGAGAATGCGCTGCTAAGCCCGCATATCGCCAGCGCGAGCCACGACGCGCGGCGGGCCATGACCGCGCTGGCAGTCGACAACGTGATGGCCTGTTTCGGTCATGGGCCGCATGCCGGCAAGCCGCCAAACATCCTCAATCCGGCCGTACTGTCTGCCGATACCGGTAGTTCCCACCCACCTTCGAAACCGTAATCAGTCCATGAGCAAGAAGAGCAGCTACAAGGTGGCCATGGTCGGTGCCACCGGCGCGGTCGGCGAGACCCTGCTCGGCATCCTGGCCGAGCGCGGGTTCCCGGTGAGCGAACTCGTACCCCTGGCCAGCGAGCGCTCGGCCGGAGACACGGTGCGCTTCGGGCAGCGTGCCTTGACCGTCCGCGACCTGGCGGGCTACGACTTTGCCGGGGTGGATATCGCGTTTTTTTCCGCCGGCGGTGCGGTGAGCCGGGTGCATGCACCGCGGGCGGCTGCTGCGGGCGCGGTGGTGATCGACAACACCTCGGAGTTCCGCTATCAGGACGATATCCCGCTGGTGGTGAGCGAGGTGAACCCGCATGCGCTGGCCGATTACGCCGCGCGTGGCATCGTCGCCAACCCGAATTGCTCGACCATGCAGATGCTGGTGGCGCTGGCGCCGATCCATCGTGCGGTCGGCATCGAACGCATCAATGTGGCGACCTATCAATCCGTATCCGGGGCGGGGCGCTCGGGCATGGAGGAATTGGGCAAGCAGACTGCGTCGCTGCTGAATTTCCAGGGTGCGCAGCCGCGCACGAAATTCCCGGTGCAAATCGCCTTTAATGTCATCCCTCAAATTGATGATTTTGAAGCAAATGGTTACACGCGGGAAGAAATGAAGCTGGTGTGGGAAACGTGCAAGATCCTCGAGGATGACTCCATCCGGGTGAACCCGACGGCGGTGCGTGTGCCGGTGTTCTACGGCCACGCCGAAGCAGTGCACATCGAGACGCGGGACCCCATCAGCGTGGAGGCTGCGCGCGAACTGTTGCGTCAGGCACCAGGCGTGGTGTTGATGGACGAACGCAGGCCAGGTGGCTATCCGACCCCGGTCGGCGACGCGGCCGGGCATGACGCCGTGTTCGTGGGCCGCCTGCGTGCGGACATATCGCATGATCGCGGCCTGGATCTCTGGGTGGTGGCGGACAACATCCGCAAGGGCGCCGCGCTCAATGCCGTGCAGATCGCCGAATTGCTGATCGAGGACTACCTGTGATGGGGGCACGCCTGGCGTCGGTCCTGGCTGGCCTGTTCCTGGCCACGGCCACGGCAGGTGCGGCAGCCCAGTCGCCAGACCGCGCCGCGACCGCCCCGCCAACTGTCAACGCGCCAGCTGCGGGACACAGCACACGCGCGCCGCAGGCTGCGATCGAGCAACTGCAGCAGGCGGTTTCGGCCGCGGAGGCCAGGCGCCAGGAAGTCCAGCGCCGACTGGGCGAGCAGGACCGCGAAATCCAGGCCTTGCGCCGCCAGTTGCAGGGCACTGGTCAGCATGAATCCACACAGTCGCATTGAACTTGGACGCAAGTCCTCATACTGCACTTTATCTATTGGCTGCAGGTATTGTTGATTGGGGCACTTCTAATTAAAGTGGCCTCTCGATTGGGACGGTTGCCGCACTGCGGCAACCCCACGAATGGCGCCATGATGGCGTCCGGGGGATACACGATGAATCGCTTCTTCAAGTTGCCGCTGGTGATTGCCTTGACGTTGGCCAGCACACAACTGCTGGCCGTGGATTTTGGCCAGGTTCGGGTCCTGTCCAATCTCGGCCAGCCGCTCCTGGCGGAAATTCCGTTGCATGGCGCGAGTCCAGCCGAATTGAAGGGCTTGACCGCAAGCCTGGCCTCGCCCGGTGAATACGAACGCGCCGGCATCAGCGGCGGTCGCACCACGGTACCCCTGAGCTTCAGCGTCGTTGCCGGTCAGGGCGGCGAGCACTTCATCCGTATTTCCAGCACCGCGCCGGTCGACGACCCTTACCTCGACCTGCTGCTGGACGTGAATACCGCCGCCGGAAAGAGCGTGCACGAATTTGCCATACTGCTCGATCCGCCCAGCGCGAACGAGGCGCCGATCGCACGCGCGCAGACCCCGGCGCGCGTCGCGCCAGGCAGCGCCCCCGCGATGCCCCAGGCTGCGGCCGCCACGCGGCCCGCCGCGCCCACGCCAGCGGCCGCTCCAGCGCCTGCAGGCAAGAGCTCCGGAGCCGTGGTGAAGGGTATGTATGGACCGGTGGAGCCTGGCCAGACCCTGTCCGGGATCGCTCAGCAGACGCTGCCGGCAGGGGTGGACATCAACCAGATGCTGCTGGCGCTCAAGCAGGCCAACCCGGATGCGTTCTATCGCGACAACATCAATACCTTGAAGTCTGGCGTGGTGCTGCGCGTACCCAGCGCCGCCGACGCCGAGACCATGACCGCAGCTGCGGCGATCGCCGAAGTCCGTCGCCAGAATGGCGAATGGCGTACTGGCGACGTCGGTACACCGGCGGCCGTGGCCAACGCGGCAACACGCCCATCCACCTCGAACGCTGCCGCGGCCAGCGACGCGAATAGAGGTGACCGGCTGGCCTTGCTGGCGGCGAAGGATACTGGCAAGTCCGGGGCCGACGGCACTCCTGCCGGCGGGTCGGCCGCTGAGCTGCGCAAGAGCCTGCTGCAGGCCCAGGAAGGGCTGGCCAGCGAGCGGCAGCAAGTGGCTGACCTGCAAGCGCACGTGAAGCAACTCGATGACGTCAATCGCAAGAGCGAGCGCCTGCTGTCGCTGAAGGACAACGAGATTGCCGAACTGCAGGCAAAGCTGGCTGCGGCGCGCAAATCCGGCTTTGCGGCGCCGGCTTCGGCAGCCTCCAGCGCGCCAGCGTCGACTGCGGTCGTTGCCTTGGCCACGGCGCAATCGGCGGCACGCGCCCTGACTGCGGGGACACCGGCTGCTGCTGTTTCGAGCTCCGCAGCGGCGCTGGCCGCGGCCGGCAGTGCCGGCGTGGCCGCTTCGGCGTCGAGTGTCACCGCAGGTGCCAGCGCTTCGCCTGCAGCGGCCTCTGGGGTCAAGCCGGCACCGGCTGTGGCGAAACCGGCGTTGCCAGCCCAGCCCTGGTACATGCAAACCTGGGCCTGGATTGCGGGTGTCGGGGTCATCGTGCTGTTGATCCTGGGCGGCTTGCTTGGTCGCCAGCGCAAGCGTCCGGCCCCACCGGTGCAGAAGACCGCGCCGTCCCTTGCCGACAGTTTTGGTGCCGGGGCGGCGGTTGGCGAGCCCCCGGTGGACGATGTCGACCATGGTGATCTGCTCGACCAGCTCGCCGAGCATCCGGATGACCTCGGCCTGCACCTGCAATTGGTGACGCTGTACTACTCGCGCCGTGACATCGAGCACTTCGAGGCGGCGGCAGAGGCGATGTATGCACACATCACCGATCCGGAGCAGGACGAGTGGCAGGACGTGGTCCACATGGGGGAGGACCTTGTGCCCGGGCACCCGTTGTTCTCGCATCAGGGGCAGCCACCGGGCATGCCGTTGCATGCGCCGCTGGAAGATTTCAACATCGACGACTACGTGAACGACGATGCGACCGTGGAGACTCCGGTCACCGGATCGCCGGCAGCTGCCGAGGCCTCGACCGGCTATCCGACGGCTGCCGATGTGCCGCTGGAATTCGGTGACACGGATGCGCCTGCCGGCCTGCACGCTGTCTCGGACCGTCTCGACGTCAACCCGGATGAACTGGTTGACGGCACCGCGGCGTCAGGCAGCGGCCGAAGCCCGGTGGGTACCGTGGATATCGCGCCCGGGCAGGAAATCGACGGGGTGGACGACCAGCTCGGCGAGTTCAACGATGATCCGATCGACACCAAGCTCGACCTGGCCCGAGCCTATCTCGACATGGGCGACGAGGAGGGTGCGCGGGCCATGCTGGACGAGGTGCTGAAGGAAGGCAGCCAGATGCAGAAGGATGTCGCCACCGGACTGCTCGGCGGCCTGCAAACCTGAGCGCCAGGCGTATCCGGCACGCAGGAGGAGGGCGGCACTGTTAAAGTTCCGGCTTTTGATTGCAGCGGCTTCGCATGCGCATCGCCTTGGGTATTGAGTACGACGGCACCGACTACTTCGGCTGGCAGCGCCTGATCGAGGGGCCAAGCGTGCAGGCAGTGGTCGAGCGGGCCTTGTCCCGGGTGGCCGCGCACACCGTGGCCGTGCGTTGTGCCGGCCGCACCGACACCGGCGTACATGCCCAGTGCCAGGTGGTGCATTTCGACACCGAGGCGCAGCGCGACATGTACGGCTGGGTGCTGGGCGCGTGTACCAACCTGCCGACCAGCGTCGCCGTATTGTGGGCACAACCGGTGGCGGCGGAGTTCCACGCACGCTTTGCCGCCCGCAGCCGCCGCTACCGCTACCGTATCCTCAACCGACCGGTGCGTGCGGCGCTGGACGCGCGGTGGGTAACCTGGGAGCGCCTGCCGCTGGACGCGGCGGCGATGCACACGGCGTTGCAGGCACTGCGTGGCGCGCATGATTTCACCGCGTTCCGCGCGTTGTCGTGCCAGGCCAGGCACCCGCTGCGTACCGTGCTTGAGGCCAGCGTACGCCGCGAAGGCGACCAGGTGCTGGTGGACATCGAGGCCAATGGCTTCCTGCACCACATGGTGCGCAATATCGTTGGATCGTTGCTCCTGATTGGCCGTGGCGAGAAGCCGGTGCCCTGGCTTGCCGAATTACTGGCCGGCCGCGACCGCCAGGTGGCAGGGCCGACCGCGCCTTCCAGCGGACTGACCTTCATCGGTCCGCGCTACGAGCCGCGCTGGGGATTGCCCGCCGAGGTGACGGCGTGACCCGCATCAAGTGCTGTGGGGTGACCCGCAGCGAGGATGCCGTACTGGCCGCGAGCCTCGGTGTCGATGCGGTTGGGGTGGTATTTGCCGCGCGCAGCCCACGGCGGGTCAGCGTGGCCCGCGCGCGGAAGATCGTCGGGTCGTTGCCGCCATTCGTGGCCAGCGTCGCCCTGTTCATGGACGACACGGAGTCGCTGGTGCGGGAAGTACTGGATACCGTGCGGCCTTCGCTGCTGCAGTTCCATGGCCAGGAAGCGGACAGCTGGTGCGCGCAGTTTGGCCATCCGTTCGTGAAGGCTGTGGCCATGGGCGAGGGTGTGACGGCGCTTGGGCAGCTGGCGGCGTATCCACATGCTGCCGCACTGCTGCTGGACGGACACGGCCGCGATGAGCCAGGCGGGACCGGGCGACGCTTCAATTGGTCGTTGGTGCCACATGACGTGGACCAGCCGCTCATTCTCGCCGGCGGCCTGAATGCGGCCAACGTCGCGGCCGCGATCCACACGCTGCACCCCTGGGCGGTCGATGTGTCGAGCGCGGTGGAACAGGCGCCGGGCATCAAGGATGCGGGCAAGCTGGCCGCCTTCGTGCAAGCGGTGTGCGCTGCCGATCAGGCCTGAACACAGGTGCCTTGACCGTCGTGACCGGCACGCCAGCATCACTTTGGCAGGCCAGGGTGTCCCCAGTGTGCGTGCCGGTGGTCGCCGATGCCGCTAACATGGAGAGTCGCGCGCGGTGCGCGCATGAGGGTGCTTGCGGCCGGGAATGGCGTCGGCGTCCCGCAACGGGCTGCACGCTGGACTGGGTCGACCGATGACATGAGTGACATGAGCACGACAGTGGATTTCAACGCATATCCGGATTCGCATGGCCGCTTTGGCGCCTACGGTGGCAGCTACGTCGCCGAGACGCTCATGGCGCCCCTGGCCGAGCTGACCGAGGCGTATCTGCGCTGTCGCCAGGATCCGGCCTTCATCGCTGAACTGGATCGCGACCTGAAGCATTACGTCGGCAGGCCCAGCCCGATCTATCACGCCGAGCGCCTGTCACGGCATGTGGGCGGAGCGCAGATCCTGTTCAAGCGCGAAGACCTGAACCATACGGGCGCGCACAAGATCAACAACACCGTAGGCCAGGCGCTGGTGGCGAGGCGCATGGGCAAGCCGCGCATCATTGCCGAAACCGGCGCCGGCCAGCACGGTGTGGCCAGCGCCACGGTGGCTGCCCGCCTGGGCCTCAAGTGCGCCGTATACATGGGCGAGGTGGACATCGAGCGGCAGAAGATGAATGTGTATCGGATGAAGCTGCTGGGCGCGGAAGTGATCCCGGTGTGCTCTGGTTCGCGCACGCTGAAGGATGCGCTCAATGAGGCCTTGCGGGATTGGGTCACCAATGTCGCCGACACGTTCTACATGATCGGTACGGTGGCCGGTCCGCACCCGTATCCGCTCATGGTGCGCGATTTCAACGCCGTGGTCGGGCGCGAGGCGCGGGCGCAGATGCTGGAGCAGTTCGGGCGCCTGCCGGACGTGCTGACCGCCTGCGTGGGTGGCGGGTCCAACGCCATTGGCCTGTTCCATGCGTTCCTCAACGATGCCGGAGTGCGCATGGTCGGCGCGGAGGCTGCCGGCGAGGGGCTGGCGACGGGCCACCATGCGGCATCGTTGGCCGCCGGGCGACCTGGCATCCTGCATGGCAACCGTACCTATGTGCTGTGCGACGACGACGGTCAGATCACCGAGACCCATTCGGTTTCCGCTGGCCTGGACTATCCGGGTGTGGGGCCGGAACATGCGTTCCTGAAGGACTTGGGCCGTGCCGAGTATGTCGGGGTGACGGACGAGGAAGCCTTGGCGGCGTTTCATTTGCTGTGCCGGCAGGAGGGCATTCTGGCGGCGCTGGAATCCAGTCACGCGGTGGCCCAGGCCATCAGGCTGGCACGGCAGTACCCGCGCGACGCGCTGGTCCTGTGCAACCTTTCCGGACGCGGCGACAAGGACGTGCATACCATCGCGGCCCGCGAGCAGGTTGCCGTATGAGCCGCATCGACGACCGCTTTGCCGTTCTGGCAGCCGCATCGCGCACCGGCTTGATCCCGTTCGTCACCGCCGGCGATCCGGTGCCGGAACACACGGTGGCACTCATGCATGCCCTGGTCGACGCCGGTGCCGACCTGGTCGAGCTGGGCGTGCCTTTCTCCGACCCGATGGCGGACGGCGCCGTCATCCAGCACGCCAGCGAGCGCGCCATTGCCAAGGGTGTCGGCCTGGGCCAGGTACTGGGATGGGTCGAGGAGTTCCGGCGCCGCGACGCCGCCACCCCGGTCGTGCTGATGGGTTATCTGAATCCGCTGGAGATCCATGGCTACGCGCGGTTCGCGCGGGAGGCAGTGGCTGCCGGAGTGGACGGGGTATTGGTGGTCGATTGCCCGCTGGAGGAAGCGGCCGTGCTGCAGCCATTGCGTGCCGCAGGCTTGCAGCAGATCCTGCTGGCTGCCCCGACCACGGCTGCGGCACGCCTGGGTCCGCTGGGCAAGGCGGTCGAGGGATTCCTGTATTATGTCTCCGTCGCCGGCACCACCGGCAATCGGCATATGAGTGCGGATGATGTCGCCGTGCATGTCGCCCAGCTGCGGCAATACACGGACAAGCCGGTGGCCGTCGGCTTCGGCATCCGGGATGCGGCCGGGGCCAAGGCGCTGGCCCGCTTCGCCAATGCCGTGGTGATCGGCAGTGCGCTGGTGGATGCCCTGGATGGCGCCACCACTGCCGCGGCCATTGCCGCGCGTGCCCGGGAGTTCCTGGCGCCGATCCGCACGGCGCTCGATACGCCATGACGCCGGCGTGTTGCGGCATGTTCCCGCGACCGATGCCGCGCACGGGCGCAAGCCGCGGGTTCGTCCACCGCAAGCCAGTCCGACAATTGTGTAGTTGAAGTGGAGCGCGATGTGAACTGGTTGCAGAAAATCATGAGTCCGACGGGGCGCGTCCCGCAGTCGCACGTCAGCAAGGGTTCGGTGCCGGAAGGCGTGTGGGGCAAGTGCGATGGCTGTGCAGCCATGCTTTATCGGCCCGAACTCGAGCGCAATCTCATGGTCTGCCCGAAATGCGGCCACCATCATGCGCTGCCGGCCCGGGCCCGCCTGCGTGCGCTGCTCGACGAAGGCACGGACGAGGAATTGTGGGCCAGCATGGAGCCGGTGGATCCGCTCAGGTTCCGCGACAGCAAGAAGTACCGCGACCGCATCGTGGCGGCGCAGAAGAAGGCCGGAACCAAGGATGCGCTGGTGGTGATGGCTGGCCAGCTGAAGGGGCGCCCGCTGGTTGCCGCGGCGTTCGAGTTTGCCTATATGGGCGGCTCCATGGGCTCGGTGGTGGGCGAGAAATTCACGCGCGCCGCGGAACGCGCGCTGGCCGAGCACAGCGCACTGGTGTGTTTCTCCGCCACCGGCGGTGCCCGCATGCAGGAGGCACTGTTTTCGTTGATGCAGATGGCCAAGACCTCGGCTGCACTGGCGCGCCTGCGTGATGCAGGGGTGCCCTACATCAGTGTCCTGACCAATCCGACCACCGGCGGCGTCTCGGCCAGCCTGGCCATGCTGGGAGACATCAACATTGGTGAGCCGCGGGCACTGATCGGCTTTGCCGGGCCGCGGGTCATCGAGCAGACCGTGCGCGAGACCCTGCCCGAAGGCTTCCAGCGCTCCGAGTTCCTGCTGGAGCATGGTGCGCTCGACCTCATCGTCGACCGCCGCGAGATGCGCGACAAGCTGGCCGAGCTGCTCGGTATCCTCATGCGTGAGCCGCGCGCCGCCTGATCGTCTGGGCTGGGACCGCGCACCGTCGTCCGGGCGTAGCCAGGTGGTGGCGGTCTACGCGCGGTCGTCAGCCCGCCACCAGGGTCCCTTGATGGTAGAGGGCCTGCCAACCCGCTTCGCTCCTGTGCCAAATGGTCGCACGCCGGCTGAGCCGGCCGGCCTGGTCCAGCAGGTAGGTGACGAGGTAATGGTCGGCGGCCAGGTGCTGGCAGCGGAACTCCGCCACCTCCAACCGTTCGACGATCGCTTCGCGGTGGCGCCGCTCCAGCGTATCGAGTACGAAGTCACGGCTGTAGACCGCGCCCGACGCCCCGGTTTCCCAGTAGTCCGCAGTGATCATGGCGGCGAAGTCCTCGCGCCGGGTGCCGAATTCCGCGCGATGGAAAATGGGCTCGCGGGCAGCCAGCTCCCTGGTTGCGTCGCGCAGATCGCTGGCTTCGGTGTCCATGGGTTTGGTCCTGGCGATGACGGGTATCAGCTAAAATTAGCGTAATGACGATGCCGTTGAAGAACCGATGACCGTACGCACGCGCTTTGCCCCCAGCCCAACTGGATTCCTGCACATTGGTGGCGCGCGCACGGCGTTGTATTGCTGGCTCGAGGCCCGGCGCCGCGGCGGCGAATTCCTGCTGCGTATCGAGGATACCGACCGCGAGCGTTCCACCGATGCCGCCGTGCAGGCGATCCTCGACGCCATGCAATGGCTGGGACTGACCGCGGACCAGGCACCGACCTACCAGACCCGGCGCCTGGCCCGCTACCAGCAGGTGGCGAATGAGCTGGTGGCTGCCGGCAAGGCCTATTACGCCTACGAGAGCCGCGAGGAGATCGAGGCCATGCGCGAGGCGGCCATGGCCGTTGGCGAGAAGCCGCGCTACAACGGCTATTACCGTGAGCGCAACGAGCCGTGGCGCGACGACCCCAACCGGGTCATCCGCTTCAAGACACCACACGCGGGCACGGTGGTCTTCGACGACCGTATCAAGGGACGGGTCGAGTGGGCGAATGCCGAGCTGGACGACCTGGTGATCTTCCGTTCGGATGGTTGGCCCACCTACAACTTCGCCGTGGTCGTCGACGACAGCGACATGGGCATCACCGAGGTCATCCGCGGCGATGACCACGTCAACAACACGCCACGCCAGATCAACATCTACGAAGCGCTCGGCGCCAGGGTTCCCGAGTTTGCGCACTTGCCGATGATTCTCGACAAGGACGGCAAGAAGCTGTCCAAGCGCACCAGTGCCGTGGGGGTGATGGAATACCGGGAGCAGGGCTTCCTGCCGCACGCATTGTTGAATTACCTGGTGCGTCTCGGCTGGTCGCATGGCGACCAGGAAATCTTCTCGCTGCGGGAAATGATCGCGCTGTTCGACATCGGCGACGTCAACAAGACCGCCTCGCGCTTCGACATCGAGAAGCTTGCCTGGATCAACCAGCATTACCTGAAGTCCGACGATCCGCAGACCCTGGTCCCCGAGTTCGAGTGGCACCTGCGGCGGGCAGGCGTGGACACCACGGGCGGCCCGGCACCGGTGGACGTGCTGGTCGCCCTGCGCGAGCGCGTACATACCTTCGTGGAGATGGTGGAGCGCGCCAGAGTCTGGTATGCGCCGATCACGCAGTGGGACGACAAGGCCGTTGCCAAGCACCTGCGCAACGCGCAGGCGGCGCCGATCCTGCGGGAACTGAAGGACCGTCTGGCGGCCCTGACCGCGTGGTCGCCTGCGGCCATCCATGAGGTGGTGGCGGAGGTGGCCACGAAGCTTGGCGTGGGCATGGGCAAGGTGGCGCAGCCACTGCGCGTGGCCATGACCGGCACCCAGGTGTCGCCCTCGATCGAGGATACCGTCTACCTTGCCGGGCGGGACCGGGCCTTGCGGCGGATCGACGACGCCGTGGCGTTGGCCGGCGCGTGACCGCCCGTTGATGGGTGGCATCCTGCCCGTTGGTGATACCTCCCATGCATGAGTTGCTGGTACGCGCCATGGCCGGCGTGGATCCCTCCGCGCCCGGTGCGTTCTGGCAGATATATGCCCATTTGCTAGCGCTCGTGCCGTGGCAGGCCCTGTGGTGGTGGAACCTCGCTTTTGCACTGGTCGGGGCATTGCTGGGGTACTGGCGTGGTGGCTGGCGTGGCGGCCTGGCCTGGGGCCTGGTACTGGGACCGATCGGCTGGTTGGTGACGATTTTCAGGTCGTCCGCGGCGCCTCGTCTGCCGCCGCCCTTGCCCGGCCGGGGACCAGGGAGACGAGGGCCGCGCGGTGTATAGTTGCGAAGAGGTGTATGCCGTGAGCCACGATATCGTTCCCATTCCGCCAGCGCACCGACCGCACCCACGCGACGCGCAAGGCTTCGTCCGCGTGGTCAAGCGGGTCAGCAAGGAGCGCGGCCTGCGCCTGACCCCGCTGCGTACCGAAGTCCTCAAGCTGGTGGCCGAGGCCGACAAGCCGGTCAAGGCCTACGACCTGCTCGACCTGCTGCGTGAGAAGCACGGCAACGCGGCGCCGCCCACCGTCTACCGGGCCCTGGACTTCCTGCTCGCGAACCACTTCATCCACAAGCTCGAGTCGATCAACGCGTTCGTGTCCTGCCATCACCCGGCCGAGGCGCACCAAGTCCCGTTCCTGATCTGCGACACCTGCTCCAGCGCGCAGGAAGTCTGCGACGACCGCGTGGCCGAGCTCATCGAGGCCCAGGCCATGGCGCTTGGCTTCCGCCCGCAAGTGCAGACCCTCGAAGTGCACGGCGTGTGCAAACGCTGCCTGCGGGCATCCTGATCCGCTTTACTGCGCCTCCGGTGGCGCTCTGGCCCGTGTCGTATGGTGGTCATCCCGTGTTATAATGTAACGAAGGAACGGTTCGGAAACGACGCGCGATGGCACAGGCTTGTTGTATGGACTCAGGAGAAAACCACCACTCCCACGCGTGGCAGATCGCGGACCGCGTCGGCACCGGTGCATCCCTGCTGTGCGCCATCCATTGCGCGGCGCTGCCCTTCGTGCTGGTGTTGCTGCCGGTCATTGGCCTGGGCTTCCTCGCCAATGACCGTTTCGAAATCGGCTTCGTCGTGGTGGCATCGGTACTGGCCATGGTCGTGCTCACCAGGGGCTTTCGTCGTCATCAGCAACCCCTGCCGTTGACGCTGGCCGTGTTCGGCATCGCCTTGCTGGTGCTGGGAGTCAGCGATGTGGTCAGTCATTCGCTGCTTGTGCACAGTGTGCTGGTGACCGTCGGTGGGCTGTCATTGGCCAGTGCGCATTTCTGCAATTCGCGCAGCTGTCGGCGGGCGGCGGAGCCGCGTCTCCCGGCGGCACGATGTGTGCACTGATACCAGTCGGGCTGGTGATTGTGTAACTCCGGCCAGCGTCCCTAGCATTCAGGCATGAATACCACCCCGCTATCGCCAGCAGGCCACATGCACATGCATGGCCATGCAGCACATCCGGATGGCGCGCGCAGCCGCCGGCTGGCCTGGGCGTTTGTCCTGACCAGCGTGATGCTGGTGGTGGAGGCGGCCGGTGGAATCTGGTCAGGTTCACTGGCCTTGCTGGCCGATGCCGGCCATATGCTGGTCGATGCCATGGCGCTGCTGCTGGCCTTTGTCGGTGCCTGGATCGCCATGCGTCCGGCCGATACCCGGCGCAGCTATGGCTACGGGCGCATGGAGGTGCTGGCCGGGTTCGTCAATGCACTGATCCAGCTGGCTCTGGTCGCCTGGATCATCTATGAGGCGGTGACCCGCCTGTGGCACCCGCATGCCATTCTGCCCGGGGTCATGCTGGTGGTGGCCGCGATCGGTCTGCTGGTGAACATGTTCGTGTTGTGGATGCTGCATGGACATGCCGGGGACGACCTCAACATGGCTGGTGCCGTGCTGCATGTGGTGGGCGATTTGCTGGGGTCCCTGGCGGCCGTGCTCGCGGCGTTGGCGATTGCGCTGTTCGGCTGGTTGTGGGCGGACCCGGCGCTTTCCATCCTGGTGGCGCTGCTGATCGCCAACGGTGCCTGGCGCCTGCTGCGCCGCTCCGCCCACATCCTGCTTGAAGGTGTCCCCGAAGGCATGGACAGCACCGAAGTGGAACGTGCCCTGCGCGAGGCGGACACCGCCATCTGCGGCGTCCATCACCTGCATGTGTGGCAGCTCGCGTCCGGTTCGCGCATGGCGACGCTGCACCTGCAACTGACCCCCTCGGCCGAGCCGGAACGGGCCATGCTGCTCGTTCGGGAAACCCTGCAACAACGCTTCGATATACGGCATGTGACGGTGCAGATCGACGCCCAAGGCTGTCCAGATGAGGATCATGCCTGCGGCGGGGGGGGCATTCCCTAGCCGGGCAATGGAGTGGGCATGGCGCTTTCGATGGCCGCTGTTATGATCTGGAACTGTCACCTCAATACGTCAGGGAGTCTCCATGGGCAAGGGCGATCGCAAGACCTTCCGCGGCAAGACCTATCGCGGCAGTTATGGCAAGACGCGGCTCCATACCGCCAGCCCGGCGACTGCCGGCGGCCGGCCTGCAGTGGCCAGGCCGGCGGTACGCAAGAGTGCAGTGGCCAAGCCGGCGGCACCGAAGTCGGCGGCCAAGCCGGTGACGCCGTCAGCCACAAGCGCCAAGAGCGCTGCCCCGAAGGTGGCTGCAGCCAAGGCCGCGAAGCCCAAGAGTACCGCCGCCAAGCCCGCGGCCACGCGTAGCACGACAAGGAAGCCAGCTGCCGAACCCGATCCGGAGTGAGCTTCGGGACGGACAAAAAAAGCCCCGTCATGCGGGGCTTTTTTTGTCCGGCGCCTGCGCCGCAGGAGGTGGCAGGCGGGCTCAGTTGACATGGTTGAATTCGGGCATGGCCTCGAACAATTGCCCACTGCGCCAGCTGGCCGCCTTCGGGTGGGTGTATTCGACCTTGCCGCCAACGATGGTGTACAGCACCCGCGTGCGCAGGATGTGGTCGGCGGGCATGGTCAGCAGGTTGCCGGAAAACACGGTGAGATCGGCGAGCTTGCCTGGAGTCAGCGAGCCGAGTTCATGGTCCTCGAAGATCGCATAGGCGTTGTTCCAGGTGTATGAGCGCAGCTCCTCCTCGCGCGTCTTGACCTGGGCCGGGAAGAAGGTCTTGCCGTGGCCGTACGCGCGGGTCACGCCGCAGTAGAAGCTGGGGATCGGGTTGGTGTCCTCGACCGGCGTGTCGGTGCCGTCGAGCACCATCGCACCGCTCCCGATCAACGCGTGCCACATGTAGGCGCCGGTACGTGCCCGCTCCTCGCCCAGGCGCGGAACGACCATCGGCGCGTCGGAGCAGGCATGGATCGATTGCATGGACGCGATCACGCCAAGCTGGGCCAGCCGGGGCAGGTCCTCAGGCAGCAGATGCTGGGCGTGCTCGATGCGCCAGCGCAGGGCGGGCGCCGCGGGGTCTTCGTCGAAGATCTGCTGGAAGAGGTCGAGGGTTTCATGGTTGGCGCGATCGCCAATCGCGTGCACCGACACCTGGAAGCCGTCGCGGGCCGCGATCCGTGCCATCTGCGCGATATCGGTCATGGGCACGACATTCTTGCCGGTGATTTCCGGCGCGTCGCTGTAGGGCCTGGTGAACCAGGCACTGCGTGTGCCCAGCGCGCCGTCCGAGGTCACCTCGCCGATGCCGCGCACGGTAAAGTGGTTGTCGGCGTAGCCGATGGTGCGGTACTTGGCCAGGTTGGCATCGAGCGACGGTACCGATTCGCCGTCGACGTTGATGTACAGGCGCAGGGGAATGCCTTGGCCGGCCTGCTGCTTGAGCCAGTCGATGGTCTGGAAGTTCGCGCCCATGTCGACGAAGGTGGTGATGCCCTTGCTGAGTTCGTTCTGCATGGCCCGATCCAGCTGCTTGCGGCGCAGCGCAGCGTAATCGGCCGGGGGCAGCGCCTTGAGATAGTCGCTGTAGGCCTGGTACACCGGATCGGCGGCGGTGTCCCGCAGCATGCCGATCGGGTTGCCATGCGTATCGTGCACGATGCTGCCGCCTACCGGATCTGGCGTCTTCGCGGTGATGCCTGCCAATTTCAGGGCTGCGGCATTGGCATAGACGCCGTGGTAGCTGGCGGTGATCAGCAGCACGGGGTTGTTGGGCGATGCCGCATCCAGGCTGGCCGGCAGCGGCAGGCCGAGCACGTTGGGTTGCGGTACCCGGTCCCACTTGGTTTCCAGCCAGCCCTTGCCGACAATCCATTCGCCTGGCTTGGCCTTGGCCACGGCAGCCTTGACCATGGCCACGATGTCATCCCAGTTGGTGGCGGCGCCGACGTTGAGCTGGGTGAGGGACTCGCCGGTCTGCATCAGATGCCCATGGCCCTCGATGAAGCCGGGGGTGACGAAGGCGCCGTGCAGGTCCAGCACCTTGGTGCCCTTGCCGATGTAGTGCCCGATCGCGGCGTTGCTGCCCACGGCCTCGATCTTGCCATCGCGCATGGCGATGGCCTGAGCCTGGGGCTGCAGGGGATCCAGCGTCACCACAACGGCGTCACGCAATACCAGGTCAGCCGCAGCAAGCTTGGGCGGGAATCCGGCAACGGATGCGGGCCCGGCTAGCGCTGCACTTGCAGCAGCCAGCAAGGTGATTGGAAACAACAGGCTGATGGCGCGCATGACCTCTCCATTCGCGAGGCAATTGCGCACTGTACTACGTGCGCGCGGAGTTGTGACATGCCGTTGGCAATGCTTGCGTGGTTGGTGTGGACGTCTAAAATGGCCCGCGGTACTCGCTCGTCCAACGCAACGCGGTCGCAATATCACCGACCGCGCCGTCGCCACGAACTGGCAACCCTCTGCGTCTGACCAGCCCTCTGTCCGTCCTGGCCGGTGCCGTCGAAGTACGGCTTCGATGCGCTGCGTGGCGTGGGGCATTGCGCGTGCCACCGAAAATTCCCACTCGTCGCAACACGGAGTCATCCATGCACTTGCACGCAACCGCCACACGAACCCTGCTTGCCGTCGCCATCTCGCTGGCCTGTGCCGGCGTCTCGGCACAGCAGGCCTCGCCCGGCAGTCCGGATGGCGATGCCGTCCCGCCTCCGGGCAAGCAGAACACGACCAACCTGAAGGCGGTGGTGGTAAGCACCGGCACGCGCTCGTTCAACCGTACCGAGGTCGATTCCCTGGCACCGATCGACGTGCTCACCCCCAAGGACCTCAAGGCCACCGGCGCCCCGAACCTGAGCATGGCCTTGCGTACCCTGCTGCCCTCGATCAACTTTGCGCAGCCCTCGAACGTGGACGCGACCGAGGCCGTGCGCCCGGTGCAGCTGCGCGGACTGTCGCCGGACGAGGTGCTGGTGCTGGTCAACGGCAAGCGCATGCACAGCACCTCGGTGCTGGGTGTCGACAGTGAGTCCTATGCCAGCGGCTCCTCCGGCGTCGACATGAACTCCATACCAGTGAACGCCATCGACCATATCGAGGTGCTGCGCGATGGGGCGGCTGCGCAATACGGCTCGGACGCGATCGCCGGCGTCATCAACATCATCCTCAAGGGTGGCGGCGACCACGGCTCGGTCAGCGTGACCCACGGCATGTACAGCGCCGGCGACGGCAGCACCTGGCAGGGCAGCGCCGACGGCGGCTTCGACCTGGGGCAAAAGGGCTGGGTGCACATGAGCGCCAACGTCCAGCACCAGGAGCCGACCAACCGGGCCGGGCCGGATGTCCGCTTTCCCGGCGATCCCACCTATGGCACGGTGACTTTCCATGACGGCCTGCCGCTGTCCCGGTCCAAGGCCGGCACGATCAATTTCCAGTACGACCTGACGCCGCAGGCGCAGCTCTACGGATACTTCATGTTCAGCAAGCGCAACGTCAGCGGCCACGGCTACTTCCGCTCACTTTCGGCGTACAAGGACGACAACCCGGCGGCCGTGGCGGTCTATCCACGGGGCTACCTGCCCACCGAGAACAGCGCCCTGCGTGATGACTCGGAAGTCCTCGGCCTGCGCGGCACGACCATCGGCGATTGGCATTACGACATCAGCGCCAACAATGGCGGCAACCACTGGAAGCTGCACACCGCGGACACCTTCAATTATTCGCTGGGCGCGGCCTCGCCGACCGGCTTCTACATCGGCACCACGGCCACGCGCGACAAGATCCTGAATGCCGATTTCATCCGCGACTTCCGCCCGGGCTGGCTGCGCAATCCACTTACCGTGGCCTGGGGCCTGGAATACCGCGACGAGACCTATACGCTGAAGGAGGGCGATCCGGCCTCGTATTTCGGCGAGGGCGCGCAGGTGTTCCCGGGCTTCCAGCCCAGCGATGCCAGCTCGCATTCGCGGCAGAACAAGGCGGCCTATGTCGACCTGTCGACCGACCTGACCGACAAGCTGAGCGCCGACGTCGCCGCGCGCTACGAGCACTACAGTGATTTCGGCAATGCCAAGCCGCTGAAGCTGTCCGGGCGCTATGCCTTCAGCGACACCGTGGCCTTGCGCGGTACGGTGGCCACCGGTTTCCGCGCGCCGTCGCTGGTGCAGTCCTGGTATTCCAGCACCTCGCTGAACTCGTTCAACGACCCGGTCACTGGCGCCCAGTACCTGGCGGCGGAGCACACCTTCCCGGTGAACAACCCCGCCGCGATCGCGCTCGGGGCGCAGCCGCTGAAGGCCGAAAAGTCCCGCAACTACAGCCTGGGCCTGGTGCTTACTCCGGCGAGTGGACTCTATGCCACCGTCGACATCTACCAGATCAGCATCTCCGACCGCATCCGGCCCAGCAGCTTCCTGACCGGACCGGAAGTACAGGATTACCTGACCTCGGTGGGCATCCCGTTCGTGGCCGGTGGCGCGTTCTTCACCAACGCGGTCAGCACCCGCACCCGCGGTGGCGATGTGGTGCTCAGCTACCCGTTCGACCTGGGCCACGATGGCACGGTCAAACTGACGGGTGGCATCAACTACAACAAGACCGACGTCACCAAGATCAAGCCCAACCCACCGCAGCTCGGCCTGGCCGGACTGGTCCTGCCGGTGGTGGACAACTCCACCCTGTTGCTGCTCACCGACAGCACGCCGAAGACCAAGGCCTTCGTCGGTGCGACCTGGGATATCGGCAACTGGACGGTCAACGGCACGCTCACACGCTACGGCACGTTCGTTGTTCCCGGGACCACGGCGATCAGCAACCAGTCGTTCCCGGCGCGCTATGTGCTCGATGCGAGCGCCAGCTACGCATTGAACCGGTGGACCTTCACCCTGGGGGCCAACGACCTCAACGATGCCTATCCCGGCAAGAACGACGACAACAACAACTTCGCCGGCATCTTCGTCTACCCGCACCGCTCGCCGATGGGCGATGGCGGTGCCTACGTGTATGCCACGGCGGCGTACAGCTGGTAACCATGGGGGCACGCGCGGCGGCAGGGCTCCACGCCGCCGCGCGCCCCGATTTGCTTTCCCGAGGTGTGTCATGCGTGCACTACGTGTCCTGCTTCCAGCCCTGATCCTGGCCCCGGTCATGACGGCCCTTGCGGCCAGCGCGCCCATCGCGGGCTTTCTCCCGAAGCTGCCTGTCGCGAATATGGTGCTGCGCAATGCCGTGATCGCCACGCTTGACCCCCTGCAGCCGCAGGTGCAGGCGCTCGCCTTGCGCGACGGCAAGATCGAGGCCCTGGGCAGCAACGAGGCGATCGCGCACTACGTCGGGCCGGGTACCCGGGTGCTGGACCTGCATGGCGCATTCATCACTCCCGGTTTCATCGAAGGCCACGGGCACCTCATGGCTACCGGTCAGGCGCTGATGCAACTCAATCTCGGCGCCGCACCGGACTGGGATGGCGTGGTGGCCATGGTCAAGGCCGCGGTGGCCAAGGCCAAGCCGGGACAGTGGATCCTCGGCCAGGGCTGGCAACAGGCCAAGTGGGACAAGGCGCCTGCACCGAACGTCGACGGCCTGCCTCTGCCGGCCGGTCTGGACGCGGTGTCGCCGCACAATCCGGTGCTGCTTTCGCACGCCAGTGGCCACGCCATCTATGCCAACGCGGCGGCGCTGAAACTGGCCGGCATCACCGCAAGAACGCCTGATCCGGTCGGCGGCAGCATCGTCCACGACGCCCATGGCAATCCGCTCGGCGTGCTGCGCGATACCGCGGGTGACGCCGTCTACCAGGCGTACCGCCGCCACCTGGCCAGCTTGCCCGCGGCTGACAATGCCGCGCGGCGCGAGAAGGCATTGCAGCTCTCGGAGCAAAACGCGATCAGCAAGGGCATCACCAGCTTCGTCGACCAGGGCGAGGACTTCGCGACCGTGGATTGGCTGAAGCAGCAGGCGGCCAAGGGTTTGCCGCTGCGCCTGTATGTCAACATCGGGGTGGAATCCATTCCGCAGCTCGAGCAGCATCTCGCTGCGGCACGCACCATCGGCTATGCCGACAACCACTTCACCGTGCGCGGCGTGGGCGAGGACGTCTCCGACGGCGCACTGGGCACGCGCAGCGCGTGGTTCCTCAAGCCCTACAGCGATGCGCCGCAGATCACCGGCAAGAACGTCGCGCCGATGGCCACACTGACACAGATCGCCGAGATTGCGGCGCGGGACGGGTTCCAGGTGTCGATCCATGCGATCGGCGATCGCGCCAACCGTGAAGTGCTGGACATGTACCAGAAGATCTTCACCCAGGACCCGGCGGCGCATGCCCTGCGCTGGCGCATCGAGCATGCGCAGCACGTGACGCCGGTCGACCTGCCGCGCTTCGCCGGGCTCGGTGTCATCGCCTCGATGCAGTCCATCCACGCCTGCTCGGATGCGCCCATGGTGGTGGCGCGCCTCGGTGAGCAGCGCGCACGGGACGAGTCCTACCTGTGGCATTCGCTGATCGAGAGTGGTGCAATGGTGCTCGACGGTACCGACACTCCGGTCGAGGACATCGACCCCATCCCGGTGTTCTATTGCGGCGTGACCCGCGCCTACGACCACGGCAAGAAGACGTTTTTCCCGGAGCAGGCCAAGACCCGCCTGCAGGAGCTGCGCTCCTACACCTGGAACAACGCCTACGCGATCTTCGAGGACAATGAACTCGGCTCGCTGACCCCTGGCAAGCTCGCCGACATCGACGTGTTCTCGGGGAACCTGCTCACCATGCCGGCCGCCGACATCCTGCGTACGCGCGTGCTGTACACCATCATCGGAGGCAAGGTCGTGTACCAGCGACCGGATGCGGAAAAGTGGCGGGCAGGGCAGCAGTTCCCGGCCATGCCCGAATTCAACCACGTGAACTGAGCGGTCACTGGTGGCGTTCCGCGCGATCCGGGCACGGCGGTGTGGTTCGGCGTCGTCCTAGACGGCGACGGCGTCGAAGTCGCGGCAGGCGGGGTGCGTCCCCGTGTCCGGCAACGGCAGCGGGGCACGGACGACCTGGGTGGTTTGCCAGCCCGCGCCGTGAGCCGCGTCGAGTTCCTGCACGACGTCGGAGAGGAACAGGATCCGTTCCGGTGCCACACCGATTGTCTCGCCGATGCGCCGATAGGATTCGGGGTCGCGCTTGGCACCGGTCTGCGTGTCGAAGAACCCGTCGAACAGCGACGACAGGTCGCCAGCCTCGCTGTGCCGGAAAAACAACTGCTGCGCGACGACCGAGCCCGAGGAATAGACATACAGCCGCAGTCCACGCGCATGCCAGCCGCGCAGTCTCGCCGCTACCTCGGGATAGACGTGGGCCCGATAGGCGCCGGACGCATAGCCAGCCTCCCAGATCATCCCCTCCAGCGCCTTGAGCGCGGTGGACTTGCGGTCTTCGTCGATCCAGCGCAGCAGCAGTTCAACCACCTCCTGGCGGCTGGCTTCGGCCAGGCCGGCCTCGCGCGCGGCCTCGTGCAGCCAATGCCGCACCTCGGGCCGATCGCCATGAGTCTCGACAAAGCCGGCCAGGTGCTGGCGTGCATAGGGGAACAGCACGTCGTGCACGAAGCTGATCGAGCTGGTCGTGCCCTCGATGTCGGTGACGATGGCGCGCACCTCTTGCATGCGGGATCCTTGGCTGCTGGGCGGTGACTCTCGGCTGCCGATACACCAGGCGCGCGGCTGCGGCATCCAGGCACAGCGTGCTCGAAGAGAATGGGGCTAGGCAGTTTGCGCCGGCCCCGCCTGTGGCGCCATGCGTGGAAAGCGGGTTGCGATGTCCTCGCCGGTGAACTGGGCGACCCAGCCGTCCTTGTTGGTGAACAGGCGGATGGCGACGAAGTAGGGCGACTCGCTCATGTCGAACCAGTGGCGCGTGCCGGCCGGGACGCCAATCAGGTCACCCTGCTCGCACAGCACGTCGTATACGCCACTGTCCAGGTGCAGGGTGAACTGGCCGGAGCCGGCCACGAAGAATCGCACCTCGTCCTCGCTGTGCCGATGCTCGCTCAGGAACTTCGCCCGCAGCGCAGCCCGGTCGGGATGATCGGGAGCGAGGCTGATGACGTCGACCGACTGATAACCTCCGGCGGCCATCAGGCGGTCGATGTCGGCGCGATAGGCGGCGACCACTTCGTCCTGGCTTGCGCCCGGACTGATCGGCTGGCTGGCGGCCCAACGCTCGAAGCGTACGCCGACCTTGGCCAGAGCAGTGGATATCGCAGCGTGGTCGGTCAAGGTCTCGGTCGGGGCTTCCGGCCAGGCTTCGTCGAAAATGCGCAGTCGGCTCATGATGTCTGCAACCTCCTCAGGTCCATTTCGCAGCCCAGCAGGAACTCCAGGGCCTCCAGGTGGCGGCGTGCCTCGTCGACATCGCGCCCCCATGTGTACAGACCGTGTCCGGCGATCAGGTAGGCACATAGCGGCTTGCCGCTGTCCAGCCAAGCGTCGACGCAGGCGACGAGCTCCGGCATGTGCTGGGTGTTGGGGAATACCGGTATGTCCACCACGCCGTCATGCGTGGTATGGCCATCGAGCGCCTTTTGCAGTTCCCAGCCCTGCAGGCGTACCAGGCCACGTTCCGCATACAGGCGCGAGGCCACGCTTTGCACCTGGGAATGCGTGTGCAAGACCATGTCAGTGATGGGAAAGCGCCGGTAAATCTGCAGGTGCAATGCGGTCTCGGCGCTCGGACGCGAAGTTCCAGACACCGCTTGCCCGTTGCCGTCCACCAGCATGATGTCGTCCACGCTTGCGTGACGCTTGTCGCAGCCGGAAATCGTGATGGCCGCGTACGGGGTGGCGCCGACCCGCATGGAAAAGTTGCCGCTGGTCGCCGGTGTCCAGCCCAGGGCGCCAAGCTCGCGCGCGGTACGCGCCACCACCGGCGCGCAGGTTGCGAATTCGTCTGCGGTGGGGCCAGCGGCGAATGCTTGCTTCATGGCTTCTGGACGTCCAAATCGATCATGACTATAACATGCGGGGCTCCGGCCAATTGCGCAAATGAGAGTTATTCGCGGAAGTCAGGGAAGGTTTCCCGAGTAGAGTTACGATGCATGCGGCCCAGCGGCGCAGCTGTGGATGGGTCGACCAGATGGAGATTGCAGCATGTCGAATGAAACAGATATCGAGTCACGCCGGCGCTTCCTCAAGCTGGCCGCGGGTACGACCGTCGCCGCTGCGGTGGTTGGTGGCTTGCCCCGTTTTGCCCACGCTGCCGACCTGCCGGCGCTGGCGGAATCCGACCCCATGGCCAAGGCCTTGCATTACGTCGAGGATGCGACCAAGTCGAAGGATCCCAAGTACAAGGCCGGCCAGGACTGCACCAATTGCCAGTTCTATTCCGGCGGCGCAACGGGCCGTGGTCCGTGCCAGCTGTTCCCGGGCAAATCGGTCAATGCGAAAGGGTGGTGCGTTTCGCATACGCCGAAGGCTTGATATCACGCTTGCAGCAGGACGCAGGAAGGCCGGCATTGCCGGCCTTCTTCGTTGTTGGGGTAGGCGTGGAGATGGCTGCGGATCAAGATGGCGCTGGCTCGATGTCACCAAGGGCCGATACCGGACAAGTTGCTGCCCGGAACACGCCAGGCTGAGGAGCTGATTCGCCTGACGCGCCGGGCAGCGATCCCGGGGTCCACTGCCAAGTGATAATCCCACGGTCCGCTGATAGTACTCCGATAGTCGCAAAATGGGCGCGCCCGCCGTCGATTTCTTGCGGAAATAACTCGTTAAATAGTTATAAAACAATATGTTATGTAATATTTGTATTGTCGTGATGATGTATCGACGCGGAGCGGGTATCGCCCCGCTTTCATGCCAATTCGACGACGTTTACCGATGCTTGTCGATGTTTGTAGCAAATTCTTGGGATTCAACGAAGTTACGCAAATCAGCCTGTCTTGCGTACGGTGCTGTGCCGGTAGCCGTAGAGGAAGTAGATGGTCAAGCCGAGGGCAGTCCATATGATCATCAGCATCCAGTTGTACCAAGCCATGAACGACAGCAGGGCGACGCAACTCAGGATGCCCAATGAGCAAATCAGCGGCGCCCACGGTACGCGGAATGTCCGTGGCAGTTCCGGGTGCGTGTAGCGCAGGATCCAGACGCCGGCGCAGACCGCGATGAACGCGATCAAGGTACCCATGGAGACCAGTTCACCGAGTACATCCAGGGGGAAGATCGCGGCGAGCAGGGCGATGCCGGCGCCGGTCACCAGGGTGTTGAGGTGTGGTGTGCGATGGATCGGATGCACGCGCGTGAACAGCTTGGGCAACATCCCGTCGCGGGCCATGATCATGAAGATGCGCGGCTGCGCGATGATCATCACCAGCACCACGGATGCCAGGCCGAGCATGGCCCCGACTTCCACCACCCAGCGCAGCCAGGACAGCTGCGGATGCCCCTGCAGCGCGGTCACTACCGGTTCGTTCGTGCCCAGGATCGTGTACGAGTTGAGGCCGGTCATGACTGCGGCCATGGCGATGTAGAGCACGGTGCAGATGGCCAGTGAGCCAAGGATCGCGATCGGCAGGTCACGCTGTGGGTTGCGCGACTCCTGCGCGGCCACCGAGGTGGCCTCGAAACCGATGTAGGCAAAGAACACCATCGCGGCCCCGCGCATGACGCCGCCCCAGCCATAGCGGTCGTGACCTTCCGAGGGCGGTACGAAGGGTACCCAGTTCGAAGGGTCCACATACCGCCAGCCGACCACGATCACCAGCAGGACCAGGCCGACCTTGATCGCCACCATGATCGAGTTGACCAGGCTCGACTCACGGATACCGACATAGCAGACCCAGGTGAGCAGGGCGATCAGGGCGACGGCAGGCAGGTTCAGCAGCGCCCCGGTGGTGACCAGCTGATGGTCGGCGGTGAATGCCAGCGGGGCACTGGTGAGAGCCGCCGGCAAGCTCAAATCCATGTTGAACACTGCGCCTACGTGGTTGAGAAGACTCAGGAAATAACCAGTCCAGCTCACCGCGACCGCCGATGCGGATACACCATACTCGAGTACCAGGTTCCAGCCGATGAACCAGGCCATGAGCTCGCCCAAGGTGGCGTAGGCATAGGAATAAGCGCTGCCGGAGAGTGGGATCAGCGTGGCGAATTCGGCGTAGCACAAGGCGGTGAACGAGCTGCAGATTGCCGCCAGCAGGAACGACAGCACCACGGCGGGTCCGGCGTGATCCGCGGCCGCCACGCCGGTGATGACGAAGATGCCGGCGCCAATCACGGCGCCGATGCCGATCGCCGTCAGCCCCCAAGGACCCAAGGTGCGTCGCAGCGTAGGGCCATCGCCTTCCAGGTCTTCGCGGAAGTCGGTCTTGCGCGCGAGCAATTGCTTGAGCATGGATTTGGATCTTCAGGTGGGGACGACGCGGCAGGGGTGTGGGCTCGACCGGCTTGCTGCCCTGCCCAGACGATGCGGCCAGCGCCAGGGCGCCGGCCGCTGCATGGCCTTACGCTGGCTTGCGGCGCAGCCGGCTGTGCCGATAACCGTAAAAGCCATAGATGCAAAAACCGAGGACAGTCCAGCCGATCAGCAGCGGCCACAAGGTCTTGAACGCCTGCCAGAACAGGAACAGGCAAATGGCGGCACCGAGCGGGCACACCAGCCAGTACATCGGAACCCGGAATGCACGGGGAATTTCCGGCCGCGTGCGGCGCAGGACTGCCACGCCGATGCATACCGTGCTGAACGCCAGGAGCGTCCCCATGGATACCAGGTCGCCGAGCACGCCTACCGGGAACAGGCCGGCCAGGGTCGCCGCGATGAGGCCGACGATGATCGTGCCGACGTAGGGGGTGCGGTGTTTCGGGTGCAGCTTGCCAAACGGCTTTGGCATCAGCCCGTCATTGGACATGGTGTAGAAGATGCGCGGCTGACCCATCAGCATCACCAGCACCACCGAGCTCAAGCCGGCCAGGGCGGCAAACACCACCAGGATCTTCATTCCGCTCAGCACATAGCTGGCGGTACTCCCGGCGGCGACCGTGCCCAGCACGTAGTTGAGGGCGGTGGCGACCGGTTCGGGCGTGTTCAGTTCGCGGAACGGGGCAAGTCCGGTCAGGGCGGCGGCCATGGCGATGTACAGGATGGTGCAGATCGCCAGCGAGCCCAGGATACCGATCGGCATGTCGCGCTGCGGGTTCTTTGCTTCGCCCGCTGCAGTCGATACCGCGTCAAAGCCGATATAGGCGAAGAACACCAGGGTGGCGCCACGGACCACACCGGCCCAGCCAAACGCGTCCCCACCTTCGTTGGGCGGAATGTACGGGTGCCAGAAATCCGTATTGATGAACTTGAACGTGACCACCAGGAACAGGAGGATCACGATCACCTTGATCGCCACGATGACGGCGTTGACCGTTGCCGACTGCGTGATGCCGCAATAGCACAGGTAGCTGATCGCCGCGATGATGACGATGGCTGGAATGTTGAGGAAGGCACCCGTGGCAACGATGTGGTGGTCCACATAGGTGAATGGCGCGGCGGCCAAGGCCGCCGGCAGGCTGAAGTTCCAGCCGGTCGCCGAAGTCAGCATGCTCAGGAGCTCGTTGAAGTAGCCCGACCAACCCACCGCCACCGTTGACGCCGCGAACAGATACTCGAGCACCAGGTTCCAGCCGACAAACCAGGCCACCACCTCGCCCAGCGTTGCGTATGAATATGAATAGGCGCTGCCGGATACCGGCAGCATCGCCGCGAACTCGGCGTAGCACAGCCCAGCCAACCCGCAGGCGACGCCCGCGAGGATGAAACTGATCGTGAGTGCGGGGCCGGCAAACTGGGCTGCGGCCGTTCCTGTCAGCACGAAGATGCCGGCGCCGATGACGGCTCCGATCCCGAGCATGATGAGGTGCTTGGCTGTCAGGACCCGCTTCAGCGTGACCTCGCCACCAATGTCGCCCTCGACCGGTTCGCCGGCGTCTACGTGCGGCATGGCCTTGATGGGATGGGTGGCAAACAGGTTTTCGATCATCGGGTTCCAGGCTCCCCTTCAGGTGATCCCGCTCGGGTCTGCGCCGCGGCGCAGAGACGTTGGCTCGCTGTCGCAATAGTTCGCGAACATAGCGTAGCGGCCGCGCCAGTACAAGTTTCGTTCAGCATGGCGTCGGTGCGCACCGAGGCTCTGCCGGCATGGGCAATACGGTCGCGGCGTGACTGGGATCGAGGGGCTGCCTGCGTTCGCGGCGGCGCACGCGATGCCTGCGCCGAGGTTGGCGTTGGCACAAGTCTGGCGGCTCACACTTCCAGCGTCGCCAAGTCGCCTTTCTCTTCCAACCAGGCCTTGCGGTCGGCAGCGCGCTTCTTGGACAGCAGCATGTCCATGAGCTTTGCCGTACTGGTGTCGCCACGGTCACCCGGAACGGTGAGCTGCACCAGTCGTCGGGTATCCGGATGAATGGTGGATTCGCGCAACTGCGGGGGGTTCATTTCGCCCAGGCCCTTGAAGCGAGTGGTGCTGACCGCGCCCTTGAGCTTGTCCTTCTCGATCTTCTGCAGCACGGCCTGCTTCTCGCTTTCGTCGAGGCAGTAGAACACCTGCTTGCCGACGTCGACCCGGAACAGCGGCGGCATGGCGATGAACACGTGGCCCTCGGCCACCAGCCGTGGAAAGTGCCGCAGGAACAGTGCCGAGAGCAGGGTGGCGATGTGCAGGCCATCGGAGTCGGCGTCAGCCAGCACGATGACCTTGCCGTAACGCAGGCCCGAGAGATCTTCGGTGCCGGGATCGCAGCCGATGGCCACGGCCAGGTTGTGCACTTCCTCGGAGGCCAGGACCTGGGTGGATTCCACTTCCCAGGTATTCAGGATCTTGCCGCGCAGCGGCAGGATGGCCTGGAACTCCCGGTCGCGCGCCTGCTTGGCGCTACCGCCGGCCGAATCGCCCTCGACGAGGAACAGCTCGGTACGGCTGAGGTCCGTGGCGGTGCAGTCGGCGAGCTTGCCGGGCAGGGCGGGGCCCTGCGCGATCTTCTTGCGTACGACCTGCTTGGAAGCCTTCAGGCGCAGCGCAGCGCGCTCGATCGCCAGCTGGGCGATGCGCTCGCCCACCTCGACATGCTGGTTGAGCCAGATGCTGAAGGCATCGTGGATGATGTTCTCCACCATGCCCGCGGCGCTGCGTGAGGACAGGCGCTCCTTGATCTGGCCGGCAAACTGCGGATCCTGCAGGCGGGTCGAAAGCACGAACGACAGGCGTTCCCACACGTCCTCCGGCGCCAGCTTGACGCCACGCGGCAACAGGTTGTGCAGGTCGCAAAACTCGCGGACGGTGCTGGTCAATCCACTGCGCAAGCCGTTGACGTGGGTGCCGCCCTGCAGGGTGGGGATCAGGTTGACGTAGCTTTCCTGCACCGGCTCGCCCTCGGGCAGCCAGGCCAGGGCGATTTCAAGGCCTTCGCTGTCGCGGGCGGTCTGGTGCACAAAGAGCTCGCCCGGCAGGGCTTCGACGCCATCGAGTTCGCCGCGCAGGTAGTCGCGCAGGCCATCCTCGTAATGCCAGCGGCAGGATTCGCCGCTGGCCTCGTCGTGCAGTTCCACGGTCAAGCCTGCACACAGCACGGCCTTGGCGCGCAGCAGGTGCTTGAGCTTGCCGAGTGAAATCTTCGGCGAGTCGAAATAATGGGCCTCGGGCCAGAACTTCAGCGTGGTGCCGCTGTGGCTCTTGGGCACGCTGCCCACGGTTTCCAGTTCGCTGGCCTTGTCGCCGTGGGCAAACGCCATGCGGTATTCGCTCCCGTGCCGGCGCACGGTGACCTCGACGCGCTCGGACAAGGCATTGACCACGGACACGCCGACGCCGTGCAGGCCGCCGGAAAAGTTGTAGTTCTTGCCGCTGAATTTCCCGCCGGCATGTAGGCGGGTCATGATCAGCTCGACGCCGGAGACGTGTTCCTCCGGATGGATGTCCACCGGCATGCCGCGCCCATCGTCGCTCACCTCCACCGAGCCATCGGCATGCACGGTGACATCGATGTGCTTGGCGTAGCCGGACAGCGCCTCGTCCACGGCGTTGTCGACCACTTCCTGCACCAGGTGGTTTGGTCTGGTGGTGTCGGTGTACATGCCGGGGCGGCGGCGGACTGGGTCCAGGCCAGACAGGACTTCGATGTCGGCGGCGTCGTAATGGCTGGTCATGCAGGTATTTCGTGCGGACAAAGACGACGAAGCATGGAGCGCGCAGGCGATCCTGGTCAAGCTGGCGCACGTAATTCAGCGGTAACCCTGGGCCTGCAGCGTGAAGAGGTGGGCGTAGTGCCCATCCTGCGCCATCAACTCGGCGTGGCTGCCATGTTCGATGATGCGTCCACCCTGGATCACCACGATCTGGTCGGCCATGCGCACGGTCGAGAAGCGGTGCGAGATCAGGATCACGATGCGCTCGCCGGCCAGGTCGCGGAAATGCTCGAAGATCGTGGCCTCGGCCTCGGCGTCCATGGCCGCAGTGGGCTCGTCGAGAACCAGGATGTCCGCGTCCGAGCGCATGAAGGCGCGGGCCAGGGCAATCTTCTGCCACTGCCCGCCGGACAGCTCGCGCCCCGAGTTGAACCACTTGCCGAGTGGCGTTTCGAAGCCACCGGGCAGGGTTTCGATGAATTCGCGGGCCATGCCCTTGTCGCTGGCCACGCGCCAGCGCTCCGCATCCTCGAAGTGCCTGACGTCGCCGGCGCCTATGTTTTCCCCCACACGCATCTGGTAGCGGGCGAAGTCCTGGAAGATCACGCCGATACGCCCGCGCAGCACGTCCGGATGCCACTCACGCAGGTCCGTGCCGTCCAGCAGGATGCGCCCGTGGTCGGGCCGGTACAGTTCGGTCAACAGCTTGATCAGTGTGGTCTTGCCCGAGCCGTTCTGGCCGACCAGGGCGAGCGATTCACCGGGCCGGATGTGCAGGTCGATCTCCTGCAGCGCGGGCTCCGTGGCGCCGGGATAGGTGAAGCTGACACCCTCGAAACGCACGCCGTCGCCAGGCCGGGCACCGCGCCTTGCCGTGCCGGCGCGCGCCGGCGTCGGCGTTTCCAGGTATTCGTACAGCGTGGACAGGTACAGGTTGTCCTCGTACATGCCTCCAATTGCGGACAGGATCGTCGAGACCGCGGCCTGACCCTGGCGGAACAGCATCAGGTACATGGTCATCTGGCCCAGGGTGATGCGGGCGACCACGGTGCTGGCGGCAATCCATGCATAGGCGCCATACAGGGTCAGCGTGCCGAGCAGGCCAAGGCCGAAGCCCCAGCTGTCGCGGCGCAGGGTCAGGTTGCGGTCGTCGCGGTACAGCCGGTGGAAGATGTCGCGGTAGCGCTGCAGCAGCAGCGGGCCGAGCGCGAACAGTTTGACTTCCTTGGCGTGGTCCTCGCGGGCCAGCACGGTTTCCAGGTACATCTGCATGCGCGTTTCCGGCGAGCGCCAGCGGAACAGGCGGAAGGCATCGCCGGAAAATTTCGTCTCGGCGGCGAATGCCGGCACACCCGCCAGCAGCAGCACCAGTACCGCCCAGGGTGAAAACTGGAACAGCAGGCTGCCGTAACTGACCAGGGAAATCGCGTTCTGGCCAAGTCCAAAGGTGCGGGTCACCAGGGACAGTGGACGGCTGGACGCCTCGCGGCGCGCCCGCGTCAGCTTGTCATAGAACTCCGAGTCCTCGAACTGGGCCAGGTCCAGCGTCAGGGCCTTCTCCAGGATCATCACGTTCACGCGTTGACCAAGCTGCGCGCGCAGCAGTGACTGGCACAGCGACAGGCCGCGTTGCGCGCCGGCCAGGGCGGCCACCAGCACGCCTTCGGCCACGACCCACTCGAACACCGGCGCCAGCGCGGCATGGCCGTTGCCCGCCCAGACGCGGTTGGCGGCCACCACCGCGTCGACGATTTGCGCACCGACGTAGGCGATCGCAGCGGGCAATAGACCAGCGGCGAGGGTCAACGCGGCCAAGGCGACGGTCAGGCGATGGCTGGTGCTCCACACCAGCACGAGGGCGCGGCCGCTGTAGCGGAACACGCCCAGCAGGCTGCGCCTGAGTTCCGGAGCATCCGTTTCGGGCAGGGAGGATCTCGGTGGCACGGCGTTCCTGGGGTTCGTGGCAGGCGGGTGCGGCCACACTGCCTGGTGGTATGGGGGTGGCAGGGCATCGAGGCAAGCTGCCATGGCCGTCCGCGGTGCCAGCCCGGTGCCTCCGGGGAACGGCGGACGTGGCCAGGTGCGGCGCTTGCGCTTTCCTGGCCTGGGCCCCTAGTGTTGGCGCGCATGTCCCCATCCATCGATTTATCAAGCTATGTACGGCGCATCGCCTATGCCTCGCCGCTGGCGCCAGACCTCGTCACCCTGTGCGGTCTGGCAGCAGCCCATACGGCCGCGATCCCGTTCGAGAATCTCGACCCGCTGCTCGGCGTGCCGGTCGCGCTGACCCCGGAGTCGGTTGAGCGCAAACTGGTGCAGGCGCATCGCGGCGGCTACTGCTTCGAGCAGAACCTGTTGTTTGCCGAGGTGCTGCGGGGCATAGGATTCGAGGTAAGCGGCCTGCTTGCGCGCGTGCTGTGGAATCGCCCCGAGGATGCCATCACCCCGCACACGCACATGCTGTTGCGCGTGGAACTGGACGGGGAGAGCTGGTTGGTGGACGTGGGCTTCAGCAGCCAGGTACCCACCACCGCGCTGCGCCTGCGCCCGGGCGTGGAACAGCCGACCGGCCACGAGCCGTTCCGGCTGATGATGGTGGATGGCGACTGGCGCCTGCAATCCCTGGTGGCCGGGCAATGGCGTTCACTGTATCGCTTCGATTTGCGGCGCGCCTGGCCGGAGGACTATGTGCAGGCCAACTACTATGTATCCACCTGGCCACAGTCGTCCTTCGTGCACGACCTGATGGTGTCGCGGACCGACGCGGAGCGGCGCCTGAGTCTGCGCAACCGGGATTTCACCGTGCGCCGCATGGGCCGCGAGCCGGAGCGCCAACACCTGAAAACCGCTGCCGACATCCGCCACGTGCTGGAAAGGGAATTCCTGCTGCGTCTGCCGGAGCATCCGCGGCTGGATGCCGTGCTGGATCGCTTGCCGGATTGAAGCGGCGCGGTGGTTGCAGGACCGTCGACAATGCGGACCGCTACCATCGGGTCAGTCGGCGGCGAGTCCGGGAGCAGCGTGCACATGGATTTCCGTCGTGCCCAGCCGCACGACCTGCCCCGTGCGTATCTTGTGGGTCTTGCGCGACTCGGTGACGCCATCGACCTCCACGGCGCCGCTGGCCACCAGGTGCTTGCCCGCGCCGCCGCTGTCGCACAGGCCGACGAGCTTGAGCAGGAGGTTGAGCTCGACGTAGTCGCCGTGCAGTTCGAAAGTCAAGGAGGTCATGGCAGGCCGTCGCTGTGGTCACCGTCATTATCGATCGACAATGGATTTCCTGGCGTGACTTTTGGTGCATGCGACATGGAAATCGGGCGCCAGTCTGATAACGTCGGCGCTCGGGTGGCATTCGGCACTGGCTGGAACCGGCTCCAGATGCCTTGTTTGGCCGGGAGTGCCTGTCGCCATGCGCCGGTCCTGGGGTGAATCTGGAGAACATCCATGTATCTACGTTGCTGTGTTGCCGCCTTGGTGCTTGCGGCGGGGTGTGTGGCCTGCACCCCGCAAGCCCCAACCGCGAATGTCGCCACGCATCAGTTTTTCCGGGTGCACCTCGGTCCGGCTTCCACCAAGCCTGAATCGGGACGGCTGCTGCTGTTTGCCATCAGCGCCAAGGATGCCCAGCCTGATTCCAAAGGCGTGGTCGAGTCGGTCGACGCCAATCCGTTCCGCGCCACGGAGTCGGCGGTTGCGGCGCAGGAAATCAGCTACCTGCCACCTGGCCAGAACCTCGACGTGGATGCCGACGAGCTCAGTGACCCCAAACCCTTTGCGCAACTGCCACCGGGCGACTATTACGTGCAGGCCGTGCTGGATGTCGACCACAGCTACGCTTATTCCGGGCGTGGCGCCGGCGATCTGGTGAGCGACGTGCTGAAGATGCACCTGCCGAGCGACGGCATGCCGGAAATCGCGCTGACCAGAACGCTCCCGGCCAAGGATCCCTGGGAACTGCCAGCCAGTGCCCCGGCCAATGAGCGCGCGGCGCTGCCTGCCGCACGCGAGCATGCGTCCCTGATCGATTTCGTCAGTCCATCGCTGACCGCGTTCTGGGGCCGGCCAATCACCATACGCGGTCGCGTGCTGACGCCGCCGGATTACGATGCCAAGGCGGCCACGCGCTACCCGACGGTGTATTACACACAGGGTTTTGGCGGCAACAACGACCGCGTCGTCCCGGTCTTGCTCTACGTCTACGCCGCCATGGCGCGTGGCGAAATGCCTCCCATGATCTGGGTGTTCCTGGACGAGTCCAGCCCCACCGGTACGCATGAATTTGCCGACTCGGTGAACAACGGCCCCTGGGGCAAGGCGCTGACCGCCGAGCTGATACCGGAGCTGGAGTCGAAATACCGCATGGACGGTCGCGTTGGCGGGCGCTTCCTCAATGGCCATTCCTCGGGTGGCTGGGCCACGCTGTGGCTGCAGACGCGTTATCCCCAGGTGTTCGGCGGCACCTGGTCGACCGCGCCCGACCCGAGCGATTTCCACGACTTCACCGGGGTCGACATCTATGCACCGGATGCGAATGTCTATCACAAGCCCGATGGCTCGGCCTATCCACTGGTCCGCAACCACGGCAAGGTGCTGGCCACGTTCGAGCAGTTCGCGAAGCTCGAACGCGTGCTCGGCAGCTACGGCGGCCAGATGTCCTCGTTCGACTGGGTGTTCTCGCCGCGCGGCAAGGATGGCCGTCCCGAGCCGATGTTCAACCGCGACACCGGTGCGGTCGATCCGGATGTCGTGGCCTATTGGCGCGACCATTACGACATTGCCTATCGGCTGCAGCAGGATTGGCCTCAGCTCAAGGCCGACCTCGACGGCAAGATCCATTTGATCGTCGGCACCGCCGACACGTTCTACCTGGACGGCGCCGCGCACAAGCTCAAGGCCGTACTCGACGGACTGCATGCCAGATCGGACTTCCGCTTCCTGCCGGACCGGACGCACGGCGACCTGTACACGATTGGCGACGACAAGCGCGGCCTGCTAAAGCAGATCAGCTGGGAAATGTACGCGCAGGCGCGTCCGGATTCGAAGTTGAAGGCGGCTGCGGCACCGGCACCGGCCGTGTCCGCGTCGCGGTGAGGTTGGCGGTGGCCCGTCCTGCCGGTCGTGGTGGACCGCCATGCACGCGCAGAATCGACTTGCGCGTGGTGGCGCGCGACGCGGTTCTGTTGTCCTGCGTCGCCGCCGTCTGGCCGGGCTGTGGGCGCAGGGATTTGCAAGCGCATGCGGCGCTGCGCATCATGCGAGCGGCCCTTGCGCCACGCGAGGTCACCTAGGCCAAATGTCAATGCAGGCAAGCAATCCATCAGGAATTCCGTTGGTGCCGCGGGCAGCGTTCGAGCCCGCCGCCGTCACGACACCCAGGAAAGACGGGCGCGCACGGATCCTGGTTGCCGAGGATGAGACCAAGGCTCGCCGCTACCTGGCTGAGGGCCTGCGGGAGCATGGCTTTGCCGTAGTGCTCGCCGCAGATGGCGACGAGGCCATGGCGCTGCTGCAGAGCCAGATATTCGATGCGGTGGTGCTCGACGTGATGCTGCCGGGCAGCGACGGTTGGACGATCATCCAGGCCATGCGGGCCGATGCCATACGGACCCCGGTGCTCTTTCTCACGGCACTCGACAGGGTCGAGGACCGGGTGCGCGGATTCCAGTTGGGCGCCAACGACTATCTGGTCAAACCGTTCGCCTTTGCCGAGTTGGTCGCACGTTTGCGCAACCTTCTCCACCAGGTCGAACTCGCGCAGGAATCGAGTATCGTGAAGGTGGGCGACCTGGTCATCGACCCGCTGCAGCAGCGCGTGTCGCGTGATGGACACCCCTTGTGGCTAGCTCCCAAGGAATATGCGCTGTTGCTGTTGCTTGCCCGTCACCGTGGCCGCGTCATGTCGCGGGCGCTGATTGCCGATGGCGTATGGGGTATCCGCTTCGACACCCAGACCAACCTGGTGGATGTGGTGGTGCGACGGTTGCGCAGCAAGCTGGACGAGCCGTTTGCCGCTCCCCCGATGTTGCGCACGGTGCGCGGCGCCGGCTACGTACTTGACGCCGATGCGGACTGAAGCGCCATTCCGCTCGCACTCGATCGGTCGGCGATTGATCGCACTGAACGCCATGGTTGCCCTGGCGGCAATGATGTTGCTCGCCGGGATCGTCTACTGGCGGGTATCGGCCAACTTCAATGCCGAGCACCAGGATTTCCTGCGGGCAACGGTGGCGAGACTGCAGGCGGAACTGGACCAGGCCCACGGCGATGCGCACGCAGTCGTCGATGAAGTCATCCGCGAAACCGGAACCTCACCGTTGCGCGAATACCAGGCCCGAGTGCTTGCTGCCGACGGCGACACGCTTGGCGAATCGCCGGGCATGGACCTCGATTTGCCGCGATCTGCATTCCCTGCCGAGGCGGGTGGGGAGCATCCGGCACTGCTGGATCGACAAGTGGGGAGCCGCCGCTTTGCCTTGACCACCGTGGTGTTGCGCGGCCCCGACGGCGCCGGGACGCGTGTGCAATATGCCCTGGACGTCACGCGCGATGCCTCGCTGCAGGCGGACTTTCGCCGTGTGATTGCGCTCACGCTGGCCTTGCTGATCCCGCTGCTGGTACTGGCAGGGCGCTGGGTGACCTCACGAGGGCTTGCACCCCTGACCCACATCACCAATGCGGCGCAATCGATCACGCCGACCGACCTGTCCTCGCGCCTGACCTCGACCGCGCCCTGGCCGCAGGAGCTGCGCGAACTGGTTGATGTCTTCAACGCCATGCTGGCGCGGCTCGAAGAGGCGTTTGCGCGACTGTCGCGTTTCTCCGCCGACATCGCACACGAGTTGCGCACGCCACTTGGACATCTGCGTGGCGAGTTAGAAGTCTGCCTGATGCGCCAGCGTTCGGTCGAGGACTATCGTGACGCCATGGAGTCTGCGCTGGACGAATGCAGCCGCCTGACGATGCTGATTGAAAACCTGTTGTTCACCGCTCGCGCCGAACGTGCCGGACAAGCCCTGCACCGTGAGTGCTTCGAGGCCACCCAGGCGTGTGCGTGGATCATCGAACAGCAGGCCGCACAGGCCACCAAACGGTCGCTGGTCGTCACGCTCCAGGGCGATGCGGTCGTTGACGCCGACCCGATCCTGTTCCGGCAGGCACTGATCAATGTGCTGACCAACGCGATCCGCCATGCGGCTGTCGGCAGCGAGATTGGCATTGGCTTGAAGGCGGCGCCGGACCACGTCGAGATACGCGTGCACAACGTGGGCGAGGCGATACCCGCCCAGCACCTGCCGTATCTGTTCGATCGCTTCTACCAGGCGGATGCCGCACGCCGTCGAGGTTCCGGCCAGGGTACCGGACTGGGATTGTCCATCGTTGCCGCCATCATGGAGATGCACGGCGGCACTGTGCAGATTGCCAGCACACCTGCCGCCGGCACCACCGTGACGATGCGCTTTCCACGGCTAGCCAGTGCAGGCCGGGAAGTGCCCACCGTCGTGGCATCGCACGCAGCCTGACGCTGGTCGGGGCCCCGCGCATACGCATTGCGGCAGCACGCGGCGGCTGCAGCGGCAGCTGTGCGGCTCGCTGCCAACCCACACAGATGACAGGATTGTCATCTGTGCGGAAGGCTATTGATGCCAGCGCTCGGCTAACCTCAAGGCATGAAAAAGCACTACGGTGTGTCCAAGCCCTACGATACGTCGTTGGCGCCCGGCGGTGCCATTTTCCCACCGCCCGATGGGTCGCCAGCAAGCCGCGGCCGAGCCAAGACCAAGCGCCACGACAGCATCCAGCATCGCACGGGCATGTACGGGCAGGGCACTCGCCGCGGCTGGTACAGAAAAGGTGGTCGCATGCCATCGGCCTACCTTTGCCGGCGCTATGTGGTCACGGACTGGCACGCAGCCAGCTTGCTTCCGCCGCCGTGTGGCTACCACTGGATTCGCAGCGACAACGGCGATTTCCTGCTGGTCTCCGCCAATACCGGCATCATCGCCAGCATTCTCAGCCACTGAGCCGCACTGGCGCCGCGACGCAGTCCGCCGCAGAAGCCTTGCCAACCGGTCCCACGCCCGCGCGGTCGCGGGGCCGCCACGGCTCAGGCTGACCGGGCTTCGCGCATATAGGCTTCGAGTCGGTGCAGGGCCGCGGGGAGGTTCTTGCGTCCGAAGCCGATGCGGAAGCAGTTCAAGTCGGGACCATACAGCGTGCCCGGCAGCAACAGCACGCCGGCATCGCGGATGAGCTTGGCGCAAAACACCTCGACGTTGCCGCGTCGCAAGGCCGGGAATGCGACTGATCCAGCCTTCGGGCGGTGCCATGCGAAGACATCCATGTGCGCCGCGAAGAAGCCGTCCAATCGATCGAGGTTGTCCTGGATGATCTGCTGGTTCCTGGCGGCGAGCGTTTCCGCATGCCGCAGCGCCAGGGTTGCCAGAAACTCGCTCGGGGCGCTGTTGCAGATCGTGGTGTAGTCCTTGAAGGCGGCCATCCGGCGATACAACTCGCGGTCATGCGTGGCGATCCAGCCGATGCGCAAACCGGGCAGGCCATAAGTCTTGGACAGCACTCCGAGCGAAACGGCGCGCTCGTTCACATCGGCGAAGGCCGGCAGGCGGTCCGTGCGCTCGGCTTCCAGACCGCGGTAGACCTCGTCGGAGAAGACGATGAATCCGCGTTGTTCGGCCAGCGCCGACAACTCGCGCACGAACTCCCCTGTTGGGAGGAACCCGGTCGGATTGTGCGGAAAATTGACCACGACCACGCGCGTGCGAGGGGTCAGCTGTTGCCGCAGCGCCGCCAGATCGAGTGCCCAGCCGTGCTCCGGGTCGCCGCGCCATTCCGCCACCTCGGCCCCGAGTGTCCGCGCCACCTCGCCGAGCGACTGGTAATACGGACTGTGCACGATCACCTGGTCACCCGCTTCCAGGGCGACGTGCATGAAATTGAAGATGGCTTCTTCGGCCCCGGCGTGCACCAGCACCTCGTCCGCGGCGATGCCGGCGTACAGGGCGGTGATGGCGCGCCGCAGGTCGGGGCTGCCCAGCGACTCGGTGTATCCCAGTCGCAGCCGCAGGAAGTCGTCGTGCGCCTGCGGCTCGAGCGCCAGCAACTCGCGGATGTCCACGCTCTCGCAATCCGAGGAGCACAAGAGGTAGGGGGCGGAGAACTCGTGTGCCGCAAAGTAGCGTTCGAGCCTGAATGGAGCCGGTTTCATGACCTGTCCTGGGCCGGGCGGGGCAATCGCCGCCCCATCCTACGCGCAGACGGCAGCCTCGGGTTCTACCCCGATACCGTGGACATTTCCAGCTAAGCTCACCGGAGCGGGAGGAGTGTCGTGATGAAACGTCGGAAGTTCAGTGCAGAGTTCAGGCGGGAGGCAATTGGGTTGACACGCCGGCCGCAGGCATCGGCAAGCCAGATGGCGCAGGGATTGGGTGTCAACGCCAACCTCCTGGGTCGTTGGCGGCATGGGCAGGTCGAGCCGGGCATGGGCGATGGCAAGGCCGATGGGCAGTTTCAGTGCGCGACGGAACAGGCACGTGCATGACGTGAGATGGCGCGTCCTGGCGCGAGCGCATCCATGGTATTTGCTGCCGGCGGCATCGCTGGGCCTGGCCTTGTTCGCCCCACCGGCGGCCCAGGCCCAGGCAGCCGTGCCGGCTGATTCCGGGCAGCAGACCCTGCCCACGATCGTGGTCACCGCGACGCGCCTGCGGCAGCCGGATTTCGACGTGCCCGCAGCTGTCGGCGTCGTCACCCGGGACCAGATCGTCGACGCCGCGCCGGCTGTCAGCCTGGTGCAATCGCTCGCCCGAGTACCTGGGGTGGTCGCGCAGGATCGCCAGAGCTACGCGCAGGACGCGCAGATTTCCATCCGCGGCTTCGGCTCGCGCGCGTCCTTTGGTGTGCGCGGCATCCGCTTGCTGGTGGATGGCATTCCAGTCTCCAGACCTGACGGGCAGGGCCAGACCGATGCCTTCGACCTGGCCACGGCCGAGCGCATCGAGATCTTGCGTGGGCCATTTTCCGCGCTGTACGGCAATGCCGCCGGTGGCGTGATCCAGATCTTCACCCGGGACGGGCCGCCACGGCCGACGTTCGGCGTGTCCATGCTTGTGGGCAGTTACGGCACCGTGACCCAGCGGCTGGACGCCGGCGGCACCGTGGGCGACGTAAACTACGTCGTGGACGGCACGCATTTCCGTACCGACGGCTATCGCCGGCACAGCGCGGCCGAGCGCAACAACCTGCGCGCGAAGTTCCGTTACGACCTGGGCAAGGATGCTTCCCTGACCGTGCTGTTCAACGGTGAGAACCAGCCCCATGCCGAGGATCCCTCGGGCCTCACCAGGCAACAGGCCAGGGACGATCCGCGGTTCGCGGTGCCCGGTGTGTACACCTTTGGTGCCGGTGAAAGCCACCGCGACCGCCAGCTCGGACTGGTGTACGAGCAACAGCTCGGCCAGGACGATCAGGTGCACGTCACCGGCTATGGGGGTACCCGGCGTGTGGTCCAGTTCCTGCGTTTCTCGGGCAGTTCCGCCAACGGTGGTGGTGCGGTGGTGGATCTCGACGACGACTCGCGGGGCGGCGTTCCGCGGCGTGGAAGCCCGGGGAGTGAGAAGGCTGAGAGCGCCCAGCGTGACGAGGAAC
>JAFKMZ010000036.1 GCA_017305055.1 Lysobacterales bacterium
CGGCTCGACTTCACCAACATCTCGCAGGTGCTCAACGTCACCAACGACCTGATCAAGGAAGGGGTGTACGGCCCGGAGTTCGAGAAGCAGCTGCGCTGGCGCGCCGCCCACCAGGTCAGCGTGAAGAACGTGCTGGAGGTGCTGCCCAACCCCGACAACCGCATCACGCTGAGCACGGAGAAGGATGCCCTGGGCATCCCCAAGCCCGAGGCGCACTACGCGATCGACGACTACACGCGCCAAGGCGCGGAAGTCTCCAAGGCCGACTTCGCCCGTATCGCCGAACTGATGGGCGGCACCGGCCTGCGCTACAGCGCGGACGGCCAGTTTGCCAACAACCAGCACATCACCGGCACCATGAGCATGGGCAACGACCCGGCCACCTCGGTGGTCGATGCGTTCGGCCGCAGCCACGACCACGAGAACCTGTTCATCTGCGGCACCGGCGTGATGCCCACCGCGGCGACGATGAACTCCACACTCACCGCCATCGCCCTGGCGCTGCGCACCGCCGAGCACATCATGCCGGCGAAGACGGCCCACGGCATCGCCGCTCCCGCCGACGGCGAGGCCAGCCTGGCATGAACGCGTCGACCCGCTGCCTTCCGCTGCTCGCCCTGCTCGGCCTGCTGGTCAGCGCGTCGGCCAATGCCACCGACCCCGCCACCGATGCCGCCCTGCTGCAGCGCGGCCAATACCTGGCCACCGCTGGCGACTGCGTGGCCTGCCATACCGCGCCCGGCGGCAAGCCGTACGCCGGCGGCCTGGCCGTGCCCACGCCGATCGGCAATATCATCGCCACCAACATCACGCCGTCGAAGACGGCCGGCATCGGCAACTACACCAAGCAGCAATTCAGCGACGCGGTGCGCAAGGGCATCCGCGCGGACGGCAAGCACCTCTATCCGGCCATGCCCTACACCGCGTACGCGCAGGTCACCGACGCCGATGTGCAGGCGCTGTATGCGTACTTCATGCACGGCGTGGCGCCGGTCGAGCGCAAGCCGCCGCCGACCCGGCTGCCATTCCCGTTCAACTTCCGCTGGTACATGGCCGTATGGAATGGGTTGTTCCTCGACCGCAAGCCGTTCACCCCTGACCCGGGCAAGAGTGCCGACTGGAACCGTGGCGCCTACCTGGTGCGCGGGCTGACCCACTGCAGCACCTGCCACACGCCACGCAACCTGTTGATGGCCGAAGAGTCCTCGCGCGAATTGGCGGGTGGCGCCGCCGGTCCCTGGCTGGCGCCCAATATCACGGCGGACGCGAACAGCGGCATCGGCGGCTGGAGCGAGGCGGACCTGGTCGCGTACATGAAACTCGGGCACGCCGCGGGCCGTGCACAGGCTGCCGGTCCAATGGCTGAGGCCGTCGACAACAGCCTGCAATATCTCAGCACCAGCGACCTGCAGGCAATCGCCATCTACCTGAAAGCGGTGCCGGCACGGCACGACCCGGCCGATACCCAACCCATCGACAGCTGGGGCGCCGCGTTCGACGGCATGGCCGGACAGCGCGGCACCGCCCTGCCCGATGATGCCAACCAGTGGAGCGGCGCACAGCTTTACGACGCGCACTGCGCCACCTGCCACCAGGCCAAGGGCGAAGGCAGCTTCGACGGTGGCCTGCCGCCGCTGTTCCACAACACCGCCACCGGCCGCACCGACGCCGACAACCTGGTGCTGGTGATCCTCGAAGGCATCCGCTGGACTGACGCTTCCGGTGTACACATGCCGGGCTTCGCGCACGAGCTGTCCGACCGGCAGGTCGCCACCCTGGCCAACTACCTCACCCAGCACTACGGCAACCCGTCCGCCAAGATCAGCGCGGAACAGGTGAAACTGCTGCGCGCCGGTGGTGCGCCTTCGTACCTGGTCGCACTGGCGCGTTGGGCGATGGCCGTGGTGGCGCTGCTGGTCCTCGTCATCGTCGTGCTGTGGGTCCGACGCAGGCGGCGCCGGACTTCCCCTGCCCAGGGCTGACCCGTGCGCACCCTTTCCAGCACGCCCCTGCGTCTGGTGCTCGCCAGCGCGCTGTTGCTGTGCATGTTGCCCGCCGCGGCGCAGCAGGCCAGTGACGGTGGCTGGCTCAGCCGACCCACCCTGACCGGCGACTGGGGCGGTTCGCGCACGCAGCTGCAGGACGACGGCGTCACCCTGCGCGCGCACTGGACCACCGAGAGCGCCGGCAACGTCTCCGGTGGCAAGTACCAGACCGCGCGCTACACCCAGCAGCTCGATGCCGGCGCCGACTTCGACCTCGACAAGCTGTGGGGCGTGCCCGACGCGAAGATCCAGTTCACCGTCACCGACCGCCGTGGCCGCAGCCTGACCAACGATGCGCTGGGCAATATGTTCTCGGTGCAGGAACTCTACGGCGCGGGGCAGAATTTCCGCCTGGCCGAATTGAACTGGCAGCAGGATTTCCTCGACCACAAGGTCACCATGCAGCTGGGTTGGGCGCCGATGGGCGACGACCTCGCGCGGCTGGCGGCCTTCTGCAATTTCCAGAACGGCATCATCTGCGGCCATGCCAACGCGATGACCACCAACAGCGGCGCGCACAACTACCCGACGGCACAATGGGGCGCACGGCTGAAGGTGCACGCCACGCCGACCTTCTATGTGCAGGCGGGCGTCTACCAGAACAATCCGAACGCGGGCAACCACGACGAGGGCTGGAACCTCAGCTTCAAGAGCGATGGCGTGATCGTGCCGGTCGAGGTCGGCTGGAACACGCGACCCGGCAACCCGCTGCCCGGCGACCTCAAGTTCGGCGCCTACTACAGCAGCGCCGGCGCGCCGGACGTGCGCACCGACGTCGACGGGCTCTCCGCCGGGCTGACCGGTGCGGCGCTGGAACACCACGACGGCCGCTCGGGCGGCTACTTCATCGTCGACAAGATGGTCTATCGCGAAGGGCCCGATTCCAACCGCGGACTGTACCTGGGCGCGATGGGCGGCGTGGGCGATGCGGCGACCGCGAAGTTCCGCGACTTCTGGATCGTCGGTGGCCACCACCAGGGCACGTTCCCCGGGCGCGACAACGACGTGATCTCGTTCATGGCGGCCTCGGCGCGAATCAACCCGCGGCTCACCCGCTACCAGCGCGATCGCGACAGCGTGAGCCCCGGCACCGTGCCGATCCAGACCACCGAAACCGTGCTCGAAGTGGACTACGGCGCGAAGCTCACGCCATGGCTCACCCTGCGCCCCAACCTGCAGTACGTCATGCGCCCCAACGGCACCGGCCAAATCCCTGACGCCTTCGTCATCGGCCTGTACACGCAGGTGACGTTTTGAGCATGCCGGTGCGTCACCTCGCGCTGCCTGCCGGGCGCAGCGACGCGCATGTATACGCCTGGTCCACATGGGCAGGGCGTAGTGTCGCCATCGACAGTGCTATGGGAGGACCCAACCATGTTCAGGAACAACGCAATCGGTGTCTCCACCAGCATCGCGTGCGCGCTGCTGGGCGTGGGCATGGCCTGCGCCAGCGCTGCCGACTCGCCAGCGGCGCCGGCAGTGGCGGTCAGCCCGGCCGCGCTGCCACGCATCGCCACGGTGGATGCGCGCTACCAGTCGTACAACGTCGAGATGGCGGAGGTGATCGGCGGCAATTTCTGGAAGCCCTACGACGCCGCCAGCATCACCACGATGAACGCCAAGGCGGCTGCCGCGTCCGCCAAGGACAGTGTCTCGTCCGGGGTTGCGGGCGAGGACCCGGCGATGTTCCAGAAACGACCGCCGGTCGACCTGACCAACCCCCGCCTGCGCAAGCTGGCCGCGGCACTCGGCCCGGCCTACATGCGCACCAGCGGCACCTGGGCCAATACGGTGTACGTCGATGACCAGGGTGGTGCCGCCCCGGCAACCGCACCCAAGGGCTTCCAGGGCGTCCTGACCCGCGCCGAATGGAAGGGCGTGAGCGACTTTGCACGGGCGGTGGATGCCCGGCTGGTCACCTCGTTCGCGGTCAGCGCGGGCGTGCGCGACGCCCAGGGCGTATGGACGCCTGACCAGGC
>JAFKMZ010000028.1 GCA_017305055.1 Lysobacterales bacterium
GCTCGACCGGGAGTACAAGGCGGCGAACGAGGCGATCATGCTCGATCCGGGACTGGATTATGGCGCGATCGGTGGATTGTCGCGCGAGATGGTCGAACGTCTGACCAAGGCACGCCCCGAAACATTGGGGCAGGCAGGACGGATCGACGGCGTGACCCCGGCGGCGTTGACCGCGATCATGGTGCATAGCCGTCGGCGGGCGGCATGACGATGTTTCACGTGGAACAGATCGCGCGCGTCGGATCACCGCTGCCCAGCGCGAGCATGCGTCGGCGCCATGCAGCCGGCACGGGTGGCGCCGGCAGCAGATAGCGGGCCAGGTCGAAGATGTTCCGCAGGTCGTAATGCTGGCCGAGCCGCGCCATCACGTAATCCACCACCCGATGTGCGTCGGCGTCGTCCAGGCCCACGGGGCGGCAGATGCGCAGATGCAGGTCGCCGAGCCGGCGCAGGTCGAACAGGTGGATGCCCAGTTCGGTGTCCGCCTCCACCAACAGGTGGTTGCTGCCCTCGAGGGTACGGCCGGCATACTCGCCCACGTACAGCGCGACGTGCGACCAGGTGGACTGGGTCAGGTACTTGATTGCCGTGCTGATGCGCGCCCGTCCCTCCACCAACACCACATCGGCCGGGCGCAGGATGCGGCGCAGCGTATCCAGATCGGCCGGCCAATGCGGATAGGGGCCGCGCGACGGTTGGTTGAGGTAGCGGGCCAGCGCGTTGCCCAGCCGTTGGGCCAGGCGGCTCACCAGACGCATCCGACGTCGATGCGATGGACCGGTTCCGGATGCATGCGCGCCGCCCAAACAGATCGTGGATTGCTTGCCGCATCATAACGCGGCAGTCGCGGCGACTGGCTAGGCTGGTTGAATCCGATGCAGGTCGTGGGTCACAAACGGCTGCGTGGGGTCGGGTGGCGCCAGCCAGTCCGGGTGCGACAAGGTTTGCCGCATGTCGTCCAGTCCAGCCTGCCAGTGCCGGTGCATGCTGTCGCGGCTGAACTCGAAGTCGCGGAAATGCGCGCCGGAGGGCTTGCTGGTGTAGATCAGGTGGATGACGTTGGTCAGGTCGGCCGATTGCTGTGCCTCGGCCCGGCGATAGGCGGCCTTGTCGCGTTGTGCTTCCGGCACCAGCGCCATCAGGTCGTGCACCAGGCGGCGCTGTTCCTGGGTGTGGCGCATGAATTCGGTGAAGAAGCGCGTTCGGCTGGAATACTGGATTTCCTTGCGGCGTTCGGCGGCTCCCACCAGGTCATGTGGCAGCGCGCCGCGCGCGCTCCACAGGTCCACCTGGAACACCAGCGTCTCGTGGCCGGGATGACCCTCCAGCACTTCGTACAGCGGCGTGTTGGAAACCACGCCGCCGTCCCAGTAATACTCGCCGTCGATCTCGATGGGCGGCAGGCCGGGGGGCAAGGCGCCGGAGGCCATGAAATGCTCGGCGCCCAGGCGTTGGCGGCGATTGTCGAAGCGGGTGAAGTTGCCGTTGCGTACGTTCACCGCGCTGACCACCACATGCAGCGCCCGCTCGTCGTTCAGGCGGTCGAAATCCACCAGGCGCTCCAGCGTGTCGCGCAGTGGAGCCGTGTCGTACCAGCTGACCTGGTCCGGGGTGGCGCGCAAGCCGAAACCGATCGGCGGCAGTACGCGCGGGTGGAAGAATCCCGGTTGCCCGGCCAGCACGGTGCGCCAGGCCGCCAACTCACCCAGGCGCTCGACCACACTGGCTGGCCACGTCGTGGGGTCGACCCACGCCGCAGCGCGTGGCGTACTGCAGATCGTGTCCCAGAACTCGTGCAGGCGCCCGACGCGTTGCCCCGGTGGATTGCCGGCGATGATCGCCGAGTTCAAGGCGCCAATGGAAATGCCGGACAGGCGATTCGGCAGAATGCCAGCCTCGTCAAGCGCCTCGTACACCCCGGCCTGATACGCGCCGAGCGCACCGCCACCCTGCAAGGCCAGGGCGATGGTGTCGTAGCCGGCGACATGGCTGGCGAGCGATGCGTCGGGAGCCGTGGCAGCCATGGCTACTGCATGTACCAGCCGTGGCTGACCACGATCGATTGTCCGGTCAGGGCTGCCGACGGGAAGGCCGCCAGGAACAGGGCAGTCTGGGCAATGTCATCCACCGTGGTGAAGGTGCCGTCGACCGTATCCTTGAGCATCACGTTCTTGATGACCTCTTCTTCGCTGATGCCGAGTTCCTTGGCCTGCTCGGGTATCTGCTTCTCCACCAGCGGCGTGCGCACGAAGCCCGGGCAGATCACGTGCGATCGCACGTTGTGCACCGCGCCTTCCTTGGCCAGGGTCCGGGCCAGGCCAAGCAGGCCGTGCTTGGCGGTGACGTACGGGGCCTTGAGCTTCGAGGCCTCGTGCGAGTGCACCGAACCCATGTAGATCACCGTGCCGCCGCGGTCGCCCTGGTACATGTGCCTGAGCGCGGCCTTGGTGGTGAGGAAGCCGCCATCGAGATGGATGGCCAGCATCTTCTTCCATTCGGCGAACGGGAACTCCTCGATGGGATGCACGATCTGCACGCCGGCGTTGGAAATCAGGATGTCCAGCGCGCCGAACTGCGCCACCACCTTGTCGGTACCGGTGTTGACCGCATCCTCGTTGGTGACGTCCATGGCGATGCCGATGGCCTTGCCACCGGCGCTGTTGATTTCCGCCGCGGCCTGGTCCGCGGCCTGCTGGTTGATGTCGGCAATGGCGACACGTGCGCCGTGCTTGGCGTACAACTCGGCAATCGCCTTGCCGAGGCCGCTGGCCGCACCTGTGATGATCGCGACCTTGCCTTCGAGACTGTTCATGCGTACTCCTTGGACTCGTGCGAAAACGCCGATGTCCCGACGTGGGGCGTGGCGTACCCCAAGCACATGCGGCCTGCTGGTGCCGGGTTCAATATGCGCCGGTCCAATCGGCCGGGTGTTGGCGTCAGCGCAGGCCGGCGTTGATCGCCTCCAGCGCTGCCGTGCCCGGGCACAGCTCGGCCTCGCCCAGGGTGTTGAACGCGGCCGGCGTCGTGTCCAGGTGCGCGTGCAGGTCGCCGGCGTCGGGATCGACGTAGAGCAGGCCGGTGACGATCTCGCCACGCGCCTGGCAGGCGTGCAGATAGTTCATGGCGCCGACGCGGTCGGCGCTGTCGTGGCTTTCCGGCAGCTTGTGCAGGCGCAGGACGCTGCCGTCGTGCTGGGTCACTTCATGCACTTCGCCGGGCGCGTACTCGGCGGTGATCTCGGCGTGGTGGGGGATGAAATCCATGCGGCACAGGGCGTGGTTGTGCTCGCGCACGTAGTCGTAGCTCTTGGTGCTGCCTTCATGGTTGTTGAAGGTGACACAGGGGCTGAGCACATCCAGGAACGCGGCACCCTTGTGGCGCATGGCCGCCTTCAGCAACGGCACCAGCTGCGCCTTGTCGCCGGAGAAGCTGCGGGCCACGAAGCTCGCGCCAAGTTGCAGTGCCATGCCGACCATGTCCACCGGTGAGTCGGTATTGATCGCGCCCTTCTTGGATTTGCTGCCCTGGTCGGCCGTGGCCGAAAACTGTCCTTTGGTCAGGCCGTAGACGCCGTTGTTCTCGACGATGTAGACCATGTCCACGCCGCGGCGGATCGCGTGCACGAACTGGCCGATGCCGATCGAGGCCGAATCGCCGTCGCCGGAAACGCCGAGGTAGAGCAACTCACGGTTGGCGAGGTTGGCGCCGGTGAGCACGGAAGGCATGCGCCCGTGCACGGCATTGAAGCCGTGCGAGGCGGAGAGAAAATACGTCGGGGTCTTGGAGCTGCAGCCGATGCCGGAGATCTTCGCCACGCGGTGCGGTTGGATGTCCAGCTCCCAGCAGGCCTGGATGATGGCCGCGGAAATCGAGTCGTGCCCGCAGCCGGCACACATGGTCGAGATGGCGCCTTCGTAGTCGCGACGCGTGAAACCGACCCGGTTGCGCTGCAGCGAGGGATGGTGGAGCTTGGGCTTGGGCAGATAAGTCATGTCATGCCACCTTGTCGTCGCGCAGCTGGGCCACCCCGACGCCGTGCACACGCTCGCCGATGCCGCGGACGATGAAGCGCGCGGTGATTGGCGTGCCGTCGTAGTGCAGGATCGGGATGAGGCGCGCAGGGTCGACCTCGAACTGCTCGATCAGCAAGGCGCGCAGCTGCGCGTCGCGGTTCTGCTCCACGACCATGACCTGGTCGTGCTGGTCGATGAAGTCCAGCACGGTGTCGGCAAACGGGTAGCCCCGTACGCGCAGCGCATCGACGTGCGTGCCGTCGGCTTCAAGCCGGGCAATGGCCTCGTCCATGGCGGGCGCGGTGGAGCCGTAGTAGATCACCCCACGGTGCGCGGACTGTCGCGCACGGTGCAGGATCGGCTGCGGGACGAGCGTCCTGGCCGTGGCGAGCTTGCGCTGCAGACGCTGCATGTTCTCGATGTAGTCCTCGCCCTTTTCTGAATATTTCGCGTCGGCGTTCTTGCTGGTGCCGCGGGTGAAGAAGCTGCCGCGCGTGGGATGCGTGCCGGGATAGGTGCGGTAGGCGATGCCGTCGCCGTCCACGTCGCGGTAGCGGCCAAACGGCACCCCGGCTTCCAACTGCTCGGTACTGAGCACCTTGCCGCGGTCATAGCGGCGCGCCTCGTCCCAGGCAAACGGTTCGCACAGGCGGCTGTTCATGCCGATGTCGAGGTCGCTCAGCAGGAATACCGGCGTCTGCAGCCGGTCGGCCAGGTCCAGCGCCGTGGCGGCGAACTCGAAACATTCGTGCGGATCCTGCGGGAACAGCAGCACGTGGTTGGTGTCGCCATGCGAGGCGTGCGCGCAAAACAGCACGTCCGATTGCTGGGTGCGGGTTGGCATGCCGGTGGACGGGCCGCCGCGCTGCACGTCGACCAGGGTCACCGGGATCTCGGCGAAATAGGCCAGGCCGATGAACTCGTTCATCAGCGAGATGCCCGGACCGGAGGTCGCGGTGAACGCGCGGGCGCCGTTCCAGCCCGCGCCGGTGACGATGCCGATCGACGCAATTTCGTCCTCGGCCTGCACGATGGCGTAGTTGTGCCTGCCGGTTTCCTTGTCCACGCGCAGCTTGGCGCAGTAGGTCTGGAACGACTCGGCCAGCGACGACGAGGGGGTGATCGGGTACCAGGCGCATACGGTGGCTCCGCCGTACACCATGCCCAGCGCGGCGGCGTGGTTGCCGTCGACGAAGATGCGCTCACCCACCGCATCGCGCCGTTCCACGCGCAGCCCGAGCGGGGCGAGGTTGTCCGTGGCGTAGGCGCGGCCGAGGTCGAGTGCGTGCACGTTGGGCTCGCGCAGCGCCGGCTTGCGCCGATACTGCTCGCCGATCAGCTCGACGACCACGTCGCGCTCGATGCCAAGCAGTGCCGACAGCGCGCCCAGGTACATGATGTTCTTGAACAGCTGGCGTTGCCGCGGATCATCCCAGTGCCGGTTGGCCATGGCGGTCAGGGGCACTCCCAGCGTGGTGACGTCGTCACGGAACCTGGTCTTTGGCAGCGGCTTGCTGCTGTCGTAGAACAGGTAGCCGCCGGGGGCGATGCCGGCGACGTCGGCATCCCAGGTCTGCGGATTCATCGCCACCATGAGGTCGTAGCCACCGCGCCGGCCGAGCCATCCGGCCTCGCTGACCCGTACCTCGTACCAGGTCGGCAGGCCCTGGATGTTGGACGGGAAGATGTTGCGCGGGCTGACCGGCACGCCCATGCGCAGGATGGATTTGGCGAACAGTTCGTTGGCCGAGGCGGAGCCCGAACCATTGACGTTGGCGAACTTGACGACGAAGTCGTTGGTGGCCTGGAGCGGGTTCATGCGGCCACCTTGCGATGATGTGGAAGCTTCAAATCGTCACCTTCTGCTGTGGCGAGGCGGGAGGTGCGGCGGCTTGGCCTTCGCCGGCGTGCGACTCGGCAAACAGGTAGCGGTGCATGTCCCAGGCGCCCGTCGGGCAGCGCTCCGCGCAGATGCCGCAATGCAGGCAGACGTCCTCATCCTTGACCATGATCCGGCCGGTCTTGACCGGGCCGGACACGTACAGGTCCTGGTCGAGGTTCTGCGCCGGCGCGGTGAGGCGTTCACGCAGGTCCAGCTCCGGGCCGTCGACGGTGAAGGTGATGCAATCCATCGGACAGGCGTCCACGCAGGCATCGCATTCGATGCAGATGTCCTTGGTGAACACGGTCTGCACATCGCAGTTGAGGCAGCGCTGGGCTTCCTTCCACGCGGTCTGCAGGTCGAAACCGAGTTCCACCTCCTGGTGGATATTGGCGAGTGTCAATTCCTTGGGCGCCCACGGCACCACGTAGCGCTCGTCGGGCGAGATGTCGTTGTCGTAGCTCCACTCGTGGATGCCCATCTTCTGCGACACGAGGTTGGTCAGCGGCGGCGGCCGCTTGCGCACGTCCTCGCGCTGCAGCAGGTTGTGGATCGACACCGCGGCCTGGTGGCCGTGCTCGACCGCCCAGATGATGTTCTTCGGCCCGAACGCCGCGTCGCCGCCAAAGAACACCCCGGGCAGGGACGACTGCATGGTCAGCTCGTCGAGCACCGGCATGCCCCATTCGTCGAACGCCATGCCGAGGTCGCGCTCGATCCACGGGAAGGCGTTCTCCTGGCCCACCGCGATCAGCACTTCGTCGCATTCGATGAGGCGGTCCGGCCCGCCGGTCGGCAGCAGCTTGCGCCTGCCGTTGGCGTCGACCCCCGCGTGCATCGGCGTGAACCACATGCCGGTCAACTTGCCGCCCTCGTGCACGAAGGATTTCGGGTTCAGCCAGTTCAGGATCTCCACGCCCTCGTGCTCGGCGTCCTCCTTTTCCCATGGGCTGGCCTTCATCTCGTCATAGCCCGAGCGCACGATGACCTTGACCTCGTCGCCGCCCAGGCGCCGCGCGCTGCGGCAGCAGTCCATGGCAGTGTTGCCACCGCCCAGCACCAGCACACGCTTGCCGACGCGCTTGATGTGGCCGAAATACACCGAGGCCAGCCATTCGATGCCGACATGGATCTTCGCCGCCGCCTCATCGCGGCCGGGGATGTGCAGGTCGCGGCCGCGCGGCGCGCCGCAGCCGATGAAGACCGCGTCGTAGCCTTCGGCCAGCAGTGCCTTCAGCGAGTCGATCCGGCGCTGGCCGACCAATTCGACGCCGAGCCTGAGGATGTAGCCGACCTCCTCGTCGATCACCGCCTCGGGCAGGCGGAAGCGCGGCACCTGGGTGCGCATGAAGCCGCCGCCCTTGGCGTCGGCCTCGAACAGGGTGACGCGGTAGCCCAGCGGCGCCAGGTCGCGGGCGACGGTGAGCGCGGATGGCCCCGCGCCTACGCAGGCCACGCGGAAGCGTTCGGCGCCGGGTATCCGGTCGGGCAGGCGTTCGCGCATGCGCTGCTCGATGTCGGCGCTGCGGTGGTCGGCAGCCACGCGCTTCAGGCGGCAGATCGCCACCGGCTCGGGCTTCTCGCCGTTGTTCTCCTCCACGCGTCCGCGCCGGCAGGCCGGCTCACAGGGCCGGTCGCAGGTGCGGCCGAGAATGCCGGGGAAGACGTTGGAGTCCCAGTTGAGCAGGTAGGCGTCGTCGAAGCGCCCGGCCGCGATCATGCGGATGTAGCGCGGGACCTGGGTATGCGCTGGGCATGCCCACTGGCAATCGACGACCTTGTGGAAGTACTGCGGGTTGCTGATATCGGTGGGTTGCATGCAAGCCCTCCAGCGAACCGCGGGGCGCCGGCGGTCTGTCGGCGCATGCCCGTGTTCCGGAGTCTAATGGCTTTGCGCGGAAACGAAAGGGGGTGCGGACGATGCCGGATCGTCGTCACCGCAACCCGCATCATTTGCCGCCCGGGCATGCTAAGTTTTGCAGCCGGGCTGCGGCATGCCTTGCCGCGGCGTCTGGGGAGTTTTGGGGAGGGGGATCAGCCTGTGGGCCGGTGATTCCTTCCACGATTGCATCCTGGCTGCGGCCGCTCACGTTTCCACAGGAGAGACCCATGAAAACCTTTGCTTGCGGCATTGCCCTGGCGTTTGCCGCCTGCGTTGCTCCTGCGGCCGCCATGCAGGCCCCGGCCGCGCCATCCGGCGGTGCCATGGCGGCGGGCGCTTCGGATTCGGCAACCTATCCGGCAAACTATGCCGAGCTCACGGCCCTGTTCGCCGACTGGCGCCAGTTCCTCGAGCCGGTCACGCGCGACTTCAAACCGGACTATTCGCTTGCGGCCATGGCCGCCAAGCAGGCCGAGCTGCCGAAATATGTGGCCCGCCTGCATGCGATCGACACCTCGGGCTGGCCCAAGGGCGCCTTGATCGACTACAAGCTGGTCCAGGCCGAGATGAACGGCCTCGACTTCGATTTCCGCATCCTCAAGCCCTGGGCGCGGGATCCGACGTTCTACGCGACGGTGTTCGCCGAGCAGAGCGACGTGCCGGTGCATGAGGGGCCATGGGCCTATCCCCACATCGACCTCTACGCGTTCAAGTATCCGCTCAACGCCGCGGACGAGAAGAAACTCACCGCCATGCTGGCCGCCGTCCCGGCCAACCTGAAGGCGGCCAAGGTCAACCTCAGGGACAGCAACGCCAGGGGGCTGTGGGAGTTCGGCGACCGCGCCTTCAAGGAACAGGGCGAGGCACTGGCGGCGATGGCTGGGGGCAAGCTGGTCATGCGCACGCTGGAGGGCGAGATCCCGGCCGACATGAAGGGTGCCAGCCCGCGTTTGCTGGCCGCCATCCGCAATGCCAAGGCCGCGACCGACGACTTCGCTGCCTGGGTAGCCGCCGAGGCGCCGAAGAAGACCGGCCCGACCGGCGTCGGCAAAGAGAACTACAACTGGTACGCCAAGAACGTCCAGCTCATTCCCTATGACTGGGATGCGCAGGTACTGCTGATGCAGCGCGAACTGGACCGTTCACTGTCGTCGTTGAAGCTGGAGGAATTGCGCAACCGCGACGTGCCGCCGATCAAGGAAATCACCGACCCGGCCGCCTACGACAGGATGGCCCAGGAGAAGGCGTCGTACCTCGTCGACTTCATGCAGAAGGCGGGCTTCGCCGGCAACGAGCCCTATGTGCGCCCCGCGCTGATGGCGCAGGCGGGGGTCTACACGCCGCCGGACCAGCGTGTGTTCTTCACCCATGTCACGGCGCTCGACCCGCTGCCGCTGCAGTCGCACTCGACGCACTGGGTCGACCTGGCGCGGCTCAAGCACGAACCCAATCCGAGCCCGATCCGGCGCGCACCCTCGGTGTTCAACATCTTCGACGTGCGTTCCGAGGGCTTCGCCACGGCGTTCGAGGAAGTGCTGATGCACGCCGGACTGTATGACGACGTGCCGCATGGCAAGGAGCTGGTGTGGATCATGGCTGCCAACCGCGCGGCGCGCGGACTGGCCTCGCTGTATGTGCAGGCCAACGAGTGGGATCTGGACCAGGCCGGCCGGTTCCACGGCGAATGGACGCCGCGGCACTGGTCGGACCCGAAGAGCAAGCTGGTCGGCTTCGAGCAGCTGCTGTACGCCCGTCAGCCCGGCTACGGCACGAGCTACATCCTCGGCAAGCTCCAGCTGGACCATCTCATCGCCCGCGTGGCGCATGACGACGAGCAGGCCGGACGTCCGTTTGTGATGCGCGACGTGATGAACCGGATCTGGGCGGCGGGCATCCTGCCCGTGCAGCTGATCGAAGCCGAGCTGACGGACGAGCCGGTGACTGTCAGCAAATAGCCGCTGGAAAGTGGGTCAGAGTGCACTTTCGACTGAAGGTCCGGAGGACTTCCCAGCCCCTCGCGTCGAAAGTGCACTTTGACCCCACTTTCCTCTGGTCCCACTTTTCGCTTCCCCTCACCACCTTCCCGCGCTTTCGCACTGGCTGAGACGCGGCCTTGGCACACTGTCGGCATGGACGATGTCTCTCCAGCTCCCGACGATGCCTTGCCGACGACGCGCCTGATCAAGGGCCGCGGTGCCGCATCCAATCCGGAAGGCCGCTTCGAGTCGACCCGCCATCGCGCCGAGGACGACGGCTGGCAAAGCGCGCTGCTGGACGAGGAGGCACCACGCCCACGCACGGAAGTCACCGAGGAACGGGCGCGCAGCGTGATCAGCCGCAACGACTCGCCGGACATCGGCTTCAGCCAGGCGATTAACCCCTACCGCGGCTGTGAGCATGGCTGCATCTACTGCTATGCGCGGCCGTCGCACGGCTACCTCAACCTCTCGACGGGGCTGGACTTCGAGACCAGGCTACGCGCCAAGGTCAACCTGGCCGAGGTGCTGCGCGCGGAACTGGGCAAGCCGGGCTACGTGGTCAGCCCGATCAACATCGGCAGCAACACCGATCCCTACCAGCCGGTGGAAAAGCGCTGGCGCCTGACCCGCGCCGCGCTGGAGCTGCTGGCCGAATGCCATCACCCGTGCACCATCGTCACCAAGAACGCGCTGGTGGAGCGTGACCTGGACATCCTGGTGCCGATGGCGCATGAACGTCTGGTGCAGGTATTCGTGTCGGTCAACTCGCTGGACAATCGTCTTGCGGCCAAGCTCGAGCCACGTGCCAGCGCGCCGCACCGGCGCCTCCAGGCCATCCGCGCGCTTACCGACGCGGGCGTGCCGGCCGGGGTGATGGTGGCCCCGATCATTCCCGCGCTGAACGACCGCGACATGGAAGCCGTGCTGGAACAGGCGGCCGCTGCCGGCGCGCGTTCGGCCGGCTATACCACGCTGCGCCTGCCGTACGAGCTGAAGTCCCTGTTCCGCGAATGGCTGGCGCTGCATGCGCCGCAGCGCGCCGGGCATGTGATGAGCCTGGTGCAGCAGATGAACGGCGGCCGCGACTACGACAGCGACTTCGCCACCCGCATGCACGGCCAGGGCGTGTTCGCCGACCTGCTGCGCAAGCGCTTCCGCATTACCTGCCGCAGGCACGGCCTCAACCGCACCCGCGACCTGCGCCTGGACACCACCCGCTTCGTCCCACCCCGGCCGGTCACCCCACAGGGCGAGTTGTTCTGATCAGCGTCGCCATCAATTTCGTATGAGAGGAGTACCCATGAAGCACAAAGGCAGTTGCCATTGCGGGCAGATCCGGTTCGAGGTCGAGGGCAGCTTCGACGAAGTCGTGGAGTGCAACTGCTCGCATTGCAGTCGCAAGGGCTACCTGCTCTGGTTTGTGCCGCGCGGGCAGCTCACGTTGCACAGCGCGGAATCCGCGCTGGCCACCTACACCTTCAACAAGCACGCCATCAAGCACCACTTCTGCCCGAACTGCGGTTGCGCGCCGTTCGGCTTCGGCGCGTCGAACGGCACCGAAATGGCGGCGGTGAACGTGCGCTGCCTGGAAGACGTCGAGCTGGCATCGGTCAAGCGCAAGTCCGTCGACGGGCGTTCGTTCTAGCAACACCCTGATCACCTTTCAACCAATCTGTCATCCCCGCGCAGGCGCACTGCTGTCCGGAACGTTTTTGGAACCGCGTTTGCCTCATCCGTGGCATCACGCCAAGACGCCGCCGCCCTCGGCGTCATTCCCGCGAAAGCGGGACAAGCGCGAAGCGCGCAGAACGCCCGAAGGGCGGCCCCGCAGGGGCGAGCACAGCGAGTCATCCAGTGCCTTTGCTTCCAGGCAACTACGCAGGGCAGGTGTCGGCTAAGCTTCGGCGTCAGTTGCTGGAGGCGAACCGGGGCCATGGATATTCGGGAAGCCACGCGGGAGGACTTCGACCGGATCTGGCCGTTCTTCCACGAGATTGCCGCCGCTGGCGAAACCTACGCCTATCCCCGCGACATCACCAAGGAGCAGGCCGCACGGCTATGGATCGACACGCCCCGGCACGCCTATGTGATCGAGGAGAACGGCAAGGTCCTCGGCTCGTACTACATCAAGACCAACCAGGCCGGCTCCGGCGACCACGTCTGCAACTGCGGCTACATGGTTGCGGCGCAGGCCAGGGGACGCGGCCTCGCGGCGGCCATGTGCGAACACTCCCAGCAGGTTGCCAGGACGCTCGGCTACCGGGCCATGCAGTTCAATTTCGTGGCCGCCAGCAACGAGGGCGCCGTGAGGCTGTGGAGCAAACTCGGTTTCACCATCGTCGGCCGCCTGCCCAAGGCCTTTTGTCACCCGACCAGGGGCTACGTCGACGCCCTGGTCATGTACAAGTGGCTGGCAGAATGAACGTGGCACGGCGCCTTCGCGTTCGCGCCGACTGGCTGATCATGCAGGATCAAAATACGATGGTGGCGCCCCCACCGGATGCACGTTCATGACCCCTGACATGGCCAGCATGCGCAAAGCGCGGATCGTGGTGGTCGTGATTGGCGTGCTCTTGCCGTTTGTGGCGCGACTGCCGGGCGGCCCGGATTGGATGGGACAATATCTGCTGGGTGGTGTTGGCCTGCTGCTGTTTGTCAGTGGGTTCAACGCCATCGCCTGGGGCGCAATCCTGGCTTGCAGCCTGGCATACAGGCGTCCGGCATCGCTGGTGTTGCCCGCACTCTTTGGTTTTGCCTTCCTGGCCTGGGGCCACTACGAGGTGGATCTCAGGGCAGACGCCCAGGCGTCGCTTGCGCTGGTCTTCCTGCCGATCTACGCCCTGTTGCCGATCGCCATCGGCGGGGCGCTGGGCTACTTGCTGGACCGGCACCTGAGGCGCGCGGCGGCGGCTTGATCCGCAAACGGGGTCAGGTTGACTTTTCCGCCCAGATGCGGAATGCGCGCGGCCGCGCTGAAGCTTGCCTAGCTGGCCGGTGGCGGTTGAGCGCAGGCATTGCCGCCGCCGTCGATCTGCTGTGCCAGGTTGTACAGGATCTGCAGGTCCTGTGCGTCCAGCGCCTCGCCCTGCATGGCGCGGAAGTGGTGATGGAATGCACGCACGGCGGCGGGTCGGTCATCCAGCGCATAGCCGATCAAGCCAAGCGCCATCCATGGGTCGAAGCCGGTGGGGGGATCGCACAGTGGTGACTGTGGCCAGCGCCCGAAGCCGGCGGCGGCGAGCTGCGCCCATGGGAAGTACGGGCCGGGATCGATCTTGCGTGTGGGCGCGAGATCCTCGTGGCCGATGATCTGCGTGGGCGGGATATTCAGGCGCGTGGTGAGGTCGCCAAGCAAGCTGACCAGGCTGGCGATCTGCGGTGCGGCGAATGGCGAGTGGCCGTCGTTGTCCAGTTCGATGCCGATGGATGCGGAGTTGAGGTCGGTGATGGTGCCCCAGCGCCCTGGGCCGGCCTGCCAGGCGCGCATCGGGTCGGCCACAAGCTGGTAGATGTGGCCGTCGCGGCCAATCAGGTAATGCGCGCTCACCGGGCCGCCGCTGTTGCGCGTGCGCAAGGTGTCCAGGCTTTCCTGCGCGGACTGCTGCTCGGTGTAGTGCAGCACGATCAGCACCGCCCGACGCGTGTCGTAGTTGGGCGATGGCACCCAGGTTGCCAGCGGATTGCGCGGTGGCGCGTGCGCGCAGGCGCCGAGCAGTACGAGCAACAGCAGCACACCGCCGAGGCGCAGCGAATGGTGGGCTGTCGAGATCGGCTGCAAGGCTGTTGCCTTCACGGGTCGAGTTTGCCGAGAGCGGACAGCAGGCACAGCAAGCCACCGATGAGGGCGACGACCGCATGCGGCAAGGCCACATGGGGCCACAGCAGCAACCTCGCCCAGGCGCGGCTGCCACCGGCGTGCCAGTGCGCGAACCAGGCCTTGCCGATCTGGAAGGGCGCGCCCAGGACCTGTTCGCCGCTGAAGTGCCGCTCGATGCTGGCCGCACGCTCGTAGTAGCCAAGTTGAAAGGACTTCCATATCGCTTCGAGCAGCCAGAACAGCAGGGCACTGATGAAGGCCACGAACAGCACCAGGCTCGACTTGCCGGCAAAGGCCCCGACGATGGCCGCCAGACTGAAACTGATGCTCCACGCCTTGATGCCGATGGCCTTGGAGTCGAAGTCCTCGATGACCGTCTGCAGGTGGAAGTATTCAGCCCGCAGCGCGGAATCCAGCTCGGTGTCGTTCATGGCTGACGCCTATTGTCACTGATGAGGTTTTCGCTGAGTGTGTTTGGTCCGATACCAGGCCACGCGTTTGCCGTCCACATCGCGATATCGAAGCTCGAACAGGCGCGATTCGTGGACGACCTGCCGCCAGCTGCTGCAACCATACTTGGCGGGCGGGTGATCTGGGTGTCGCTCCGCGACCCACCGCCCCGCAGCGTCGACCTGCGTCCAGCCGTCGACCGCCAGTTCAGCGGCGGCTTCCCGCAGCGTGCGTACGATCCCGGCGGCAGCCCAATCCACCGAACCGTCCGGCGCGATACCGTGGATTACGAGGTCGTGAAATGTATCGGATTGGCAAAACTCCGCGGCCAGCCGTCGGGCCTCATCCATGTGCTCGGCCCAACTCCGCAATTGCTCGAAGTGCTGATCGATGCGGTTGTAGGCGGCCGTCAGCGTGTCGCGGGCGCTGCGGCATCCATCCAGGCTCCAAACATCGTGCTGATCGATGAAGTGGTGCACCAGATTGTTTCGCAACAGCACCAGCTCCTTCAGATCGCTTTGTATTCTGTCGTAATCCCCGATCGACGTGTGCAGGTTCACCTTCATCTTGAACGACATGGTGTCGTCGCGTGCATCAGGCCCGGAAGCATTCTCCATCGCGTCGGTAATGACACATGAACCCAGAAGTGTGCCGACCAAGGTTCCCAGCGTTTTGCTGGCCGCATCCGTGATGCGTTGCTCCTGGTCTGACACCAACGGTAATCCAGTGGCCGAGATTTCGTGGTGGGCCACGATGGCTTTCATCAGCTTTTCGTACTGCTGCAAGCGCAACAGACAACGCCCAAGCAAGCGCTGAACGTCACGCTGCAGCGTTTGCAGCCCGTTGTCGACACATGAAGGTGATTGCGGTGACAAGATATTGAGTCGCAGCGATGGCGATAATCGTCGGGGTCAACGTACTGGTGCGATGGATGGCGGTTTGGCTTGCGACGCCATCGCGCCACAGTGTGGAAGGTCGTCAGCGCTTGCCGCCCAGGATGCCGCCGAGGACGCCGCGCAGGATCTGGCGGCCGAGCTGGCTGCCCATGGTGCGTGCGGCCTGCTTGCCCATGGTTTCCACCATGCCCTGGCGGCGCCCGGTGCCGAACAGCACGTCGTGCATGACGCCGCCCCAGGCGGGGCCGGCGGTGGTGGCGGGGACTTCGCCGGATGGTGCCTTGCCGCGGCCGTTGCCGGCACGGGCGGCCGGCGTGGCCGGCGCGGCCTTGGCGTCGGCGCGGGCGGCGAGGATCTCGGCGGCGGATTCGCGGTTGATGGGGGTGTCGTATTTCGCGCCGACCGGTGAGCGCGAGCGGATGGTGGCGCGCTCGGCGTCGGTGATCGCGCCGATGCGGCAGCAGGGCGTGGTCACCAGCACCTGCTGTACCGGTGCCGGCACGCCGCCGTCGCCCAGGGTCGAGGCCAGCGCCTCGCCGACGCCGAGCTTGGTGATGGCGGCGGTGACGTCGAGCTTGGGGTTGACGACAAAGGTTTCCGCCGCGGCCTTGACCGCCTTCTGGTCGCGCGGCGTGAACGCGCGCAGCGCGTGCTGGATGCGGTTGCCGAGCTGGCCCAGGATCACACCCGGCACGTCGTCGGGATTCTGCGAGCAGAAGTACACGCCGACGCCCTTGGAGCGGATCAGCCGCACGACCTGCTCGACCCGCTGCTGCAGCGCCGGTGCCGCGTCGTCGAACAGCAGGTGCGCCTCGTCGAAGAAGAACACCATCTTCGGCTGCTCGAGATCGCCGACCTCGGGCAGCTGCTCGAACAGTTCGGACAGCAGCCACAGCAGGAAGGTCGAATACAGGCGCGGCTTCAGGATCAACTGGTCGGCGGCAAGGACGTTGATGATGCCGCGACCACTCATGTCCTGGCGCATCAGGTCGGTGAGCTCCAACGCGGGTTCGGCGAAGAATTGCTCGCCGCCGTCGTTTTCCAGCTGCAGCAGGGCGCGCTGGATCGCGGCGATGCTGGCGCTGCTGATCAGTCCGTAATGGCCGGAAATCTCCTTGGCATTGTCCGCTGCATAGCTGAGCATGGCGCGCAGGTCCGCCAGGTCCAGCAGCAGCCAGCCCTGGTCGTCGGCCAGCTTGAACACCACCTCGAGCACACCCTGCTGGGTGTCGTTGAGCTCCAGCACGCGGCCGAGCAGGGGCGGCCCCATCTCGCTGATGGTGGCGCGCACGGGATGGCCGAGCTTGCCGTAGAGGTCCCAGAACACCACCGGGTTGGCCTGCGGCTTCCAGTCGCCGAGCTTGAGTTTCGCCAACCGCGCCTTGAGCTTGTCGCCGGGTTCGGCTGCCGGCATGGCCAGGCCGGCCAGGTCGCCCTTGGCGTCGGCCAGGAAGCAGGGCACGCCGAGCCGGGAGAAGCCCTCGGCCAGCACCATCAGCGAGACCGATTTGCCGGTGCCGGTGGCGCCGGCGATCATGCCGTGGCGGTTGCCGTAGCGCGGCTCCAGGCTGACGCTGGTGTCGTCGTTGCGCCCGATCAGGATGTCAGTCATGGGTGTCCCCTGCGTGGATCGCGTGATTGTAACCAACGGGCGGAGCACTGCGGCCCTCGGGCCGCATGGTTGGGAGCCCTGGTCGTGATCGGCCAGTGCCAGCAGTCACCAGTCGCCATACTTGTTGCGGTACATGGTCGCTTCGGCAAGCAGCCAGGCGCGAAACTCCGCCAGGGCGGGGTCGTGTGCACGTGCCGGGCGGTAGGCCAGATACCAGCTTTCGTATTTCTTTCCGGTGGCATGGAAGGGGGCGACCAGGCGCCCGGATTCGAGTGCATCGCTGACGTAGGGAAGCTGGGCCACGGCGACACCCACACCATCCAGCACGGCCTGGATGGCCATTGCCGAGCTTTCGAAGGTCACTTCCGCCTTTGGCTTGAAGGCGGGGCGTACTCCTGCGGCCTTGAACCACCACGCCCATTGTTCGTGCAGGTGTGCGACCACGATCAACGTGGCCTGGCGCAGGTCGCGCGGGTGATGCAAAGCCTTCGCCAAGGCGGGCGTACACACCGGGATGAGGGTGGACGGAAACAACTCCTCGGCGATGTAGCCGGACCAGGCACCGGCGCCGCGGCGCACGGTGCAGGTCCAGTCATCACGCAGCGGGTTCATGAGGCCACCGGTGGCCACCCGGACCTCGACCTGTGGATGGTCGCGGTTGAAGCCGGCCAAGCGGGGAATCAGCCAGTGCAACGCCAGGGCAGGCGCCACGCCCACGGTGAGCACCGGGCCGGCGCGCATGGCCGTGACCTGCTCGACCAGGCGCGTGATGGCCTCGAAGGCATCGGTCAGCCCAGGCTGCAGGGCGCGCCCCTGCGCCGTGAGCTCCAGTCCGTTGGCGTGACGACGGAACAAGGGGAAGCCGAGACGGCGCTCGAGCAGGCGTACGCTCTGGCTCACTGCAGCCTGGGTGACGTGCAGGTCGTTGGCGGCCGAGGTGAAACTGCCGCAGCGGGCCGCCGTTTCAAAGGCACGCAGTCCATTCAGGAAGGGGAGTGGTCCGGTCATGACGGTCAGCCCAAGGAAATCTTTTGCGACAGCAAGGATTAGTCGCTGGCGGGGTGTGGTGTCTGCACCCGAAGATAGCGCTATTGCATGGCTTTGCCACGCAAACCTAGCTCCTTTCAGGTTGCCTTGTCGAATGACCCACCCCAAGCCTGGCTTATCCTGCTTTCCTGCCGGGCGTGGCCCGGCTGCCGGATCCGGTGGCGGGCATTGGGCGGGGGTTGCCTGGCACGCTGCCGACACCGTGGCGGGCTTCTGCCGTGCTGAATCGCCCCGGTGAGCTTGTCTACGCCGTTCATCGCGCGACCGGTCGCCACCGCCCTGCTCATGGCCACGGTGGCCCTGGCGGGCATCGTCGCGTTTCCGTTGTTGCCCGTCGCGCCGTTGCCGCAGATCGACGCGCCGACCATCCAGGTGACGGCGACCCTGGCCGGTGCCAGTGCGCAGACCATGGCCTCGTCGGTGGCGGCGCCGTTGGAGCGGCAGCTGGGACAGATTGCCGGGGTCAGCGACATGACCTCGTTCAGCGCCATGGGCGCGACCTCGGTCACCATCCAGTTTGAGCTGGATCGCAACATCGACGCGGCGGCGCAGGATGTGCAGGCAGCCATCACGGCCGCCGGCAACACCTTGCCGCGGGCCATGACCACGCCGCCGACCTACAGGAAATTGAACCCGACGGATGCGCCGATCCTGGTGCTGGCCGCGAGTTCCGACGCGCTCCCGCTGACTGGCGTCTCCGATGCCGTCGACAATTTCCTGGCCCGCAGGATTGCCCAGGTACCGGGCGTGGCCCAGGTCTCGCTTGGCGGCGAACAACGGCCCTCGATCCGGGTGCAGGCCGATCCTGGCCGGCTTGCCGCCGTCGGCTTGACTCTGGAGCAGGTGCGCGCCGCGCTGGTCGCGGCCACCACCGACGCCGCCAAGGGCACGATCGACACCCCCACCACGAGCTTTCCGATCGCCGCCAACGACCAGATCGTCCAGGCGCAACCGTTCGCCGATGTCGTGCTTGCCTACAAGCAGGGTGCGCCCATCCGGGTGCGCGATATCGGGCGGGTGGTCGCCGCCGCCGCCGATCGCAACGCCGCGGCGTACTACAACAATCGGCCGGCCATCCTGCTCACGGTATACAAGCAGCCCGACGCCAACGTCATCGCCACGGTCGGGCGCATCAAGGCGGAGCTGCCGCAACTGGTCTCCGACATCCCCACGGCCATCAGCATCGATACGGTCCTCGACCGTACCGTCACCATCCGTGCAGCGGTGCACGATGTCGAATTTACCCTGGTGTTGGGGGTCATCCTGGCGGTAGGGGTGGTGCTGCTTTTCCTGCGCAACCTGTGGGCGACCCTGGTGCCCGGCATCACCATCGTGCTCTCACTGCTCGGTGCGTTCGCGGCAATGTGGCTGTTCGGGTTCAGTCTCGACAACCTGTCGTTGATGGCCTTGACGCTGGGCATCGGCTTCGTGATCGACGATGCGATCGTGATGGTGGAAAACATCCAGCGCCACGTCGAGAGCGGCATGCCGCCGATGCAGGCTGCGCTCGAGGGTTCACGCGAGATTGCCTTCACCGTGTTTTCGATCGGCCTGTCGATGCTGGCCGTGTTCGTGCCGTTGTTGCTGATGGGCGGCATCGTTGGCCGCCTGTTCCAGGAGTTCTCACTGACCATGATGGCGTCGATCGTGGTGTCCATGCTGGTGTCGTTGACCCTGGCACCGATGCTGTGCTCGCGCTTCATGCGCCCGGGGAGAGCATCGCATGGTCGTTGGCATGCCCGGATCGAGGGAGCATTCAATGCGCTTGTGGATGGCTATCGGCGCACGCTGGACAGCGTGCTGGGCCATCCAGCCATCACCATGGGGGTGTTTCTCGCCACGGTGGGCTTGGCGCTGGTACTGGCCATCTGGATCCCCAAGGGCTTCTTTCCGATCCAGGACACCGGGCTGATCCAAGGATTGGCCGAGGCGGCACAAGGCACCTCGCCGGTGGAAATGCGACGTCTCGAGCGCGAGCTTGACGCGGTGCTGTTGCGCGATCCCGGTGTGGCCGGGGTGGCGTCCTGGACCGGCACGACCGGTGGCAGCGGCTATGCGCAGACGGCGAACACGGCACGCTACTTCGTCGTGCTCAAGCCGCTCGAACAGCGCAGGCTGTCCGCCACGGAGATCATCCGCCGACTGAAGCCACATGTCGGTGCCGTCGCCGGTGTCGAGTTGCGGCTGAAGCCGACGCAGGACATCACCACAGGCGGACGCAATGCGCGCGGCAGCTTCGAGTACACGCTGCGCGGCGCCGACGTCGACGAGCTCGATGGGTGGTCGAAGAAGATGCTGGCGAAGATGCGCACGTTGCCGCAATTGACCGATGTGGCGAGCGACCTGCAATCCAGTGCGCCGCAACTCACGCTGCATATCGAGCGCACGGTGGCGGCGAAATTCGGCATTTCCGCGCAGACCATCGACGACACGCTGAATGACGCCTATGGCCAACGTCAGATCACCCAGTACTTCACCCAGGTCAGCACCTATCCCCTGATCCTCGAGGTCACGCCCGACCTGCAGCACAAGCTTGCCTCGCTCGATCGGCTGTACGTCCAGTCGCCCCTGACCGGCGACGTGGTGCCGTTGTCGGTGATGACGCGAGTGGACTCCAGCGAAGTGGGGCCGCTGTCGGTGATCCACCAGGGATCGTTCCCCGCCGTCACGCTGTCGTTCAACCTGCCGCCCGGGGTGGCGCTGGGTGAGGCGGTCACCGCGATCCAGCAGGCTGCGGCAGCGATCGGCATGCCCGACGGGGTTCACGGTGCCTTTGCGGGCAATGCCAAGGCGTTCCAGGCCTCGTTGGCGAACATGCCGTGGCTGGTGCTGGGTGCCTTGGCGCTGATCTACATCGTTCTGGGAATACTGTACGAAAGTTTCATTCACCCGCTGACGATACTGTCGACCTTGCCCTCTGCCGGCGTCGGTGCACTGGCCATACTCTGGATCATGCACATGGGCCTGACCGTCATCGGCATCATCGGCATCATCCTGTTGATCGGCATCGTCAAGAAGAACGGCATCCTGCTGGTCGACTTCGCCGTGGTGGCCATGCGCGAACGCGGCCTCCCGGCGGTGGAGGCCGCGCGGGAGGCATGCCTGCTGCGCTTCAGGCCGATCCTGATGACGACCGTGGCCGCCATGCTGGTCGCCGTGCCGCTGGCGTTTGGCCGCGGCGTCGGCTCCGAACTGCGCCAGCCACTCGGCTACGCGATGCTTGCCGGCTTGCTGCTGAGCCAGTTGCTGACGCTGTACACCACGCCGGTCATCTTCATCTACATGGAGCGCCTGCGGGTCTGGCTGACGCAAGGCAGGCAGCCGACACTGAGGACTCCGTCGTGACGGGCGCGATGGGCTACGGCGTGGCCGGCAGGTATTTGGCGAACCAGCCGAGTGCGCGCTGCAGCACGTCGCGCTGGTGCGCCGGGTCGACGAAGTGGTGGCCCTCGTTCGGGTAGACGACCAGCGAGGTCGGCACGTTCTGCGCGCGCAGCGCGTGCCACATCTCGAAGGACTGCGGCGCAGGACATTCGGCATCGCGGTCGCCGACCACGATCAGCATGGGCGTCTTCACCTGCTTGATGAAGTTGATCGCCGAGCTCTTGGCATATACCGCCGGGTCGTCGTACACGGTGGCGCCGAAGAACGGCGGCATCCACTGGTCGATCAGGTTCTGGCCGTAGTAGCTCTGCCAGTTGGAGATGCCGGCGCCGGCCACCACGGCGCGGAAGCGCTGGGTCTGGGTGGGCGCGAACATGCTCATGAAGCCGCCGTAGCTCCAGCCGGTGAGGCCAAGGCGGTTGTCGTCCACCGGATACTTCTTCTCCACCGCGTCGATGCCGGCCAGGGTGTCGCGCAGGTCGCCGTAGCCGAAGTCGCGGCGGTTGGCCTGCACGAACTTCTCGCCCTGGCCGTAGCTGCCGCGCGGGTTGGGCATGAACACGAAGTAGCCCAGGGCGGACAGCGGCGCGCCGCCGTAGCCCACGCCGGGCCAGCGCGGCTGCACGGCGCTGGCCGGACCGCCGTGCACCATCACGACCATGGGGTAGGTCTTGGCCGGGTCGTAATCGGCCGGATACAGCAGCCAGCCCTGGACGTGGAAGCCTTCGTTGTCCCATTCCACCGATTCGGCCTTGCCCCAGGCCGGGCGCAGCGCGGCGTTGATCGTGGTGACCGCCGGTGGCGGCTGGTTGCCGAGCTTGCCAGCGTGGACTTCCGGCGCCTTGGCGAACGTGCTCTGCACGTAGGCGACGTGGCTTGCACCATGCGAGAGCGACAGGCCCATGGCGGCGCTGCCGTCGCCGATGCTGGCCGGTACGCTGAAGCGCACGTGCCGTTGCGTCGCCGCGTTCGCGTTCACCGCATAGTCGGCCACTTCGCTCTGGCCGTTGCGGATCTGGCCGACGAGCATGGCGTTCGGTGCGGTCCAGGTCAGCCAGCGCGGCGTGACCAGGATGCCGGGGGTGAGATCGACGAGCCCGCCACCGTTGGCAGGCACGGCGTAGATGTCGCCGCCGGTGCTGCCCTGGTCGCTCATCAGGCCGCCGATGAAGGCGATGCGCGCGCCATCCGGCGACCAGCGCGGCAGGGCGATCTGCAAACCGCGCAGCGAGCCGCTGGCGGCGGTGGCCGGATCGACCAGCACGCTGGCCTTGGCGTCGGGCTGCGCCGGCTGCACGTAGAGTTTCGCCACCCACCAGTTGTTGTCGCCGGGCGGCTGCGCGGCGGTGTAGGCGATGCGCGAACCGTCCGGCGACCAGTTGAATTCATAGGCGTACATGCCTGCCGGGGTGAGCTCCTGCAGCGTGCCGCTGGCGACGTCGATGCTGGCCACGCGCTGCACTTCCACGCCGCTCACGCCCACCTCACCGGTCAGCGGCTTGGCTGCCGCCACCGCGCTGGCGTGGCGCGTGGCGCCGCGCACGAAGAGGAAGCCGATGGATTTGCCGTCGGCCGTCCATTGCAGGGCGCGCACGTAGCCGGAGAGCTCGGCCAGGCGTACCGGAGCAGTATCCGCGCTGGTGTCGGCAAGGTAGATGTCGTTGTGCATCGGCTGCGTGCTGGTCAGGTCGATGCGGCAGTTCGAGATGAAGGCCAGGTGGCGCGAATCCGGCGCCCAGGCAATGCCGGATTCGCTGCAGGTGCCCGGCTTGGCCGCCGCAGTCAGCGTGCGTGGGTGCGTGCCATCGGCGGCAGCCAGGGTAATCACTCCCTTGCCCTCGTGCTGGATCACCCATGCGAGCTGCTTGCCGTCGGGCGAGATGGCCGTGGCCTCGATGGGCTGCGCCTTGGCCAGGTCGGCCAGCAGCGCGGCGATGCGCGGGTCGGCGTCATCCGCTGCGGCCAGGGCAGCCGTGCTCAGCATGCTGGCCAGCGCCAGGAGTGCGATGCGGCGGAACGGGGATGGCGACATGTCCTGGGCTCCATGGCGTACGGATACTGTGGTCAGGTCAGGGTAATGGGATGGCTATGCCGGAACATTCGGCATGGCGGTGGCTGATCGCGTCCCCATGCGCCGACCCGGGTCCAGCGTGGCCTCGTCGAGTGTAGCAACCCTGCCCTCGAGCGTCATGGCATCAGCTGCCGGCAAGCTGTGTAAGCCCGGACGTGTATTGGTTCCGGGAACAGGCCAGTTCGGCGTTGTCGCCTCGTCGTCGCGGGTTTGCTGGCTAGATGTGGTCGACCCATGGGTTATGGGCCAGATGTGCCCTCAAAGTGGCGGCGAACAGCTTGCCGTGATTGCGAATACGCAGGTGCAGCAACTCGTGGACAATCACGCAATCCTGGAACGCCGTGGGTTTGCCGAGCAGTTCGAGGTTGAACGTGACGCGGCCCGCCGATGAGCAGGAGGCCCATTTTCGGGTCATTCGCTGAAGCCGGATCTGGGTGGGATTCACCTTCAGCGTGACAGTCCACTGTGCGATGCGCTGGCGCATTTGGTCGGCATGCATGGTCGTGCTGTCTCAGTTCCGCAGCATGCGCAACACGGCATCGCCCAGGTACACCATCTGCGCGCCGTCGGTGCCACGGGTCACCAGGCTGCGGTAGATCTCGGATTTGAGCTGTCGGCGTTCGTCGTCGTTGTCGCGATGGTTCGGGTACTTGGCCGCTGCCGCCATGATCTCATTGGCAACAGCCAGTGCATCCTTGATGGCGTTACCCCGCAGGTGCCAATAGACCGCGAACGTGGTCGGTTCCAGGCCAAGCTTCGCGCGTTCGGCATCGGCCTGATCGCGCTCACCGGCCAGCAGCGACAATTGCTCGATGGCTTGTTGCGTATGGATCGTGCGTTGTTCCAGCGCGTCGAGGATAGCTGTCGCGCGTTGAGCAATGTCGAGTAGTACCGGCTGCTGGTCCGCCTTCTCTTCGGCCTCGGTTTCGATCGCACGTACCAGGTTGATCACAGTGGCGTTGTCGTCGTCACCTTGATTACGCAACGCCTGCAGAGTCTTCAGATCAAACTCCACCACCTTGCCTGCGGCGACTGTTCCATAGTTGCTGGCCATCTCGCGCACCATTTTCTCGGTTTTGCGCGCCACGTCCTCGTAGAAGCGGGTAGGGCTGGAATAGGCATTGCGAACCATCAGGTAAAGATCGACCAGCCGTTGGAACGTCTCGATGTGTTCGCGCAGCTCCGGCGAGGGCGAAAGGATTTCGTACAGGCTTTCGATCTGGCGGTAGCTGTCGTTGAATTCCTGGCGCGCCTCCGGTGCGAGGAATACGTCATACAGCAGGGCTTCGAGCTGCTTGTCCTTGCCGCCCTCAAGCGGTGCCAGATAACGCATCTGTGCTTCGCCCAGCAAGCGGCGGAACTCCACCAGCAGCAAATCCAGATCCTCGATCACGCCGGACACGTCCTGCGAGTCGAACGCCAGCGCCTTGTTCAGATCACGCAGCATGCCGATGAAATCGACGATCAGCCCGCCTGGCTTCTGTCGCCCGGCGGCGTCTTCATAAGGGCGGTTGACGCGCGATATCGCCTGCAGCAACACGTGATCGCGCATCGGCTTGTCCAGGTACATCGCGTACAGGATGGGTGCGTCGTAGCCGGTCAGCAGCTTGTCGGTAACGATCAGGATCTTTGGCTGCTTGTCCGCCTTGCGGAACAGCTTGCGGACGCTCTTTTCCCCGGCCTTGTCGATCTGGTGCAGGGCCACCAGCGGATAGTCGATCGCGTCGGCGGCGCTGGCGGTGTACACCGGCACGGAATAGTCCGCCGGCAAGTACTTGTCCAACGCCTGCTTGTACAGCGCGCAAGCCTCGCGATCCACGCCGACCAGGAACGCCTTGTAGCCCAACGGCTCCACGTTCTCGCGAAAGTGCCGCGCCACGAACCGGGCCACGGCGTCCACGCGTTCGTCCGATTTCAGGAACGCGCGCAGGTTCACCGCACGATCGAGGATGCGGTTCAGATCCTCGATGTCGCTGATGCCCTCGCTTTCCGCCAGCGCGTAGAACTCCTTCTCCAGCTTTTCGACCGGCAGCAGTACCCGCGCTGGCGCCAACGTATGGCGCAGCCGTACCGTGGTGCCGTCGGCGACAGACTCGGCGATCGAGTACTTGTCGAGATAGCCGGACTCGTCCTCGTGGCCGAACGTCTTGAACGTGCCCTTGCCGTAGGCAGTCTTGTCCACCGGCGTGCCGGTGAAGCCGATCAGTGTGGCGTTCGGCAGGGCGCCCATCAGGTAGTTGCCCAGGTCGCCGCCGGTGGAGCGGTGCGCCTCGTCGATCAGCACGAATACGTTGGCGCGCTCTGACAGTTTGGCGTCGGCTTTGTCGAACTTGTGGATCATCGTGACGATCAGGCCGCTGAACTGTTGCCGCAGCAGGTCATGCAATGCACGCTTGCTCTGCGCGATCTTCACGGCGATACCGCTGCCCTGCAGGTCACCCATCAGCGCAGCGACCCAGCCGGTGAGCTGGCCCTCCAGTTCGTTGCGGTCGATGACCATCACCACGGTGGCGCCGGGGAACCGTGCCGGATTTTCCAGGATCAGTCGCGCCGCCGTGATCATGGTGAACGTCTTGCCCGAACCCTGCGTATGCCAGACCAGGCCGCTGCGTTTGGCCGGGTCGGCGCAGCGCTCGGCCACCTTGATCGCCGCACGGGTCTGGTGCTGGCGCAGGATGGTCTTGCGCAATTCGTCGTCCTGTTCGAAGAACAGGATCCAGTCCTTCAGCATGCGCAGGAAGCGGCTGTGGTCGAAGAAGTGCTTTACCCGATCCTCGTAACAGCCCGGTTGTTCTTCCTTCCAGTTGAAAACGAACTTGCGCTGGGTATTCCAGGTGGCGCCGTAGAAGTACTCGATCAGATGGGTGATGTTGAACACCTGTGGCGCGGTGAGCATCTCCGGCGTTTCCAGCTCGTAGCGGCGCAACTGCACCAGCGCCTTGCTCATCGCGTCCTTCGACTTGGGGTTCTTGTTCTCGACAATCGCCACCGGCACGCCGTTGATCAGGAACACCACGTCGGCGCGGTTGCCCTTGCGCGTGCCGTTGCGGTACGCCCATTCCCAGCTCACCTGGAACGTGTTGTTGCCCGCCTTGTTCTCGTAGTCCACCAGCCGCACGTTGCGGTGGCGCTTCTCGCTGTCCACGTAGAGGGTCTGTTTGCCGCGCAGCCATTCCAGCACTTCGCGATTGCCGGCGATGGTATTGGGCAGGCTTTCCAGCCGCTGGATGATGCCGGGGACGTCGGCGGCAGTGACCACACCAGGATTCAGGCGGAGCAAAGCCGCTTCCAGTTCGTCGTAGAAGAACAGGCCGCCCTCGCCGCGGCGCTTGCGCAGCGCGTCCGCCTCGTTCACGCGCTCCCAGCCGGCTGCGGCGGCGTGGTCGACCAACGGGAATTGCACGGTGGTCGACTCGATGGCCAGCTTCGACTGCCGTGGTTTGGGTGTGGGGCGTTTGCTCATGGATGGGCTCGTCAGCCTGAACACGGCGGGGTTGAAAACTCCCACCCTGAAGACAGAAGCCTGCCGGGCGCCCCTGCAAGGGTGGTCGGGACGGTCATTTTCCGGCCCGTGGTGATCAAGGCAGGCACGCCGTTCAACCTGCCTTGCCCGCAGGCTTCGCGTTGGTTTTCCCCGGACGGGGGCAAACCGACTTGAGGCCGTCGATGTGTTCGTAGAGATTTGGTCGGATGGTTGACCACATGGGGTCAAGCACGAAGTCGATGCCCTCGCGACGGGCGAGTTTCGCGGCCGGCACGAAATCGGAGTCGCCGGAAACCAGCACGATCTGGTTGATCTGCCGCTTGTAGGCCAGCGAGGCGATGTCCAACCCGATGCGCATATCCACGCCTTTCTGGCGAAAGTTCAGATGGAAAGCGTCATCGGTGATGGCGGCCCAGTTCTGCTTGCCGGCAGCAAGCGCCTTGAGCGCTTCGGGCTTGAGTTGCCAGCTGACTTGCGAGGTGGGAATTTCCCCCAGTCGCAAGGCCACTTTGCGCAAGCATTTCAGATGTTCGTGAAATGCGAGGCGCCAACGTGCGGCATCGGACTGGCCGAAGTCGACGGCCTTTTTGCTGATCGGGCGATGTCCCTTCCAGGCCACCGGTGGCGCGTCGTAGACGAAGATGCGGTACAGGCGGGAGACTCGCCGCCCCTTGTCGTCATTCAGGTGTTCGAGCGCCAGCTTGTGCAGGTTCCGCGCGATGACCTCGGGCGGTTGGTGCCCGTAAACGTGCAGTGCGCGTTTGAGGAAAAATCCCGCGTCCACCAACACCGCCGTCAACGTCGGGCTGGCGTGCCGCAGAAAAGAAAAGCCCTTGGGTTCGGCCTGCCCTGGATTGGTGAGGGCGGGCTTACTGCCAAGGGCGGATTCACGACGGATCATAGGGGCGCCTCCATGGCCGGGTCAAGATTGGCGTGATCCCGGTTCAGCGTATGCGCGGGGCGCCGATCCTGATCGGAGACTTCCGAGGTGTCGATGTCGAGACTGGCCACGCGGATCTGCGCGGTCATCAGCTGGTGCAGGGTGGTCTGGAACAGGTCGTTGAGGGCGGCGCGCTTTTGCTGGTGGTGGGCGAGCTTGCGGTCGATGGCGGCGAGGGCGGCGGCGATGGCGTGTTGTTCGGCGAGGTCGCTTGGGAGGCCAAACGAGAAGCCGCGAATCAGATCGGCATTCAGGTTCTGCTGCTGACCGCCATGAGCAAGGCCGCGCAGCTGTTCATAGTTATGGGTGAGCACGTAGTACAGGAAATCCGGATGTGTGCGGTCACCGTGTGTCTGGATGGCGGCGCAGGCTTGATTGATCGAAGCGTCGATTCCAAGCATTGCAACCTTGCCGCGAGTGATGCCCTGACCATACATCGCCATCAGCAAAGTGCCCTTGGAATAGATCTTGGCTGCCGAATTTCGCAAGCCTTCTGGCGTGATTTTTTCCTCGGTGTCGTTGATGACGCAGTAGTCAACTTCACCGGTCTTGACCCAGGGGATCGTGCCGTCAAGCCAATACGCCGGATTGGTGCGGGATGGCGTTCCGCCAGAGCCTACCGAGGCGATATCGCCGATGGTGATGGGCTTCCAGCTTTCCGGCATCGGACCGATTGTGGTGTCCTTGAGCGGTTCGCCGCGCAGACCGTGGGTGAAGAGCTGCTGCATGGCTGATTGCTTGAGGTCGCGGGTGGTGGCGATCAGGCGATCCTGGGTGGCGATGGCGCGCTGCATCTTCCACAGCACGGCGGCGATTTTTTGCTGTTCGGGTTTTGGAGGGGCGAAGCATTCAAAACTCGAAATCCCGTTCCATGACGTGCGTGGATGATTTACGCCTTGAGTCGTAGCGGTAGCGTTGTCACGGAATGCTTCGGAATGAATGATTCCGAGCGCGTAGGCTGCAACAACATTGGGTTTGGGCCGGAGAACAAGAATGTCGGTTGAACAGATGCCCTCGCAGTCCGCAAGGATTGCCTTGTTCAGGTATGGGCGCAATTTCCCGTAAAGAATGTCGTCACGACGGAAACGAGTCTTCGCACTGGTTACGTCGCCTGGATGGCCGAAACGCCCTAGCTGGAACGCACCGCTGTCGATGTGTTCGAGCCCCACATAAACTTCGGTCTCGGCATTCGACGGAAGGCACGTATCTGCAACGCATTCAACGAGATCAGCGAACCGCGTGAGGGTCGCTGGATTACGCGCGGCTCCTGCCGCGCGCCCTTCGGGCCATTCGCTGCGCGAATGTTCGCTTCGGCTTCCTGCCTCCGCAGTCCCGCTTTCGCGGGAATAACGAGCTTGTGTGGCGGCGGGTGTTTTCCCTTCTCCCTCCGGGAGAAGGTGGCGCGAAGCGACGGATGAGGGTTCGGACGCATCGCGGCGCTTGGCTTCGGCCGTACCCTCACCCCTGCCCCTCTCTCCCACGGGGACTTCCTTCGGTCGCCGGGGGGAGAGGGGTTCAAGCATGGCGCTCGTGGTGTGTCGCTTCGACTTGCTCATAGCTGCGCCAACACCTTCGCCAGTTCCTTGTCGAGCTTGGCTTCATCCTTCTTGAGCGTCGCCAGTTCCGCCACGATCTCGGGAATCTCGCGCATCACCTTCGCATCGCCATTGGCCAGATACCGCGACGGCGACAGGTTGTAATCGTTCTCTTCCGCCCTGGCCTTGTCGATCACGGCGACCAGGCCGTCCAGCGATTCGCCTTTCAGATACGCCACGGCGATGCGGCTGATGGCGTCGTCAGTAAGGTGGTTCTTGGGGTTGCCCTTGCGGAATTCACGGCTGGCGTTGACCAGCACGATTTTCCCCTTGCGATCCTTCGGCTTGGTTTTGCGCAACACCACGATGATGCCGGCGGCGGTGGTGTTGTAGAACAGGTTGTCGGGCAGCAGGATCACGCCGTCGATCAGGTCGTGCTCGACGAACCAGCGGCGGATGTTGCGCTCCTTGTCCTCGTTCCTGCTGCCGCTGCCGCGGGTGACCGCGCCGGTGTCGAGTACCACGGCGGCGCGGCCGTTGTCGCCGAGGCTGGCGATGGTGTGCTGCAGCCAGGCCCAGTCGGCCTTGCCGGTGGTGACGCCGCCGGCTTCCTCGAAGCGGTTGAACGGGTCGTTGTCGTAGATGGCCGGGTCGAAGCTCTGGTTCCACATCGGGTTGGCGATGACCAGGTCGAAGCGTTTCAGGGCATTGCCGTCGCGGTATTTGGGGTTGCGCATGGAGTCGCCGCGCAGCACCTCGCCCTGCATGTCGTGGATGATGCGGTTCATGCAGGCGATGGCGTAGGACGAGCCGGTGAGCTCCTGGCCGTAGAGCCTGAGCGGTATCTTGCTGAGCGGATCGAGCCGGCGGCAGACCAGTTGCAGCTTGATCAGCAGGCCAAAGCTGCCGCAGGCATAGTCCAGTGCCTGTTCGCCGGGGCGGGGGCGCAGGATTTCCGCCATCAGGAAACCGACTTCGCGCGGGGTGAAAAACTCACCCGCACTCTGGCCCTGGCCTTCGGCGAACTTGCGCAGCAGGTATTCGTAGCAGCGGCCGAGGAAGTCCGGCTCCACGTCGTGCAGGCCGAGGCGGTAGCGCGGGTCGCTGAAGGTTTCGACGATGCCTTTGAGCGCCTGGTCGGAAATCTCGCGCTCGCCGTTGCGCGTCTCGTTGAAATCCACGGTGTCGATCACGCCGGCCAGGTCGGGGTTGGCCTTGACCAGCGCGCGCACGGTGGTGGTGAGCTGCTCGCCCAGTGTCTTCGGTGCTTGCTTGGGCGGCCAGGCAAATGCCTCGCGGCCACTGATGACCGGCCAGCGGGTTTCCGGCGGCAGGTAGAAACGCACCAGGCTGGGGTCGGCATCCAGCACCTTGAGTGCGGTGTCGCGCTCGCCGTAGGTTTCCGCGAGGCGCTGCACCTCGTCGTCGAACACGTCGGACAGGCGCTTGATGAACAGCAGCGGCAGCAGGTAATCCTTGAACTTCGGCGCATCCTTCTCGCCGCGGATCTGGCAGGCCGCATCCCACAGCATCTGCTCCATCGGCTTGGTGCCCAGCACCTGGCTGTGCGCCACACCGCGGCGGCGGCGGCCTGGTTTGGCTTCGCTGGGTGGTGCTGGGGTGTCGTCGATGGAGTCCGGCACCAAGCCGGCTTCTTCCATCAATTCCAGGATGGCGTCCTGTTGCGCCTTCTGTGGCTTGGATTTGCCAAGCTCCCAGCGGTTGATGGTGGCGTAGGCGACGTTGAGGCGGGCGGCGAGTTGCTCCTGGCTCAGATTGAGCTGGACCCGGAGCAGGGCGACGAGTTTGGCTACTTGATCATGGTTCATGACATGAATGCTATAGCATAATCATGTCGTGTCAAAGGGGTGTGTCCCGGATGGAACCGTCGCACCTTATGCGACCAGCGCGCATGTCAACTCGTCGGAAGCCGGGTCAACGGTGATTCGGTGCATGGCGAATGAAGGAGCAGGCGGTATGACGATTGAGATCAAATGCATCAGCAAGAGCGAGCGCTACAACCCGCATGAACGGATTCTGCGTGTCGGCGGCATCAATCCGGACGGTGGCCGCTGGAGCCGAAGCCAGGCCGAGGCCATCGCTGGCATAGAACGCGGCGAGTGGTCATTCCACGTCCGGCAAGGTCTCAGATCGGTGCGGGTCATCGTGGCAGTCAGTCGTTTCGGCAACAAATACCTGAAGACCGAGTCGGACGGTGAACAGCCGAACAATCTGCTCAGCCTGCCTGAGTGTCCATGATGTTGAGTCGCCGTCGCGTTCCACCATTCGGGGCACGTTGATGTTGCCAATGGGGGATGAATTCTCTATCCACGATCGCGGGTGTCGGGGGGTGGTGTACCAGGTCGCTCTGCGCCCGTAGTCCCATTTTTCCCCCGTTACCGGGTAGGGTAGGCATCAGCCATGACTCCGGGCAGTGACATGCGCGCAGCCATCCGACGCCTGTTCGACATCCGCCGCGGCGAAGTGGTGCCGGTGCTGCTGGCCATGGCGTTTTTCTTCTGCATCCTCACCGCGCTGATGGTGCTGCGCCCGGCGCGTGACGCGCTGGGCATGCAGCGCGGCATCGAGGCCGTGCGCTGGCTGTTCGTCGGCACCGCCGTGGTGACCTTGGTCGCCAACCCGGTATTCGGCTGGCTGGTCAGCCGCTACCGGCGCCTGCGCTTCATCACCGTGACCTACCTGTTCTTCGCCCTGAGCCTGCTCGGCTTCTACCTGCTGCTGGTGGCGGCGCCGGCGGCGGTGGGCAGCGCCAGCGGACAGGTGTTCTACGTCTGGTTCAGCGTCAGCAACCTGTTCGTCACCATGGTGTTCTGGGCGTTGATGGCGGATCGCTTCACGCTGGAACAGGCCCGGCGCAGCTTTGCGCTGATCGCCGTGGGTGGCACCCTGGGCGCGATCTTCGGGCCGTGGCTGGCTGCCGTGCTGGCCCGGCCGCTGGGCACGCCGGCGCTGCTGCTGGTTGCGATTGGCTTCCTGCTGCTTGGGGTGGGCTTTGCCTGGGCCCTGGCCGGGTGGCCGCGGCGTGACGCCGATGCTGCCGCCGTCGCCCACCTGCCCGGACCGGCGCGCGAGGATGTGCACGCGATCATCGGCGGCAGCGCCTGGCAGGGCTTCAAGGCCGTGTTCCGCTCGCGCTACCTGGCCGGCATCGCCGGCTACCTGGTGATCATGACCATCATGAGCACCTTCCTGTATTTCACCCGCCTGCAGCTGGTGGCCGAACTGGGCGACGACGTCGACCTGCGCGCCAGCATCTTCGGGCGCATCGACCTGATCACCCAGGTCGCGACCCTGCTGGTGCAGGTGCTGATTGCCGGGCGGCTGATGAAACGCCTGGGCGTGCACGTCGTGCTGGCGCTGCTGCCGCTCACCGCCATGCTGGGCTTCATTGGCCTGGCCATGGTCGGCTCGTTGGCGGCGCTGATCGCGTTCGAGGCGGCGTTCCGCGCCGTGCAGCGTGCCCTGGCCCGGCCGGCGCGGGAGACGCTGTACACCGTGGTCAGCCGCGAGGACAAGTACAAGTCCAAGGCCTTCATCGACACCTTCGTCTACCGCGGTGGCGATGTACTCGGCGCCCAGCTCGAGGGCGGCCTGGGACGGCTGGGCCTGGGCCTCGGTGCGCTGGCCAGCGTGGCCGTGCCACTGGCCATCGTCTGGGCCGTGCTCGGCATCTGGCTCGGACGCCGCCAGCTGCGCCTGGCTGCCGCCGGCGAGATCGAAACCACCAACCCTGTGGCCATCACGCGCCCCTACCTCCGGAGTACGCCATGATCACCCGTCGCGAATATCTCAAACTTTCCCTGGCTGCCGGTGCTGTCCTGGTGCTTGGCCCACGTTGGTCCCGGGCCACGGACCAGCCGCTGCAGCTGATCAGCCGGACCATTCCTGGCACCAGCGAGCGCCTGCCGGCGGTCGGCCTGGGCAGCTCGGCCACCTTTGCCCAGGTCGCCGGTGGCGCCGACGTGGCCGCGGTGCGCGAGGTGCTGCAGGCGCTGTACCAGGATGGCGGACGGGTGTTCGACACCGCGCCCAGCTATGGCGCCTCCGAGGAGGTGGCCGGCAAGCTGGCGCAGGAGCTGGGGTTGGCGGACAAGCTGTTCTGGGCCACCAAGCTCAACGTTGCCGGCCGCGGCAACGGCAAGGCCGATCCGGCGGCGGCGCGCGCCCAGCTGGCGACCTCGTTCGAGCGCATCGGCAAGAGCCCGATCGACCTGGTGCAGGTGCACAACCTGGGCGACCCGCCGACCCAGCTGGCCATCCTCCGCGAGGCCAAGGCTGCCGGCCGCATCCGCTACGTCGGCATCACCAATACTGCACCGTCGCTGCACGCCGAGCTGGAGCGCGTAATGCGTGCCGAGAAGTTGGACTTCATCGGCATCGACTACGCCATCGACAACCGCATGGTGGAGGAGCGCATCCTGCCGCTGGCCAGGGACAAGGGCATTGGCGTGCTGGTCTACGCGCCGTTCGGCCGCACCCGGCTGTGGGCCACGGTGCGCAGCAAGCCGCTGCCGGAGTGGGCAGCCGAGTTCGACGCGCACAGCTGGGCGCAGTTCTTCCTGAAGTTCGTGCTCGCGCACCCGGTGGTGACGGTGACCACGCCGGCGACCAGCAAGGCCGCGCACATGCTCGACAACCTGGGCGGCGCGGTGGGCCGGCTGCCCGACGAGGCCATGCGCCAGCGCATGATCGCCTACGTGCAATCGCTCTAGTGCGGCCGAACGGGTGTCACGGGCAACGGACTCGGCGGCTTGGCTTTGCCCACCTGTGTAGTGATCCCTGACGCGCCTTCGTCGCCGTGGCCGACTTGATCCCCACCGCACGCGTATATACATTGTGCACACATGAGGCCTCAGCCATGAATGTCACTGCCACCCGTGAAAAGACGATCAACCTGCGCACCACGTCTGCCCAGAAGGCGGTCATCGAGCGGGCGGCCGAGACGTCCGGCAAGACGCGAACCGCGTTCATTCTTGACGCCACGTTGCAGCGCGCTGAAGCGGTACTGGCGGATCGGACGCGCTTCGTGCTTTCCGATGCGCAGTTGAACCGCTTTGTCGCCGCACTGGATGCACCATCGCCCAAACCTGAGGCGCTGCGCTCGTTGCTTTCCCGCAAGCCGCACTGGGCGCGCTGAGCGTGGCGCTGGGCGCGCCGGCCCCGCTTGCGTCGCGTCACGACTGTTCCACGTTCGATTGCGGCAACGCTGAATTGTCGGAGTGGTTGCGGGCACGTGCGCAAGACAATGAAACCTTGCGTGGCTCACGCTGCTTTGTCGCCTGTGATGGCGACCACGTGGCAGGCTCCTATGCACTGGCTGCCGGTAGCGTGGAGTGTCGGAACGAGCGTGGCTCGATTCGACGCAACATGCCTGATCTGGTGCCCGCTGTGGTCCTGGGCCGCCTCGCCGTCGATCGCGCATGGCAGGGCCAAGGTCTCGGCGCCGATCTCCTGCAGGATGCCACACTGCGTGCGCTGCGGGCGGGGCAGGAAATTGGTGCTCGCGTGCTCCTGTGTCATGCCATTGACGACGCGGCGCATCGGTTCTATCTGCACCATGGCTTTGTTGATTCCACGTTCGATCCACTCACGGTCATGCTCGACCTGCGCAAGGTCGAGGCTCTGTTGCGTGCGTGACATCGTGCGCGGCATAAGTACCGCGGCATAGGTACTTTGGGGTGGATCCAGGTCAAACCGTTGCGGTGGTGGGTGCTGTGGGCCGCGTGGAGGGCCCAGGCGCTTCGGCCAGCAGCAGACCGATCTCGGTGCCCAGCCACAGGTCGTCGCAGGCGCCGAAGACCTGCTGGCGCAGGCGGCCTTCGGCATCGATCAGGATCGTGGTCGGCGTGCCCTGCATGCCATAGGCGCGCATGGTGCGTGGCAATGGATCGCCATCCTCACCCGGCAGGTCGATGCCGATCGGGAACGCCAGCCGGTATTCGTGGACGAAGGCGCGCAGCGCCTCCGGCCCGGCCACCGCATGGTGCTCGAACACCGTGTGCAGGCCCACGACCGCGAGCCGCGGATTGCCGGCAAAGAGCTGTGCCGCGCGCTTGGCCTGCGGCAGCGCGTGGGCGACGCAGCCCGGGCACAGCATCTGGAACGCATGCAGCACGATCACCTTGCCGCGCAGCGCCTCGACCTGCAGCGGCTGCGGCGTGTTGAGCCAGGTGCTGGTCTGCCAGGGTGCTGCCATGCGGAAGCTCATGTGCGGCCTCCGTTCAGGCGATGCTGTCGACCACGCCGCCGTCCACGCGCAGTGCGGCGCCGGTGGTGGCCGAAGCCTGGGGCGAGGCGGCATACACCACCATGTTGGCCACTTCGTCGACGCTCGCGGCGCGGCGCAGGATCGACGAGGGCCGGTGGCTGCGCACGAAGGCGGCAGCGGCCTGCTCCAGGTCCTGGCCGTCCCGGCGCATGTCGTCGGCCAGCATGCCGGCCATGCCTTCGGTCAGGGTGGGGCCGGGCAGCACCGCGTTCACCGTGACTCCGGTTCCCGCCAGGCGTTTGGCCAATCCGCGCGAGAGCCCGAGCAGCGCGGTCTTGGTCATGCCGTAGTGGATCATCTCCACCGGCAGGTTGAGCGCCGATTCGGAGGAGATGAAGATGATCCGCCCCCAGCCGCGCGCCTGCATGCCTGGCGCGTAGGCCCGCGACAGCCGCACGCCGGAAAGCACATTGACCGCGTAGAAGCGTTCCCAGTCGGCATCCGGTATCTCGAAATAATCCTGCATGGCGAAGATGCCGGCGTTGTTCACCAGGATGTCGACCTGGGGCGCGGCCCGGATGAGTATGTCGCAGCCTTCCGCGGTGCCGACGTCGGCCGCCACGCCACTGGCCACGAGCCCGGGCACATCGCGCCGCAATCCGGCCAACGCCCGGTCGAGCGCGGCCTGGTGCCGGCCGTTGACAATCACGCTGGCGCCGGCGCGGCCCAGGCCGCGGGCGATGGCAAGACCGATGCCGGCCGTGGACCCGGTGACCAGGGCGGTCTTGCCCGACAGATTGATATTCATGGGATTTCCCTAAGGCGCTGCCAGCGGCGCTTGCGTGCCGCCGGCAGCAGGTGGCGGCTGTGGCGCACTCAGGCCGCCTTGGTCTTCTTTTGCGGCTGGTAATGGCCGGGTTCGGAGCGGAACGGGATGGCCAGGCGATTCCAGCCGTTGATGGCGATGATGGCAAACGACAGGTCGGCCAGTTCCTTCTCGCTGAACTGGCTGCGGACCTCGGCATACAGCTCGTCCGGGACGTCGCCGCCGGCGATGCGGGTCAGTGCTTCGGTCCAGGCCAGCGCCGCGCGTTCGCGCGCGTTGTAGAACGGCGCCTCGCGCCAGGCGTTCAGCACGTACAGACGCTGCTCGGTCTCGCCGGCGGCGCGCGCATCCTTGCTGTGCATGTCCAGGCAATAGGCGCAGCCGTTGATCTGCGAGGCGCGCATCTTCACCAGCTCCAGCAGCGGATGCTCCAGCCCGGAGCCCTCCACATAGGCCTGCAGGTCGCGCAGTGCCTGGAAGCCGCCGGGGGCGGCCTGGACGTAGTTCATTCGTTGGGTCATTTCGTACTCCTTGCATATGCGTGGCGCCGGCTTGCGGCCGGCACGCCACGGCCGGGGGCAGACTGGCGTGTGCGTCCGGGACAGGTGTCACGCGCCTGGTGCGGCATGGGACGCGTGTTGCGGCAGGCGTCGGCGCGGTCCGGCACAGGTCATGCGCCTCATGTGGGCACATGCGGTCGCCTCGGCGGCGATGCAAGGGCCATGTTCGCCCTGCGCGCCGGGTCCGCGCAAGCGCGGCTTCGCGGCAGGGCGGGGTTGTAGACTGCCAAACGGCCAATACCGGCAACGGGGGCGAGGCGGCGCGATGGATACGGTGTGTGACGACACGGAGGCGGGGATTCAGCGCTGGCGTACTGCCACAGGTGCGCTGCGGCCCACGCGCGATGGCCATCACCGGCGAGTGCGGCGGTCGTTGCGTGCGCTGGCATGCGCCCTGGTGCTTGCCAGCCTGGCGGCAGTGTCGGCCCCGCCTGCGCTGCACGCACAGGAGACGCGGGTCCGCGCGCGCGCCCTCGGCGTGGCGCCAGGCATCTTCACTCCCGGGAAATGGAACGCGATCACCGACGTCGCCGGCGTGCTGGTCGGCCAGACCACGCTGGCCAAGGGCGACGTGCACACCGGCGTGACCGCGATCCTACCGCACGGCGGCAACATGTTCTTCGACCGGGTGCCGGCGGCGGTGTTCGTCGGCAACGCCTTCGGCAAGATGGTTGGCGTCACCCAGGTGCAGGAACTTGGCGAGCTGGAGACGCCGATCCTGCTCACCTGCACGCTGTGCGTGTGGCGCGCCGCCGACGCCATGGTCGCCGAGCTGCTGGCCATGCCCGGCATGCAGGGCGTGCATTCGATCAACCCCGTGGTGGGCGAAACCAACGACGGCACCCTGAACGCGATCCGCGAGCGCCCAATCACGCCGCCGGACGTCCATCACGCGCTGGCCACGGCCTCGACCGGACCGGTGGCCGAGGGCAGCGTGGGCGCGGGCGCGGGGACGGTCGCGTTCGGCTGGAAGGGCGGCATCGGCACCTCGTCGCGCGTGCTGCCGGCAAGCCTCGGCGGCTGGACCGTCGGCGTGCTGGTGCAGTCCAACTTCGGTGGCGTGCTGCAGGTGCTCGGGGCACCGGTCGGCCGCGAGCTGGGGCAATACGCGTTCAAGGACCAGGTGCAGCGCGAGCGCGGCGACGGTTCCATCATGATCGTGGTTGCCACCGATGCGCCCTTGTCGGACCGCAACCTGAAGCGCCTGGCGGCGCGCGCGATGCTGGGTCTGGGGCGCACGGGCTCCAGCGCGTCCAACGGCTCGGGCGACTATGTCATTGCGTTCTCGACCGCCGCGCAGGTGCGCCGCCGTGTCGACCCGGCGGGTGCCTCGGCATCGGTGTCACGCGACGCGTTGCGCACCACGCGGGAAGTGGCCAACGATGACATGTCGCCGCTGTTCGAGGCGGTCATCGAGTCCACCGAGGAGGCCATCTACGACTCCCTGTTCATGGCCACCACGGTCACCGGCAACGGCCATACTGTCGAGGCCATACCGCTGGACCGGGTGCGCGGGATCCTGGAGCGCTACCGGGCGTCCTCACGCTAGGCCACGGCAAGGCGCGGGGTCCGGGGCCGTGCTGCCGTCGCTGCGGATGTACCCTGTAGACTCATTAATTGCCATCGATGAGGAGTGCGGCATGAACAAGCACGTTGTGGGTCCCCTCGCCGCGGTGGCGCTGGGCATGCTGCTCGCCATGCCGGCCTCGGCCGCGCTCAAGCCCGGGGCGTCGGCGCCGGACTTCAGCGCCGTCGCCAGCCTGGCCGGCAACGACTTCACGTTCTCCCTGCAGCAGGCCCTGAAGAAGGGACCGGTGGTGGTGTACTTCTACCCCTCGGCGTACACCTCGGGCTGCGATCTCGAGGCGCATACGTTTGCCACCGAGAAGGAGAAGTTCGAGGCCGCCGGGGCCACGATCATCGGCGTGTCCGCCGACAGCATCCAGCGCCTGAACGAGTTTTCCAAGGATCCGAACTACTGCGCCGGCAAGTTCCCTGTGGCGTCCGATCCGGACGGCAAGGTGGCGGCCACGTATGACCTGAAGCCGGCACCCGCCAAGCCGGGGGCGAAGGACACGCGCGGTGTGGAGATCGGCCACATGTTCTTTCCGCGCACCACCTTCGTGATCGCCAGGGACGGCAAGGTCGTGGCCACGCTGTCGTCGGAGGTGGACAAGCTGCGCCCTGACCAGCACGTGCACGAGTCATTGGCGATCGTGCAGCGCCTGCAGGCCAGCCCGACCCCGTAGTTGCGTGGGACGAGCCCGCTGGCGGGCGATGCCCTTCGGTACCTGGCCGGAGAAACCATCGCCCGCCCACAAGGGATTCCCTCCGGTCGCGAGCGGACTCCGACATCACTGGTATCGGTGGGTCAGTCCTGGGCTGGCGATGACGCCGGTGGTTGAGGCGCGCGCAGATAGCGCTCGAAATAGTCGACCAGCCTGTGGTAGCCGTAGCGCGTCTGTGCCATGCCTTGCGTATCCCAGCTGTGCGGGGCATTGGGCAGGGGCACCAGGTCCACGTTCCCGCCCTGCAGGATCAGGCGCTGGGTCAATGTCACCGAGTCCTTGAACAGCACGACCTCGTCGCGCATGCCGTGCAGCAGCATCAGGTGGCCCTTGAGGCCGCCGGAGTGCATGAACGCCGAGGACTTGGCGTACTGCGCCTCGTGGCCCTGCGGCATCATCATCACCTGCATCTCGCCGGTGAGGGCGTGGAACAGGCTGGTGGCGGGCGCCGCGGCCACGCCGGCCCGGTAGACGTCCGGATAGCGGAACATCGACATGGCGGTCAGCAGGCCGCCGTAGCTGCTGCCCCAGATGCCGATGCGCGAGGGGTCGACGTAGCCCTGCGCGACCAGCCAGCGCGTGGCGCTGTACAGGTCGTCGACATCGACGCCGCCGTAGTCCTCGCGGATGCGCTGGCGGAACGCCTTGCCATGCCCGGAGCTGCCGCTGATGTCCACGTTGATGACCACGAAGCCGCGCTGGGCCAGCAATTGGTCCAGGCCCCAGGTCGGGTGGTAGACGCGCCCGCCCCACTCGTTGTGCACGGTGTTGCTGTACACCGAGCCCAGGATCGCCGGGTACTTCTTCGCCGGGTCGAAGTCCGGCGGCAGGGTCAGCCGCGCGTGCAGCGGGGTGCCGTCGTTGACGTTGTTGAACCTGACGTACTTCGGCGCAACCCAGTGGTACGCGGAGAATTCCGGCAAGGGTGAATGCGTGACCTGGCGACGATCCTTCGCCTTGGCTGCCGTGCCAGTGGCGGCCTGCAGGTACAGGTCTGGTGGCGTCACGTCATTGGAATACAGGTCGGCGAGCAACTTTCCATCCGGCGACATCGTCGGATGATGCGCGCCTTCGGCCGGGGTCACCGGCTGCGCCGCACCGCCGCCGAGTGGCACGCGGTACACGCGGCGCGACTCCGTATTGCCGGCGTTGCTGACCACGAACAGCGCACGTGCCGCGGGTGAGATGCTGGCCGAGAACACCGCCCAGTCACCCGCGGTGATGGCCTTGGGCGCGCCACCGGCAAGCGCCTGGTAGTACACGTGGTAATCATTGCCGCGGTCGGAGGTAAAGTACACGCCGTACCCGTCCGGCGCCCAGTCGGCCCACCACTCGGCGCTGACGTTGTGTGGGTCGCGCTCGCGCACCAGCAACTGCGACTTTCCGTTGGCGGGGTCGAGCAGCAGCAGGCGGCGGTCCTTGACGTACAGGTCGCTCTTGTCCGTCAGCAGCCGGCTGTCGTCCGGAGACCAGCGTACGCTGAAGATCTGGTCCAGCGGATCGGGGCCGAGGTCCATCCAGCGCACCGCGCCGCCGCTGGCGGCAACCACGCCCAGGCGCCGTGACGGCGAGGGCTCGCCCGGATACGGACGCTCGACCTCGACCAGTCGCGTCTCCGCACCCAGGTAATCCGGGATGCCGCGCATCGGCACCTTGCTGTTGTCGGCCTCGATCACGGCCAGCTGCTTGCCGTCGTGCGACCAGGCGAAGGACTCGACGCCGACCCTGCTGCCGCCTGCGGCGTAGACCTGACGCGGCTGCGGCGTGTCCGTGCCAAGCTCCACCATCCACAGGCTGCCGGACGCCAGATAGGCAACGGCCTTGGCCCGGGCGGAGGCGGCCGGGTCGGCGGCGGCGCTGCCGGCCTCGCTTATCGGCTGCGCCGGCTGCCCCGGCAGGACCCGGTACAGGCGCCCATGCAGGTTGAACACCAGGTGCCGGCCATCCGGCGCCCAGATCACTTGCGAGACGCCATGGTCATTCTCGGCGCGCTCGACCTGTTCCAGCTTGGCGATGTCGCTGCCCGGATCGGCCGGGCTATCCGGGCGCGGCATGCGCGTCACCCGTACCGGCTTGCCGTTTGCGGCATCGGCCACCCAGACGTCCATGAAATTGCCGCCCTCGTCGTTCCACAGGAACGCCAGGCGCCTGCTGTCCGGCGACCACGCCGGGTCCGTGGGGGCAGTGCCGGTGACCCAGGGCAGGCTGTACAGCCGGTCGATGGTCATCGTTCGCGGCGCTGGGGCGGCGGTTGTGGCCTGGTCGCCGGCACTTGCCGGCCACGCCAGCAGGAGACCGCACAGCGCCACGCAGCCCAGCGACAATCGGTACAGGGAGTTCATGATGCAGGTGGGTCCGGTTGATGGGACAGCAGAAGTTGTCAGGCGCGGGCTGCGCCGTCAAGCCTCATCGCGGGGGGCGGAGCCGGCGGTGCGGAGTGCCAAGACAGGGCGCTGGGCGTGGCCTGCGAGCGGTTGCCGCGAGGCGCTTGACCACGTAGGCGCGCAGCGTAGACTCGGTGCGTCGATGGCAGTTTTCTGCGCCACCCGGTGGACGGTCACGGGTTCCGGCGCACACCAGGCGGGATGCTTCGGTCACCACGCTGTTCGCGCATTGCGCTACGCATGCCGGTGGAGGCTTTCATCGCGACGGACGCCAGTTGAGCTGCATACGCCGCCACAAGGTTGGATCGGAGCTCGCCATGACTACTGAATCGACATGCGTGCACGCGCAGCGTCGGCATCCGCAGCAGATGGTTGCCGTCACGCCGGTGCGGCAGCGTCATGTGCTTCCGCGCGATGAGCCGGATCGGTGCGCGCGCTCGGTGCTTCCTGGCGCGTTCGCGCACATCCCGGTATGGCCGTCGGAAGAGCCTGGGCATGCACCCGCCAGCGCTCACTCCCAGTACCTTCCGTTGCAGCGCAAGCTCGCTGTCGGCTTGGCAAACGATCCGCTCGAGGCGCAGGCCGATGTGCTGGCCGAGCAGGCGCTGCGCGGCGGAGTATCCATGCGGACCGCTGCGGAGGCGCCGGCTTTGCGCCGCACAGGGACCACGCGCGTCGCCCCGGTGGAAGCGCCACCCCTGGTGCATACCGTGCTGGGTACTGCCGGTGTGCCATTGGATGCGGAGGCGCGGGCGTTCATGGAGCCACGCTTTGGCCGCGATTTCGGCGCGGTGCGCATCCACACCGATCATCAGGCTGCCGCGTCGGCACGCGTCATCGGTGCTTCCGCCTACACCGTCGGCCAGCACATCGTCTTTGCCGCAGGGTCGTACACCCCGGGTACGGATGATGGCAAAAGGCTACTGGCGCATGAGTTGGCGCATACCCTGCAGCAGGATGCCGGCACCGCCGCGGCTCGGCGCGACGTCGTGCGCTGTCGCCGCGTACCGAATGCAACCACCCTGGCCGCGACGCTGCCAGCCGGAGGCACCGACCTGGCCGCGCACGAAGCCGGCCTGGTGCGGCTGCTGCACAGCGCGTGGCGCGAACTCACTCCCGCCAATCGACTGAAGGTGCGCACTGATGCGGCTGCGTTCGGGATTGCCGGACCCACCGAGGCCATCTTGTTTGCGGCACTCGCGGCGGGCTCGCGCGATCAGATCCTGCAATTCGCGCAGGCGATGCGGGCCGCCGATCCGAGCGTGACGCTGGGTGATCCGCGCCTGATCGATATCGGTGCGCGGCCGGCGACCCCCGATACCGCCAATATTGCCAAGCTGGTGCAGGGCGCCGACAAGATCTTCGACGCCGTCGCCTCGGGGGCGAGAAACACCGACCTGAGCGATATTTTCGGCCCGTCGCACGTGGCTGCGGCGCGCGCCAAGTTTGCTCGCGGCCGCGCCGCCATGCACCGCCTGCAGACCGCGAGGAAAATCGTGACCGACCGCTCGGGCTACAACGAGGAGGTGGAGCTTGGCGGCCTGACCAATTCAAGCCAAATCGCGCTCGCGTCGAGCAACATCGACAATCCGACACAGGCGGACTCCATCTCCACCATGGTGCATGAAAGCATGCATGCGGGTAACGCCAGCGTGACCGATCTGGGGTACATCGGCAGCAATTCGTTCACCGAAATGACCGCGGCAGACAAGCTGGACAACGCCGCCGATTATGAGGTGATCGCAAACCGCATCCTGACCCCGACCGCGGCGGCCGCATTCCCCGGCAAGAAGTTTGTTCCGGCCGGGACCACGGTGGGTGCGGTCACACGACCAGCACTCACCCAGCGCCAGTCGGCGATGCGTCAGGCATCGGAGGCCTATCGCGGAGCATGGACGACTGGGCTCAACCTGCACACCCTGTTCGTGCGCGAGTACACGCACCCGGCCGAGTGGAACACGCTGGACCTGCACGCGGAATTTGGCGTGGCCGCAGGAACCCACTTTGCCGACTCGCTGCCGTACTGGTCGAAAGTCGAGAACATGACGATTCACCAGCGGCCTGGAATCAACGCCGCAGCTGGCGCGGCGCCGACCAGCCCGGTGACGCAGATCGACATCGCCCAATCCGAAGGCGTCATTCGCAAGCTCGCACAGGGCATGGATGTGGCGACGATGACAGAACCGGCGGCGATCCTCCTGGAATCCAAGGCCAGTGCGGCGCAGAAAACCGAAATGGCCAAGGGAGCGGTCGAGGAAGGCAAGGTGCTGGTTTCGCTTATCCGCAGCGAGAAGGTTGGTGAGATCACCGGCCGGGTGGAGCGCGACGAACGGGTCATTGCGCGCCTTGTCCAGGCGGACAAGGCCGCGAACTTCTTTGATGATGTGTTGGCGCCCAAGAGCCCCTCGACCTTTGCCAACTGACGCGCTGCGCCTCGGGTCGCCATGACCGGTTCGACCGGGTTGCCAGAGCAGCTTTGCCGGCTGATCGCCACCGGCGATGTGCCGGCCGTGGAGGCGATGCTGCGTGACAGGCGCGTGCAGGTGCCGGCGTTCGACATCAACCAGGCCTGCGACCCGAACGCGCAGGTGCCGGTGTCGCCGTTGGCGCTGGCCCTGGCCA
>JAFKMZ010000029.1 GCA_017305055.1 Lysobacterales bacterium
CGTCGTCGAGCCGTCGGTGTGCCAGCGGATGACGCCGATGCCGATGCCGGCCAGCGCAAGTCCGGCGAACTGGAAGGGCTGCACGCGCTCATGCGTGATCGCGGCCGCCAGCAGGATGGTGAAGAAGGGCTGCGACTGCACCACGAGCGAGGCGAGGCCCGGCGCGATATAGCCCTTGATCGCGAAGAAGAGCAGGCCGAACTGGCCGGCGCCGATCAGGACGCCATAGGCGGCGAGCTTGCTCCACGGCACATCCGGGCGCTTCAGGAAGAAGACCGCCGGCAGGAGCGCGAAGGTGAAGCGCAGCGCCGCGAAGAGCAGCGGCGGGAAGTGCTCGACGCCGATATGGATGACGACGAAATTCGTGCCCCAGACCACCATGACGGCGAGCGTGAGCAGCGCGTCGCGGAAGGAGAGCGTTGTCGGGAGGGCTGGCTGCACGGGACTGGCTTCGCCTGAGGTTTCGCGCAGCCAATATCACGCGGGTCGGCCCGACGGTTAGGGCTGCCCGGCATGGCCGAGGGCCGCCAGGGTGGCGAGCGCGCGCTCAGCCGCGGCACATATGGCGGGCGGCGGCTCGGTGGGCAGCGCGCTGCCGCCGTGTTCCTCCTGCACGCGGTAGTCGCCATGCGCCGGCCGCTTCAATACGGCATGGCTGTAGCGGCCGGCGATGAACACCAGCGACCACTCGCCGTAGCTGGCGACCTCGGCCACGAAGGGTTGCACCAGGTAGGTGAGGTCGGCTGGCAGCGCGGCAATCGCGTGGTCGAGCGCTGCCTCGCCGGCGACACCGCGCAACGTATGCCAGGCACCGCCGCTCACCGTCGGCTTGATCACCACCGGCTGGCCGTGCAGGTAGGTGAGCACGTTGCCGATCTGGTCGGCAGCGGCGACGTGGGTGGGGATGACGGCGACGTCGCCACCGGCCAGGTCGAGCAGGTAGCGCTTGTCGCTGTTCCAGCGCAGCAGCTGGCTGTCGTTGATGGTGCGCACACCGAGCCGGTCCAGGCGGTCCAGCCAGGCCAGGAATTCCGGGTAGCGCTTGAAGTAGTCCCAGATGGTGCGGATCAGTACGGCGTCGAATGACGACCAGTCCACGCCGGGATCGGTCCACACGCAACTGACAGGCACCACGCCTTCGCCTTCCAGGCAATGCGCAAGATGGGTATCGTCCGGCTGGATGGCCGGCAGGTCGGCGCAGGTGGCGAACGCGATCCGGCGCGGGCGTGGTGACATGGACGTTGTGGTTTCTCCTGGTGGTGCTGCCGGAGCGCCGGCTTTGTTGCAGGAGCCCGCTTGCAGTCAGTGCTTCCCGTCGGATGACCGAAACGGATTGCCCGCCAGCAGGCCACTGCACCCGCGGTGACCGGGTCGCCGACGGGTTGGGACCGGGTACCGATGTGGACTGGCAGTGCCGATATTAGCAGTCGCCTGCGCGGCCTGTGATCCATGGGACTGGCGCGGTGACCATGCGCAATGGCAAGGTAGCCGCCATGCCCGATCAAGCCGACCAGCAATACGCCCGCCGCCTGAACACCTGGGATGCGGCGATGATCGTCGTCGGCGGCATCATCGGCGCCGGTATTTTCCTGACCCCGTCCACGGTGGCGCAAAACACCGCCTCGGCGGCCGAGCTGCTCGTGCTGTGGGTGATTGGTGGCCTGCTGACCCTGGCTGGCGTGCTGGTCTACGCCGAGCTTGGCGCGCGGCGTCCGCAGGCTGGCGGTATCTACGTCTATCTGCGCGAGGCGTTCGGCTTGTTGCCGGCGTTCCTGTTCGGCTGGGCCATGGCGCTGGTCAACTATCCGGGCAGCGTTGCCGCCGTGGCCACCATGTTTGCCGAGTACCTGAGCGTCGCCCTCGGCCTGCCGCCGCTGGTGTTCGCCAAGCCGCTCGCCGTGGGCGCCATCGTGTTCATCGTCGGTGTCAACCTGTTCGGCATCCGCGCCGGCGCCACCATGCAGAACCTGTTCACGCTGCTGAAGATTGCCGCGGTGGCGTTGCTGGTGATCGCCGGGCTGGTGCTGGCCGGCAAACAGCCAGGCCTGGCCTGGGCGCCGCCGACTACGCCGGTTTCGCGCTGGGCGTTCGCCGGCGCGCTGCTGCCGGTGCTGTTCTCCTACGGTGGATTCCATTATCTCAACGACCTGGCGGGCGAGGTGCGCAATCCCCAAAAGGTGTTGCCGCGGGCATTGGGGCTCGGCTTGACCGGTGTGGTGGTGTGCTATGTGCTGGCCAATTTTGCCTACCTGTCCGGGCTGGGCATGGATGGCCTGGCGGCCAGCACGGCGCCGGCGGCGGATCTCATGCGCAAGCTGCTGGGCGAGCGCGGGGCCACCCTGATCGCGGTCGGCATCGCCTGTTCCACCTTCGGCTACTGCACCATCGCCATTGCCGGTGGCGCGCGCGTGCTGCAGACGATGAGCGCCGACGGCGTGTTCTTCCGCGCCGCCGCCCGTATCGACCCACGTACGCGTGCGCCGCAGGTGGCGCTTGTCGTGCTCGGCTTGTGGGCCATCGTGTTGACCCTGTCCGGGAGCTTTGCCCAGTTGCTCAACTACTCCACGGTGGGCGAGTGGCTGGGGCACATCTTTGGCATCGGCACCATCTTCTGGTACCGGAAATATTGCCGCGACGAGCCGGTCAGCTACCGTGTGCCGCTCTATCCGCTGCTGCCGGTGATCTTCATGCTCACCGTCTGCGCGGTGATCGTGGCCAGCACCTGGCATGCACCGCGCGACGCCGGCATGAGCCTGGTGATCATCGCCCTGGGCGTGCCGGTGTATTACGTCTGGCGCTGGATCCGGCGTCGCAGCTGAGGTGGGATGGCGCGTCAGGGGGCTCGACGATGACGCGCACGTCCCGATTCAGCGTCGCGCCGCATAATGGGTGCATGTGGCAGCAAGGAAAGTGGTGGCGGCGCAGCGCGCATGGCGTCGGGCTGTGGCTGCTGGTGCTGACCACTGCCCACGCCGCCGACCCGCCCGTGATGGACCTGGCGTCCGCGGATATTGGCGCGCGCCTCCGGCTGGAGCAGGTGCAGCGCGCCGGCGCGCTGGAGCACGCCGCCGATGGCGTGGCCCAGCGTCGCTACACCTTCGCGCCGGCGGCACGGCCACGCGTGGTGATCGAGCCGGAACGTGGGACTTGGGATTGGTCCGCCCAGGGTGAACTGCACCTGCGCGTACAGGACGCCATGGCCTGGCCGGTCACGCTGGATGTGGTGGTGACCGATGCTGACAAGCGCCAGTTGCAGGCGCGCGTGGGTGTGGCCCCGGGCCCGGCGCAGACCGTGGTGGTGCCGCTGCACGCCACCTCGCCACGCAGCCAGGGCATGCAGACGGCCCCGCCAATGCCCTTCATCGGTCAGGGTCGGCCCGTCTTGCTGGCCACCAGCGTCAGTGGGGCGGTCGATCTGCGCGCGGTGCGCTCGGTGCGCCTGGGCATGCCAGCGCCGACCGCGCCCCAGACTTTGCTGTTTGGTGGCATGCGGACGGTCGCGGGCGAACCGATGCTGCGCGCCGCCTATACCGCCATCGTCGACCCGTTTGGACAGTTCACCCGCGCGCAGTGGCCGGAGAAGGTCGACACCGCCGAGGCCTTGCGCGCGGCCCAGCGCACGGACCTGCTTGTGCTGGAGCAGGATCGCGGTGGGACGCCGCGGCGGGATGCGTATGGCGGACGGCTGGACGGCCAGGCCTTGACGCGGACCGGATGGTTCCATACCCAGAAGGCTGCAGGGCGCTGGCAGCTGGTGACGCCGGACGGCCATGCGTTTTTCTCGCTGGGCGTGAATGCGGTGGCCGCCGACGGCGGACGCAGCTATGTCCAGGGGCGCGGGTTCATGTTCACCGGATTGCCGCCGGACACCGGTGACTGGGCGGCGTTTTATGGCAACAGCGACAGCCGCGCGCCGGACCAGGCGGCGAGCCAGGGCATCGGCTACAACCACGGGCGCTGGTTCGACTTCTATGCGGCGAACCTCTACCGGGCCGATGGCCAGGGCTGGCTGGCTGCCTGGCGCGATCGCACCCTGGCCCGCCTGCAGGCCTGGGGCTTCAACACCGTCGGCAACTGGAGCGACCCCGCCCTCGGGCTGGCGCATCGCTTGCCGTATACGCGCTCGATCAACATCGCCGGGGTATATGCCAACGTCGCAAGTGGCTACGACTACTGGGGCCGCATGCCTGATCCGTTCGATCCGCGCTTCGTGCAGGCCACCGAGGCCGCCGTCATCCAGGCCACGGCCGGCGTGGTGGATGATCCGTATCTCCTTGGCTACTTTGCCGACAACGAGCTGGCGTGGGCCGGCGCGGGGCCACAAGGGCGCTGGGGACTCGCCGTGGGAACGCTGGCCGGCGACTCCCGCAGTCCGGCCAAGCAGGCGTTCATCGCCGCGCTGCGCAAAAAGTATGTCGCGCCGGAAACCCTGGGCGCGGCGTGGGGCATAGCGCTGGGTTCCTGGCGCGCCCTGGAGGCCACCGGCTTTGCCGCACCCGAGCCGGCGGAGGCGTATCCGGCGATTGCCCAGGACTACAGCGCGTGGCTGCGGCAGTACGCGGATACCTATTTCCGCACCGTGCGCGAGGCCTTGCGCCGGCATGACCCACATCACCTGTTCCTGGGCGGCCGCTTCGCGGTGAACACGCCGGAGGCGGTGGCGGCCTGCGCGCAGTATTGCGACGTGGTGAGCTTCAACGTGTACGCCGACCTGCCGCAGCATGGCTTCGACACCGCTGCCTTGCGCCAACTGGACAAGCCGGCCCTGATCAGCGAGTTCCATTTCGGCTCGACCGACCGTGGCCCGTTCGGTGCTGGCGTGGTCGCCGTGGCCAACGAGGCCGCGCGTGGCCCGGCCTATGCGCGCTTCGTCGCTGCCGCCGCAGCCAATCCGGACATCGTTGGCGTGCACTGGTTCGGGTATGTCGACCAACCGGTCACCGGCCGGCTGCTGGATGGCGAGAACAGCCACGTCGGCCTGGTCGGCATCACCGACCTGCCGTTCACCGGCTTTGTGCGTGCGGTGCGGGCGGCCAACCGCGCCACGGTCCATTGAGCGTCCGACGCCGGCAACCTACGCCAGGGTCGTGGCGATGCCGAAGCCGACGGCGGTGACCATGGCCACCGCCATGCAGGCGCTGCCCAGGCGCACGCGGTGCGCATCGATGCGCGGCGTGAGGCGCCAGACCAGTACCGCGCCGATCAGCATGTTGAGTACCAGCATCCAGCGCAGCAGTCCGGAGCGCAGCAGCGCGCCATAAGGCGGCTGCAGATGGCCCTCCACGGCGGCGGCAATGGCGATCAGGCCCAGGCCGACCAGGCTCCACAGCAGGCAGGCGAGGTACAGGCGGTTGAACACCACGCCGCCACGCTCGGCCCAGCGCAGCACGCACCAGCCGATACCAGCCGCCGCCAGCGCCACCACGGAGCTGTACAACACCCACCACAGCAAGGTGCTGAGTATCGTGAGCGCGGTGGTCACAAGGCCAGCCGTACGCCGAGCCGGCGCAGCAGTTTGGCCATCAGCCAGGCCGGCCCGATGAGCAGGTAGGACAGGTCGGTGAGGAAGCTTGGCCGGCGCCCCTCGAAGTGGTGGCCGATGAACTGGCCGACCCAGGCCACCACGAACACGACGATGGCTGCGCGCAGCAGTGTCGCCATGCCGAACTCCGTCGCCAGCAGGTGGGTGATCAGCGCCAGGATGGCAAACACGACCAGCAGGGCCACGGCCAGGCGGTGCGACCGCTTCCAATACCAGTAGAACGACAGCACGATGACCATGACCGCCCAGGCGCCGGGGCGCAGCTGCGATTCGGGTACCGGCACGGTCCACAGCATGGCGATCACCGCCCACACGATCGGCGGCACGCACAGCCAGTGCGCCACCTGGTTCACCGGGTTGCGGTGGTCGGCGCTGTAGCTGTCCAGCCATTCCTGCATGCTGCGCATGGCTTCATTCCACCGCGGTGGCCGGAGGGCGTCAATGGGCGCCGGAGCGCGAGAACAGGTTCAGTACCAGCACCCCGGCGACGATCAGTGCAATCCCGCACACCCCGGCGGGGTCCAGCTTCTGGCGGAACACGGTGACGCCGATCAGGGCGATCAGCGCTGTGCCGGCTCCTGACCATACCGCGTAGGCGATGCCGATCGGGATGTGGCGGAGGGTGAGGCTGAGAAAGTAGAACGCCACCACATAGCCGATGACGACCACACTGCTCGGCGCCAGGCGGGTGAACCCCGCGCTGGCCTGCAGCGCGCTGGTGGCCACCACTTCGGCGCCGATGGCCACTGCCAGGTTCAGCCAGGCGTTCATGCCGCCAGCTGGATGCCGGCCAGCCGCTGCAGTGCCTCGGCGTACTTGGCTGCGGTCTGGGCGACGATCCGGTCGGGGATCACCGGGCCCGGCGCAGTCTTGTTCCAGTCCTGGGTCTCCAGCCAGTCGCGCACGAACTGTTTGTCGTAGCTCGGCGGGCTGATCCCCGTGCGGTAGGTCTCGGCGGGCCAGAAGCGCGAGGAGTCGGGGGTGAGCATTTCGTCCATCACGTACAGCTTGCCTTCGGCGTCGGTGCCGAACTCGAACTTGGTGTCGGCAATGATGATGCCGCGCTCGGCAGCGTACGCCGCCGCCCAGCGGTAGATGGCCAGGGTGGCGTCGCGGACCCGAGTCGCCAATTCGGTACCGATTTCGGCTGCCACCTGGCCGAAGCTGACGTTCTCGTCATGCTGCCCCGAGGCGGCCTTGGTCGAGGGGGTGAAGATCGGCTCGGGCAGCTGCTGGGCCTGCTGCAGCCCGGCCGGCAGGCGGATGCCGCACAGCGCGCCGCTGGCCTGGTAGTCCTTCCAGCCTGAGCCGATCAGGTAGCCACGGGCGATCGCCTCCACCGGCAGCGGGCGCAGGCGGCGCACCACCACCGAACGCCGGGCGTAGAGGGCACTGTCCGCGCTGGCCGGCAGGACTTCCGCCAGCGGCACATCGAGCAGGTGGTTCGGCATCAGGTGCGCGGTGTGGGCGAACCAGAAATTGGAGATCTGCGTCAGCATCTCGCCCTTGCCGGGGATCGGGTTGGGCAGCACCACGTCGAACGCCGAGAGCCGGTCGGTGGCCACCATCAGCAGGCGCTCGCCCGGCAGCGCATAGACGTCGCGGACCTTGCCGCGATGGAGCAGTTCGAGCTCGGGCAGGTTTGATTGCGGCAAGGTGGTGGTCACGTCAGGGGTATCCGCGGGCTGGAGCAAGCCCCATTCTAACCGCGGCGGCGCGGGACCATGCTGCGGCGCTGCTAGAATCGCGGGTTTCCGCGGCTCGTGTTGCCCGATGCGCATTTCGATCTTGGTGGCCTGCTGGATGTTGGCTGCCGCCCCCCTGTCCATGGCGCAGGCCGCTGCGCCGGCGCCGCCGAGCCGTCTTGGCCTGTGTGCGGCCTGCCACGGCGCGGAGGGCCAGGCACGCCTGCCCGGCGTGCCGAACCTGGCCGGCCAGCGCCTGGACTACCTGCGCGACGCCTTGCGCCAGTATCGTGATGGCCGGCGCAGTGCGCCGGTGATGCGCACGGCCGTGGGCCCGCTGAGTGACGTCGAGCTCGAGGCGCTGGCAACCTGGTACAGCGACCAGGCCCCGGCGGCGCGGACCCGGCCATGAGCTTCGGTTACACCTTGTGGTTCGCATTTTTCGGCCTGATCATCGGCCGGCTGCCTGGAGCCGTCACCGGCGCGATCATCGGCTTCATCCTGGACAACCTGCGTCACAGCCAGCGCAAGCGCGCGATTCCGGAAGCCGGCGGCTTTGTCGGCCCGCTGTTCACCCTGCTGGGTGCGGTGGCCAAATCCGATGGCCGGGTGTCGGAAGCCGAGATTGCCGTGGCCGAGCGCCTGATGACGCGCATGGGCCTGCGCCCCGAGCAGCGCCAGCAGGCGGTGGCCAGCTTCAACCGGGGAAAGCAGCCAGAGTTCGATGTCACCGGCACCATCGACGAACTGCGGCGCTGGGTCGGCGTGCGCCGCGACCACGCCTTCCCGGTGCTCGACGTGGTGATCGAGACGGTGCTGGCCGAAGGCCGTCCGTCGCCGGAAAAGATGGCGATCCTGCGCCAGCTGGCATTTGCACTGCGGGTCAGCGACATGGAGTTGATGGCACTGCTGGCAATGAAGGGCTATGCCTGGAATGCCGGGGGGAATGCGCGCGGCCGCAGCGGCAGCTGGGGGCCTGGGAGTGGCAGCGGCTACGTGCCGCCGCAGCGCAATACCCAGGGCCCGGATCCCTATACCGTGCTGGGCATCGATCGCAATGCCGACGAGCGCGCCGTCAAGCGGGCCTACCGCAAGCTGATCTCCGAGCACCACCCCGACCGCCTGGGCGACCTGCCCGAAGACATGCGCCGCCAGGCCGAGTCGCGCGCCAGCGAGATCAATGCCGCCTACGACCGCATCAAGGAAATGCGCGGCTTCCATTAGGAGCGGGGGCGCTGCGATGACGCACCGGGAGTGGCGGGCCGTGCACATCGTCCCTGGGCGGTCGCCTACAATACGGGACTCCTCTCAAGCTGGAAGTCCCATGTCCAGGCAAGCAGCGATCATTGCCCCGTCCATTCTGTCGGCCGACTTCGCGCGGCTGGGCGAGGATACGGCCGCGGTGCTCGCCGCCGGTGCGGACTGGGTGCACTTCGACGTCATGGACAACCACTACGTGCCGAACCTGACCATGGGACCAATGGTATTGGCCGCCTTGCGCCGTCATGGCATCGAGGCGCCGATCGACGTGCACCTGATGGTCAAGCCGGTGGACCGCATCGTGCCGGATTTCGCCAAGGCCGGCGCTACCGGCATCAGCTTCCACCCGGAGGCGACCGAGCACATCGACCGCACGCTCGGCCTGATCCGCGATTCCGGTTGCCGCGCCGGCCTGGTGTTCAACCCGGCCACGCCGCTGGATTACCTCGACTACGTCATGGACAAGCTCGACCTGGTGCTGATCATGTCGGTCAACCCCGGCTTCGGTGGGCAGAAGTTCATCCCCGGCACGCTGGACAAGCTGCGCCAGGCCCGGGCGCGCATCGATGCCAGTGGCCGCCCGATCCGCCTGGAGGTGGATGGCGGGGTCACCGCCGACAACATTGGCGCGATCGCCGCGGCCGGCGCCGACACCTTCGTCGCCGGGTCGGCAATCTTCAACGCGCCCGATTACGCCGGCGAGATTGCCGCGATGCGCCGGGCGATCGCGTGAACCGACGCGGATTGCGTGCTGCGTCCCGCCCGGCATGGCGCATGCGGTGGCTCGCGCTTGGCCTGGCGGTACTGGCGCCGCTGGCGATGGCCGCCGCACCCGGCGAGCGCCCGGTCGCGGCGCACGGCGCGCGCGATGGCACGATCCCGGCGTGGACGATTGCCACGCTGGCGCCTGCCGGCTGGACGGACGACTGCTGCACCTATGCGGCTGCGATCGGCGTCAACTTCGTGCTCTACCAGGGCGAATGGACCGGCAAGCCGCAGCGCGTGATGGTGCTGAACGTGTGGCCGCGCAAGCTGCCCTCGCTCGCGGCCGAGGTGCAGGCGGACCGCAAGCACTACCGTGAGCTCGATCCGGCAGGCAAGGCCGATGACCTCGTGCTGCATCACCGCGGCATGGCCTGCAGCGGCACGGTGTATGCCGGCAGCGACAAGATCGACGACGTGGTGGTGTTCTGCGATCCGGGCGCGGCCAGCGGCATCCGCCTGAGCTGGTCGCTGAGCTTCGACGCCGGCGACGCCGGCAAGCGGGCCCTGCTCGACGCGTTCATGCGCGTGGTGGTCGCCTCGCGCTACCGCGCCGGCACGGCGCCGGCCGCGCCATCCGGCGCCTGATCGATACGCGGCGGCGCCGTGCCGCGCCGGGGCGCCGGCTCGACACACCGGCAACGCTGTTATCGTGGGCGTTTTGCAGACTTGGACGGCCCGTGATTTCCCGTGATGAATTCGATGCGTTGGCGGCACAGGGCCATACGCGCATCCCCATGGTGCGCGAGGTCTTTTCCGACCTCGATACGCCGCTCTCGGTCTACCTGAAGCTGGCCGACGGCCCCTACACCTGCCTGTTCGAATCGGTGGAGGGCGGTGCGAAGTGGGGCCGCTATTCCATCATCGGCCTGCCGGCGCGGCGCGTGTACCGGCTGCGCGCGCACCGGCTCGAGGTGGAGGATCGCGGCGAGGTCGTGGAGTCGCGCGAGGTGGCCGATCCGCTGGCGGAGATCGAACGCCTGCGCCAGCTGTACGCGGTGCCGCGGCTGCCCGAGCTGCCGGCGTTCAGCGGCGGCCTGGTCGGCTACTTCGGTTTCGAGACCATCGGCTACATCGAGCCGCGCCTGGCGCAGTGGGAGCGCACCGACGAGCTCGGCATCCCGGACGTGCTGCTGATGCTGGCCGAGGAGGTGGCGGTGTTCGACAACCTCAAGGGCCGCCTGTACCTGATCGTGCACGCCGACCCGGCGCAGCCACAGGCCTATGCAGCGGCCCGGCGCCGCCTGGACGCACTGGTCTACCGTTTGCACCAGGGCGGCTCGGCCTATCCGCAGCTGCTGCACGGCGAGGTGCTGGACGAGGACGACTTCACTTCCTCGTTCACCCGCGAGGGCTTCATGGCCATGGTCGAGCGGGCCAAGGAATATATCCGCGCCGGGGACATCTTCCAGGTGGTGCCATCGCAGCGCCTGAGCGTCGGCTTCCACGCGCGGCCGGTGGACGTCTACCGTGCGCTGCGGGCGCTGAATCCCTCGCCATACATGTATTTCCTCGATCTCGGCGACACCCAGATCGTCGGCTCCTCGCCGGAGATCCTGGCGCAGTTGAACGCCGGCAAGGTGGTGGTGCGGCCGCTGGCGGGCACCCGCCGCCGCGGTGCCGACGAGGCCGAGGACCTCGCGCTGGAAACCGAGCTGCTGGCCGATCCCAAGGAGCGCGCCGAGCACGTGATGCTGATCGATCTCGGCCGCAACGACGTCGGCCGCATCAGCGAGCCGGGCAGCGTGGAGGTGAGCCAGTCCTTCGTGGTCGAGCGCTACTCGCACGTCATGCACATCGTTTCGCAGGTGCAGGGCACGGTGCGTCCCGGGGTCAGCTACATGGACGTGCTGCGCGCGACGTTTCCCGCCGGCACGCTGAGCGGCGCGCCCAAGGTGCGGGCGGTGGAAATCGTGCAGGAGCTGGAACCCACCAAGCGCAACATCTACGGCGGCGCAATCGGCTGGATCGGCTGGTGGGGCGACGCCGACACCGCGATCGCGATCCGCACCGCGGTGATCCACGGCGGCCGCCTACATATCCAGGCCGGCGCCGGCATCGTCTACGACTCGGATCCGGCCGCGGAATGGGAGGAGACCATGAACAAAGGCCGCGCCCTGTTCCGCGCCGTGGCCCAGGCCGCGCAGGGACTGTGACGGCCGCGCTCCCGCCGCGCGCTAGTGCTGGCTGGTCGATGTCGGCGCAGGGCAGGCGCCGATGCGCTGGAAATGCAGGTCCTCATAGTCGGAGCTGAAGTCGGCCAGTGGATCGACCTTGGCCATGCGCAGCGTGATCGGCGCGCTGCCAGTCGCGGCCTGGAAGTCCAGCCAGGCGTCCGGATAGACGCCTGAATCGGCCCAGTGCACCAGCAGGCGACCGCCCAGGCGCATGATCGGGCCGGCGAGCCGTGGCGATTTCACAACGGCGAGCCGCACGGCCTCACCCTGTGGGCAGATCGACATCTCGCCCAGCCAGGGATCGCGGTAGATCCCGGTCCACGCCGCGACCTCGCCCGCGGGCACCGCCGTGGGCGTTTCCGTCGGTGCCTTGGCTGCCGCCACGCGTCTGGCGTTGGCCTGGTCCAGGGCATCGGCATACCAGGCCGCGTCATGCGTATCCGCGGGCTTGGTGAAGTGCTTGGTCAGCACGTCGCCGAGCACTTCGCGCGCGGCGCCGCCGTTGCCGTTGATCATGAACACGAAGCCGCCCTGCTGGTCGGGAAACAGCGCCAGCATCGAATACATGCCGCTGAGCGTGCCGGTATGCCAGACCATCCAGCGGCCATCGACATCGGCCATGCGCCAGCCGTAGCCGTAGGCCATGACGTGGGTGTCATCGCGCAGGCGGCGCTGCGTCGACACCGGGATCAGCATGTGCGGCGCCTGCAGCACGTCGCGCTGTACCGGCGACAGCCACTGCAATTGCGCGTGGCTCGGCACCAGCCAGTTGCGTGCCCATTGCAGCATGTCGGTGAGGTCGCAGCGGATGCCGCCGGCCGGATCCGAAGTGAGTGCCGGGATCACCGCGCCGTCCTCGCCGAGGGGAATATTCCGGCCATCCTTCAGGTAATGCGGCTGAGCCACGTCGCCGACCGCGTCGCGGTTCCAGCTGCCGACCTGGCAGCGGTCCAGGCCCAGTGGCGCGAACACCTCGCGGCGCATCAGCGTGGCGTATGGCGCGCCGCCCGCCGCCGCGGCCACGGCGCCGGCCACCACGTACAGCAGGTTGTCGTATTCGTAGCGCGAGCGGAAGCTGTAGGCCGGCGCGATGTAGCGCAGGCCGTGGATGATGTCCGCGGCGGTGAAGGCGTTCGGCTCCGGCCACAGCATCAGGTCGCCGCCGCCGAGCGGCAGGCCGCTGGAGTGGGTGAGCAGGTCCGCCACACGCATGTTCGCGGTCACCCACGGATCGTGCATCTGGAACTGTGGCAGGTATTTGGTGACCGGGTCGTCCCAGCGCAACTTGCCCTGGTCCACCAGGCGGCCAAGCAGGGCGGTGGTCATGGCCTTGGAGTTGGAAGCGATCTTGAACAGGGTCCGTGCGTCGATGGCCTGCCCTGAGCCGGCGATGCGCTCGCCGACGGTGCGCGTGTACACCACCTGGCCATGCTCGATGACGCCGACGGCGATGCCGGGCAGGGTGTAGCGCGCCATCACCGTGTCGACGGCCTGGTCGAGTCGGGCGCGCGTGGCCTCGGGCAAGGCTGGTGCGTGCACTTGTGCCGGCAACGGCTGGGTGGGCAGGGTGAGCAGCGCGAACGCCAGCAGGCCGAGCCAGCGCGGCGCGTGGCGCCTGTTCAGCGCCGGCAGCGTTGCCGCTCCACCGATCGGGTCTGGCGTGCCACGCCTGCGGTACAAAGGGGCGTACCACCCGGCGGTTGCGCCCGTGGTCGATGCTTGCCCGAGGTGTCGTTGCATGTGGCTCCGTCCCTTCCATCGCCGGGTTCCCGGCACGCCGCCGTGCTGAATTCGCGGCGTCAAGCAGTTACGCTGCCTGCCTTGGCGCCATGCCGGCGGCTCTCGGTTGGGGATCATGCATGTATTTTCCGTTTGATGCGAACGCCCGGTGCGGGTGTCTGCGACCCGGAGTGGCGCCGGCATGAGGATCAGGATGAACGCCACCTCGCGGGTACTGCTTGGCCTGGCCCTGGGGGCGGTGGCCGGCTTGCTGTTGGCCGCCTATGACCCGGTCACGGCCGCGCAGGCCGCGCACGCGGTGCATCCCATCGGCGTGCTCTGGCTCAACGGCTTGCAGATGACCGTGGTGCCCCTGGTGCTGGCGCTGATCGTGATTGGCGTCAACACGGCATCGGACGCCGCGGCCTCCGGCCGCGTGGCGCGGCGCGCCATCGTGGTCTTCATCGTGCTGTTGACCGGCGGCGCGCTGTTCACCGCGGCCGTCGCGCCGAACGTGTTCTCACTGTTTCCGCACGATCCGGCGCTGCGCGCGACCCTGGACAGCGCCGCCGGCGCGGTGACCGCAGGTGCCGCGCCGCTGGACTGGACCGAGGCGGTGAGCGCGATCATTCCCAGCAACGCGATCATGGCGGCGGCGCAGAGTGCCATGCTGCCGCTGGTGGTGTTCGCGCTGTTCCTTGGCTTTGCCTTGATGCGCGTGGCGCCCGAGCGGCGCAAGCTGCTGCTGGATTTCTTCCAGGCCATCGCCGACGCCATGATCGTCATCGTGCGCTGGGTGCTGGCGGTGGCGCCACTCGGCGTCTTCGCGCTGATCTTCTCGGTCTCGGCGCGCTCGGGCATCAGCATGCTGAGCGCGCTCGGCGTGTACGTGCTGGTCGAGTGCCTGATGTACCTGGCAGTGACTGCGCTGATGCTGCCGGTCGCGTTGCTCTGGGGCGGCGAGCGCCTGCGCCGCTTCGTACCGGCGCTGGTGCCGCCGCAGGTGGTGGCGTTCAGCACGCAGTCCTCGCTGGCCTCGCTGCCGGCCATGCTGGAAAGCGCGGACGAGCGCCTCGGCTACCCGCGGCAGGTGACCTCGCTGGTGCTGCCCATGGCCGTCACCCTGTGCCGGCTGACCAGCCCGGTGCAGTACGTGACCTCCGCCGTGTTCATCGCCTGGGCCTTCGGTATCGACCTCACCTCCACCCAGCTCATCGGCGGTGCCTTGCTTGCCGTGGTCATCAGCCTGGGCTCGGTGGGTCTGCCGGGCGCGGTGGTGTTCATGGCCACCAACCTGCCGGTGGCCCAGGCCATGGGCGTGCCGGTGAGCCCGCTGGGCCTGATGCTGGCGGTCGACACCTTGCCCGACACCCTGGCCACGCTGGGCAACGTCACCGCCGACATGACCGCGACCAGCGTCGTCGTGCGCCAGTCACGCAGCGACGCGGCGTAGCTGCCGACGGCGCGCGGTCCGTCGGCCGCGAACGGATGGCTATAATGCGAGGTTCCGCGGAAGCGTCTCCGTCGCCCAGGGTTCGCCATGTTGTTGATGATCGACAATTACGACAGCTTCACCTACAACCTGGCGCAGTACTTCGGTGAGCTGGGGCAGCAGGTGCAGGTGGTGCGCAATGATGCGATCGACGTGGCCGGCATCCGTGCGCTGGCGCCGTCGCATATCGTGATTTCGCCCGGGCCGGGCACGCCGGATGATGCGGCGGTGTCGCTCGACGTGCTGCGCGAGCTGCCTGGCGAGGTGCCGATCCTCGGTGTGTGCCTGGGCCACCAGGCGCTGGGCCAGGTATTCGGCGGCCGGGTGGTGCGCGCCAAGCAGATCATGCACGGCAAGACCTCGCCGGTGCACCATCGCGGGCAGGGCGTGTTTGCCGGCCTGCCTGATCCGTTCGAGGCCACGCGCTACCACTCGCTGGTGGTGGAGCAGGGCTCGCTGCCGGCGTGCCTGGAGGTCACCGCGTGGACGGAAAACCAGGATGGCTCGATCGACGAGATCATGGGCCTGCGGCACCGGAGCCTGCCGGTCGAGGGCGTGCAGTTCCATCCAGAGTCGGTGCTGACCGCGCACGGCTACGACCTGCTGCGCAATTTCCTTGGCCTGCCGTTGCGGCTTGCGGCATGAGCGGCGGCGAGCGCCTGGCGATCACGCCACAGGAAGCCCTGCAACGCACGATCGAGCATCGCGAAATTTTCCAGGACGAGATGATTGCGCTGATGCGCCAGATCATGCGTGGCGAGGTCAGCCCGCTGATGACCGCGGCGATCATCACCGGCCTGCGCGTGAAGAAGGAAACGGTAGGCGAGATCACCGGTGCCGCGCGGGTCATGCGTGAACTCTCGGCCAAGGTGGCGGCGCCGCCTCATCCTCACCTGGTCGACATCGTCGGCACCGGCGGCGACGGTGCCTCCACATTCAACATTTCCACTGCCTCGAGCTTTGTGGTTGCCGCCGCGGGCGGCTGTGTGGCCAAGCATGGCGGGCGCAGCGTGTCGTCCAAGTCCGGCAGCGCCGACGTGCTTGAGGCCCTGGGTGCATCGATCGACCTGAATCCGGCACAGGTCGCGCAGTGCATGGCCGAGACCCACATAGGCTTCATGTTCGCGCCAAATCACCACCCGGCCATGAAAATCGTGGCGCCGGTGCGCCGCGAAATGGGTGTGCGCACGCTGTTCAACATCCTCGGCCCGCTGACCAACCCGGCAGGAGCGCCCAACATCATGATGGGCGTGTTCCATCCCGACCTGGTCGGCATCCAGATTCGCGCCCTGCAGGCGCTCGGCGCCCAACATGCGCTGGTGGTATGGGGGCGCGATGGCATGGACGAGATTTCGCTCGGCGCCGCGACCCTGGTCGGCGAGCTCCGCGACGGTGAGGTACGCGAGTACGAGGTGGAGCCGGAGGACTTTGGCCTGGCCATGGCCTCCAGCCGCAACCTGCGCGTGAACGACGCCCAGGAATCCAGGGCGATGCTGCTGCAGGCGCTCAGCGCCGAGCCCGGTGTCCCCGGCGACAGCGTGGCGTTGAACGCAGGCGCCGCGCTGTATGCAGCCGACGTGGTCGACTCGGTTGCCGCCGGCATCGACCTGGCCCAGGCCACCGTGGCCAGCGGCGCAGCCCTGGCGAAGTTGCACGAGTTTGTCGCCGTCACGCGTAGGCTCTCGGCGTAATGGGCCGCTGCGCGTTCCAGGGCTGCCGTACGTGCAGGCCGGCGCGCCGGGGTACGGCGGTGCTGCAGCCCTCTGGCATCATGTGTCGCACGACCTGAAGCCCGCGGCGAGCTCGATCATGACCGACATCCTTGAGCGCATCCTGGAACGCAAGGTGGAAGAGGTGGCCGAGCGCCGCCTGCGTGTGCCATTGGCCGAGCTGCAGGCGCGCAGCGCCGCGCTACCGCCGACGCGCGGCTTCGTGGCGGCCATCGAGCAGCAGGTCGACGCTGGACGCGCTGCGGTCATTGCCGAGGTGAAGAAGGCCAGCCCGAGCAAGGGCGTGATCCGCGCGGACTTCGACCCCGCTGCCATTGCCCGCAGCTATGCCGCGGCCGGCGCGACGTGCCTGTCGGTGCTGACCGACCGGGATTTCTTCCAGGGCAGCGAGGCCTGCCTGCAGCAGGCCCGTGCGGCCTGTGCACTGCCGATACTGCGCAAGGATTTCATCGTCGACCCGTACCAGGTGCACGAGGCGCGCGCGATCGGTGCCGACTGCATCCTGCTCATCGTGGCCGCGCTTGACGACGGTCCCCTGTTGGAGCTGACGTTGCTCGCGGCGGAACTGGACCTGGACGTGCTGTGCGAGGTGCACGACGCCGACGAGCTGGAGCGCGCGCAGGCCTTGCCGGTGCGGCTGATCGGGGTGAACAACCGCAACCTGCGCAGTTTCGACACCTCGCTCGACACCTCGCTCGATTTGCAGCAGTTCGTCGAGTACGACCGCATCGTGGTGGCCGAGTCGGGCATCCGCGGCCCGGACGACGTCGCGCGCCTGCGCGCCGGCGGCATCAACGCGTTCCTGGTCGGCGAGGCGTTCATGCGCACCGACGATCCGGGGCGCGAATTGCGCCGGCTGTTTGCCGAGCCATGAGGAGCACGCCGGCGGTGGGCGGATTGGTGATACCTGACGCGGCCGGCGGGGAGGGCGTGTCGGCGCGGCCCGTGGTGCTGTTCGGTCTGGACGATGTGCTCTTGTATGGCGAGCCAATGCAGGCCTTCCTGCGCGCGCGCCTGCGCGCCGGGTCGTGGCGCTGGCCGCTGCTGCTGGTGTGCCTGCCCTGGCTGGCGGTGCGGGCGCTGATGTCACGCGCCAGACTGCGCGCCACGCTGGGGCGCCTGGCTTTGCTCGGCGTACATGAGGTCCGCTACCAGCAACTGGTCGAGGACTTTGCCGCTGCCTTGGTGCGCCGCTCGCGCAGCTGCAGTCGCGACGGCCTGCGTGCCCTGCGCCACTGCATGGCCGAGGGCCAGCGGGTGCTGGTGGTCACCGGCTGCGAACAGCGCCTGACCCAGGCCATCTTCCGTGAACTTGGCCTGGCCGAGGTCGAGGTGCTGGCGTCGAGCTGGCGCGACGGCTGGTCCGGGATGCGCCAGGCGCAGGCCAACCACGGCAGCGAGAAGGTCCGCTTGCTGGCACGGCACGGCCTGCAGGACTGCGTGGCCGCCTACAGCGCCTCGCTCCTGGATGTGCCGATGTGGCGTCTGGCCGCGCAGGCGGTGCTGGTAAACGGCACGCCGGGGCAGTGCCGCAAGCTCGAGCAGGCGCTGGGCCATGCGGTGACCCGGGTGGCCTGGTATTGAACGCGGGCTGCTGCGCGGTGTGCCGGCTGGGCCGGCACGGTGCCGGATCAGCGCGCGCCGCGCACGACGATGGTCTTGCCAGCCACGTCGATCAGGCGCTTTTCCTCGAGCTGCTTGAGCACGCGCCCCACCATCTCGCGTGAGCAGCCGACGATGCGGCTGACTTCCTGGCGCGAGATGCGGATCTGGGTGCCGTCAGGATGGGTCATGGCATCCGGTTCCTGACACAGGTCGAGCAGGGTGCGGGAGATGCGGTTGGTCACGTCCATGAAGGCCATGCGGCTGACCTGGCGCGAGGTGCGCAACAGGCGGTTGGTCAGTTGCGCGCCGATGGCGAACAGGATCTTCGGACCTTCGTTCTTCAGCGGTCCGTCCATCAGGGTGAACAGGCGCTCGTAGCTGATCTCCGCCATCTCGCATACCGAGCGCGTGCGCACCAGGGACTCGCGCTGGGCCTGCTCCACGAACAGGCCCATCTCGCCGATGAACTGGCCGCGACCGATATAGGCCAGGATCAGCTCACGGCCCCTTTCGTCCTCGGTGCACACCGCCAGCGAACCGTCGACGACGTAGTACAGGGTGTTGGCTGGATCGCCGGGACGGATGATCGCGGTCTTGCTCGGATAGCGGCGACGATGGCACAGCGCCAGGAAGCGCTCCATGGAAGCCGGGTCCGGTGCCAGGCTCAGCGGCGCCTGCGAGCTCTCGAATGCCTGCTGCAGCTGATACTTGAGTTGAGCCACGTTCACCCCCAAGGTGATACGCCATCGATACGCGAGAGCGCAGATCGCCGCTGCCACCCGTGTTTCATTATGACAAACGCGCGGGCTAAGTGTAGTTTCAGTTTCGCCCCGGCTTATCGCATACTCTGCGCCTTTGTTGGCGGCGCCCTGGCCGGACTGGCCGGGTGGCCGGCGGCCTGAGCGGTACCAGCGCCGCGGGTTCCGTTGCCACTGACATCACCCGAGGCCTGGCAGGCTGTGTGCCACCGCTTCGGTCGTGGAGATTCGATCATGATGAAATCGTTGCCGCGCCTGCGCCTGCAGGGCTTCAACAATCTGACCAAGGCGCTCAGCTTCAACATCTACGACATCTGCTACGCAGTGTCCGAGGACCAGCGCCGGCGCTACATCGAATATATCGACGAGCAGTACGACGCCGACCGCCTGACCCAGATCCTCACCGACGTGGCCGAGATCATCGGCGCGAACATCCTCAACATCGCGCGCCAGGACTATGATCCGCAGGGTGCCTCGGTGACCATGCTCATCTCCGAGGAGCCGGTACTGGCCAAGCTTGGCCGCGACACGATCTCGGGTGCCGTGGTCGCGCACATGGACAAGAGCCACATCACCGTCCACACCTATCCGGAGACGCATCCGCACAACGGCATCGCCACGTTCCGCGCCGACATCGACGTGGCCACCTGTGGCGTCATTTCCCCGTTGAAGGCGCTGAACTACCTGATCGACAGCTTCGAGTCGGACATCGTCGTGTGCGATTACCGCGTGCGCGGCTTCACCCGCGACGTGAAGGGCAAGAAGCACTTCATCGACCACAAGATCAACTCGGTGCAGGACTACCTGGCCAAGCACATCCGCCAGAAATACGAGATGTTCGACGTCAACGTGTACCAGGAGAACATGTTCCACACGAAGATGCACATCAAGGAGTTCGACCTCGACACCTACCTGTTCGAGTCGAATGCCGAGGACCTGTCGTTCAAGGAGCGCAAGCGCATCGAATCGCTGGTCAGCCGCGAGATCGAGGAACTGTTCCACGGCCGCAACCTGATGTGACGGAAATCAGGACCGCGCAGGCGCTTTTGCAGCCCGAACGTTTCTACCGCCCAGGCTCCTATAGGCGGTAGGCAACGGTCTTCATCACCATGGAGCTCAGGCGCATCAGGTTCGGCAGGGGGCGCGGCAGGTCGATGCCGCCACGGGCCCGCGCCGCGTTGGCATGGCGCACCTCGTCCGCCTGCATCTGGGTGAGCACGGCGCGCGAGCGCCCATCCTGGGCCGGCAGGCGTCCGAGGTGCTCGGCCAAGTGCGCCTCGACCTGGCGCTCGGTCTCGACTACGAAGCCCAGGCTGAGCCGGTCCCCGGCAAGCGCGGCAGCGGCGCCGATGGCATAGCTGCCCGCGTACCACAGGGGGTTGAACAGGCTGGGCCGGCTGTCGAGTTCGCGCAGCCGCTGCGCACACCAGGCCAGGTGGTCGGTTTCCTCGTCGGCGGCGTGCAGCAGGTGCGCACGGTTGTCCGCATGCCGGGCCAGGGCTGCCTGGCCCAGGTACAAGGCCTGGGCGCAGACCTCGCCCGTATGGTTCACCCGCATCAGCCCGGCGACCCGCCGGCGTTCGGCGATATCCAGCGAGGGCTCGGCCATGTCCTCGCCCGGGAAAGGCCGGGTCGCCACCGGCGATCCGGCGACAGCTTCCAGCGCCTGCCCGAAGCCGGTCAGCAGGCGATCCAGGGGGGACAGGCTACGGACGGACATGGGGTTCGGGCACCGGTTGTGAACGGGATGGGGCCACTGGCTTGCACCGGGGTGACGCTGCGCAGCGGACCTGGCGCATGCTATCATTTGCAGCCTGCCCAGCGGGATGCGCCTCTTGCGCCTGCAGCAATGGCTCCATTATCATTCCGCGCTTTGATTCACTCAAAAGCGCCGGCCGTCCATGGCGGCACATCAGGTATACCGCAATGAAGACCTTCAGCGCCAATGCTGGCACCGTCAAGCGCGACTGGTTCGTGGTCGACGCCACGGACAAGACCCTCGGACGCCTGTACAGCGAAATCGCCCGCCGCCTGCGCGGCAAGCACAAGCCGGAATACACGCCGCACTGCGACACCGGTGACTACATCGTGGTGATCAATGCCGAGAAGGTGCATGTCACCGGTGCCAAGCTGGATGACAAGAAGTACCACCGTTTCACCGGCTATGTCGGCAATCTCAAGACGTTCAGCCTGAACGAGATGCTGGCTACCCATCCGGAGCGCGTCATCGAGATTGCGGTCAAGGGCATGTTGCCGAAGAATCCGCTCGGGCGTGAGATGTACCGCAAGCTCAAGGTATACGCCGGCGCCGCGCATCCGCATGCCGCACAGCAGCCGCAGGCACTCCAGATTTGACTTTGCGCGTGCTTGGCACGCATCCGCAGAATCGGGCCTTGGCGCCCGTTCCCATCGACAGGACAGCAGGCGACAACGGCATGGCGACTCAACAGAATTACGGCACGGGACGGCGCAAGACTTCCGCGGCGCGCGTGTTCCTGCGGCAGGGCAGGGGCGACATCACGGTCAACGGCAAGCCGCTGGAGACATTCTTCGGCCGCGAGACCTCGCGCATGATCGTGCGCCAGCCGCTTGAACTGACCGAGAACACGGACAGGTTCGACATCAACGTCACGGTTTCCGGTGGCGGCATGACTGGCCAGGCCGGCGCCATCCGTCTGGGCATCGCCCGCGCCTTGATCGAGTACGACGAGGGCTTGAAGTCGCCGCTGCGCAAGGCGGGGTTCGTCACCCGCGATGCGCGCGAGGTCGAGCGCAAGAAAGTCGGCCTGCACAAGGCTCGTCGCGCGACGCAGTTCTCCAAGCGCTGAGTATTCCTACAGTTCCATACTTAGCTTTACGGCGCAGTACCACAAGGTCAGAGCGTACTGTTCCGCGCGCCATTGGGAGATCGTCTAATGGTAGGACAACAGACTCTGACTCTGTTTATCTAGGTTCGAATCCTAGTCTCCCAGCCAAAACAAAAAGGCCCACCCTCGCGGTGGGCCTTTTTGTTTTGGCTGGGCGGCAAGGTCGAACCCTCGTTCGACGATTTTGTCAGGAACAAAATTGGACAGCCGCAGGCTGGCCCCGAGCGTAGCGAGGGGTGAGTCCCAGGATGGGACGAACAATCCCGGTTTTCGACCAACCATCATCATTGCCCGAGGTGGATGAAGGTTCTGCCGAAGTGCGCGACATCCCGGCGTGCCCGCACCCTCACCCCATCCCCTCTCCCGATGGGAGAGGGCTCAAGCTCCGGCAAGGGAAGTGGCACGCGTCGCCGGGACAGCCATCATCCCATGACCTGCGAGCCAACCAGCACCACATCCGCCCTCCGCCTCGCGAACAGCCCCACCGTCACCACGCCGGCAAGCTGGTTGAGTTCGGTCTCCAGCGCCACCGGATCGGTGATGCGCAGGCCGTGCACGTCAAGGATCCAGTTGCCGTTGTCGGTGACCACGCCGTCGCGCCACACGGGCTGGCCGCCACGCCTGGCGATCTCGCGTCCGACCAGGCTGCGCGCCATGGGAATGACCTCGACCGGCAGCGGGAACTTCCCCAGTACGTCGACACGCTTGCTGGAGTCGATGATGCACACGAACTTGGTCGCTGCGGCGGCGACGATCTTCTCGCGCGTCAGCGCCGCGCCACCACCCTTGATCAGGTGTCGGGACGGGTCGCATTCGTCGGCGCCGTCGACGTACAGTGTCAGCGGGCCGACCGCGTTGAGGTCGAGCACCGGTATCCCGCGCTCGCGCAGCAGCGTCGAGGATTGCTCCGAGCTGGAGACCGCACCCTGGATCCGGTTTCTCAGATCCGCCAGGGCGTCGATGAAATATGCCACCGTTGAGCCGGTGCCGACACCAACGATGGCGTCTTCCTCGACGTAGCGGATGGCCGCCTCACCGGCCTGACGTTTTTCGCTGGCGTGGTCCATGTGTCGCTTTTCCTGAAGGTGGACGCGGATCGGACGGGGCAGTGGCAGACTCGAGACCCAGGATGTACTTCCAGTGCGCCGGGGTGACCGGCATCACCGACAGCCGGTTGCCCTTGCGCAACAGGCCCATGTCGGCCAGCACCGCGTGCCGCTTGAGTTCGTCCAGGCTGATGGTGCGCGCGAGCTTGCGCACGAAGCGGACGTCGACCAGCACCCAGCGTGGCTGGCCGCGCGTACTTCCCGGATCGAAGTGCTGGCTGCGTGGGTCGAACTGGCTAGGGTCCGGGTACGCGTCGCTGGCCACCTCGGCGATGCCGACAATGCCCGGCACCGCGCAGTTGGAGTGATAGAAGAAAACACGATCACCCATGCGCATGGCGTCGCGCATGAAATTGCGCGCCTGGTAGTTGCGCACACCGTCCCACGGCTCCTGGCCCTTGCGCGCGAGGTCGTCGATGGAGAATGCGCCAGGCTCGGTCTTCATCAGCCAGTGGGCTGCCGCGTGCGTCATGCGCTTTTTCCGTTGTCCGCCGTGACGGGATGGCAATCGATGAGTTCATGGTCGGTGGCCACGAAATCGAGCGGAACATCCCAGTCCTCGGGCTTGATGTGCGGCAGCTCCTGGAACGCGTACGCGATGCCGACCAACAGCGGTTCGGTTGGTCGCTTGCGTGACTGCAGGAAGCCGAAGCTGCGGTCGTAATACCCGCCCCCGTAGCCGATGCGGTTGCCGCGGCGATCGAAACCGAGCAATGGCATCAGCACCAGTTCGATTTCCTCCGGCGCGCGCGAGGTGACCGGAGCCACCGGTTCAGGGATGCCGTAGCGGTTGGGTTCCACCGGGTCCCCGGTTTGCCAGGGCGCAAACAGCAGTTGCCGGTCCGGCTGGAGCACGGGCAGCAGGAACTGCTGGCCCCGCGTCGCCAGTGGCGGGATGGCCAAGTTCAGCGGCAACTCGCCGTCGATGGCCCAATACCCGGCGACATGGCGGTCGGTGAAGTACTCGGGCAATCGCTCCAGCATGCGCCTGAGCCCCTGGGCGGCGGCGAGTCGGGCGGTGGCAGGCAAGGCGCGGCGTCGGGCGGCGAGCTGCTGGCGGAACTCACGGCGCTGGGCGACTGCGTCCACGACCATGATCTCCGGCAAGAAGCGCTGCACGTCGCGGCACATGCAGCAGGAATAGTGGCGTCACCGCGGTGCCGCTGCCCACCGAACGACCTTGATCCAGAGGGATCAGGTGGGAGGGCTCCATGGCTGACCAGGCTTTCCGCTCATGGCGGACATGCACAACAACCATGATGAACCGACCCGGGGTCGTATTTAGGAACAAGGCAAATGTCACAGTGTGCTGGCGCACACCGCAGAAACGCCGACTTCATTCTAGGCGCCGGGTCGGCAGAAACCAAGCTGCCGGGAGCGGGGCCGTTTTGCTGCCGTCCGGGGTTGGCTCGCCACGCCGGCCGCCCTCCGGGCCGGTTCAGGACGCGGGAGGTTCCTCGCCCAGGGCGGCCTGTACCTTGAGGCGCAAGGCAGCCAGGTGGTCGCCCAGCTGCCGCTCTTCGCCCGCATGCCGCTTGCGCAGGGCGATCAATTCATGGGTGACACTGATCGCTGCCAGTACGGCGAGGCGCTCGAAGCCGAAGGTCTTGGCGCTGCTGCGCAGTTCGCGCATCTTGCGTTCCAGGTAGACCGACGCGTCCAGCAGGTCGTCGCGTTCCTCCGGCGCACAGGCGATCAGGAACTCGCGGTCGATCAGGCGTACGGTGACGGGGTCAGCTGCTTGGTCTGGCATGGCGGGACGCTGCTTCGGCTTGGGAACCCGGGCGGAAATGGATGGCCTTATGGCCGAGGCGGGCACCGTGCCTTGCCATGAAGGCCACGGACGGTGGGGTGCTCATGGACTGCGGCTGCTGGCTTCCAGCGATTTCAGGCGCTGGATCATGGCCTCGACGCGGCTGCGGGCCTGTTCGTTGCGCGCCAGCAGACCGGCGCGTTCACCGCTCAGCTGGTCCTGCCGCTGGCGCAGGCTGAGGTTCTCCGCATTGAGGCGACGCACCGTTTCCACCAACCGCTCCAGCTGCGCCGTGAGCGCCGCGACTTCATGCTGTACCGGATGGGTGTTGTCCATGCCGGAAACTATACCAGCACGGATTGCGGAGTCGACGCCTGGCCAGGCCGGGGTGGCTGGCGCGCCGAACCAGGACTTGCCATGATCTGGCGGCAGCATGTCACCCGGCAAAACCACGCGGAGCGAAGATGGGACCACCCGAACAAGCCGGATCTGGCGACGACCAACAGGTCGAATACGAGGAACTCGATGAGCTTGCCGCGCGATTGCACCTGGCGGTCAGCGCGAGCGAACTGCACGGCTCGGTATGCGGCTTCATTGCTGGCGGGGGCAGCACCAGCGGCGGGAGCCTGCTCGAGCAATTGCAATTGCAGGCGGACACGGCGGGCGGCACGCTGGACCCGGCCGGACGCGTGGTGCTGGTGCGCCTGGTGCAGTCCTGCGCGGCGGCGCTGGCTGATTCGGAATTGGGCTTCGAGCCCCTGTTGCCTGCCGATGACCGCCCGCTGGCTGAACGCGCGGAGGCCACCGTGGAATGGTGCAGAGGTTTTCTCGGCGGCTTTGGCTTGACCGGAGCGGCCAGCCATGACCGGTTGTCTGATGAAGCCAAGGAGATGCTGCACGACTTGGGCGCCATTGCCGGTTCCAGCTTCGACTACGGCGACGCGGCCGAGGACGAGGACGCCTTGATCGAGGTGCACGAGTTCATGCGCGTGGGGGCCCTGTTGCTGCATGCAGAATGTGCCGTTCCCCCTGCCGGGGCACGTGGAACGCTGCATTGAGCGTCGGCCTCGACGAGTTTGCCCGGCGCCGGCGGCAGTTGATGCGCATGGCCGGCGAGAGCTCGGTCCTGCTGGTGTCGGCCGCGCCGCGGCGGCTGCGCAATGCCGATTCGGCGTGGCCGTACCGGCAGGATTCGGACCTGCATTACCTCACCGGGTTTCCCGAGCCCGACGCCGTGCTGGCCCTTCTGCCGGGCCGCGCGCACGGCGAGGCGGTGTTGTTCTGCCGCGAGCGCGATGCCGCGCAGGAGCGCTGGCATGGCGCGCGCTTGGGGACCGAGCGCGCGCTTGCCACCTACGGCGTTGACGACGCCTTCCCGATCGACGACATCGACGACATCCTGCCGGGCATGATCGAGGGCCGCGCGCGGGTTTATTGTGACTTCGGGCGCGAGCCGGACTTTGATGCCCGCCTGCTGGGCTGGATGCGTCGGCTGCGGCAATTGCGCGGCGGCGGCGTGGTGCCCAAGGAGTTCGTCGCGCTGGGACATCTGCTGCACGACCTGCGCCTGTACAAGTCGCGTGCCGAGCTGAGCCTGCTGCGGGAGGCGGCTGCCATCGCGATCCGCGCCCACCGCGCGGCGTGGCAGGTAGCCTTGCCGGGATCGCGTGAGTACGAGATCGAGGCCGAGTTGCTCAAGGTCATGCGCGGACAAGGCGCGGTGCCCTCGTTCGTGCCGACCGTCGCAGCCGGGGCCAATGCCTGCACCATGCACTACCAGGGCGGCCGCAGCGTGCTGCACCAAGGCGACCTGCTGCTGGTCGATGCGGGCGCCGAGTGGGAGTGCTATGCCTCGGACATTTGCCGCACGATCCCGGTGAGTGGCCGCTTCAGCGGCGAACAGCGCGCGCTGTACGAGCTGGTGCTGGCGGCGCAACAGGCGGCGATAGCCGAGGTGAGACCCGGACGTGCCTTCGCGGCCGCGCATGAGACAGCGGTGCAGGTCCTGGTGGAGGGCTTGTGCGTTCTGGAATTGCTGCGCGGCGATCCGGGCGAGATCGTGGCCGCAGGCGGTTACCGGCGTTTCTTTCCGGCCAAGACCGGACATTGGCTCGGCCTCGATGTGCATGACGTCGGCGACTACCGCGTCGACGGCGAGTCGCGCATGCTGGAGCCAGGCATGGTGCTGACCGTGGAGCCGGGTCTGTACGTGGCCGTGGACGACTCCACTGTGGACGCGCGCTGGCGCGGCATCGGCATCCGCATCGAGGACGACGTGGTGGTGACGAAGGAAGGCAACGAGGTGCTCACGGCCGCCATGCCCAAGGAGATTGCCGACATCGAGGCGCTGCTGACCGCGCGTTGAGGCACATCGGCTTGGGGCGGTGGCATGGCGCCGCGACGGATCGCCACAGATCACGTGGAAATGACGTGATGACCTTTAGGCTCGACCGGCCAGCCCGAGGAGTCGACGTCGATGACGGCCGAGTTTCTGTCGCGGATCCAGTTCGGCTTCGTGATGTCCTTCCATATCCTGTTTCCGGCGTTCACCATCGGCCTGGCCAGCTGGCTGGTGTTCCTCGAGGCGCTGTGGCTGCGCAAGCGCAGTGACATGTTGCGCGACCTGTATTTCTTCTGGATGAAGGTGTTCGCCGGCTCGTTTGGGCTGGGCGTGGTCTCCGGTATCGTCATGAGCTTCCAGTTCGGCACCAACTGGGCTGGCTTGTCGACCGTGGCCGGGAATGTCCTGGGGCCGCTGCTCAGCTACGAGGTGATGACGGCGTTCTTCCTGGAGGCCTCGTTCCTCGGCGTGATGCTGTTCGGCTGGAACCGGGTCGGCCATCGCACGCATTTCCTGGCCACCTGCATGGTGGCGCTGGGCACGCTGGTGTCCTCGTTCTGGATCCTGGCGGCCAACAGCTGGATGCAGACGCCGCAGGGCTACACGCTCGTGGACGGCGTCATCGAGGCCTCCGACTGGTGGGCCGCGATCTTCAACCCCTCGTTCCCGACGCGCCTGGTGCACATGGTGCTGGCCTGCTTCCTCAGCACCGCGCTGGTGATCGGCGGGGTCTCGGCGGTCTATCTGCTGGCTGGCCGCTGGCAGGACAAGGCGCGGCTGATGCTGCGCTGCGCGCTGGCCTTCGTGGCCATCGTGATTCCCCTGCAGATCATTGCCGGCGATCTCTCCGGCCTGGTGGTGCGCGAGTACCAGCCGGCCAAGCTGGCCGCGATCGAGGCGCGCTGGACGACGGCGCACAATGTGCCGCTGACCCTGTTTGCCTGGCCCGACGAAAGCGCCGAGCGCAACGTCGCCGCCGTCGACGTGCCGCACCTGGGCAGCCTGATCCTCACCCACAGTTGGAGCGGCGAAGTAAAGGGCCTCAAGGACTTTCCGCGCGCCGATCGGCCGCCGGTGGCGGCGCCGTTCTTCGGCTTCCGCGTCATGGTCGGCCTGGGCCTGCTGATGCTGGCGCTGGCCGCCGTCGGGTTGTGGCTGTGGTGGCGGGGCCGCGTCTATGCCAGCCGGTGGTACCTGCACTGCTGGGTCGCGATGATGCCGGCCGGCTTTGTCGCCCTGCTGACCGGCTGGTACACCGCCGAGATCGGTCGCCAGCCCTGGGTGGTGTACGGCGTGCTGCGCACAGCCGACGCTTCCAGTGCCGTCACCGCCGGCGCAGTGGCGGGGTCGCTGGTCACCTATTCCGTGGCGTACGCCATCCTGTTCGGCTTCGGCAGCTGGTACCTGCTGAAGGTGCTGCGCGACGGACCGGGTTCTGCGCCGCAGCGCTTTCCGCGCGACATGACCCCACAGCGGCCCCTGGCGGGACTGGGTATCGGCAAGGAGGAGAACCCGTCATGACTTTGGCTACCGCACTGCCGATCGTGTGGTTCTTCATCATCGGCTTCGCCATCATGATGTATGTGCTGCTGGATGGCTTCGTGCTCGGCATCGGCATCCTCGCGCCATTCGCCGACGACGAGCGTCAGCAGGAATTGATGATGAACACCGCCGCGCCGATCTGGGACGGCAACGAGACGTGGCTGGTGATGGGCGGCGCCGGCCTGATGGCAGCGTTCCCCAAGGCATATGCGCTGATCCTGCCCGCGTTGTACGTGCCGGTGCTGGCACTGCTGATTGCCCTGATCTTCCGCGGCGTGGCGTTCGAGTTCCGCTTCCGCGCCGAACGCAGCCGGCGCATCTGGGGACTCGCATTCTGCGTGGGGTCGGTCGTGGCGGCGTTTGCACAGGGCGTGATCCTGGGCGCCATCGTCGAGGGCACGCCGCTCAAGGCAGGACAGGCCGTGCATCGTACGTTCGACTGGTATGGCCCGTTCCCCATGCTGACCGGCGTGGCGCTGGTCTTCGGCTATGGGCTGCTGGGCGCCACCTGGCTGGTGCTGAAGACGGAAGGGCGGGCGCAGTCCGTTGCGCGGAGCCTGGCGCGGCCGCTGATGCTGGCGGTGATTGCCTTCATGGGCCTGGTCAGCGCCTCGCTGCCGTTCCTGGATTCGCGCCTGATGACACGCTGGTTCAGCTGGCCCAACATGCTGTACCTGTCGCCGCTGCCAATCGCCACCCTGGTGGTGGCGGCATTGCTCTGGCGCTCGGTGATGACAAGCCGCGACGCCCGGCCGTTCGTGCTCGCGCTGGTGTTTTTCGCGCTGGGCTTCCTTGGCCTGGTGGCCGGCATGTGGCCAAACCTGGTGCCGCCGTCGCTGAGCATCTGGGACGCGGCCTCGCCGCCCTCCAGCCAGGGCTTCGTCCTGGTCGGTGCCGCGATCATGCTGCCGGTGGTGCTGCTGTACACGGCCTACTCGTACCGGGTCTTCCGCGGCAAGGTCCGGGCAGGCGAGGGCTACCACTGAGGCTGCGCGCATCGGGCAGCGGTGCCTTGCCCTCGCCGTGGCGCGGGTTCAGCCTGCCGCCAGCCAGCGGTGCAGTTGCGCGACGTCTTCGTCGCTGATGGCCACGATGCGGTAGCCGGCCCAGGTCTGGCCGCTTGCCGCAGGCTCGTGCCATTGCTCCTGGATGCCGAGTGTGATGGCGGCGCTTTGGCCACGCAGCGAACCGACGCCAGGCAAGGTCACGCCAACCTGGTACAGCGCCTCGCTGTGCGGGGGCTGATGGCCGATCAGCAGCATGCCCGTGCTGGAGAGGTTGCCGACGCGGCCCATGGCCTGGCCGCTGATGAGGTCGGTCACGGTGGCCGTTGGGCTGGCCAGCTTGCGCGCGGCTTGGCGCCGGTTGCCAGGGACGTTGCTGGTCGCTTCGTTCATCGGCGCACCGCCTGGCTGGCGTCCTGCGCGGCTTCCGGTGCCTGGCGCAGGAGCGTGGTGAGGCTGCGCCAGGCGCGGTCGAGCAGGCTTTCGCGCTCAGCCGGAACCTCGCGCACCCTTCCACAGGCGATTTCGTGTGCAAGTTCGCTCAAGCTCGTCTCCCCCGCGCGCTGGCCGCGTCGCGTCAGCAGCAGGCAGCGCCCGGACATCGGTGAGTACCAGGCCAGCTTGCGCCGGGTCGGAGCTTCGCCGGCCACGCCGTCAAACTCGAGCCAGGTACCGAACGGCAATCCGCGCAGGCGCTCGCCGACCGTGGCCTCGTGGGGCAGGGCTGGCTCGTTGGCGGCGGTCGCGAACAAAGGCACCACGGCAGCGTCGACGCCAGCCGATTCGCCGAGGCGCTGCCGCTGCCGGAGCCGCTGCGTCAGGTCGGGCGTGCTGGTTTGCCGTGCGCCGGCAGCCGTGATCTCCGGGGCACCGAGCAGGCGCTGGGCCACCTGCAAGGCCTCCTCGGTATGCATGCCGATCTGCTGCAGCCCGGCCTCGACGTCATGCTGCAGCTGCGTCCGGTCGGTGATCGGCAGGCGGCCCAGCAGCTGGTCGGTAATCGCCAGCTGCACCGCAAAGGCGTCGCTGTCCTCGCCGTGGCGCAGCAGGGTGATGGCCAGCACGTCGGACCAGGCCCGGTCCAGCAGAGCGCGCAACAGCCCACGCGGCGGTATGTCGGCAAAGCGCGCGGTCATCAGTTCCTGGGCACGCCGGCGCGCCTGTTCCAGGCGTTCGCGCCCCTCGGCCGCCTCGACGTGGCGTCGCTCGGCAGCCTGGGCCTTGCGGTTGAGCAACGCGACCTGGTGCTCGATGTCGGCCAGCAGGACGGCATACAGGCTGCTGCTTGGCGGCTCGTCGCTGGCGCGGGTGACCAGCTGTTCCAGCTTGCTGGCAAGCAGGCGGTTGGCGTCGTCGTCGGTGCCGTCCAGCCATTCGTCGGCAGCCGTCGCCACGGTGTCCAGCAGCTGGCGGGCCGGATGGCTGCGTTGCTCGAAAAAGCCCTGGTCGGCAACGGCCATGCGCAACACCGGCAGTTGCAGGCCGCCGAGCAGGGACTTGGCGCTGCCGCCGCGGTGCAATTGGCTGGCCAGTTGCTCGAACAGGTTGGCGACCAGCTCGACCGTGTCGCCCTGCTCGCTGCTCAGTTGGGTGCGCGGTGCGTCGGCGCTCTTGCCGGCGTTGAGCTGGGCGACGAGTTCCTCATGCAGACGGGCTGCGCTACGCAACTCGCGGCTGGCCCGGTCGGTGACCTGGGCCAAGTGCTGCTGCAGCGCGCCCAGCGCCCCCTGCAGTTCCTCTGTGGATGCCGCGTGCGCAGTCAGGTTGCCAGGGCCGCCAGAACCACGCAGGTCGGTGGCGCGGCGCTGGGCCAGGAGGTCGCGCAGGGATTCCAGGACCTCGATCGGCGCGCTGGCGGGAGCCGTTGCCGGCGCAGGCCCGGGAACGCCTGCTGGCGCCATCTGTGGTTCCGCGGCCGTGGCAGCAGGCAACTGTGGGCGGGGTGTGGCGTGGCGCAGGAACGGTGCACTGCGCAATTGCGGCAGGATGCCGGCGTTGCACAGGGCCGTGTTGGCGGCCGCGTAGATCGGCGCCAGCACACGGATCAGGTTGCGGTCGGCGCTGCGCAGCAGTTGCACCTGGTCGTCCAGCGACAGTTGCAGCGGCAGGGTGGCGGCGTGGAAGGCCCGGATCAGCATCTGCGGGCTGACCGGCAGGCTTTCGCCCTCCAGCGGTGGTGCAGCGACCAGCACCGCCAGGCGATAGCCGAGATTGTGCAGCGCTTCCGAATGCAGGCTTTCGCCGCGTGAACCGATCTGGTCCAGCGTGGTGGCCAGCTCCTGTTCGGCCGGATCGACCAGGGCCAATTCGTGCCAGTCATTGCTGGCTGCCGTGGACGCCGGTGCGGGCAGCATGCCGATGTGCTCGAAGCGCTGCCTGATCTCGGCAAAGCAGCGCGCTTCCAGCACACCCAGTTGTTGCAGAAGTTGTTCCCGGCAATTCATCAGGCGCTGCTGCTCGAACGGGCTGTGGGCGCGATCGGCCTGATCGAAGAGTTGCTGGGCAAACTGGTTCACGCTGGCGCGCAGCGGATCGTGCAAGCGCTCTGTGCACAGCCGGAAGCTGGCTTCCAGCAATTGCGCGCTGCGCACGGGCCACGGCGAGGCCGGGGCGAGGCGGTGACCTGTGTGGGGGGGCGAACCGGGATGGTCCTGTCCGGGCTGCATGGGCGTGTCCGCTCTTCCAGGTGGCCAAGTGTAGGCTGGTTTGCGTGGAAAAGTGTTGATTTCGGGTACTCGAGGCCGGGCGCTTCAAGACATGAAGCTGACGATCACATCATTGAGGAAGCGCTGGCCCAGCGCGGTGGTGTGCAATTGCCGGGCATCGCCGTCGAGCCAGCCGCGTTGCCGCGCCTGGGCCAGCTCGGGGGCGATGCACGCCGGATCGAGCCCGGTGCGTTCGGCAAATTCTCCCGCAGCCACCCCGTCGACCAGGCGCAGGGCGTTGAGCATGTATTCGAATGGCAATTCGCTGGCGGCAATGGCCTGGTCGCCGGCCACCCGCGCGGCATGGCTGGTTGCCGCCATGTAGCTGCGCGGGTTGCGGTCCTTCCAGCGCCGCCTGATCACGCCACTTGCCGGGTCGCTGAGCTTGCCGTGCGCACCGGCGCCGATGCCGAGATAGTCGCCGAAGCGCCAGTAGTTCTGGTTGTGCCAGCAGCGGTAGCCCGGCCTGGCATAGGCCGAGATCTCGTACTGGCCGTATCCGGCGGCGGCCAGGCTGTCCTGGCAGGTCTCCTGCATGGACCAGGCCTGGTCGTCATTCGGGAGCGGTGGCGGATGACGCGCAAACACGGTGTTGGGTTCCAGCGTCAACTGGTAGTGCGAGATGTGCTGGGGCGCCAGCGCGATGGCCTGGCGCACGTCTTCCAGCGCGCCATCCAGGGTCTGCGTCGGCAGGGCATACATCAGGTCCAGGTTGATGTTGGCGTAGCCCTCGTCCTGGGCGGACTTGACCGCGTCCGCGGCCTCCCGGGCGTTGTGGATGCGGCCCAGACGGCGCAGCTTGTCGTCGTCGAAGCTTTGCACGCCGAAGGAGATGCGGTTGACGCCGGCGGCAAGATAGCCGTCGAAACGCCCGTGCTCGACGGTGCCGGGATTGGTCTCCAGGGTGATCTCCGCCTCGGCGGCAACCGGCAGGCGCGCGCGCACGCCATCCAGCAGGCGGTCGATCAGTTCGGGTGCGAACAGGCTGGGTGTGCCGCCGCCAAAGAAGATGCTCTGGATCGGCCGGCCAGCCAGGGCGGAGGCAAAGTCCTCACGGTCACCGTCCAGGTCGGCCAGCAGGTCGTCGATGTACTCGGCATAGCGTGGTGGACTCTGGCCCAGGCCATGCGAATTGAAATCGCAGTACGGGCACTTCTTTACGCACCACGGCATGTGCACGTAGAGCGCCAGCGGCGGGGTGGTCAGGGCCACGGGTTGCGCTCAGGCACCGAGCCGCAGGCGCAGTTGCGCCAGGGCCTGGCCGCGATGGCTGAGGTGGTTCTTCAGCGCCGGCGCAAGCTCGGCCGAGCTCTGCTGCTGGCCGTCCGGCAGGAACAAGGGGTCATAGCCGAAGCCGTGGCTGCCACGGGCCTGGCGCAGGATGCGGCCATGCCAGCGGCCCTCGACGATGAGCGGGGTGGGATCGTCCGCGTCGTGCAGCAGAACCAGGACGCAGATGAAGAACGCGCGGCGGCCGGCATCGGCAATCGCGGACAGCTCGCGCAACAGCATGGCGTTGTTGGCTGCATCGTCGCCATGGGTGCCGGCATAGCGCGCAGAGTGCACGCCTGGTGCACCGTGCAGGGCCGGCACACACAGTCCGGAATCGTCTGCCAGGGCACCGAGCCCACTGTGGCGCGCGGCGTGCCGGGCCTTGAGCAGGGCGTTCTCGACGAAGGTGCAGGCGGTTTCCTCGGCGTCATCGATGCCGAGCTCGCCCTGGGCCACGATGTCCAGTCCGGAGCTCGCCAGCAGGGCCTGGAATTCCGCCAGCTTGCCGGGGTTGCTGCTGGCCAGCACGATACGTTGCATGGGCGCCTCAGTGGCCCTGGCCGAGGGCCGCGCGTTGCGCGGCAACCAGCTCGGTGATGCCTTTTTGCGCCAGTGCCAGCAGCGCATCGAGCTCGTCGCGGCGCAGGGCATGGCCTTCCGCGGTGCCCTGGATTTCCACGAAACCGCCACCGTCGTTCATGACCACGTTCATGTCCGTGTCGCAGCTGGAATCCTCGGCATAGTCGAGATCAAGGATGGGCTGGCCGCGATAAATGCCGACCGACACGGCGGCAATCGCGCCCACGATCGGATTGCGCTTGAGGTGCTCGCGGGCCATCAGCGTGGCGACCGCGTCGGCCAGCGCCACGTAGGCTCCGGTGATGGCCGCGGTGCGGGTGCCACCATCGGCCTGCAGCACATCGCAATCCAGGGTGATCACGCGCTCGCCCAGGGCCTCGCGGTCGACGCAGGCGCGCAGGCTGCGCCCGATCAGGCGCTGGATTTCCATGGTGCGCCCGCCTTGCCCGCCGCGAGCCGCCTCACGCGGCATGCGCGTGTTGGTGGCGCGGGGCAGCATGCCGTACTCGGCCGTGACCCAGCCTTCCCCCTTGCCGCGCAGCCACACCGGACAGCGCTCCTCGATGCTTGCTGTGCACAACACCCGCGTGTCGCCGAAGCTGGCCAGTACCGAACCTTCGGCATGGCGGGTGTAGTGGCGTTCAATGCGGATCGTGCGCAGCTCATCGTTGGCGCGACCGCTGGGGCGGGCGAAATCATTCATGCAGGGCGGGTGGGCAAGGGCGAATGGGACAGTTTACCATTGCCTGGTTTTCCGCCTTCCGGAACGAGCCATCGTGATCTGCAGCATGACCGCCTATGCCAGTGCCGAGGCCAGCACGCCGACGGGCACGTTGGTCTGCGAGCTGCGCTCGGTGAACCATCGCTACCTGGAGGTCGGCGTGCGCCTGCCGGAAGAGCTGCGCGCGCTCGAGCCGGACATGCGCAAGGCCGTAGGCGGTGTGCTGGCGCGCGGCAAGGTTGAGCTCAGCGTGCGCCAGGGCGGCGCACGGGACGAGCAGTTGCACGTGGACGAGGCCATGCTGGATGCGCTGGCGAGCCTCGCGGCCCGCCTGGATGGGCGTTTTCCCCGGCTCAAGGTGGACCTGGTCGAGCTGCTGCGCTTCCCCGGCGTACTGCAGGCGGCGCAGCCCGACACCCAGGGCCAGGCCGCAACGGTATTGGAATTGCTGGGTCGCGCGCTGGCCGAGCTGCATGCCGCGCGTGCGCGCGAAGGCGCCAAGCTGGCCGGCGTGCTGGTGGAGAAGCTCGACGCCATCGAGCATTTGCTTGTCGAGGTGCGTGCCTGCGTGCCGCAGATTTGCACGGCCCTGCGGACCAGGCTGGAGGCCCGCCTGACCGATCTCAGGCAGGAAGCGGACCCGGCCCGGCTGGAGCAGGAGCTGTTGCTGCAGGTCACCCGCGCCGACGTGCAGGAGGAGCTCGACCGCCTGGATGCGCACGTCGGCGAGATGCGGCGCGTGCTGGCGCTGGATGAGCCCGTCGGGCGGCGCCTGGACTTCCTGATGCAGGAGTTCAATCGCGAAGCCAATACCCTGGGTTCCAAGTCGGTCGATACGCGCAGCACCAAGGCCGCGATCGAACTCAAGGTGCTGATCGAGCAAATGCGCGAACAAGTGCAGAACATCGAGTGAACACGTTGCCGCCAGCTGCCTCCGGCCCCGCCGGTACCCTGTTCGTGGTGGCCGCACCATCGGGAGCAGGCAAATCGAGCCTGGTTTCCGCCCTGCTTGAGGTCGACCACCAGATCAGCCTGTCGGTTTCCCACACCACGCGCCTGCCACGGCCGCACGAGGTGGACGGACAGCACTATTGCTTCGTCGGGCGTGCCGAGTTCGAGCGCGACGTCGCCGCCGGGATTTTCCTGGAGCACGCCGAGGTGCATGGCAATTGGTATGGCACCTCGCGGGTGCAGGTGGAAGCACTGCTGGCGGGTGGCCGGGACGTGTTGCTGGAAATCGATTGGCAAGGCGCCGCGCAGGTTCGCCGCAGCATGGCCAACTGCGTGGGCATTTTCATCCTGCCGCCCTCGCGCGCCGAGCTGGAGCGCCGCCTGCGCGGGCGTGCCTCGGACAGCGAGGAGGCGATCGAGCGGCGGCTGCGCAATTCGCGCAACGAGATCGTACATGCCCGCGAGTTCGATTACCTCATGGTCAACGACGTGTTTGCCGACGCCGTGGCGGACCTGCAGGCGATCGTGCGCGCGGTGCGCCTGCGCAGTGCCTCGCAATTGCAGCGCCGTGCGGCCCTGCTTGCGGAGTTGCTCGAGGATCGTGCGTGAGACTGCCCCGCTGCGGCCCGGTGCGCGTGGCCAAGGTTTTCCGCTTCGGCTACTGTGTGCGGATGCACCGAGCGTTGCGCAGCCATGACCGTTGACCCTGCCGATACCCACACCGACGAAGCCCTGGTACAGATTCGCGGGTTGACCACGGTGCTCGGCGGGCGGGCTGTGTTCGATGCGCTGGACCTGGACATCCCGCGTGGCCGGGTCACCGCGATCATGGGCGCCAGCGGCACCGGCAAGACCACCCTGCTCAAGCACATTACCGGGCATATGCGTGCCGACGCGGGCAAGATCCTGGTGGACGGACACGATGTCGGCGCCTTGTCGCGGGAAGAGCTGTATGCGCTCCGTGAAGGCATCGGCTACCTGTTCCAGAACTCGGCCCTGCTCACCGACTACGACGTCTTCGAGAACGTTGCCTTCCCGCTGCGCCAGCACACCCGCCTGCCCGAGGTGCTGATCCGCAACGTGGTGCTGATGAAGCTGCAGGCAGTCGGCCTGCGCGGCGCGGCACGCCTGATGCCGAGCGAGCTCTCTGGCGGCATGGCGCGTCGGGTGGCCTTGGCTCGGGCGATCGTGTTCGATCCCGGGCTGATCCTGTACGACGAGCCGTTCGTCGGTCTGGACCCGGTGGCCTTGAACCAGATTCTGCGTCTGATCTCGACGCTCAACCGCACCCTGGGCATCACCAGCGTACTGGTCGCCCACGAGTGGGCGGCGGTGAGCCGGATTGCCGACAACGTCGCCCTGCTCGCCACCGGCAAGGTCGTGGCGCAGGGCAGTCCGCAGGCGATCGCGGCGGACGGCTCGCCGTGGACCCGGCAGTTTTTCGGCGGTGAGGCCGACGGACCGGTACCGTTCCAGTATCCCGCGCGGGATTTCGCGGCCGAGCTCGGTTTTGCCGGAGTGGCGCCATGAGCCGTCAGCGCCCCGCTTCCAGCGGCCTGGTGGCGGGTACGCTGACCCAGATCGGCGCCTGTGGCCTGTTCCTGCTGACCCTGCTGGCGGGCATTCCGCGCAGCGGGCGCTATCTGCGCGAGACCATCCGCCAGATCTGGTTCGTGGGCGCGATGAGCCTGACCATCATCATGGTCTGCGGCTTGTTCGTCGGCATGGTGCTGATGCTGCAGCTGTACCACGTGCTGTCGATCTTCGGCGGCACCTCGGCCGGCGGCATGGTGGTGGCGCTGTCGGTATATCGCGAACTGGGTCCGGTGGTGACGGCACTGCTGTTTGCGGGGCGGGCCGGTACCTCGATCACCGCCGAGATCGGCCTGATGCGCGCCACCGATCAGATCGCCGCGATGGAGATGATGGCGGTCGACCCGATTGCCTACGTCGCCACGCCGCGCTTCCTGGCTGGCGTGATCGCCATGCCGCTGCTGTGCTGCGTGTTCTGCGGTCTGGCCATCTTCGGCGGCCACCTGGTGGGAGTCACCTGGCTCGGCATCGACAATGGCACGTTCTGGTCCAACATGACCGCACAGGTGGACCTGCGCACCGACATCGTCAATGGCGTGTTGCTGAAGAGCCTGGCCTTTGGCGCGGTGGTCACGCTGATTGCCGTGTACCAGGGTTTTGCCACCGCCGCCACCAGTGAGGGTGTGGCGCGGGCAACCACGCGTACCGTGGTTGCCTCATCCATCGCCATCCTGGCGCTGGACTTTGTACTTACGGCGTTCCTCATGTAAGCGCGGCGCCGTGCGGCGACATGCCAATGGCGGTCGCCTCGATTGTTCACCTGGATTTCCGAGGATCGTGCCGTGAGTCAACCCCGCAGTTCCTACGCCCTGGGCACCGGCTTGTTCATCGTGCTTGGATTTGCTGCCTTGGCGTATCTCGCCACGCAGACCAGCTCGATTGCGAACGTGCATCAGGGAGACACCTATGCCCTGGAGGCGCGCTTTGCCAACATCGGGCAGCTCAAGGAGCGCGCGCCGGTGAAGATTGCCGGCGTGCGCATCGGCCAGGTGCAGTCGATCGCGCTGATACCGGGCAGCGATGTGGCCGACGTGAAGCTGGCGATCGACCGCAAGTACCAGGACATTCCGCGCGATTCGGTGGCTGCCGTCTTCACCAGCGGCCTGCTCGGCGACCAGTACATCGGCATCGAGTACGGCACGGCCAAGCAGGCGCTGGAGCCCGGCGGCACCATCGCCCTGACCAAGCCGGCACAGCAGCTGGAGGAGATGCTGGGCAAGTTCTTTGGCGCCGGCGGCGTGGCCGACAACCTGGGTGGCACGTATACGGTCAGCGCCAGCTTCACCAATGTCGGCGCACTCTCGCCCGGCGCGCCGGTGAAAATGGCCGGGGTGCCGATTGGCGTGGTGCAGTCGGTGCGGGTCGATCCGCTCAAGCTGGACGCCAAGGTGATCCTGGCCATCGACAAGCGTTATGACCACATTCCGGACGATTCGGCCGCCGCGGTGTTCACCAGCGGTTTGATTGGCACCCAGTATGTTGCGATCCAGCCGGGCGGTTCGCCCGACATGCTGGTCCAGGGTGACGAGATGATCCTCACCCAGTCGGCGATGCAATTGGAAGACCTCATCGGCAAGTTCCTGGTCAATGGCGCACCTGGCGAGAAGCCTGCAACCGGCGCCGGGAAGACTGGCAGCCGCCAGCATTGACCGACGGGTGGGCTTCATACGCTTTTCAAGGAGTGTCCCATGTCAGGTAAATGGTTGTTGATTGCGGCACTGGCCACCGCGGGCGCGTTTGGCATACCGGCATTGGCCCAGGCGGAGCAGGCGGCACCGGCCGAGGCGACTGCGGTGCAGACACCGGTGCAGGTCGTGCAGTCCATTGCCGACCAGCTGGCGACGGCGATCGACGGACATCGTGCGGAGTTGAAGGCCGACAAGGAGAAGCTGATTGGGGTGATCGATCAGATTTTCCTGCCGCATTTCGACATCGACTACGCATCGATCCTGGTGCTTGGCATGCATGCGCGGGAAGCGACGCCGGAGCAGCGCGACCAGTTCGCCAAGGCGTTCTACAACTCGATCACCCATCGTTACGCCGAGGGCCTGCTCAACTACACCAAGGGCAGCGTCAAGGTGCTGCCGTTCAGCGGCAGCCTGAACGACAAGCGCACCGTGGTGCGTACCCAGGTCGTGCTGGACGATGGCAAGACCCTGTCGGTGGACTACGCATTCCGCAAGAGCCGCAGTGGTGACTGGAAAGCCTACGACGTGATCATCGAGGGTATCTCCTACATCACCAACTATCGCAACCAGGTCGATGCCGAGATTCGCAAGGTGGGCATCGCGCAGCTGATCAAGAACCTGCAGACCCAGGGTGCGAACGCGCTGAAGGCGATGGACGCCGAGGGCGTCCAGGGCAAGTGAGCACGTCGCAGCCGACGCCCGGCTTTGTCGTCGAGACGCACGCGTCCGACACCCTGGCGCTGCGCGGAGTGTTGGGCTTTGCTACCGCCGGACAGGCCTTGCTGGCGCTGCAGGCGGCCTTGTCTGCCGGCCCGCAGCCCGGCACGCTGGACTTGTCCGGTCTTGCCCACGTGGACAGCGCCGGCTTGGCCTGCCTGCTGGTGGTACTGGGTGAGGCTTCCACTGCCGGACGGGAGCTGCGCCTGGCCCATGCGCCGGATAATATGCGTACGTTGGCCCAGGTCTGCGGCGTGGATCACCTGCTGGCTGCTTGAACCAGTGCCGGCATCGGCTACGGCACCCAGCCCCAGGCAGCCATGATTGCCTCGAGGATGGCGGCGTTGCTGGCGTCGCTGGCGCCCGGGCAGGTTCTGAGATAGCTTCCGCGCCGTGCAGCACTGGCTGGCGGATTGAACAGCGGGCTGTACACGGCCAGCGCCACGTGCCAAAAGGCCAGCGCCGGCGCGCAGGCCGGACCGCCGGTGGCCCCTGCGCCGGAGACGCCGGCCATACAGGTATACACCGTGCATGGATCCACGCCTTGCGCGCGGAGCGGGGCGATGACCATGAGTGCAGCGATCGCCGCACCCAGCGCGAAGTCGAGGACGCGCACGCGCATGGCGTGCCTGCGGATGGTGCATGGCGTGCGGCGGGTATGCATGGCGTGGCGTCCTCAAGCGCGGTATTTGATGGCGTCGGGGTGGCTGGCGGGGGGAGCAATGGCGCCACGCATGCCGTGGTTCATTTGGCCTGGCACGGCATTGCTGGACGCTGTGCCGAAGCTGCCAGTCGCTATGCTTGCCGGCGACTGCGTGCGGTTGTAGTCGGCATAGCTGCCCGGCGGTTGCCCCTGCGGGCCGGGGCGGTTTGCCGCGCCGCCGCCAAAGGCCGAGAAATACATGAACTGCCCCAGCGTCCCCTGGAAGAACGTTGCCGCCATGGGCGGTACCGAGATGATCAACACCGTCAGCAGCAAGCCGACTCCGCCTTGCTGCAGCGCCTGGGTGGAGTAGCCCTCGGCCCCGAGCCCGGTGACGGCGTTGACGATGTTGGCACTCCACAGTGCGGCGGCCACGCGCAGCGACAGCTGCAGCACCAGCGAGCTGACGAAGGCCAGCACGGCCATGGAAAAAAGGGTGCCGATGCCGTACAGCAGCCAGCGCTGGAACAGTGATCGGGTCTGCTCGAAGATCAGGCACAGGATGAAGAGCGGTCCGAGCCCGATGAACAGGGCGAGTGCGAACTTGTACAGGAGCAGCATCGCCGCGGCCGCCATGGGCGGGCTGGCGGTGCCCAGTCCGGCCATCAGCAGTGCGTGGCTTTTCTGGGCGATGGTTTCGGTGTCGCCGGGTGCGGTCTGCACGGTATCGATCGCCGCCAGCGCAAGCTGGGACCAGGCCAGGTTGTCATCGATGGTCTGCGCGGCGGTGCTGTTGTCGCCGGTGAACATCTGGTTGATGCCGGTGCTGAGCTCGGTGCTGAACAGGTCGAGCAGACTGGTACCGAAGATGCTCATGGTGGTGGCCACGCTGACGATGATCGCCACCCGGGTCATGCCCAGTACCAGCGCCATCATCGATTCGCGCGATTGCCCGGTGATCATGCGGTAGCCCTGGGTCAGGATCCACAGCGTCACGAACACGAGCGCCACGGCGCTGGCCCAGGTCATGAACGTCGCCATCAGACTCATGCCGAACGTGTCGATGCGATCACTCAGCCAGTTGTAGATCAGCACGAAGTAAACGAAGCCCATGGCAGCTCTCCGGGTTGCGGTGGCGGTCGACCGGCTTGCCGTGGACCGCCGCGCCGGTCAGTTGAACGCGGCGGCGAAAGCCGCCGCCTGGACGACGTTGCCGAGGACGGTGTTGCTGCCCCTGAGTGCCAGGTGGCTGAGGATCGCCTGCTGGCTTTGCAGTGTCGCGATGACGGCGTCGTCGGCCTGCATCTGCGCCTGCCAGTCCGCCATCTCGGTGTCGAGGGCGCTGGCGTACTTCTGTACCTGGGTGGACACGCGCCCGGTATCGGCCAGCGTGCTGATGGCGTTGGCGAGATCCTCCACCTGCTGAAACTGGCCGGCGTAGCCGTGCAGCCGGGCGAGCAGGTCGACGGTCCGGTTGTACTTGTCGATCTGCATGCTGACGATCTGTGCGCACAGTGCCTGCTGGGTCCCGCTGATGGGCTGGGTGAGCAGCGAGGACATGCTGTCCATGAGGCTGCTGACCAGGCCGGACGGACTCGCCGCGCCGGGACACTTGCCCTGGATCAGCGCGGCGGTATCCGTGACCGGTTGCAACTGGCTGGGGGCGAGCGACAGGCCATTGCTGAGGCTGCCCACGCTGGACAACAGCTGCTGGTATTGCTGCAGCTGGGTGGCGTACTGCTGGACTTGCTTGGCGTATTGTTCGATGGTCTTGGCCAGCTGCGTGGCGAAGCCCTGTTGGTTGGAAGCGACGCTCGTGGGGTCGGCGACGAGCACCTGGGCGCCGGCGGTACCAATGGTTGCGATGGTGGCTGCCAGACCGAGCGCAAGCAGGCCGCGGGGCATGAATCGTGCGCGGGGTGTTGCCCATGGGGCGGCGGGGTGCATGGCTCCTCCGGGTCAATGGCCGGCAGCGTACGCTGCGCGAACGGTCGGCATTCTGGTTGGGTCGGGCGTTTCGGATGCCTGCTTGCCGCTGCCCTTGCGACTGGCGTAGAACCGCGGCAGCCATTGTCCGGGCTGCAGCTCATCGATCGCCACGCCGTTGGCGTCGGCGCATGCGGCCAACACCTGGTGCAGGATCGCGATGTTGTCGGTGGAGGCGGCGATCACGGCCAAGGCGTCATCCAGGCCGTGCAGGTTCAACCTGCACAGCGCGCTGGCGTGGCCCTGCTTGACCAGGAAGCAGCGCGAGCGCTCGTCCAGGCTGGCGACGACCTGGTATTCGGCCTCCGTCAGCTTCAGCCCGTCGACGTAGTGCGCCCGGCTGGCGTTGGGGTTTGGCAGCAGGATCATGGTGGCGGTCTGCTCGATGAGCGCCGCGGCAATATCGCTGGCCAGTGCATCCTCGGGACTTTGGGTGGCGAAGATGCCCAGGCCATTCTGCTTGCGGATGGTCTTCTGCTTGTTCTTGGCGAACTCCTTGAGCCCGTCGCCCCCGTCGAGGATCTTCCAGAACTCGTCCATCACGTAGATCAGCCGGCGTCCGTCGATCAGGGCCTCCAGCCGATGCAGCAGGTAGTGGACGACTGGCACCCGTACCTCGGGGTTGTCGATCAGCTCGGTGTAGTCGAAGCCGATGATCGGCGCCCTTCCCAGGTCGATGCCGTCGACTGGGTTGTCGAACACCCAACCCAGCGCATTGCCCGCGGTCCACTTGCGCATGCGGATGAACAGGCCATCGTCGCCCATGTTCGGCAGGCTCTTCTGGAAATTCGTCATCGAGCGCAGGGGTGCCGGCGTATCCAGCATGTTGCCCACAGCGCGGAAGATGTCCTCCTCCTCGCGCGCGCTGTAGCGGTCCTTGCCGGCCAGCAGCTTGACCAGCTCGGCGAGGAATTGCCGGTCGGCTTCGTCGCCTCGGCACTGGAACGGGTTGAACCCAGTGGGCTTCCCATTCTCCAGCGCCAGGTAGTTGCCGCCGCAGGCGCGCACGAAAATCTCGGCGCCGCGGTCCTTGTCGAAGACAAAGATGGTGGGAGCGGGGTCGAACTTTTGCGTCTGGCTGAGCAGGAAATTGATCAGCGCCGTCTTGCCGGTACCCGATTTGCCGATGACCATGGTGTTGGCGAGCGCCTTCTCGCCCAGCGCGTTTTCCGCCGCTTGCGTGGCGTGGAAATTGAAGTAGTAGGCCTGGCCATTGGTGGTCTGCAGTGTGGTCACGCAGGGACCCCAGGGGTTGTCCCGTTCCTTGCCAGTGGCGAAATTGTGCAGCGGCGACAGGCCGAGGAAGTTCAGCGAACTCAGGTTCGCCAGCCGCGTGCGGCAACACCAGTTGCCGGGGAATTGGGCGTAGAACGCTGCGGTGACGGCGAGGTCCTCCTTGACCGAGACGAAGCCGGCATTGGACAGCTCGGCCCGGGCGCTCGCGATATGTCGCGCGAGGGCCTCCTGGCTGGCCGCATGGACGGCCATGGAAAAGTGGTATTCGCCGAGCACGAACTCACCGGAGGCCAGGTGGTCCATGGCCTGGTCGAGCTCGGCGATCTGGCTGAACGCCTTGTCGCCGGAGGAGATCATCATGCCCTTGGTACGCTCCAGCGCCTTGAGCGCGTCCTGCCGCCCCATCGGGCTGAACGAATGGGT
>JAFKMZ010000037.1 GCA_017305055.1 Lysobacterales bacterium
CTGCTCGCCCTTCAGCCGGAATGACGCGATGGCCTGCTGGCCTGGGTTGGAAATCAGCCAATCCCGGAAGCTCCGCGCCAGGTCGATCCGGGCGCGTGGGCAGCGTTTTGGGTTGACCAGCATCACGCCGTACTGGTTGAGCAGTTCCGGGTCGCCTTGCACCAGCACCTTCAGGTCGCCCTTGTTCCTGAAGCTGATCCAGGTCGCGCGATCGGTCAACGTATAGCCGTCCATCGCACGCGCGGTGTTCAGGGTCGGCCCCATGCCGGTGCCGGTTTCGCGGTACCAGGTGCCACTGGCTGGCGCAGGATCGAGCCCGGCCGCCTTCCACAGCGCCAGTTCCTTGATGTTGGTGCCGCTGTTGTCGCCGCGCGACAGGAACGGGACCTGGTCGTGGTGGATCCTCGCCAGCGCAGCCACGGCGCTGTGCATGCCGTCGATGTGCGCCGGATCGGCGGCCGGGCCCACGATGACGAAATCGTTGTACATCAGGTCATGCCGTTCGATACCGTAGCCGGCCGCCACGTACGCCAGCTCCTGGGGCTTGGCGTGCACCAGGACCGCGTCGGCATCGCAGCGCTTGCCGAGATCCAGCGCCGCGCCGGTACCGACCGCGATCACGTGCACTTCGATGCCGGAGGCCGCCTTGAACCTCGGCAACAACCAGTCATACAGGCCGGAGTTCTGCATGTCCGTGGTCGAGGCGACGGTGAGGACCCCGTCCCGCGCCGCCAGCGCCGGCAAGACCGCACATCCGAACAGCAGAACGACGGCGAGCATGCCGCGCACCCAATCTTGTCCACGCATCAGCACCCTCCGTGCAGCTCAGGCCAACAGTTTGCCATCCAGGAACGCCCGCGCGTCAGGGCTTTGCGGCCTGGCAAAAAAATTCTCGGCACCCGCGTCCTCGACCAGCCGCCCGCGGTTGAGGAACAGCACGCGCTCGCCGAGGCGTCGCGCCTGGGCCAGATCGTGCGTGCTCATGACCACCGTGGTGCCGCGTGCATGCAACGCACGCAGCAGGGTCTCGATGTCGAGCGTGGAGCGCGGATCCAGGTTGGCACACGGCTCGTCGAGCAGCAGCACCTCCGGCTGCAGCGCCCAGGCGCGCGCAAGCGCCAGGCGTTGCTGCTCCCCTCCCGACAGCCGCGTCGCCGGCGCACGCGCCAGCTGCAGCAGGTTGGTCGCCTGCAGCGCCTCGCGCACCCGCTGCCGGCACTGGGCCCTGGATACCCCGCGTAAACGCAGCGCATAGGTCACGTTGGCCGCGACCGGGCGGCGCAGCATGACCGGACGCTGGAACACCATGGCGTGCCACAGACGCGCCTCGTCGGGCGACATGTCGCCCCAGGTGACCTCGCCGGCGTGCGGTCGCAACAGGCCGTGGCACAAACGCAGCAACAGGCTTTTCCCGGCGCCATTGGGCCCAAGGATGATGTTGAAACTGCCCGCCTTCACGACGAACGAGACCCCGGCAAGCAGCTCCCGGCCGTCCACGCGGTAGCCAAGGTCGGTGACCGCCAGGGGCAGGGAGTGCGCATGCCTCGGGATGCGCAAGACCGTCGGCTCCGGGGGGGCATCGGCGGCGGACGCACTACGCATAGCGCCGACTCGCCACTTCACGCACACCCTCGATCAACAGTGTGACCACGAGGGTCAGCAGCAGCAGCACGATACCCAGCGCGACCGCAAGCGGCAGATCGCCCTTGTCCGTTTCCAGCATGATGGCGTTGGTCATCACGCGGGTATGGTGGGCGATGTTGCCGCCCACGATCATCACCGTACCCACCTCGGCCAGGGCGCGGCCGAAGCCCGCCAGCGCCGCGGTGACCAGGCTGAAACGGCCATCCCAGAGCAGGGTCAGCATCTTGCGCAGGCGCCCGGCACCCAGCGAGCGCAGCTGCTCGTCGTATTTCTGGTCCAGGTCGGCCACGGTCTGGCAGGTGAGCGCCGCCACGATCGGCGTGATCATGACCACCTGGGCGATCACCATGGCAGTTGGCGAGAACAGCAGCCCCCAGCCGCCCAGGGGGCCCGAGCGCGACAGGATCAGGTAGACCACCAGGCCGATCACCACGCCGGAAAGGCTCATGCCCGCATTGAGCAGGGCAATGGCCAGCCCGCGGCCGGGGAACCGGAGCACCGCCACCGCCGCGCCAAGGGGAAAGGCGATGGCGCAGCCAATCAGCGCGGCGAGCACGTTCACCTGGAAGGTGAGCACGATGATCTGGACCATTTCGCGGTCCAGGTGAACGATCAGGTCGACCGCGGTGAGCAACGAGGCTCCCAGACCATCCATCGCATCCACTCCCGCTCAGCGCATCACCACGAGTCGTGACCGGACATCGTAGCGGCAGACGGGGACGCCGCCGCCAATTCCCGACGCTGGGCGGATGGCCCGTCGCACATGGGCCGTCAGTTTGCCGCGCCCGCGGCATGCGCCTGCTGGGTGGCAAAGCCGCTGCGGATACCGGCTGTGCCGCCAGTGCGCACCCGCACCCCGCAATACTTCAGGCTCGGAATCTTGGCCTCCGGATCCAGGGTCGGATTGGTCAACAGGTTGACCGCCGCCTCGTAGTAGCAGAACGGCATGAACACATTGTGCCGGGCCAGCTTGGCATCGGCCCGCGCATAGGCGGTGATGGTACCTCGGCGGGTTTCCAGGGTGACCAGCTCGCCCGCCTCGATGCCGAGTTCCAGCAGGTCCCCGGGGCACAGATGGCACACGGGATCGGGCTCGAGCGCATCCAGCACCCGCGAGCGCCGCGTCATCACCCCGGTGTGCCAGTGTTCCAGCACCCGGCCGGTCAACAGCACGAACGGGTACTCGGCATCCGGGCGCTCATCGGGCTCGACGATCTCGCATGGCACAAACAGCGCGCGGCCATGCGGGCGGTTGAACCGCCCGTCAGTGAACATGACCGCCTCGCCCGGGTCGCCTTCCTTGCGGCACGGCCACACCACCGCACTTTCCGTCTCCAGCCGCTCCCAGGTGATACCGGCCATGTTGTCGGAGGCCTGGCGGATCTCCGCAAACACGTCCGCCGGGCCGGCATAGTTCCAGTCCAGGCCGAGGCGCCGCGCCAGCTCCTGGATGATCCACAGGTCCTGGCGCGCATCGCCGGGTGGATCCACCGCCTTGCGGCCAAGCTGGACCCAGCGGTCGGTATTGGTGAAGGTGCCGGTCTTTTCCCAATACACACTGGCCGGCAGGACCACGTCGGCCTGGAAGGCCGACTCGGTCAGGAAAATATCCTGCACCACCAGGTGTTCGAGGTTCGCCAGCCCCTGCCGCGCGTGGTACGCGTTGGCGTCGGACATGGCCGGATTCTCGCCCATGATGTACATGCCCCTGACGTCACCGGCGACGGCGTGGTCCATCATCTCCATCGAGGTCAGGCCCTTCTCCGCACTGAGCCGGCAACCCCACAGCTTTTCAAACCGCGCCTGTACCGCCGGGTCGGTCACCTTCTGGTAATCCGGGTAGTCGCTTGGCATCAGGCCCATGTCGGAAGCACCCTGGACGTTGTTCTGCCCGCGGATCGGATGCAGGCCGGCACCGCGCCGCCCGATCTGGCCAGTGAGCAACGCCAGGGTGATGATGCAGCGGACGTTGTCCGAACCGTGCTGGCTCTGCGACGAACCCATGCCCCAGATGATCATGGCGTTCCTGGCGGTCGCATACGTGCGCGCCGCCCGCTTCAGCTCCTCGGCGGCAATGCCGCAGACCGGGGCCATGGCCTCCGGGCTGTAGGCCTGCAGGTGGTCACGCAGGTCCTCGAAGCCTTCGGTGTGGGCGCCGATGAAGTCCTCGTTGGCCAGGCCTTCGTGGATGATGGTGTAGGCCATCGCGTTCAACAGCGCCACGTCGCTGTCCGGCGTGCACTGCAAATGCATGAACGCGCGACGCGACAGATCCTGC
>JAFKMZ010000030.1:0-1161 GCA_017305055.1 Lysobacterales bacterium
AGAACGTCGTGAGACAGTTCGGTCCCTATCTGTCGTGGGCGTTGGAGATTTGAGGGGGGCTGCTCCTAGTACGAGAGGACCGGAGTGGACGTTCCGCTGGTGTTCGGGTTGTCATGCCCATGGCATTGCCCGGTAGCTATGAACGGAAGTGATAACCGCTGAAAGCATCTAAGCGGGAAGCACGCCCCAAGATGAGATCTCCCGAGAGCTTGACTCTCCTAAAGGCACCATCAAGACCAGGTGGTTGATAGGTCAGGTGTGGAAGCGCAGCAATGCGTTGAGCTAACTGATACTAATGAGCCGTGCGGCTTGACCATATAACCCCAAGTTGCTTTGTTTTCAGGCACTTCCCAGAAATTCAATTCACCACGACGCTTGTCACTCGTTTACATGTACTTTACGCGAAGTCCTTTTCGCGAAGAGCAAAAGCCCACCATCCGTGGCGGACTCTTCAAAAAAGAAAGGGCTTCAACCAGATTGGGGCGGGCGCGGATGCGCTGCTTCAACCCTCTCCCTGGCGGCCATAGCGGCGTGGTACCACCTGATTCCATCCCGAACTCAGAAGTGAAACGCGCATGCGCCGATGGTAGTGTGGCTTTGCCATGCAAGAGTAGGTCACCGCCAGGGGCTTTATCCTAGAAGGCCTCCCCGTCAGGGGAGGCTTTCGTTTATGTGCAAGTTGTGGCCGTGACCGCGGGTCGCGGTCCGCAACAGGTCACCGCCAGGGGCTTTGTCCTGGAAGGCCTCCCCGTCAGGGGAGGCCTTCGCCTATGTGGCCGTTGCGGGGCGACCGCTGATCGCGGTCCGCTCAGGCCAGCGGGTGGCCGAATTGGGATTGGAACTCTGCGGCGAAATCGGCGTAGGTGAAATGCTGGTTCTGGGTGCCAGGGCTGGCAAGTTTGAGCGCCCCCATGAGCGAGGCGATGCGGCCAATGGTGGGCCAAGTTTCACCGCGCAGCAGACCGAAAATGACTCCGGCGCGGTAGGCGTCGCCGCAACCGGTGGGATCGACGGCCGCGGCTTCCCGCGCGGCGGGGATGCGCACGAGCTCATGGCCGGTTTGAATCTCGGATCCAGCCGGGCCCTTGGTGACGATGTAGGCCTGCACGCGTGAGGCGATTTCGTCCGCGCTCCAGCCGGTCCTGGCCTGCAATAGCTGGG
>JAFKMZ010000030.1:1198-43913 GCA_017305055.1 Lysobacterales bacterium
CCTGCAATAGCTGGGACTCATAGTCGTTGACGATGACGTAGCTGGCCTTGTCCACCATGGATCGGAATTCCTCGCCGTTGAACAACGGCATGGCCTGTCCGGGATCGAAGATGAACGGAACGCCGCGTGCAGCAAACTCGTCGACGTGCTGCAGCATGGCCTCGCGGCCGTCAGGGGCCACGATGCCGAGATCGATGTCTGGGATGTCGCTCACATGGTTCAAGTGCGCGCTGGACATGGCGCCGGGGTGGAAGGCGGTAATCTGGTTGTTGTCCAGGTCGGTGGTGATGAAAGCCTGTGGCGTGAACTGGTCGTCCAATTGCAGCACGTGGTCGAGGCGCACGCCGCACTGCTCCAGATGTTGCCGGTAGGGGGCGAAGTCCCGCCCGACGGCGGCAACGGGCAGCGGGTCGCCACCGAGCAGCTTCAGGTTGTAGGCGATGTTGCCTGCGCAGCCGCCAAACTCGCGACGCATCTGCGGCACCAGGAACGACACATTGAGGATGTGCGTCTGATCGGGCAGGATGTGGTTCTTGAACTGGTCCTGGAACACCATGATGGTGTCGTAGGCGAGTGATCCGCAGATGACGGCAGGCATGGTGGGCAGATGGCCTCTGTTGTGGTGATGGGAGAGCGGACACCGGGCGTGCTTCGCAACCGGGCGTCGGCCCAAAGCTCCCGATCATAACCGGAGAGCCAGATTGCCGATCCGCCGGCGCCGCCGGAACGTCACTCTGGATCGGATCAATTGCGCATATCTGCGTGTTGTACAACACATTCTTGGTCGTTTCGTCCTTGCGCGCAGCGCTGCCGCTGACTAGACTGGCCAGCTACCTTCAGCCGGGCACGGCCGACTCATGTTCAAGAAATTTCGCGGAATTTTCTCCAACGACATCTCCATCGACCTTGGCACGGCAAATACGCTGATCTACGTGCGTGGGCAGGGCATCGTGCTCAACGAGCCGTCAGTGGTGGCCATTCGCCAGGACCGTGGTCCCGGCGGCCCGCGCACCATTGCGGCGGTAGGCTCGGAAGCCAAGCACATGCTGGGCCGCACCCCGGGCAACATCGCGACCATCCGGCCGATGCGGGACGGGGTCATCGCCGATTTCACCATGACCGAGGCGATGCTGCAGCACTTCATCAAGCAGGTGCACAAGTCGCGCTTCCTGCGACCGAGCCCGCGGGTGCTGGTGTGCGTGCCGTGTGGTTCGACCCAGGTGGAGCGCCGCGCCATCAAGGAGTCGGCGGAGAGTGCCGGTGCCCGTGACGTGTTCCTGATCGAGGAGCCGATGGCGGCCGCCATCGGCGCCGGTATCCCGGTGCACGAGGCACGCGGGGCGATGGTGCTGGACATTGGCGGTGGCACGTCGGAAGTGGCGGTGATTTCGCTCAATGGCATCGTCTATTCGCAGTCGGCACGGGTCGGTGGCGACCGCTTCGACGAGGCCATCATCAATTACGTGCGGCGCAACCACGGCACCTTGATCGGCGAGTCCACGGCCGAGAGGATCAAGGAGCAGATCGGCTGCGCGTTCCCGCAAAACGCGGTCAAGGAGATGGAGATCTCCGGGCGCAACCTTGCAGAGGGCGTGCCGCGCATGTTCACCATCAACTCCAACGAGATCCTGGAAGCGCTGCACGAACCGCTTGCCGGCATCGTGGCGGCGGTCAAGTCCGCCCTGGAGCAGACTCCGCCTGAATTGTGTTCGGACGTCGCCGAGCGCGGCATCGTGCTGACCGGTGGCGGCGCCTTGCTGCGTGACCTCGACCGGCTGGTGTCCGAGGAGACCGGGCTGCACGTGCAGGTTGCCGATGATCCCCTGACCTGCGTGGCGCGCGGTGGCGGCAAGGCACTGGAATTGATCGACAAGCATGGCAGCGATTTCTTCGCACCCGAATAGTGCGCGCTGCGCGGAGGCGTGATGGCACGCACCCGGGATGAATCCTCGCCGCTGTTCGCCGGCAATCCCGCCGGGACGCTGCGTTTGATCATGTACCTGGCCCTGGCTCTGGTGCTGATGGTGCTCGATCAGCGCAACGGCTGGTTATGGGCTGTGCGCAACAGCGCGGCCCTGGTGGTCGAGCCGGTGTACCGGCTGGCCGGTTTGCCTTCGGCAGGCGTGCGCATGCTGGCCACCGCCTTTGCCGACCGGCAATCCCTGACCGGCCAGAACCAGCGCCTGCGCGAGGACCTGCTGCTGGCCAATGCCAAGTTGAACCGCATGGCAGCAGTGGCCGAACAGAATGCGCACCTGAAGCAGCTGCTGGACACCAGCCACAGCCTGGAGCTCAAGGTGCAACTGGCCCACGTGATTGGCGTGGACCTGGGAGCATTCCGCTATCGCCTTACCCTCAGCCTAGGGGCTCGCGACGGGGTCACGCCCGGCCAGCCGGTCATCGACGCGCACGGGGTCCTGGGCCAGGTGAGCGAGGTGCTGCCGACCACCTCGGTGGTCATGCTGATCACCGACCCGACCCACGCCCTGCCGGTGGTGGTGGAGCGTACCGGCGTGCGCACGATCGCCTACGGCTCGCGTGACGGCAGCAGCTTGACCCTGCCGGATCTGCCGCTGGCGGCAAACGTGCGTGCCGGCGACCGCCTGCTGACCTCGGGCATCGGTGGGCGCTTCCCCTCCGGGTTCCCCGCCGGCACCATCCGCAGTGTGCAGCCCGCGCCAGGTGGTGCGTTCCTCCTGGCGCAAGCCACGCCGGCGGCCGACATGGATCGCGCCGACGACGTGCTGCTGCTGCATGACCTGGCCGATCCCCAGGGGCCGCCGGCGCCGGAGAAGCCTGCTGGACCGCCCGCCGACCTCGCGCCGGCGTCCGGCAGCGGCGCGGTTGGCCATGTTCCGCCCGAACGCGCCGGTGCCGCGCCCGCAGCGGCGGCAAGGCCGACTTCCGGAGCGCGGCTGTGAGCCGCCCGCACGCCGGCAACTGGTGGTTTGGCGGAACGCTGGTGCTTTCGCTGCTGCTCATGCTGATACCGCTGCCGGATGCGCTTGAGCCGTCCAAACCGTACTGGCCCGCCCTGGTGCTGTTGTACTGGACGCTGGAGTCGGAGGGCCGCGTCACGCTGGGGTTGGCGTTCGTGCTGGGACTCGTGGCCGACGTGCTGGTGGGCATGGTGCTGGGCGAGCAGGCGCTGCGCCTGTGTGCCCTGGTTTTCATCGCCACGCGCTTCCGCGCACGCTTGCGGCTGTTCCCGATGTGGCAGCTCACCGCTGCGGTGCTGGCCCTGTTGTTGAATGATCGCCTGTTGTTGTTGATCGTGCGCATGTTGTCTGGCGGCTCCCTGCCCCCGGCCAGCTGGTGGCTCTCACCGGTGGTTGGTGCGGCGCTCTGGCCGTTCGTGTTCCTTCTGCTTGACGACCTTCGCGTACGGGCTCGGATCCAATGAGCACGTGGCGCGCATCCGTCAAGAACGCACAGCACGAAAGCGCCAGCTTCCGGCGCCGGGCGCTGGCCGGGTTCGGGCTGATCGTGCTGGCCCTGGTGGCGTTGCTGGGCCGCTTCGCGTACCTGCAGATCGCGCGCTATGACGAGTTCGCCACGCGTGCCATGGACAACCGGGTGAAGCCGGTCGTGCTGCCACCGGCACGCGGGCTGATCTACGACCGCAGGGGCGTGCTGTTGGCGGACAACGTGCCGGCGTTCCGCCTGGAAGTGGTGCCCGAGCAGGTCAAGGACCTGTCGACCACCCTGCGTGAGCTCGGTGCGGTGGTACCGCTCGGCAAGGACGACCTGGACGCGTTTCACGCCCTGCTCAAGCAGAGCCGACGGTTCGACAGCGTGCCGTTGAAAATGCACCTCACCGAGGATGAAATCGACCGCTTCGCCGTCAACCGCTGGCGCTTCCCCGGCGTGGACGTGGTGCCGTACATGATCCGCCATTACCCGCTGGGCGAGGAGTTTGCGCATGTACTGGGCTACGTCGGGCGCATCGATGCCGACGACCTGAAGCAGCTCGATCCGGCGCGCTACAAGGGCACCAGCCACATCGGGCGCATCGGCCTGGAGCGCGCCTACGAAAACAGCCTGCATGGAAAGCCGGGCTACGAGCTGGTCGAGGTGAATGCCGACGGCCGCACGCAGCGTGTACTCGAAACCCATCCGCCGATCCCGGGCAACAACTTGTACCTGAGCATTGATGCGCGGCTGCAGAAGGCTACCGAGGCGGCGTTCGACGGGCGGCCCGGCGCCGCCGTGGCCATCGACCCGCGCAACGGGCAGGTGCTGGCCATGGTCAGCGTGCCCACGTTCGACCCCAACCTGTTCGTCAACGGCATCAGCCACGCCGACTACAGCGCACTCACCGGCAACCAGGCCAAGCCCTTGTTCAACCGTGCGCTGGCTGGCAGCTATCCGCCCGGTTCCACGATCAAGCCGTTCCTGGCGCTTGGCGGCCTGGAGTACGGCCTGCGTACCCCGCAGGACACCGTGCTCTCGACCGGCAAGTTCTGCCTGCCCGGCAATCCGCGATGCTATCGCGACGACCATCGCGACGGCGACGGTACGGTGAACATGGTGCGGGCCATCCAGTTGTCGACCAACACCTACTTCTACAAGTTGGCGTTGGATATGGGCATCGACCGGCTGAGCGCCTGGATGGGGCGTTTCGGTTTCGGCGCCCAGACCGGCATCGACACCCTCGGCGAGTCCACCGGGGTGATGCCTTCGCGGGCCTGGAAGGCGGCGCACGACAAGAACCCGTGGTTCCCGGGCGAGACCGTGATTGCCGGCATCGGCCAGGGCTACTGGGCGGTGACGCCGCTGCAGCTCGCCCATGCGCTGGCGACCCTGGCCGATCACGGCGTCGCCCACGCGCCGCGCCTGGTGATGGCCACCCGGAGCACCGGCGAGGAGCAGCCCAGGCCGCTGGCCAACCCGCCCACCGGGTCGTCGCTGATCAAGAACCCCAAGGACTGGAACGTGATCGACGAGGGCATGCGGGCGGTGATGACCGCCGGCACCGGTCGTGGTTTGAATGCTGGCTTCCCCTACGCGATTGCCGGCAAGAGTGGGACGGCCGAGCGCTATTCGCGCACCACGGATGCCTATGACACCAACAAGAACACCGCCTACCTGGCCACCCGGCACCGGGCCTGGTTCGTCGCCTATGCTCCGGCAGACAACCCGCAGATTGCCATTGCCGTGCTGCTGGAAGCCGGGGCCTGGGGGGCCGCGGATGCCGGGCCGATCGTGCGGCGCATGCTGGACGTATGGTTGAACCTGCACGGCGGCAGCCTGATTGGCGCCCAGCGGCTGCAGGATGCGACGTCGCTCAGTGGGCCGGTACGCGCGCCCGCCGCACGGCCGCCCCTGGCCCCGTCACCGCAGCGGGCTGCGGCTCCCGCGGAAACGGCGGCCCGGTCGCTGCCGCAGGTGGTTGCTGGCGGGGCGCAGCCGTGATCGAGGCCTGGCGGGTGCGCGGAGCACGCTTCGCGCAGCGCTTCTTCACCCGTCCGCGCATCGACTTGCCGCTGGCCAGCAGCCTGTTGCTGCTGGCCCTGCTCGGCCTGGCGACCCTGTACAGCGCCAGCGACGGCAACGTATCGATGGTGGCAGGTCAGGCTGGCCGCCTGCTGCTCGGCCTGCTGTTGCTGGTGGCGGTGTCGCGGATACCGCCGGTGGTGCTGCGCGCCTGGTCGCCGTGGCTGTACCTGCTCAGCGGCAGCTTGCTCGTGGTGGTAGCCGTACTTGGCGAAGGACGCGGTGCCGACCGCTGGTTGGATCTCGGCATACTGCGCTTCCAGCCCGCGGAGCTGCTCAAGCTCACCACGCCGATGATGGTGGCCTGGTACCTGCACGGCCGCATCCTCCCGCCCGGCTGGAAAGACATCGCAGTGACCGTCGTGCTGATAGCGTTGCCGGCGATCCTCATTGCCGAGCAGCCGGACCTGGGCACGGCGCTGCTGGTGGCGGCGGCCGGCGCGTTCGCGCTGTTCCTGTCCGGCATGTCGTGGTGGCGCATCGGCCTGCTGCTGGCGGCCGCGGTCGGCGCGGTGCCGCTGGCCTGGCATTTCCTGCACCAGTACCAGCGCGACCGCGTCCTGACCCTGCTCAACCCCGAATCCGATCCGTTGGGCAACGGCTGGCACATCATCCAGTCGCAGATCGCGGTGGGCTCGGGCGGGATTTTCGGCAAGGGCTGGCTGCACAGCACGCAGTCACGCCTGGATTTCCTGCCCGAGCACACCACCGATTTCATCTTTGCCGTATTTGCCGAGGAATTCGGCCTGTTGGGGGTGGCGCTGCTGCTGGCCTTGTACGTGTTCATCATCGGTCGTTGCCTGTGGATCGCGATGCAGGCGCGCAGCACGTATTCGCGCCTGCTGGCCGGCGCGATCAGCATGGCGTTCTTCGTCTACGTTTTCGTCAACGGGGGCATGATCGCCGGCATGCTGCCGGTGGTCGGCGTGCCCTTGCCGCTGGTCAGCTACGGCGGCACCTCGGCAGTGTCGCTGCTGACCGGCTTCGGCATGCTGATGTCGATCCACGCCAATCGCCGGGCCCACGAGTGAGCCGGATACTTCGAATCGCGCGGCGGTGGCATGTTAGGCTCTGCGCATGCAGTCAGTGAGTCGTCCAGACGCCGTGGAGCCAGTGGCTGTGGCCCGTTGCTGGCAGTTTCGTCGTGCCCTGGCGGGCCTGGCGCTGGCGCTTGCCTGGGTCACCGCGCCGGCGCTGGCCGACGAACACCCGGGGCAGGCGCAGCTGGTGGCGGAGGTGGCGCAGGCGAGCGGCAAGAGCCCAGCCGAGCTCAACGCGCTGCTGGACGAGGCGCAGTTCAAGCAGGGCATCATCGATGCGATCAGCCGTCCGGCCGAGGCCAAGCCGTGGAAGGACTATCGCCCGATCTTCCTGACCCGCGAGCGCATCGACGGGGGCGTCGCGTTCTACCTGCGGCATCGGCCGTTGCTGGAGCAGATCGGCCAGCGCTACGGGGTCGCCCCGCAATACATCGTCGCCATCCTCGGTGTGGAAACGTTCTACGGCCGCATCACCGGCAGCTACAAGGTGCTGGATGCGCTGGTGACGCTGGGCCTGTACTACCCGCCGCGGGCAACGTTCTTCCGCAACGAGCTGAAGGTGTTGCTGGAGCTGCCGGCCAGCCACCTGGCCGGCCCGCTGGATACGCTGACGGGCTCGTACGCCGGGGCCCAGGGCTGGCCGCAGTTCATGCCGGACAGCATCCGCGACTTCGCGGTGGATGCCGACGATGACGGGCGCATCGACCTGAAGGCCTCGCTGCCGGACATCTTTGCCAGCGTCGCGAACTACTTCAAGCAGCACGGTTGGGTCAGCGGCGCCCCGGTGGCGGCGCGCGCGCAGCGGCAGCCCTCGGCGAAGAGCGTCGAGATCGACGGCAGCCAGCCGCGCTGGCCGCTGGAACAACTTGAGGCCTGGGGCTATGCACCGGTGCAGACGCTGGATCCGGCGTTGCCGAGCAGCCTGCAGATCATGCAGGGTGAACACGGCGAGGAAGTCTGGCTCACCTTCCAGAACTTCTACGTCATCACCCGCTACAACCGCAGTCCGCTGTACGCGCTGGCGGTCAGCCAGCTGGCCGACGCGATCATGGGCGGCGTGCAGGCCAGGGATCACCAATCGTGAAGTTGGCGGCACTGCTGCTGGTTGGGGCGCTGTCCCTGTTCCTCGGCGCTTGCGCCAGTCATCGCGCGCGGCCGGCAGGTCGGGCACCTTCGAGCGGACCGACACCCGCCGGCGGCGTTGCCGGCGACGACTTGAGCCGTTCCCAGGCCGAGCGCTATCGCCAGCGCCGCGACAGCGTGCCGAGCCAGCCGCCGGACATCAGCAAGCTGCGCGAGCCCGTACCCAAGGTCGAGCCCCGCTCGCTGTACGGCAACCGCTCGCCGTATACGGTCAACGGCAAGACTTATACCGTGCTGCCCTCGGCCGGCGGCTATGACGAGCGCGGCCTGGCCTCGTACTACGGCGAGAAGTTCCATGGCTACAAGACCTCCAGCCTCGAGCCATACGACATGTACCAGTTCAGCGCCGCCAGCAAGAGCCTGCCCCTGCCCAGCTACGCGCGGGTGACCAACCTGGAGAACGGCAAAAGCGTGGTGGTGCGGGTCAACGACCGCGGACCGTTCCATCCCGGCCGGATCATCGACCTGTCCTACGCGGCGGCCGTGAAGATCGGCATCTGGCCCAAGGGTTCGGGCATGGTCGAGGTCCGCGGCATCGACCCGTCGCGGCGTGGTGCGGAACTGGCGGCGCCTGCGGCGGTCAGTGCCGGGGTGTCCGCCGGCATCTTCCTGCAGGTCGGCGCGTTCGCCGATCCCGCCAATGCACAGCGGGTGGCTGACCGCCTGCAACAGGCCCGCCTGGCCCCGGTGCAGGTAACGGCGGTGGATGTCGGTGGTCGCGCCGTGCACCGCGTGCGCCTTGGTCCCTTGCGCGATGCGGCGCAAGCCGACGCCGTCAGTGCACGGGTCGTGACCATGGGACTGCCGCGCCCGCGAGTCGCGGTAAACTGAAAAGGTTTCCCTGCGTGTGGCGCCTCCTTCCACCCTGTGCGTGTCGACCAGCGCACCACGAACTGGACTGATGATCCGATGAAGTTTTTTCGCACCACGCTGCTTCCGCTCGCTGCGTTCACCTTTCTTGCCGGACTGGCCTTGGCGCAAGCGCCCACGCCAGCTCCCCAGGTTCCCCGCCCGACCGTGCCGGAAGTGCCGGTACCGCCGCCTCCCGACGTCGACGGGGCGAGCTGGGTGCTGATGGACTACGCCTCCGGCCAGATCATTGCCGAGAAAAACCCCGACGCGCGCCGCGCGCCGGCCTCGCTCACCAAGATCATGACCGACTACGTGGTTTCGGCCGAGATCGCCAACGGCCACATCCACCTGACCGATCCGGTCACCATCAGCGAGCATGCCTGGCGCGGTGGCGGCGCCGGCACCGATGGTTCGACCAGCTTCCTCAAGCTGGGTAGCCAGGTGCCGCTGAAGGACTTGCTGTACGGCATGATCATCCAGTCCGGCAACGACGCCGCGATCGCGCTGGCCGAGCATACGGCCGGCTCGGAGCAGGCCTTTGCGGGCCTGATGAACGCGTATGCCAAGCAGTTGGGCATGACCAACACCCACTTTGTCAACGCGTCGGGCTATCCGGCCGACGACCACTACGCATCGGCGCGCGACCTCGCCGTCCTGTCGCGGGCCCTCATCCTGCAGTTCCCGGAGGACTACGCCATCTCGGCAATCAAGGAATTCGAGTGGAACGGTATCAAGCAGGGCAACCGCAATACCTTGCTGTGGCGTGACCCGAGCGTCGATGGCATCAAGACCGGGCACACTGCCGAGGCTGGCTACTGCCTGGCGGCATCGGCCAAGCAGGGCGACTCGCGCATGATCGCGGTGGTGATGGGCGCGAGCTCCGAGAAGGCCCGCGCCGACTCGGCCATGGCCTTGCTGAATTACGGTTTCCGCTTCTACGAGACGCACAAGCTGTTTGCCGCCGGCAAGGCCCTGGCGTCGCCGCGCTTGTGGAAGGGCGAGGCCGACACGCTGCCCCTGGGGGTCAGCCGGGACCTGCTGATCACCGTCAAGCGCGGCCAGTACGACAAGCTCAAGGCATCGATGGACATCCCCGCCACCTTGATCGCGCCGTTCAAGAAGGGCCAGAAAGTGGGCACCCTGCACGTGACCCTGGGCGACCAGCCCTTGCAGAGCGTGCCGCTGGTGGCCGTGGCCGACGCTCCTGAGGGCGGCTTCTTCTCGCGTCTGTGGGATTCGATCCTGCTCTGGTTCCATAGTGGAACTGCCGGCAACACGGCGGTGAAGGTCGGTCAATGAGCGCGTCGCCGCCGCCAGGCCAGGCGCCGGGCTCGGCTACCGGTTTTCAGTTTCCGGGACAGTTCGAGATCACCGCCGTGGGCGCGAGCGATGCCGACCTGCCATTGCAGGTGCCGTTGTTGCTGGAGCAGGCCGGTGTGCGACTGGCCGGCCCGGACGTGCGCCAACGGATTTCCAGCGCCGGCAATTTCGTCTCGGTCACCGTCACCATCCATTGCGATGATCGGGCGCAATACGAGGCGGCGCACACTGCGCTGCGGGCGTATCCGGCCGTCCGCTACACGCTGTGATGCCACGGCAGTTGAATGTGCGCCGCCTGGGGCGGCAGCCCTATATGCCGGTGTGGCAGGCCATGAGCGACTTCACCGACCGGCGCGGGGCGGGTACGCCGGACGAGTTCTGGCTGCTCGAGCACGACCCGGTGTTCACCCTGGGCCAGGCAGGCAGGATGGAACATGTCCTGGCGCCAGGCGCGATTCCGCTCATTCCGGTGGACCGCGGCGGACAGGTGACGTATCACGGCCCGGGACAGATCGTGGGCTATCCCTTGCTCGACCTGCGTCGTGCCGGCCTTGGCGTGCGCGATCTGGTGCGCGGCATCGAGCAGGTGCTGATCGACACGCTGGCGCATTGGGGCATCGCCGGCGAGCGCCACGCGGGTGCCCCCGGCGTGTACGTCGGCACGGCCAAGATTGGCGCCCTCGGCCTGCGCGTACGCCGGGGTTGCACCCTGCACGGCCTGGCCTTCAACGTAGCCATGGACCTGGAACCTTTTCAGCGCATCGATCCTTGCGGTTACAAGGGTTTGGCGGTTGCGCAAATGCTAGACTATGGCGGTCCGCCGGTGCTGGCGGACGTTGAAGATGTGCTGCTCGATGCGTTCTGCGCCCGATTCGGATTCCACCCCCAGCTTGCCGAGCCGCGTCTGCCCGGGCTTCCCGCCAGGGAAGCCAGTGTGGCGCGGACGTCTTTGCTGCGGATGGCCAAGTGAGGTCCGGGCTGCCTTGCAATCGCCGGTACGATCCGGCGCCAGGCGGGGCAGGCGACCGCGACCTGGCAATGATTGAGTCACGCGGCAGGTGCCAGGCTGGACGGCCCGACGCCGGAACTTGGGCAAAACCGAGGCTGTCCATAATCTGTACATCGTTTCCCCTGTATTTTTCCCTTACTGTCGGCTGACCCACAAACGGTCTGCCGCCCTACCCGGGTTCGCCTGAGAACTTCCATGACATTCCGCCCTACCTTGCTGCTGTTGCTCGCACTGGCCGTAACGACAAGCGCCTATGCGCAATCGGCAGCCGAGCTTGGTGCCGGCAGCGATACGCGCAAGGCGTCGGTGTGGCCGTTGCAGCCCACGCAGAACGAAACCCAGGCCGCGCAGCTGTCGGCGCGCTTCCTTACCCGTTTCCACTACGATGCGCAGCCGCTCGACGACGCCATGTCGGCGCGCATCTACGATGCCTATTTCAAGTTGCTCGATGGCGAGAAGGTATTTTTCGACCAGGCCGACATGGCGCGCTTCGCGCCGCTCAGGACCAAGCTCGATGATGCCATCTGGAACCAGGATCTCAGCGCCCCGTTTGCGATCTTCAACGCCTACCTGAAAAGTGCGGTCGCGCACATGAGCTACGCGCGCAGCCTGCTGGCGCAGGGCTTCGATTTTTCCGGCAATGAAACCTATACCTTCAACCGCAAGGACGCGCCGCGGGAAAAGGACGAGGCCGGACTGGAAGCGCTGTGGCGCAAGCGCACGATGAACGACTGGCTGCGCCTGAAGCTGGCCGGCAAGAGCGACGCGGAAATCCGCAAGACGCTGGAGAAGCGTTACACCGGCTACATCGAGCGCATCAAGCAGCTCGACAGCCAGGACGCGTTCCAGACCTTCATGAGCGCGTACGCCGAGACCACCGACCCGCACACCGATTACCTCGGCCCGCGCCAGGCGGAGAACTTCGACATCGCCATGAAGCTGTCGCTGGAGGGTATCGGTGCGGTGCTCCAGCCGCGCGACGACTACACCCAGATTCGCGAGCTGGTGCCAGGCGGGCCGGCGGCCAAGTCCGGCGAGATCAAGGTCGGCGATCGCATTGTCGGCGTCGGCCAGGGTGCCAATGGCAACATGGTCGACGTGATCGGCTGGCGCCTGGACGACGTGGTCAACCTGATCCGCGGCAAGAAGGACACCACGGTGCGGCTGGAGGTCTTGCCTGCCGACTCCGGTCCGGACGGCAAGCACGAGACCGTCACCCTGGTGCGCAAGAAAGTCAGCATCGAGGAGCAGGCGGCCAAGAAAAAGGTCATCGACATCACCGACGGCGGGGTGACGCGCAAGATCGGCATCATCGATTTGCCTTCGTTCTATTCGGACTTCAGCGCGCGCAGCCGCGGTGACAAGGACTACAAGAGCGCCACGCGTGACGTCGCCAAACTGCTGGTCGAGCTCAAGGCCGACGGCGTGCAGGGCGTGGTGGTCGATCTGCGCAACGACGGCGGCGGCTCGCTTGCAGAGGCCGATTCCATGGCCGGCCTGTTCATCGACACCGGGCCGGTGGTGCAGGTGCGCGACGCCCGCGGCCAGGTCGACGTGCAGGGTGACGACGAGCCGGGCATGCTCTGGAGCGGGCCCCTGGCGGTACTGGTCAATCGCGGTACGGCCTCCGCCTCGGAGATCTTTGCCGCGGCCATGCAGGACTATCACCGTGGTCTGGTCATCGGCGAGCCGACGTTTGGCAAGGGCACGGTGCAGAACCTCGTCGACCTGGACCGTTTCAGCCACAACACCGAAGGCAAGCCGCAGTTCGGCGAACTGAAGATGACCATCGCGGAGTTCTTCCGCATCACCGGTGGTTCCACCCAGCTGCGTGGCGTCACGCCGGACATCGAGTTTCCGCAGAATGGCGACGCCAAGGACTTTGGCGAGTCGACCTATGACAACGCCTTGCCGTGGACGCACATCGCACCGGCACCGTACCAGCCGGTGGCGGATTTCTCGGCCTACCTGCCGCGGCTGCAGGAGCTGCACGCGGCACGGGTGGCGGCATCGCCGGCATGGAAGCTGATGCTGGACGAGATTGCCCAGTACAAGGTCGTGCGCGGCAAGAAGTCGATCTCGCTCAATTTCGCCACGCGCGAAGCCGAGCGCAAGCAGGACGAGGCGATCCAGGCCGAGTTCCGCGCCCGGCACAAGGCCATCGACGGCAGCGATGCCGCGCTGGTCGACGAGGATGCTGCACTCGACGATGGTCTGAACGCGAACGAGCGCAGCCTGAAGAGCGAGCTCAAGGAAGAAAAGGACGCGAAGAATGCCAAGGACGTGCCGCTGGACGAAACCGCGCACATCCTGTTCGATGCGGTCGGCATGCTCAAGGCCGATCCCGCCCTGGCGGCCGCGGCGCTGCCGTACAAGGGCAAGTTTTCGATGGCGGTGCCGGCGACGCCGGTCGCTGCCGCTTCAGTGGCCAGACCGCCGGCCAGCCGTTGAGCCGGCTTTGGGTGCGGTGTGCGTTGCCGCCGTCCATCGCGGGAGCGCATCGGCCGATACCTGCCCGGCATTCCTTGCCGGGTTCCGGTCTGGCCGCAGCGTGCGCTGACGCCAGGCTCAGCGCGGGTAGCGCTGCTTCAGATAGGCGAACAGCGCACGCAAGCCCATGGCCTCGCCGCCTTGCGGCCGGCCCGGGCGGGCACGGTCATTCCAGGCATAGGTGTCGAGGTGCACCCAGGCGCTGGCCGGGTCGACGAAGCGTTCGAGATACAGTGCCGCGGTGATCGCCCCGGCGTGGCCGGCGCCGCCGCTGTTGGTGCAATCGGCCAGGTAGGAATCCAGCATGTGCCGGTACGGCTGCCACAGCGGCAGGCGCCACAGCGGGTCGTCGACTTCGAGGCCGGCGGCAAGCACGGCTTGGGCCACCTCGTCGCGATTGGCGAACAGCGCCGGCAGGTCCGGTCCCAGCGCGACACGGGCGGCGCCGGTGAGCGTGGCGAAATCCACGATCAGGTCGGGCTGCTGCTCGCTGGCATAGGCGAGGGCATCGCACAGGATCAGGCGGCCCTCGGCGTCGGTATTGTCGATTTCCACGTGCACACCGGCGCGGGTCTTCACCACGTCACCAGGCCGCAGCGCACTGCCGCCGACCGAATTTTCCACCGCGGGGATAAGCAGGGTCAGACGTACCGGCAAGCCGGCCCGCATCACCAGCTGGGCCAGGGCCAGCGCGTGTGCGGCGCCGCCCATATCCTTTTTCATCCAGCGCATGCCGGCGGCGGATTTCAGGTCGAGGCCACCGCTGTCGAAGCACACGCCCTTACCGACCAGGACCAGTTTGGGATGGTTGGCCTTGCCCCATTGCAGCTGCACCAGGCGTGGCTGGCGATGGCTGGCCCGCCCTACGGCGTGGATGGTGGGGAAGTTGGCCCTGAGCAGGCCCTCGCCTACCCATTCGCGAGTGCTGGCATGATGCTCCCCGCCCACGGCTTTCACCGCCGTGGCGAGTTCTTCGGGGCCCAGGTCTTCGGTTGGCGTGTTGACCAGGTCGCGTACCAGGAAGCTGGCGTCGAGCAGCGGGTGCAGGGCATCGAGCTCGACCGCGGAGATGGCCAGCGTCGCCGGTTCGCGCTTGGCTACCCGATAGCGGGTGTAGCGGTAGGCGCCCAGTGCCCAGCCGAGCGCAGCAGCGTGGCGGTCGGCGAGCACGCCGGTGTCGGCCAGGCAGTAATTGCCGGGAGGCAGGGTATGCGCCAGGCCGGCCAGCGCAGCAAGAGGCCGGCGGGCGTCGACCCCCACCAGCACGCTCTCCAGCGTGCCCCGCGCATCGTGCAGCAGGGCAAACGTGCCGGCCGCGGCGCTGAACCCCTGCTGCGCCAGGCAGCGGCGCTGCGGCGCGGTCAGGTTGCGGCGCGTGGTGCCGAGGTGCGCCGGGTCGGTGGTTTCAATGGCGATGCAGCGGGCACGCCGGCGGCGTTCGATCAAGGCATGCATGGCAGACGGTCACCTGGTTGACAGGTCGGCCATGATGCCTGCTTTGCACCCACGCTGCCCACCTGCAGTGTGGTGCCGCGACGTGAGACCGGCTTTCCGGGGCGGGCGGAACCGGTGGGGCGCGGCCGGTGGCCGCGCAAGCGCCTAGTTGATGCTGATGCGCAGCGACTGGCCGAGCTGCAGGCGGTCGCTCTTGAGATGGTTCCATTCGCGCAGCTGCTCGGGTTGCACCGCGTGCTTCTTGGCGATGGTCGACAAGGTGTCGCCCTTGCCCACTGTATACGTGGCGGCGACAGCCACCGGTGCCGGCCCGGCCGTGCTGCTGGCGCCGGCGATCGAGGTGGCCGTGGTGGCCGTGGTCGCAATGGATGGTGCCGAGGTGGCGCCGGCCGGCGCGGTGACCGGCGCGCGCTTGCCGATGGCGGCAAGGATGCGTTCGCGGCGTGCGGCGTCCAGCGTCGCCAGCGCGGCACCATCGGCATAGGGCAGCACGGCGCCCCGGCGCAGGGCCGCGGCGCCTGGCGGAGAGTTGACGAAGTCGATGAAGGCCTGCGTCTCCGCGGTCCGGCTGCTTTGCGGATTGGTCACCAGATAGAGGGTCGTGAACAGGGGATAGCTGCCGTCGGCAATGCTCTGCGCGCTCGGGACGATGCCGTCGATCGACAAGGCCTTCAGCTTTGGCTTGCCGCGGATGTCAGCGAGGGTGTCCACGCCCAGCCCATTGGTGTTGATCTCGATGCCCTTCTCCAGCATGTGCGTGTTGACATACAGGCGTGGCGCGGCGACTGGCTGCGTGCCGCGCCCGAACAGCAGGCTGCGCAGGCTGTATTCGATCCCGTCCTTGGGGCTGGCTACGGCATAGACGTCGATCGGTGCCGATTTGCCGCCCACCTCGGCCCAGTTGCCGATCTTGCCGTAGTAGATGTCGTGCACCTGCTGCAGGGTGAGGTTGCTGACCGGGTTGCCGGACTGGGTGACGATGACCAGGGCGTCCCAGGCCACGGGGGTGAAGGTGAGGTTCTGGTCCTCGGGGCTGGCACTGCCGGCGCGGGCGCTGCCGCCGAGGTCGGCCTGGCCGCTGGCCACGGCATCGATGCCCGATGCGGTATTGAAGGGTTGCAGTTCGATCTTGCCGTGTCCGGCCCGTTCCCACGCCCGGGCGAGTTCGTCGAAGACGATGGTCCCGGACGCCACGTCGCCGCGCCAGACCAGTGTGGTCTTCGCCGGCGTGGCGGAATGGGAGGCCTTCTTGGCTGGGTGGCTGCCGGTGGCGAGGGTCGGTGCGCCGAGGCAGAGCCCGACGAGGACGGTGGAGATCAGGGTGGCGGAGCGAACGGACATGGCGGACACGAACCTTCGATCATGGAATTAAGCGGTGCTTCGTGCACAGGGTGTGTGACAGCCATGTCGGTATCAGTGCGTCATAGGATAGGCCATGGTCGCGGATCTGGCACCTGCGGCCGACGTGGCGCCGGCCCAGGTGTGTCATTGCAGCAGTACGTAGCGCGTATTGCCGTCGGCATCGGCCACCACCAGCACCAGCTGGCGCAGGTGGGTGCCGGCCAGGCCGCGCAGCATGCGCAGGCTGGTGATGCGTTGGTTGCCGATGCCGATCAGCACGTCATTCGCGGTGAGGCCGGCGTTGGCGGCACGGCTGCCGCTTTGCACGGCGCTGATCGCGACCCCGTACATGCCCTGGCCACGCTGGCTCTGGCTGAGCTCGGTGAAGCGTACGCCCTGCAGGCGCGGATCGAGCTGGCCACCGTCGAGCGTGGCCAGTTTCTCCACTTCCAGTTTCGTGCCGACCTCGCGCAACTTGCCGTCGCGCAGCACGCCGAGCTGCACCGTGCTGCCGACGGGAAGCAGGCCCTCGGCGTTGCGCAGTTCGTCGACGCCGTGCAGCGGCTTGCCGTTCAGCGTGGTCAGCACGTCGCCCGGCTGCAGGCCTGCCCGCGCCGCCGGCGAGTCCGCGCTGACCCCGGTGACGACGATGCCGTTGCGGTTGGCCAGCTTGAGCAGTTGGGCGATGCGTGGCGTGATGGCCTGCACCTGCAGCCCCAGGCTGCCGCGCTGGACCTTGCCATGGGCGATGAGCTGCGCCATGACTTCGCCCGCGAGGTTGCTGGGGATGGCAAAGCCGATGCCGACGTTGCCGCCGGATGGCGAGAAGATCATCGAGTTGATGCCGACCAGCTCACCGCGCAGGTTGACGAGTGCGCCGCCTGAGTTGCCCGGGTTGATCGAGGCGTCGGTCTGGATGAAGTTCTGGTAACCGCCCGAGCCTCCCGCACCGCGCCCGAGGCCGGAGCGCCCCAACGCCGAGACGATGCCGGCGGTGACCGTCTCGCTCAGGCCAAACGGCTCGCCCACGGCCACCACGTAGTCGCCCACGCGCAGCTTGGAGGAGTCGGCCAACGGCAGCGCATGCAGGTTTTCCGCCGGGATCTGCACCACGGCCACGTCGGTGTCGGGATCGGTGCCGACCAGCTTGCCCTTGAAGCTGCGGCCGTCCTGCAGGGTCACGCTGATGTCGTCGGCGCCCGCCACGACGTGGTTGTTGGTCAGCACGTAGCCCTTGGCGGCATCCACGATCACGCCCGAGCCCAGGCTCTGCTCGACGCGCTCGCGCGGGGCAGGCGGCAAGCCAAAGAACTGCCGCATCATCGGGTCGTCGAAATAGCGCTCCGGTACCTGCACCCGGGTCTTGGTGGAGATGTTCACCACCGCCGGCGTGACGTGCTCCAGCATGGGCGCCAGGGATGGCATGGGCTGACCATCGACGGCGGCCGGCAAGGCGGCTGCCGCCGCCTGGGACGGCCAGGGACCGGGCAGCAGCAAGCCCAGGCTTGCGATCAGGCCAAGCGCAAGGCGTGCTGTTCGGTCGGGCATGGCAATCTCCGGTGGGGGGGTGACGGGGCCGGCCCGCGTGCGGGGCGCAGTCCTCAAACGTTGCCGCGCAGGCAGCGCGTCGCCGCCGGCATGCCTGGATTCGTCTGTCGCGGCGGCGGATGGACCGCCAGGCACGGGTTTCGACTGCACCCGCCGCGACAGGTTCCGCGCCGGCCATTGCTGACTGCTGCGCTGCTACTTTACATTGTCGGCTGCCCGGGGTTAACTAGGCACCCTGTCGCTGTACACAATATCTTGTGTTCGTGACCGAATTCTTCAACAAAATCTGGTGATCGTTGCCGTGGCGAGGCTCCAGGGGGGCGATGCCCGGTCCGCGTCGGCCACTGCAGGCCAGGTCGCCATGTTCCAACCACCGCAACGGGGCCAGCAGAGCACCCGGAGGTCAGCCAATCCAATGAGTACAGTCCGCGTGCCGATCACCTCTCCGGATGTCACACCGCTGCCGGGGCGCGGTGCGGCAATGGAAATCCCATTGCAGCCCGCCTCATACGACATCTGGGACAAGAAGTACCGGCTCAAGGACAAGGCTGGCGTCCCGGTAGACCATACGGTGGAGGAGACCTGGCAGCGCGTGGCGCGTGCCTTGTCCGAGGTGGAGGCCACCCCGGAACTGCGCGAGCACTGGCACCAGCGCTTTTTCTGGGCGCTGCGCCGCGGCGCGATCCCCGCCGGCCGCATCACCTCGAACGCGGGTGCGCTGGCGCACAAGCCGGCCACCTCCACCATCAACTGCACGGTCTCGGGCACCATCCGCGACTCGATGGACAATATCCTGGACAAGGTCCACGAGGCCGGCCTGACCCTGAAGGCCGGTTGCGGCATCGGCTACGAGTTCAGCACGCTGCGCCCACGTGGCGCCTACGTCTCGGGGGCCGGCGCCTACACCTCGGGCCCGCTCTCGTTCATGGACATCTTCGACAAGATGTGCTTCACCGTGTCCTCGGCCGGCGGTCGGCGTGGGGCGCAGATGGGCACGTTCGACATCAGCCATCCCGACGTCAAGGAATTCATCCGCGTCAAGCGCGAGGACGGTCGGCTGCGCCAGTTCAACCTCAGCCTGCTGATCACCGACGGCTTCATGCAGGCGGTGGAGGCCGATGCCGACTGGCCGCTGGTATTCCCGGTGCACGTCAAGGAGCGCGACGAGATCGACCTGGCCGATCCGGCCAAGGTGGTGTGGCGCGAGTGGCCGACGCACGAAAACTACATTGCCCGTGAGGATGGCCTGGTTGCATGCAAGATCTACCGCACGGTGCGCGCGCGGCATCTGTGGGACCTGATCATGGTCTCCACCTACGACTACGCCGAGCCAGGCTTCATCCTGATCGACCGGGTCAACGAGATGAACAACAACTGGTGGTGCGAGCACATCCGCGCCACCAACCCCTGCGGCGAGCAGCCGTTGCCGCCGTACGGTTCCTGCCTGCTGGGCTCGATCAACCTGACGACGTTCGTGCGTGATCCGTTTGGTCCGAAGGCCCGCTTCGACTGGGACGAATATCGCGCGGTGGTGAAGGTGTTCACGCGCATGCTGGACAACGTGGTGGAGATCAACGGCCTGCCGCTGGCGCAGCAGCGCGACGAGATCCTCTCCAAGCGCCGGCATGGCATGGGCTTCCTCGGCCTGGGCTCGACCCTGACCATGCTCAAGCACCGCTACGGCAGTGCCGAGGCCGTCGCCTTCACCGAGCAGGTGTCGCGGGAGATGGCGCTGGCCGGCTGGGAAACGGCGCTGGAGCTGGCACAGGAAAAAGGTCCGGCGCCGATCCTCGCGCAGGAGTTCAAGGTGACCGGCGAGATGCTGCGCAAGCGCCCGGAGATGGCCGCCGACGGCTACCAGGTCGGCGATTCCGTCCCCGGCCGCGTACTGCATGCGAAGTACTCGCGCTACATGCAGCGCGTCGCCACGGTGGCGCCGGAGCTGGTCGAGCGGTTGGCCGAGACCGGCGCGCGCTTCACCCACCACAGCTCGATCGCCCCCACCGGCACGATCTCGCTGTCGCTGGCCAACAACGCCAGCAACGGCATCGAGCCGAGCTTCGCCCACAGCTATTCGCGCAACGTGATCCGCGAGGGCAAGAAGACCAAGGAAAAGGTCGAGGTGCTGAGCTACGAATTGCTCGCCTACCGCGCCTTGATCAACGCTGACGCGACGCCGGCCGACGGCGACGCCGAGAACCAGCTGCCGGATTATTTCGTGGCTGCCGACGACATCGGCCCGAAGGAGCACGTGGACATCCAGGCGGCCGCACAGAAGTGGATCGACTCGTCCATTTCCAAGACCGCGAACGTGCCCACCGAATATCCGTACGAGGATTTCAAGGACATCTACCGTTACGCGTACAAGCAGGGCCTGAAGGGCTGCACCACATTCCGCTTCAATCCGGCCGCGTTCCAGGGCGTGCTGGTCAAGGAATCCGACCTGGCCAACACGCTGTACCGCTTCGAGCTGGCTGATGGCAGCGTGCTTGAGGTGCCCGGCAACGAGGAGGTGGAATATGACGGTGAGGTCCACACGGCCGCCAACCTTTTCGATGCCCTGAAGGAAGGCTACTACGGCAAGTTCTGATGCCGGCGCGGCCCGCAAGCAGTTTCAACCGGAGCCAGGGCGCCATGGGCGTTCGCCACCCGGTGCATCAAGGCGGCACCAAGTCCGCCCGCAGCAAGCCGCAAGCATGCGGTTCTCGTGGTCCACTGCCAGCAGGACGGCGGATTGGCGTGGCGGCCTCGCGGCTGGCATTGCCGGACGTCGGCAACACCGGTGGTACTGGCATCCGGTTCGGCCTTGCGCCGGGCCGGGTGCGTTTTTCCATGCTGCGCCCCCATATATGGGGGTAACGGCAACATTCGCAGACAGAATCCATGACGACCAAGATCAAGCAGAAAATCACCGGCTACAGCGTGGCCACCCCTGGCGAAAAGTCGGCCGCCGCAGCGACGGTCGACAGCGCGCCGGCAACGCCGCCGACGGCCCAGGTCATCCAGATGCACGAGAGCCTGGAGCGCCCGGAGACCCTGGTCGGGGTCACCTTCAAGATCAAGTCGCCGTTGTTCGAGCACGCGCTGTACGTCACCTTGAACGACATCGTGCTCAACGCCGGCACGCCGAACGAGCAGCGCCGCCCGTTCGAGATCTTCATCAACTCGAAGAACATGGACCACTTCCAGTGGATCGTGGCCCTTACCCGCGTCATGTCCGCGGTGTTCCGCAAGGGCGGCGACATTGCCTTCATCGCCGACGAGATGAAGGCGGTATTCGATCCGCGTGGTGGTTATTTCAAGGCGGGCGGCGTGTACATGCCATCCATCGTGGCCGAGATCGGTGCGGTGCTGGAGCAGCACCTGACGGATATCGGCCTGATCAAGGGCCCGGAGCTCGACGAGGGCCGGCGCCAACTGGTTGCCGAGAAGCGCGCAGCCTACGAGGCGGCAGGCGCCAGCGCCGAGGCGGGCGCGCCGGGCACTGCCCAGGCCACAGCGGCGGCCGCCCCCGCTGCCTCGAGTTTCCCACCGGGCTCGCAGCTGTGCGGCAAGTGCAACACCCTGGCCATGGTACTCATGGACAACTGCCAGACCTGCCTCAACTGCGGCTACTCCAAGTGCGGCTGAGGTGAGCCACCGATGAATGTCAATGCACCCGGTTACCGCCCCCACCCGGGGCTCATTGAGGACAGAGCACGATTCACTCAGTTAGAACTGTGGAACTGTCGCGCCAAACATTGGGGTACTGATCAAATTGATCCCCTTGACGCGCTTGAGCCAGGCGTCGCGTTGAGGATGAATGGATTCCAGATCGAGACTGTAAGTACGCTGGGTGAAATGACATCTAACGGTAAGCTCGTACAGGTTGCAGGCCTGATTCATCGTGGGGACCGGATCGTTCAGATTGCGTCGTCCCGCTTCTCTCAAGTCGAGCAACGTTTTACGGCTGCGCACGAGCTAGGGCATGCGATCCTTCATCCGAACGGCGCTCTGCTCCACCGGGACAGACCAGCCGATACGACGGGATGGCAGAAGGATCCAACGGAGCGAGAGGCCGATTTCTTCGCCGCTTGTTTTCTTATGCCGGGAAGGCAAGTCCACCGTTGGTTTAGGAAGTTTTTTCTTACAGACCGGTTTGTGCTGAACGACGACACCGCTTTTGCGCTATGTACTAAGCCGCTTGATAGCGTCCTCCAGCGAATCCGTTCACATCGAGATCTCTCGTTGACCTTGGCTAGAACCATCTCGTACAACGGGCAACAATTTAAGTCGCTCTCGGAGCTATTTCGTGTCTCCCCGACGGCCATGGCCTGTCGATTGGAGGAACTGGGGCTTGCGTTTGACCCGCGCGCTTCGCACCGCGCTTGATTTCGTTGGTGGGGTCGACTCGACAAGGGTAACGGGCTGGCGCTACCCCGCTTTCGTGGATCTGGTCGCATGAGAAGTTTCGATGACGCCGAGGGTGGCCACTGGCAGGCCGCGCTGATCGAGGGCTCCTTTGGGGACGTGGCGCTGGTGTTCGGCCGCATTGGCGGTGACCAGGTGCTGATGCGTTCCATGCGGGCGGAGGCGGCCAATTTCGGCGAGGCGGAACAGGTGCTGGCGAAGCTCGACGCCGCCGGCTTGCGGGCCATGCTCGCCGAGGCCAAGCCCTGGAGCCAAGGCGGCTGAGCGCGGCATGACTCCCACCATGTCGTGCTTTCCGGCCATCGATCCGCCGCCCCTAGAGTTGCTCCCATGAGCCAAGCCGAGCCCGCCAGCACTGCCGCTGACCATCCCGTTCCGGATGTGCTGGACATCGACGCAGCCAGCGTGATGCGTGGTGGTCGGCTGGCGCTGGACCGCTTGAGCCTGCGGGTAGCCAGCGGCCAGCACACCGCCATCCTTGGCCCCAACGGTTCCGGGAAATCCAGCCTGGTGCAGTTGATTGCGCGCCAGCTGTATCCGCTGGCCGACGACGACGGGCGCAGCGACGTACGCTTGTTTGGTCGCTCGCGCTGGCACGTCGGCGAGTTGCATCGTCTGCTCGGCATCGTGTCGCCGGCCATGCAGCAGGATTACACCAGCGACCGCTCATTGCGGGCCCTCGACGCCGTGGTGTCCGGTTTCTTCGCGGCGCGTGGGGCGGGTCCGCAGCATCAGGCCACCGCGGCGATGCGGGCGGACGCTCAGGCTGCCCTGCGCGCCATGGGCGGCGAGGCGCTGGCCGGGCGCCGCCTGGCCAGCCTGTCCACCGGCGAGGCGCGCCGCGTGCTGATTGCCCGCGCGCTGGTGCATCGGCCGCGCGCGCTCCTGCTGGACGAGCCCTGCGCCGGCCTGGACCTGGTCAGCCGTCGCCACTTCCTGGAAAACCTGCGTCGGCTCGCCCAGGCCGGCACTACCCTGGTGCTGGTCACCCATCACGTGGAGGAGATCCTGCCCGAGATCGGGCAGGTCGTGCTGTTGCGCGACGGGCGGATCCTGCGCCATGGTCGCAAGGAGGACGTACTCACCAGCGCGCAGCTGAGCCAGGCGTTCGGCTTGCCGATCGAGGTCCAGCCGTGTGGCGACTATTACCAGGCCACGTTGCGCTGAGCGCTCCGTCCGTGTGGCAGGAACCGACGTGGCCGCCTGCGTACATCGTCAAGGACGGGCTTCGGGCGTGACCGTTGCCACCTGGGTGCAGGCCTCATCGCCGCAAGCCTGCCAGCCGCCACCCAAGGCCTTGTACAAGGCCACCGCGCTGGTATTGATCGCCGTCTCGGCCTGGGCCAGGTCGTCCTCGGCGGTGAGCTCGGTGCGCTCGGCGTCGAGCAGCTCGAGGAAGCCGGTGGCGCCGCCCTGGTAGCGGATGCGGGCCAGGTCCGCGGCGCGCCTGCTTTGCGTGCTCTGCTCCAGCAGGTGATCGACGCGCACGCGCTGCTGGTTGAAGCCGGTGACGGCGTTGTCGACGTCCTCGATCGCCAGCAGCACGGCCTGCTGGTAGTGGGCCTGTGCCGCATCGGCATGCGCCTCGCTGGCATGCAGGTTGGCGCGCACCCGCTGCACGTTCAGGCCGGGCCAGCTGATGCTGGGCGCGAGCGACCAGGCACGCGTCGACGGGCTGCCAAAGTCGTTGCTGCGTCCGGCCAGGAACCCAAGAAAGCCGCCCAGCGTGATGTGCGGAAAGAAATCCGCCTTGGCCACGCCGATGCGGGCAGTGGCGGCGGCGTATTCGCGTTCAGCCATCTGTACGTCGGGACGGCGTGCCAGCACGTCGCCGGCGGCACCGATCGGCAGGTTCACCGCTATCGGCGTGAAGCTCGCCGGCGACACGTCGATGTCGAGTTCGCCGGGACGCTCGCCCAGCAGCACGGCGAGGCGGTACTCGCTGGCGCTGGCCTTGGTCTGCAGCAGCGGCAGTTGTGCCTGCACCGCACTGAGGCGCGCCTTGGCGCTGGCCACGTCCTGCTCCGCTCCGGTGCCAGCCTGCAGGCGCACCTCGGTGAGGTGCACGGTCTGGCGCTGGTTGTCGATGTCGCGGCGCGCGATGTCCAGTCGCAGTTGGCTGCCGCGCAGCTCGAAGTAGTTGCGCGCGACCTCGGCCAGCAGGCTGACCTGGGCGTCACGCAGCGCCGCCTCGCTGGCGCCAAGATCGGCATCGGCTGCCTCCACCGAGCGACGCACGCCGCCGAAGATGTCCAGTTCCCAGGAGGCATCGAAACCGGCCTGGTAGGTGGTCACCGTTTGCCGCTGCGTGCCGAGGCCGGGTTGCTGGCCGCGGCTGCGGGTGTAGTCCACGCCGGCGTCGATGGTCGGCAAGCGGTCGGATTTCGCACCGCTGAGCAGTGCACGCGACTCGTGCAGCCGCGCCACCGCGATGCGCAGGTCCAGGTTGCTGGCCGCGGCACGCTGGATCAGCTTGTCCAGCGTGGGGTCGTCGAATTGCTTCCACCAGGCAGCCTGGAATGACGCGTGATTTTCCTGCGCCGGGTCCAGCCCCTGCAGTTGCGGTGCGGCGAGCTGCATCGGGTGATAGTCGGGTCCGATGCTGGCGCATCCGGAGAGGATGACGGCCATTCCGATTGCAGCGATCCTGAGCGGGCTTTTCATCAGAAGTTCTCCAGCGCCGGCAACGCCTGCGCGGCGGCGCGTTCGGCCGCGCGCGCGGCGCGGCGCTCGACCAGGGCGCGGATGAGGACATAGAACAGCGGTGTGTAGATCAGGCCGAAGATGGTCACGCCGAGCATGCCGGCGAACACTGCCACGCCCATGGCATGGCGCATCTCGGCGCCGGCGCCGTGCGAGGTGACCAGCGGCACCACGCCCATGATGAAGGCGAACGAGGTCATCAGGATCGGACGCAGTCGCAGGCGGGCCGCCTCCAGCACCGCCTCGTAGCGGGCAGCGCCTTCCAGTTGCAGTTCGCGCGCGAATTCGACGATCAGGATCGCGTTCTTGCACGCCAGCCCCACCAGCACGATCAGGCCGATCTGGGTGAAGATGTTGTTGTCGCCACCGCTGAGCCACACGCCGGCGATCGCGGACAGGAGCACCATCGGCACGATCAGGATCACCGCCAGCGGCAGCGACCAGCTCTCATACAGCGAGGACAGCACCAGGAACACCAGCAGCACGCACAGCGGGAACACCAGGATCGCGGTGTTGCCGGCAAGGATTTGCTGGTAGGTCAGCTCGGTCCACTCATAGCTGAAGCCGTTCGGCAAATGCTCCTTGGCCAGTTGCTGCATGGCCGCCTGGGCCTGGCCGGAGCTGAAGCCCGGCGCCGGACCGCCGTTGATTTCGGCGGTGGGGTAGCCGTTGTAATGCTGCACGCGATCCGGGCCGGCACCCCGCCTGACGGTGACGAACGAGCCCAGCGGCACCATCTGGCCGTGGGCGTTGCGCGTCTTCAGCTGCAGGATGTCCTGTGGCGTGTGGCGGAACGCCGGGTCGGCCGACACGTTCACCTGGTAGGTGCGGCCGAAGCGGTTGAAGTCATTGACGTAGAGTGACCCAAGGTAGGCCTGCATGGTCTGGTACACGTCGCCCAGGTTCACGCCTTCGGCCTTGGCCTTCTCGCGGTCGACGTCGGCGTCGACCTGCGGCACGGCGACCTGGAAGCTGGAGAACAGCCCGGCCAGTGCCGGGTCCTTGCGACTGGCGGCGATCAGGTTCTGGGTCTGCTGGTACAGCTCGTCGAAGCCACGGTCGCCGCGGTCCTCGATCTGCAGGCGGAAGCCGCCGATCGTGCCCAGGCCCATCACCGGCGGCGGCGGGAACACCGCGATGTAGGCATCCTGGATTGCGCCGAACTTCTGGTTCAGCGCCCCGGCGATCGCGCCCGCCGAGAGCGCCGCGCTGCGGCGGTCCTCAAACGGCTTGAGCGTGACGAAGACGATGCCGGAATTGCTTGAGTTGGTGAAGCCGTTGATCGACAGGCCGGGGAACGCGACCGCGTGCTCCACGCCTGGCTGCTTCAGCGCGATCGCACTCATGCGCTTGATCACGTTCTCGGAGCGGTCCAGCGAGGCGGCGTCGGGCAGCTGTGCGAATGCCACCAGGTACTGCTTGTCCTGGCTCGGCACGAAGCCGGTCGGCACGTGCGAGAAGCCCAACCAGGTCAGGCCGATCAGGCCGGCATACACCACCAGCGCCAGCTTGCCCCGGCCGATGACAAGCTTGACGCCGCCGACATACTGCCCGGCACCACGATGGAACATGCGGTTGAACGGGCGGAACAGCCAGCCGAGGCCGCGGTCGAGCACGCGCGTCGCGCGGTCCTTTGGCGCGTCACGCCCCTTCAGCAGCACCGCGGCCAGCGCCGGGCTCAGGGTCAGCGAGTTGAACGCGGAGATCACCGTGGAGATGGCGATGGTCAGCGCGAACTGCCGGTAGAACTGGCCGGTCAGTCCGCTGACGAACGCGGTGGGAATGAAGACCGCGCACAGCACCAGCGCGGTGGCCACGATCGGTCCGGTGACCTCGCGCATCGCCTTGCGCGTGGCCTCCTTCGGCGCCTCGCCCAATTCGATGTGGCGCTCCACGTTTTCCACCACCACGATCGCGTCGTCGACGACGATGCCAATCGCCAGCACCAGTCCGAACAGGCTCAGCGCATTGAGCGAGAAGCCGGCCAGATACATGATCGCGAACGTGCCGATCAGCGACACCGGCACCGCCACCAGCGGGATGATCGAGGCGCGCCAGGTCTGCAGGAACAGGATCACCACCAGCACCACCAGCAGGATCGCTTCCAGCAGCGTATGCGCCACCGCCTCGATCGAACCGCGCACGAAGACGGTCGGGTCGTAGACGATCGAGTAATCCACGCCTTGCGGGAAGTCCTGCTTCAGTTGCGCCATGGCGGCACGCACTTCGTCGGAGATCTGGATCGCATTGGAGCCGGGCCGGGCGAAGATCGGCAGCGCCACCGCCGGCTGGTTGTCGAGCAGGCTGCGCAGCGCATAGTTGTTCGCGCCGAGGTCGACCCTGGCCACGTCACCCAGGTGGGTAACGCCGCCGTCCGCGTCGGTGCGCACGATGATGTTGCGGAAGTCGTCCGCGCTGACCAGCCGGCCGCGCGTGTTGACGTTGAGCTGGAACGCGGAGTTGCTTGGTCCCGGCGGTGCATTCAGCGCACCGGCGGCGACCTGCACGTTCTGCTCGCGGATTGCCTTGACCACGTCGCCGGTGGTGAGCGAGCGCTGCGCCAGTTTTTGCGGATCCAGCCACACGCGCATCGAGTATTCGCCGGCGCCGAAGATCTGCACGTCGCCGACGCCATCGAGCCGGCCCAGCACGTCCTTCACGTGCAGACGCGCGTAGTTCGACAGGTAGAGCATGTCGTAGCGTTTGTCTGGCGAGGTGAGGTGCACCACCATGGTGAGGTCGGGCGAACTTTTCTGCGTGGTCACGCCGAGTCGCTGCACTTCCTCGGGCAACTTCGGCAACGCCTGGGCCACGCGGTTCTGCACGTCGACCTGGGCGTCGTTGAGGTTGGTGCCGAGCGCGAACGTGACGGTCAGGGTGAGCGCGCCGTCACTGGTGGCCTGCGATGAGGTGTAAAGCATGCCTTCGGCGCCGTTGATCTGCTCCTCCAGCGGCGTGGCGACGGTCTGTGCGATCACCTTGGGGTTCGCGCCGGGATAGCTGGCGTGCACCACCACGGTGGGCGGCACCACCTCCGGGTATTCGCTGATCGGCAGCTGGAACACCGCGATGGAACCGGTGATCACGAATAGCAGCGACAGCACGGCGGCCATGATCGGCCGGTCGACAAAGAACTGGGCGATGTTTTTCATGGATGTTTCCTCGACGAACTCGTGTCGTGGCTCCGGTGTTTGGCTGTTTGGCCGTTTGGCTGGGAATGCTTTTTGGGCCGTCATTCCCGCGAAAGCGGGAATCCAGGTGCTTTTGCATTTCAGGTTGCCGGCGACAAAGGCACTGGATTCCCGCTTTCGCGGGAATGACGCCGCTGGGGATGTGATTCGTGGCCTGCCGGAATCACGCCTGGTACTCAGCCTTGTGGTGGCGCCGGTGTCGCCCTGCGGGTCTGCGCGATACGCGTATCGGCATCCGGCACGGCACCGCGCTCGACCAGCGCCTTGTCCGTCGGGTCGAGGCGATAGCTCATCGCCACCTGTTGGGGATTGACCTCAATGCCGGGACGCACGCGCTGCAGTCCGTTGACGATCACCACGTCGTGGGCGCCCAGGCCGCTGTCGATCACACGCAGGCCGTGGAAAAGCGGGCCGGTATCGACCTTGCGGTATTGCACCTTGTGCTCCCGGTCGACCACGTAGACGAACTGGTTGCCCAGGTCGGTGCCGATCGCGCGATCGTCCACCAGCACCCGCGGCCGCGCCTGGCCGCTTTGCAACTGCACGCGGGCATACAGGCCAGGCGTATACAGGCCGCCCGCGTTGTCGAACACGGCGCGCAGGCGCATGGTGCCGGAGCCGGTGTGCAGCTGGTTGTCGACGAAATCCAGTTGGCCGGCATGCGGATAGCCAGGCTCATCGGCCAGCCCCATGGCGGCCTCGATCCGCGCCTGGCGGCCGGCCTCGGCCGCATCGCTGCGCAGATGGTCGAGCTTGAGCCAGGTCTGCTCGTCCACGTCGAAATAGACGTAGACCGGATCGACCGACACCACACTGGTCAGCACGTCGTTACCCGTGACCAGGTTGCCGGCGGTGACCCGGGCGTTGCTGACGCGGCCGTCGATCGGCGAACGCACCCGGGTGAAGTCCAGCTTCAGGCGCGCCGCGGCCAGCGCGGCCGTGGCCGCATCCAGCTGCGCCCGCGCGCTTTGCGCTGCCGTATCCTGGCGGTCGGCATCCTGCCGGGCGATGGCATGCTGGGCCAGCAGCTTCGCGGCACGGCGCTGGTTGGTTTCGGCCAGATGCAGTTCTGCCCTGGCCTGCGCCTGGTTGGCGACCAGCCGGTCGACCTCGGCCTGGTACGGACGGGCGTCAAGCTGGAACAGTACCTCGCCCTTGTGCACCAGGGCGCCTTCCTGGAACTGGACCGACTCCACGAAACCGTCGACCCGCGGGCGCACCTGCGCGGTGTTGACCGGTTCCACCCGGCCGGTGAATTCGGCACTGTCGCTGACCTTGCGGGTCAGCGTCTGCGCCACCGTCACCTCGGGCGCGGCACCGGCATCGGGGCTTTGCGCCTGGCTGTCACGACCATGCAGCAGGAACCAGCTGCCAAGGGTGGCGGCGATGATCAGTGGCACCAGCAGCCATTGCTTTTTCATTTCCCACTCCCAAAACCTTGAACGAGCCGGCGAGCCATCCCGGCGAAGGGTCGAGAGAATAGGTATACCGTCGAGTATAGAAAACCCGCTGGTGACGCATTACACTCGTGCGCCCCAGTCATGAATCCCACGGAAATCGAGACGATGGAAGACTTTTCCGCAATTTCAACCTTTGTCCGCGTGGTCGAGGCCAAGAGTTTTGCCGCTGCCGCCAGCCAGCTCGGCATGACCCCATCAGGGGTCAGCCGGGCCGTGTCCCGGCTGGAATCCCAACTCGGGGCGCGGTTGTTGTTCCGCTCGACGAGATCGTTGCGGTTGACCGACGATGGCGCATCATTCCATGCACGTTGCAAGGAGATTCTTGCCGATCTGAGCGAGGCGACCGAGGCGCTGAACTATGCCAACAGCAAGCCGGCCGGCAAGTTGCGCGTGGGCATTTCGTTGTCGGTGGGCCGTGCCGCGGTGATCCCCCGCTTGACCGAGTTCGAGCAACGCTATCCGGACATCCGGCTGGAGCTGTCGATGAGCGATTCGCCGTCGGACCTCAATGGCGAGGGCCTGGATTGCGCGATCCGCGTCGGCCAGCTGGAGGACTCCAGCCTGATCGCGCGCAAGATCGGCTACCTGCGCAACGTGGTGTGTGCCTCGCCTGAGTACCTGCGCCGCTACGGCGCGCCGCGCAGCATCGAGGACCTGAAGCATCATCGCTGCATCAACTACGTGCACCCGAACGGCCGTCCGCGGCAGTGGCATTTCGATGTGCCGGGTGGCCCGGTCGCCGTCGACATCGACGCGCACATGCTGATCAACGACGGCGAATCCGTGCTGCAGGCGGTTGCGGCAGGCCTTGGCATCACCCAGGTGCCGCGCATGCTGGCGGCGTGCATGCTGGACAAGGGCATGCTGGAGCTGGTGCTGACCGACACTGCCTCGACCGGCAAGCCAGTGTGGATCGTCTATCCACAGCGCAAGCACTTGTCGGCGCGGGTGCAGGCCTTCATCGAGTGGGTACGTGAGCTGTTCGAGCGGACCAATCAGTGCACGGCCAGTGCGCGGCCGGCAGTCCCCATGCTGCTGCACGACGGGGCGCTGGCTGAAGTGGCCTAGGAGCGCGGAGGTAGTCCATGTACGGGGAAGTGTTGAAGTTCTGGTTCGAGGAGATCGATCCCGCGCAGTGGTTTGCCAGCGACCCGGCGTTCGACGCGGAGATCCGCCACCGCTTCGCCGCCCTGCTGCAGGCCGTGGCGCAAGGCGAGCAATATGGGTGGCGCAGCAGCGCCCGGGGCCGCCTCGCCGAGATCGTGGTGCTCGACCAGTTTTCCCGCAACCTCCATCGCGGCACGGCGCAGGCCTTTGCCCAGGATCCGATGGCCCTGGCATTGGCCCAGGAGGCGGTGGTGGCCGGCATGCACGAGGCCTTGGCACCCAACGAGCGCAATTTCCTGCTCATGCCCTATATGCACAGCGAGTCGCGCCTGATCCATCAGCAGGCCGAGATCCTGTTCCGCGAATTCGCGCCGCAGGAGAACTACGACTTCGAGCTGCGGCACAAGGCCATCATCGACCGCTTCGGGCGCTATCCGCATCGCAACGGCATCCTGGGGCGGAGCAGCAGTGCCGAGGAGCTGGAGTTCCTCACCCAGCCGGGCTCGGCCTTCTAAGCTGGCGTCGGTCGGCCTCCGGCCTTGCGTGGGCCTGTCACCGTGTGGGCGCGCATGGCGGATCGATACCGCTGCGCATCGATATACTGCCGCGACCCACTATGCCCCCCATCCACACGGAGAGCCTCCATGCGCTTCAAGTCTGCCGCCGCCACCTGCCTGGCCTTCGTCGCCGGGCTGCTGCTCTCGCCGCTGGCGCAACGCGCGTTGGCCGAGGCGCGGGCCGAGCCCGCACCGCTGCAGGCCGAGGTCATCGACCTGATGGCACTCGGGCATGACGACCTGCCGGCCACCGGCAACCCACAGATGCGCGCCCGCAGCCTGGTGGTCACCGACAGCGGCACGCTGGGCATCCAATCCGGCAACGTGGCCAAGCACCGGCATATGCACACGACCGAAGTCCAGTACATCATCGCCGGCAGCGGCGCCATGTGGCTGGGCAATGAACGCCGCGAGTTCAAACCGGGCAGCCTGATCGTCATTCCCGCCGGCACCGCGCACGGTGGCACGCTGGTGCACGAGGGCCCGGTGAAGGCGCTGGCGATCAAGCTGCCGCCGCAGCCGCCCGGCGACATCGAGTACCTCGATTAGGCCGGGCCAGGGACTTCCGTCACTTGCCCCGGCCGGTCGATCGTGCTGGACTCGGGGCAGGTGATGGAAGTGGCCGGCGTGGAGCGCGGTCTGGCGCAGACCCACGAGGCGATCATGCTGTGCGGCGCGTTGAAGACACACCAGGACCGGAAGTCGATCGTGCCGTGAATCCCTTCGGCAGCAGGCAGTGGTGAGCGGAGGCAGCGTGAGCCGGATACCGCGCAAGGCCCACTACGGTATCGACGCGCCACTGGTGCCGCTGCTGATGGCGCTTGGGGTGCTGCTTTGCGTCGGTATCGCCGTGTTTGGTCATGCCCCGGCGTGGTGGCCCAGTGCGGCAATCCTCGCCGCCGTTCTGGCGTTGTTCCTGCACGCCAGCCTGCGCGGCAAGTTCGTGGCCTGGCGACGCATCCTCCGCGCCCTGGCCTGGCGGGGCGATGAGCAGGTGCTGGACCTGGGCTGCGGGCGTGGCGCGGTGCTGACCATGGTCGCAGCCTGCGTGCCGCGCGGCCGGGTCACCGGCATCGACATCTGGAGCAGCAAGGACCAGTCGGGCAATGGCCCGCGGGCGGCGGCCGACAACGCCGCCGCGGCAGGCGTCGCCGGCCGGGTGGCGCTGCAGACGGCCGACATGCGCGAGTTGCCGTTTGCCGACGCCAGCTTCGACGTGGTCGTCTCCAGCATGGCCATCCACAACATCGGCAGCACCGCCGGCCGCGACACGGCCATCGACCAGGCCTGGCGGGTGCTGCGCCCGGGAGGCCTCCTGCTGATCGTGGACATCCAGCACGCCCGCCAGTATCAGGTCCGCCTGCGCACGCTGGGGGCGGCGGCCGGGCGCCGTGGCCTGGGCTGGGGCCTGTGGTGGGGCGGGCCGTGGATGTCGACGCAGCTGGTCAGCGCCCGCAAGGCCGGCGACCCGGGCCTGGGCGGACAGCCGCCATCGGCGCCTGGCCGCTGAGGGGCAGGCCAGGCAAGCTGGTGACCCCGATTTCCTGGTGCTGACCCGGTGGTCCGGTACGGCCTGGGTCACCCCGACCGCGGCTCGGCAAACCGTCTGAAACTTGCCGATCTGGCTCCTTTTCAGGCCTATACTGAACCCCGCTCTTGTTTGGTTTGCTGATTGCCGCGGCGCAGGACAACCCAAGCGGAGGTTCACCATGAGTGGCCTGGGCGAGGTGCGGATCCGGAAAGGGGATGTTGCCGCATGGGCGCTGCTGGTGGCCCTGCTGCTCGGGCTGGCGGCCTGCAGTTCCAAACCCGCGACGTCATCCCAAGGTCTGGGGGCCGATGGGCAGGGTCCTGGGCTTGGCGCGGACACCGACACCGGGGCGCAGCCAACGCGCCCGGCTCCTGCCGATACCGGCGCCCATGCCGCGCCGCCCGCACCCACCGCACCTGCCGCGACCGGCCCCTCGCGGGCGTCGGCCGCCCGCCCGGCGGCACGCCCGCCCGACGCCATTGCCGCACCGCACCCGCAGCAGCCGACCGGCTCGCGCCATGCGCGGCGCCCTGTCGACCGCACGCACGCGGTGGCCGGGGCACGGCCGCCAACGCTGCCGCAGACCGTGGAGAGGGCCGACGCGGCAGCACCTTCGATCGAGGCCCCGGAGGCGGCTGCCGACCTCGCCAGCTACGTCGCCCGCGTTTCCGCCACCGACCATATCGAGTTGCCCGGCTCCAAGGGCCTGCTGACGGTATGGATCGGCCTGGCGCAGAACCTGCCGCAGGAAAGCACCGGTACGGTTTCGGCAACCCAGTCCATGGGCATGCGCGGCCAGACCGCCACGATCAGCCCATTCGCGCCGGATTTCGAGGTCGATCCGGCCAGCACGGTGTGCGAGCGCGTGGTGCCATCGGGCTCGGCAGTGAACTTCGCCCTGGTGCCGAAACGCGCCGGTGACCTGACTGTGGGTGCCAACGTGCAGCTGTTCGACTCGGCGGACTGCTCGGGTGTGCCCGTACCCAAGTCCACCAGCCTCATCCGCGTCCAGGTCCAGGTGTGCCGGATGTGCTACGTGCAGTCGGGACTGGCCAGCCTGGGTCTCACGGCCTGGCATGCGTTCACCCAGTTCTGGGCCTGGCTGCTGGGTGTGGTGTTCCTGACACTGGGAGTATTGATCAATCGCTGGCGCCGGCGTCGCTTCCACATCAGCAAGGCGGACGAGGCGTCCGGACCCGGTGGCGGATCTTGAACGGCACGGTGCTGCCACGCGGATCATCCGCGGCAGTCACCGGCCGGCCTGCAAACCGCATCGAGGGCTTGGCGCTACGCTGACGGCACGGTTGGCGCGACTGCGACGTCAGGCTTGGCTTGCGCATGCAGCGGGTCGAGAAAGGCCAGTGCCTCGCTGCAATTGGCATCGAGCTTCAAGGTGAGCAGCGGATCGGCGCGGGTGTGGCCGAGCGTGACCGCCGCCACCGGTTTGCCGGCGAGGGCGGCAGCGCGCACGAAACGGTAGCCGGAGTAGACCATCAGCGAGGAGCCGACCACCAGCACGGCGTCCGCAGCCTGCCAGGCGTGGTTGGCTGCATCGACCCGCTCGCGCGGTACGGCTTCGCCAAAAAACACCACGTCGGGTTTGACGATGCCGCCGCAGTGCGGGCAGGCCGGGACCACGAAGCGGCTGAAGTCGTGGCCGTCCAGCTCAGCGTCACCATCGGGTGCGGTGGCGGCGTCGAGACCGGCCCAGGCCGGGTTGGCGGCAAGCAGCTCGCGCTGGTAGTCGTCGCGCAGCCAGGTGGCCTGGCATGCCATGCAGCGCACGCGATCCAGGCGGCCATGCAGGTCGACGACGCGCCGGCTGCCGGCGTGCTGGTGCAGGCGGTCGACATTTTGCGTCACCAGCAAGCCGACCTGGCCACGCCGCTCGAGCTCAGCCAGGGCGCGGTGCGCGGCATTCGGCAGCACGGCGCGGAAGCGCGGCCAACCCAGCATGCTGCGTGCCCAGTAGCGCTGGCGCACCAGCGCTTCGTGCATGAACGCGGCATACATGACCGGCGTGGTCGCGCGCTTCCATTGTCCGTCGCGGTCGCGGTAATCGGGAATGCCCGAGTCGGTGCTGCAACCGGCGCCGGTCAACACGAACAGCCGCGGATGGACGGCAATGAATTGCTGCAGGTTGGTCATCACTTGCATATGGGTATGCCGCGCCGGGAATGACAGGGTATGCCGGTCTCGGCAAGGCGATGGCGTCGGCACGGACCTGCCTGCGCCCAGGCCAGGGTCGAGACGCCTGCTGCGCTGGGTCAAGGTATCTGGCGCTGACACACTGGCATAGTTGAGCCCCGCGAACTGCCTGCCACGGATACCGGTCCCATGCCGCCAGCCACATCACGTCGTGCCACTCCCGCCCGCGGAGTCTGGCTGTTTGCCGGTACCGGGGCGATGGCCATCATCGTCGCCGGTGCCTTGTCTGCTGCCCTGGCCCATGCGCCGACGCGTGCGGCCATGTGGCTGACGGCCTACCTGGTGCTGGTGGTCGGTGTGGCCCAGAGCGGGCTGGGCGTTGGCCAGGCACGGCTGGCCACGCGCCCGCCAACGGCAGCCCTGCTGGGCAGCCAATGGCTGCTGTTCAACGGCGCCAACGCGCTGGTGGTGGCGGGGCGCCTGCTGGGCCGGCCGGCCGCGGTGGTGCTTGGCGCGGTGGTCCTCGCGGCGGCCCTGGCCTTGTTCCTGCGTGGCGTGCGCGGTACCGGCGGCTGGCTGCTGTGGGTCTATCGCCTGCTGGTCGCCCTGCTTGCGTGCAGCGCGCTGGTGGGGGTGGGCTTGTCACTCTTCACCGCCCAGTCGACCTAGGAGCCTGGATCGATGGGCGGCATCAGGCCGGTGGCGCCGGATCGTCGAAACCGGTATAGCCGTCCGGAAACACCGGCGTGCCGTCGGCCTCCAGCCCGACCAGGTCCAACAGGGCTTTTGCGGCGGCTTGTTCGGCGGCGTCCTCGCTGCGGAAGCTGCGGTTTTCGCACACTGCGTAATACACCGGGTAGCCGCCACCCACCTGTGGCGAGACCCGGAGCAGGGCCGTGTAGCGGGTGCCTTCGAGGGTCGCGCTGGAGCGGACCAGCCAGTGGTCGAGAATGCGTTCAGCCATGCCAGGGTGGGCTCCGGTGGGTGGTCAGTGTAACGCCGCCGTGCCCGCGCCCGGTGCCGCGCGGATCCGTCGACACCTGGGGCGCCCGGCTTGGGATGCTGCACGGTTGGGGGCCGTTGTGCTGTACTTGGGTGTTCATCGAGCGAGGCCAGCATGTCCCTGTCACATACCTTGTATTGCCCCTACTGCAATGAACCGATCGAGATCACGATCGACCCTTCCGTGCCCAGCCAGTCGTACATCGAAGACTGCCAGGTCTGCTGCCGGCCGATCAGCCTGGACGTGGAAATCGACGAGGACGGCGGCGTCGAGGTGCACGCGGCAACTGAAGACGAGGCGTGAGCGCCGCCTTCAGGCAGCGCGCAACTCCCCGCTGTCGATACAGCCGATGCCGTGTGCGGCGAGGGTCTGGCGCGTGGCCTGGTCGGTAGTGGCCGTGACCGGACGGGTGAGGTCCCAGACCACGCTGGTGCGAAAACCCAGCTGCCGGGCATCCTGTGCAGTCCACAGCACGCAGACCTCGCGTGCCAGTCCGCACACGAACACCTCCTCCACGCCACGCTCGCGCAACCAGCCGGCCAGACCGGTGCTTGGCCGGCGGCCATCCGCAGCGTGGTTTTCGCGAAAGCCGCTATAGGAGTCCACAAGCGGATCCGTACCCTTGCGGATCACGGCATCCAGCGCCGCCCAGTCGATCGCCGGATGCAGGGCGGCTCCGGCCGTCCCCTGCACGCAATGGTCCGGCCACAGGGTCTGCGCATGGCCATACAGATCGATTTGTGCAAATGGCTGCTGGCCGGGGTGCGAACTGGCAAAGGAGACGTGGCCGGGCGGGTGCCAATCCTGCGTGGCCACTACGTGGGCCATGACGCGGGCACGCAGCAGCCGGTCCAGCGCGGGGATGATCTCGTCGCCATGGTCACAGGCCAGGGCGCCGCCGGGCATGAAATCGGGCTGCACATCGACGACGATCAGGGCTTGGCGCGCGGACATGCCGCAAGTATGCCGCATCGCGCGTCGCCAGGGTCTTCGTGTCATTCCGTCCAGGCGGGGCATAATGGCCGGGCTGGGTGAGGGGAGGCGGCGATGCAGTACGACCAGTCGTGGATGGGCCTCGGCATCGTTGGTGGCCTGGAGGCGGGACTTATTTCAGCCTTGGCCGGATTGCTGCTGTACGGAGTGTTCCACTGGCTGGGGCGACGCCATGGCTGGAGCGACGGCCCGCAGATCGGCTGGGCATTCCTGCTGGCCATGCTGCTCACTGCCGGGGGCGACCTGGCCAACCTGTTCTATTTCAACTATGCATCGCTGCAATCGCTGCCGCTGCTGCGCGCCAAACTGGCGGAGGTGCATGATCCGGGCAGCATGGGTCTGCGCGTGGTATGCGAGATCCTGGGCGTGACCCTGGGCATCTATCTGGGCTGGCTGCTGGGCCGGCGCAATTGGCGGCGCAACCATTCCCGGTGGCGCTGAGGGCAGCCGCTGCCGACCGGACGGTTCCGGGACGGGCGACCGCGGACGGGGTGCTGGCAGCTGCGGCGCCTGCGGCATGGTCGCCGCGCAGACGTGAAGCCCTGGTGCAGTCGTGCGCAGCAGGTGCCAGGGCGACAACGGGTGCGCTTTCGGCGACCATAGGCGCCTATGGATGAACTGGCAGCCCCTGTCTTGCCTGGCGTGGAACCTTCCGCGTGGCGCTTCTGTGTCGCCCCGATGATGGACTGGACCGACCGGCATTGCCGGTATTTCCACCGGCTGTTGGCGCCACATGCACGTTTGTATACGGAAATGGTGACTGGCCTGGCCCTGGTACGGGGCGACGCCGGGCGCCTGCTGGCGCATGACGCCACGGAACATCCGCTGGCGCTGCAACTGGGCGGCAGCGACCCGGCCCAACTGGCCCAGGCCGCGCGCCGCGGTGTGCAGGCGGGTTATGACGAGATCAATTTCAATGTCGGCTGCCCCTCGGACCGGGTCCAGGCGGCGCGCTTCGGTGCCTGCCTGATGCTCGAGCCGGCGCTGGTCGGCGCCTGTGTCGAGGCCATGCGCGAGGCGGTGGACGTTCCGGTCACGGTGAAATGCCGGATCGGAGTGGACGAGCAGGACGCTTACGGCGACTTGCAGCACTTCACCGAGCGCATGCTGGCGGCCGGCGTCGAGGTGCTGGTGGTGCATGCGCGCAAGGCCTGGCTGCAGGGCTTGTCGCCCAAGCAGAACCGGGAAGTGCCCCCGCTCGACTATGCCCGTGTCTATCGCCTGAAGCGGGAATTCCCGCAGCTGCAGGTCATCCTCAACGGCGGCATTGCCACGCTGGAAGATGTGCGCCTGCACCTGGTCTGGCTCGACGGGGTGATGCTGGGCCGAGCGGCATATCACGATCCCTACCTGCTGGCGCGCATCGAGGCCATGTTGCATGGGCGGCCGCTGCCCGCGCGCGACGAGCTGTTGCGCCGCCTGCGCCCCTATGTCGAGGCCGAATTGCGGCGCGGCACCGCGCTGCAGCAGATCACGCGGCACGTGCTGGGCCTGTTCCAGGGCGAGCCCGGAGCGCGCGCGTTCCGGCGCACCTTGAGTGAGGGTGCGCACCGGCCGGCGGCTGGCTGGGAGCTGGTCGAGCAGGCGCTCGCGCGCTGTGCGTCGGGAGCCTTGGCCGCATGAGCGGCACCGTGGGTCGGGTCTGCTTCAGGTCCCGTTGCGCAGACTGGCGTGGTCCAGTACTGCTGCACCGAGGCCGGTTGTCACCCATGTACAAGAAATTCATGACATGCGTGCTGTCATTGCCCATCGGCTTGACCGCCACCGCGCTGTCGGCGCAGTCTGTGGGCTCACGGATCACGCTGGACCAGGCGGTACAGCGCGTGCAAGCAGAGACCGATGGCAAGGTATTGTCGGCCGAGCCGCGGCGCAGTGGCCGGCGCGAGGAGTACCGCATCAAGGTGCTCACGCCGGCTGGACATGTACGCGTGATCGTAGTTTCGTCAGAGGCGGGCAAGCCCTCCCCGGCGGCGGCGCAATCGGCAAGGCGCTCGCCCGGCAGGCGTACCGAAGGCTAGGAGAACTCATGCGTATCTTGTTGGTCGAAGACGAGGCGCCCCTGCGCGAGACGCTGGCGGCGCGCCTGAAACGGGATGGCTTTGCGGTTGACGCGGCGCAGGATGGCGAGGAAGGCATCTATCTTGGCCGCGAAGTGCCATTCGACCTGGCGATCATCGACCTGGGCCTGCCCAAGCTCTCCGGCATGGACCTGGTCAAGGCGTTGCGCGAGGAGGGCAAGCGCTACCCGATCCTGATCCTCACGGCGCGCGGCAGCTGGCAGGACAAGGTCGAGGGCCTGAAATACGGCGCCGACGACTACCTGGTGAAGCCCTTCCACGTCGAGGAGCTCCTGGCGCGCATCAACGCCCTGGTGCGCCGCGCCAGCGGCTGGTCCAAGCCGATCCTGGCCTGCGGGGTGATCAAGCTCGACACCACCGCGCAGACGGTGACGGTCGAGGGCAAGGTGGTCGACCTGACCAGCTATGAATACAAGGTCCTCGAATACCTGATGCTGCATGCCGGCGAGCTGGTGTCCAAGGCCGACCTCACCGAGCACATCTACCAGCAGGATTTCGATCGCGACTCCAACGTGCTCGAAGTGTTCATTGGCCGCCTGCGGCGCAAGCTGGATCCGGAAAGCGCCCTCAAACCCATAGAGACGGTACGTGGCCGAGGCTATCGATTCGCCATCCCCCGCACCGACACCGACGACGAGTAAACCTGGCGCGTCGCGGCGCCCGCTGTCGCTGGCGACGCGGGCGGCGATCGCCACGGGCTTTGTGCTGGCGGGTTTCCTCGGTCTGGTCGGCCTGACCCTGTCCCAGGCCGGCAAGGAGCGCGCCTTGAGCGCGCTGCACGATCGCCTGCAGAACTTTGCCCTGGCCTACATCACCTATACCGACGCCAACCGCTACGGCAAGCTGCTGCCGCCGGACAAGGAGCCCGACCCGAATTTCTCGCGCCCCGGCTCGGGCCTGTATGCAGTGGCGGTAGGCGCGGATGACTACCACTGGGCATCATCCTCGGCGATCGGCCGCGATTTCAGCTTCCTGAAACCATTGCCGCCAGGGCAGAGCCAATTCGTTGGTCCGGTCGATACGCGCATGGGGCGGTTGTATTACTACAGCTATGGCGTCGCCCTGGATGTCGAGGACAAGCCACCGGTCCGCCTGACCATGATGGTGGCGCAGACCGAGGATCAGCTGGAGGGCCAGAACGCGGTGTTCCGGCGTACGCTGGTGATCTGGCTGTCGATCCTTGGCGTCATGCTGATTGTGTTGCAGCTGCTGTTGCTGCGCTGGAGCCTCACGCCGCTGCGCCGGGTGGCCAGCGACATGAGCCGGGTCGAGCGTGGCGACAGCGCGCACCTGGACAGCCAGTACCCGCAAGAATTGGTCGGCCTGACCGACCGCATCAATGGCTTCATCGACAGCGAGCGCGAACAGCGCACGCGTTACCGGCACACCCTGGCCGACCTGGCGCACAGCCTGAAGACGCCGCTGGCGGTGATGCGCTCGCAAATCGAGTCGGCCGCGGATGCCAACGACGCGCAGTGGCGCACCGGGGTGCTGGCCCAGGTGCGCCGCATGGATGAGCTGGTGGCGTACCAGCTGGCACGGGCGGCCACGTCGGGGCGCCAGACCTTCGCCAGCGCGGTGCCGATCGCCGGGCATGCCGAAGATCTGGTGCGCGGCCTGGAGAAGGTGTACGCCGCGAAAAACGCCCTGTGCGAATTCGATATCGAGGACGGTGCGGTGTTCTACGGCGAGCAGGGCGACCTGCTCGAACTGATGGGCAACCTGCTGGACAACGCGTTCAAGTGGACCCGGCACCGGGTCCTGCTGACGGTGCAGACCGAGCCCGCAGTCGGCCACCAGTCCGCGGTCTTGCGCCTGGTCGTCGAGGACGACGGGCCGGGAATTGCCGCCGACCAGTTGGAGAAGGTGCTGCAGCGTGGCGTACGCGGCGACGAACGCGTGCAAGGTCACGGCATCGGCCTGTCGATCGTGCAGGACATCGTTCACGCCTACCACGGCAAGCTGGTGGTCGACCGTTCGCCGGAGTTTGGCGGTGCCCGCTTCAGCGTAACGATCGCCGCCAGCTGAGCGGCGCTCCCCACAGCGCCATCCAACGCAGGGATGTGACGCTGCCTACTGGATGGAGCCTGGCAGCAGCGATTGCCAACCGACGTGGTGCTCGGGCACGCGATGCATGGGCACGGCGTCGGGGCTGGGCGTGTTGGCGCTGCCCGACAGCGCGCTGCCCTGCTCGGAGGCTGGGTTGGCAGGGTCGCCGCCGCTGTTGGTCCCGGTGGCGTCGGCCGCGCTGTTGACCGTGCTGTGCGTACCGCTGCCCATGGCCGCATGGGTTGCCGAACTGCCAATGTCTGGCGATTCGCCGCTGGTTGCAGCTGCCACCCCGAGGCTGGCAAGACACAGTACGCAGCCGATTAGGCAATGTGTGGCGTGCATGGCAACCCCACCCCGCAGTACGCGAAATCGATATCCTTATCCTCGCAGAAAACAGTGCACGTTGCCAGGCATGTGCCGAATGCGGAGCCGCGGACGCGCCGCGCAAGCTAGAATCCGGCGATGAACTGCAGTGCGCTGGCCCCTGACGAACATGCCCCGCCGGTGTCGGGCCAGCCGGCCGGATTGCGCGAGGTCCTGCTGACGCTGGCACCCGGTCGGGCAGTATCGGTGGCGCAGCTGGCCCGTGTTTCGGGCCTGCCCCGGGCGATAGTGGCCACAAGAGTCGATGCGCTGCGTGGCGCCGGGCTGCCGGTGCAGTCGCCGCGCGCGGGCTGGTACCAGTTGCCTTGGGCCTTGCAGATGCTCGACGCGGAGCGGATTCGTGCCGCCTTGCCGGCTGCTGCCGCTGCGCGGCTGGGTGCGCTCGAGGTCTGCTTTGAGCTGGATTCCACCTCGACCGAGCTGCAGCGTCGCGGCGCCGCGGCTCCGGACCTGGCCTTCGTTCTGGCGGAGAGCCAGTCCGCCGGGCGCGGGCGGCGTGGCCGCGACTGGCTCTCGCCGCCCGCACTGAACATCCAGGCCTCCTGCCGCAAGCGCTTTGCCGGCGGCATGGGCGAGCTGGCCGGTTTGTCGCTGGTGGTCGGTCTGGCGGTGCTGCGTGCGCTCGAGGCGCTGGGCGTGACCGGCGTGGGCCTGAAATGGCCGAACGACCTGCAGGCGCGCGCGGGCCCGGATGCGGGTGGCAAGCTGGCCGGGATCCTGGTCGAGTTGGCGGGCGGACGGCATGGGCCTGCAACGGCGATCATCGGTGTGGGCTTGAACCTGCGCTTGACCGCGGCGATGCGTGAGCGCGTCGCCCAGCCGCTGGCCGACCTTGCCGGCCTGTGTGGCGGCATGCCGCCGGACCGCAACCGGGTGGCTGCAGGCCTGGTCGCGGCCCTGATCGAAAACCTGCGGCAATTCGAGCTCGCCGGTTTTGCCGCCTTCCACGCCGACTACGCGCGCCACGATCTGCTCGCGGGCGAAGCGTTGCACCTGACCGGTGGACTGGGACCGTTCGACGGCGTGGGCGCCGGGGTCGATGCGCGGGGCGCCTTGCGGGTGAGCCTTGCCGACGGCAGCACGCGCACGCTGGACAGCGCCGAGATTTCGGTGCGTCGGCAATGATGCTGTTGCTGGATCTGGGCAATTCGCGCCTGAAGTGGGCTTGTTGCGAGGCACCAGGTGCGGCATGGACGGCAAGCGGCAGCTTGCCATGGTCGGTGCAACTGGCCCCGGTCCTGCGCCAGGCCTGGGCCGCGCATGCCACGCCGGCCACGGTGCTGGCCGCCTCGGTCGTCGACGACCGACGCGAGGCGCAGGTGGACGCCGTGGTGCGCGAGTGTTTCCGACAGACGGTACGCTGGGTGCGCACGCCGGCCAGCGCCTGTGGCGTGCGCAACGCGT
>JAFKMZ010000031.1 GCA_017305055.1 Lysobacterales bacterium
GGTGGACATTGGCCAGGGCATGACGCTGCGCGGCGTGCTGCCCAGCGTCTACCTGTTCGCCAGCTACAGCGCTCGCGTAACCGCGCGCGGCGGGCAAGGCCCGTACACCTATACCATCGTCGACGGAGCGGCCGCACTGGAAGCGGCCGGCATCTATCTCGACAGCCCCACGGGCGAGCTGATCTCCAGCCGCGTGGCGCTGGGCGGCACGTTTCCGCTCACGATACGGGCGACGTCGATCACTGGCGCATATGTCGAGCGGGCTTTTGCGATCGTGGTGATCGCGGAGCCGCTATCGCTCATCGGCATTTACCCGGATGCAATCGTCGGGGTTGACTACAGTGCGGACTTGCAGATCACGGGCGGCGACGGCACTTACAGCAATCCGCGCGTGATTTCTGGAACACTTCCGGCTGGGCTCGCGTTGAGCGTCGTCGATTCGCTGCTGCGGTTGAGCGGGAAGGCGACGGCAGCAATGTCTCGCGCCACCGTCGTGGTCGCCGTCGACAGTGCCACCGGCACGGCAACCAGTGTGCAATCGATCGAGGCCACCGACCTCTCGCCGCCACAGTTCTCGAGCTGGCGCTACTTGCAGACGCTGTTGTCCGACAACGCCAACTACGCAGCGCCAGAGCTCGACGATTCGGCGTGGCCAATTGGGCCGGCGCCGTTCGGCAACATTCGTCCCGGCGCGTCAGACGATGGGGCGCTGGCACATGCATTCGATAGCCGTTTCTCGCCGACGATCGCGACAACCGTCAATCTGGACCAGCGGGCATGGATTCGACGCACGCTCACACTGTCGTCCGTGCCGCCACTCGGCATCAAAATGACCGGGTTCTTTGACAATGGGTACGTGATGTATATAAACGGCGCGGTGGTATCGCAGAACACCACCGGGCTGCAAAGCGGCGTGACCGCCAATATTTCAGCCCAGGCGTTCCTGGCCGGCGATAACGTGATTGCGGTCCGCTGTGACGACGACTCGGCGACGTCTTCCTCCGATGCGTCCTACTTCGATTTCCTACTGGACGTGACAAAAGAAAGCGACATCACCACGTCGCTGTTGAATTTCGGTGGCGCCAACGGCTCTACCGTGTTCACTGATACCGCCAGCTCCCGCATCTGGACTGCATCGGGCAACGCGAAGATCGATACCTCGCTGGGCTACAACGCGGGCAAGTTCGACGGCAGCGGCGATTATCTCTCGACACCCGTGTCTCCCGGTTTTGATTTCGGCACCGGAGATTTCACGATCGAGTGTTGGTTCCTGGTCAATTCGCTTTCCTCGCAGCAGACGCTGTTCGACAACCGCAACGGGGATACGGCCGGGGGGCTGGTCATGTACGCGCTGTCGTACGCTGGGTCCCCGCGCGTGTGGATCTATGGAAGCTCGGCAAATCGAGGCTCATCACCTGCAGCGCTGACAACCGGCGCGATGTTCCACACGGCATATTGCGTGAAGCAGGGCGTCGCCACCGTCTACCTCAACGGCGTCGGCGGTGCGCCGGTGACCTTGCCCGGCGGGTTCACGTTCCCATGCACCGGCGCACCGCGCATCGGATCGCAGTGGCAGGGCACCAATTTCCTCAATGGCTTCGTCCGGGCGTTCCGGGTGACCAAGGGCTATTGCCGCTACAACGGCGCATTCACCCCTCCCGCCGCGCCGTTCCCGAACCCATGACGCCGCGCTACGCCATCTTCGACCAGGCACGCCTCGGCACCGATCTCGAGCTGGAGCAATCCGGCACGGTGCTCGTCGTCAACGCGATCGCGGACATCAATCGCACCGCGCTCGCGCTGTTCCCGGAGAATGTTGGCCGCTGGAACGCGGAGCTGATCGTCTACGGTGTGGGCGACCTGCTCGCGAGCGTCGGCATTGCTACAGCCGCCGCATCGCTGGCGACGTACGCCGGCGGCGACGCGAACGGTTACGGCTATCGGCTCGACCTCGGCGAGATCCACAACAACGGTGCGAGCGTGGCCAGCGTGGCCGTGGCACTCAAGGGCGACGTGATCGGAGTGCTGCTCGACCTCACCGCATTGCAGCCGACAGTGACCTGGTCGCGGAACGGCACGCCGGTCTACACCGCGGCATTGCCCGGCTCGGGTCCCTGGATGCTGGCAGCCAGTCTTGGCGGCAGCGAGGCCTACGGCCTGCGTTGCTTCTTGAACGCCGGCCAGCGCACAGCGGAGTTCGCGCCACCCGGCACAGACGGCTGGTACGAGCCACCGGCGGAGATCAGCGGCGTGCGGATCGCGAGCGAGGATTGGCTGTCGCTGCCAACCGATGCCGTGCCGAACGATCGCTACAGCGGCCTGCTCGCTGGTGACAACAACGAGCTGCGGGCGGTGCGTTCCTTGGACTTCTGGCCCTGGGGCAGGGGCGTGAAGACGGGCGCGATGGTGCTGACCGCGCTCGATGCCGACAACACGTTCCGCGAGCTGCTGAGCAGCGACGCGCGCGATCTGCCCGTTACCGTGAGTACCCTGGGCCCGGGGGACAGCTATAGCGACCGCGTGCCGCTCTACAGCGCAGTGATCGACAACGTCGCGACCGTCGACGACCTGAGCGTCAAGCTCACCTGCCGGGATCCGCTCGGGTTGCTCGACGTGCCGCTGCAGCGCTGGATGATTCGGCCGGACGCGGATCCGGCGGCAGCGAACCAGCCGCGGCCGATCGTGCTCGGCGCATGCAGGAACGTGCCCACGGTGCTGACCGACGCGCCCAACCTGGTCTACCTGGCCACCGACGCGCCGATCCTCGGCATCGGCTACGTGCGCGACTCCGGCTACCCGCTAAATCCCGCCGCGGCACCGCCAGATTTCACCCTCGACGCCACCAAGACCGCGTTGCTGCTGCACGCCTCCCCGACGGGTAAGGTCACGGCCGACCTGTCCAGCGTCGGCGGCGACCAGTTGCCTCAGCCCAGCGACGACATCCTCGACGGCGCCGGCAATCCGCCGGCCGGCGCTGACGGCGACGCGCCGACCGGCATGACGACCGGCGGTGATACCCCGCCGGTCATGGCTGGCGGCAAGATCGTGTTCCCGCAGGAATCCACCAGCGCGACGATCAAAGTTCAGGGCGACATTGCCACCGACAATTACGGCGGCTATCTCACCTCGCGCGCGTGCATTCGCATCTCGTGGCGCGACGCCAACGGCGACGAGATCGGCTGGGCGGACGGTCCGGACGTGAAGGGCACGACCGCCACCGCCACCTACACCGCGACAAAGACGGCGCCAGCGGGCGCATCGTTCGGCGTGATGGAGTTCGCCGCCTACAGCCACGGCACCGGCACTGCGACGTTCAGCGCTGCCAAGGCGTGGTATGTCATGCCCGATTCATCGCTGGTCGAAATCCCGCTCAAGAACCCGAATTTCATCGACGACTCTGGCTGGCACACAGATCTCAGCCCCATCGGCAACCTGTTCGATTTCCACCCGGGCTACGTGTTCAAACGACCAGACACCGGCAGCGCGGGCCTACATTCCGCGGCCTTGCGCAACCAGTACCTCGCCCTAGACATCCCGTCGACCACTGGGCTCGGCTGGCTGAAGCTGACGTCGGTCACGAAGTACGGATCCGGCAAGAGCTACCGGATCACGGTCACGATCCCGGATCTGCCGGAGGGCTACGCCAAGATCGCCCTGGCCACCGGCACGACGATCGATAGCATCATCGCGTCGTGGACGGTCGCCGGCACGTACACGCTCACGCTCACCAACTCGGATGGCGTCGACCACGACCTCTATCTGCTCGGCGTGCCGCTGGTACCCGGCGCCATGCCGGTGCCGCCGAGCATCGGCGCGATCCAGATCGTCCAATACGACGACACCTACAACCCCGACCCGATCAGCCTTGTCCCCGCGACGCTGCAGAGCATCAAGCTGGCCGATTACCTGCGCCAGGTCCTCGATGTGCGCGGCAGCCAGGTCGACGTCGCATGGTCACAGGCGGACGCGGAGGCGATCGATACCGACAGCGGTTACGCCGGTCTGGGCGTGTACCTCGCCGGCGGCGAGAGCGTGGCGCAGGCGCTTGACCTTGCGCTGGCCAGCTACACGGCATGCAAGTGGGCCGACGCATCCGGCGTGATACGGGTCACGCGCCTGGTTGCGCCGGAGAGTGCTGGCGCGCCAGTGGGAACGATCGACATCAACGCCATGAGCGGGGATCTGCTGCCGACGATGGACACGGCGCCCGGGCTCACAACGCAGATGGGCGTGCGCCGCAACTGGGCCGCGCTAAGCGATGGCGACCTGGTCACCGCCAGCACCAACTTCCCGCTCGCTGTGCGGCAATCGATGCTGCGCCAGTACCAAGAGGTCGTGAGCACGGCGCAGCCGCTGTCCGGTGCCTACCGACACGCGCTGTACGCGCCACCAGCGGCGAGCTGCTTCGATCAAGCCGCCGACGGCCAGGCGGAGATCGATCGCATCGGGAAGATCTACACCGTGCCGCGATGGTTCTATGCCGTGGCCGTCGAGCTCGAAGCGCTGCCCGGGTTGGACCTCGGCCAAGTGTGGACGCTGGTCTACCCGAAGTACGGCCTAGCCGACGGCAAGCCGGTCATGGTGATCGACTTCGAGCCGGACCTTCTGGCCGGCACCGCCAATATCATCCTGTGGGGCTGACATGCTGATTTCTCACTCTCGTCCATCTGACATCGCCTGGAGCCTGATCGGCACCGGCGCAGCCTGGCTCACCGACGCCGACGTGCTGACCAACGGCCGTCCGGCGGCGGCGGCCCGTCTGCAGTGGCTCAGTGGCACGCAGACCACGGCGAGCGTGCTGACCCTGCGGGGTACTTGGACCACGGCATGTGCGCCCCGTGTCGTCGCGCTGCTGGGCCTGACGCTGCCGGTTGGCACGTTGATCACGCTGGCATTCAGGCGCCCGGCTGACGCCGACTACACGTACCTGGCCGACCTGCCCAGCCAGCGCGTCGTGCAGCTACCCGATGGCTCGCGCTGCGCCTGGTTCGCACTGGACGCCGGGCTGGATCCGGTGATTGGCGTCGAGTACCGAATCCACAACGACGTGAACGGGTCGGCCTCGATTGCTGCCGGCTCGGCGATCGACATTGGCGAAGCCTGGGTGGGGCCGACATTCGAAGTCTGCCTGCGCCGCAGCATGCAGGACCATGTCATCGACCCGACCGCCAAACGCCGCAGTTACGGCTCGCAGACCTTCGCGTCCCAGCGTCTGCCCTACCGATCGATCCAGCTCGAGCTGGTACCGCAGCGAGACACCGCAATCGGCGACGTGCGGGCCCTGCGTGGCCAGGTCATGCAAGCCGAGCGGATGGCCATCGTGCCTGACGAAACTGACGTCTATGGCACGGCGCTGTTTGGCACCGCGTACCAGTTCGACCTCGCGGCGCTCGATGCAGGCAAGTTCTGGTCGGCGGTGTTCCAAGCGGACGAAGAACCCGCCACGCCGGTTCCCTGACATCGCGCGACGGTGTTGGCCGACAGCGACGCGTTGGTGAACTTGGGAAGATGATTCCGCCCCGCGAGTCAGGCCGTCGCACTGGCCAGGGATGACCGATGACCGGGGCGCTTTTCCTCATCCACTATCGCGAGCAACTTGACGCAGGAATGCGGCTTCCCAGCCGCCTCAAGTCGAAGATAGTGGATGTGGTAAATTGGCGCTTTGCGCTTGCGCGGCAACGGCTTACACGTACTCGGCCGACTGATTTGTAATCAGTAGGTCGCGGGTTCGACTCCTGCTGCCGGCACCACGATGCTCAAAATTCCAGATGCAGCCGCAACCCCGCGAAACCCGCCGGGCCGCGGTCGCGGTTGTAGCCGGGGTGGCGAATCCACTGCAGGTCGGGGCTGAGCGTGAGATGCACGGACGGTGCGTAGCTGTAGTACAGCTACGCGATTTCCTCGTGCGCATAGTTCAGCGCGCCGTCGCCGAGTACGAAGCCGGCGCCACCCAGTTCCAGGTATGCGCGGTGCGGTCGGGACAGCGCGTTGATCGCGAGGCCCAATGCAAGGCGGTCGGTTGGGCGGCCCCAATGTCCTCCCGACAGCTGGAGGCCGCTGCTGACGGTGCGGTCCACTTCGGTGAACGCGAAGGATTCGGTGCGGCCGTCGTTGCGGCCCACACGGGCGAACAGCCCGGTGTCGCCGTCGTCGGCCAGCGGCAGCTCACCGTTGAGAACCCAGCCGAACTTGCGGCGGCCAGGACGGTCGTCGGCGTGCACGTCCGGCGCCTGGCCACTGGCCAGGGCCTGCGCGATGGCGTCGTGGTAGCGGCCCATGCGGGCAACGTTGCGGAAGGCGAGCAGGCGCAGCACCCAGCCGTCGGGGTGCGGATGCAGGCTGAGCTGCCACTGTTCGCCGCGCGCATGGCGCAGCGAACTATCCAGCCGCTGTCCGTTGGCTTCGTACGGCATGCGGTAGACACCGTAGCGCAGCGTCCAGGAGGGATTGACCCAAGACAGCATCAGTCCGTCAGTGTAGCCGCGGGTGTCGGCGGCAAAGTCCCAGCTGGTGGCGTTGAACAGGTCCCAGTTCATGAACTGGGTGCGCGTGCTGTTGGCGTACCGGTTGTGATCGAAGTCGTCGTTCACAGCCATCTTGCCCAGCTTCAGCTCAAGGCGTTGTGTGGCTTGCGTACCGGGCAGACGATCCTGGCCGCGTTCCGCGCTTTCGCTTTCGCCGCCCAGCGGCAGCGACCACTGCAGGTAGCGCCGTGCCACGTAGGCACCACGGCCCAGTCCGGACACGCCGGCGCGGATCACGTCGCCGTTGGTGAGTCCGCCCAGTCCGGTGGCGCCGCTGACGCCTGCGCCGCGGAACATTTCCACGTCGAAGTAATAGGCCAGATGAGCCGGCAGCGCTACCCCGAAGTAGGCGCCGAACGTGTGCGAGCGCGCAGTGTCGCCTTGCGCGCGCAGACTCAGCGCCCCGGCGTAGGGCGAACGCACCGTTCCCTGGTGCTGGTCGATGAAGGTGTATTGCGCGCCCAGCCACCGGGGGATGAACAACGGCGGCGCCTCGTCGGCACGCGCGCTGCCGATCGACGCGAATGCGCTGGCAAGCAGAAAAGCAAAGGTGATCGCGAGCACGCAGGCGGCGACGTACGAGTGACGGGTATTCGTGAACATGGCTTGGATCCGTGGCAGCCGGTCGGCCGGCGGGGATGCAGGCCAGGCGATCAGCTGTGCATTACGCCAGACGCGCCGGTCCGGTGAAGTTTGAAAGCGCTGGAGGTTGCGCCGCAGTCCGGCGCGGAAGGAGGTCGACTGTGGTCAGGCATGCTGGCCTCCATGGTGCATGGCAGGGCGGGACGGAGTCTGCGGCGCGTACATGGCCAAAAGACGACCGCCACGCGCGGTCGCGCGACAGCGCACGACCACGACAATGCGGCATCGGCACGGTGGCGCTGGATGCGGTGGTGCCGGAACGGGGAAGTGTTGGAGCAACATGGGCGCGCCTCTGCATGCACCGACGGCGCAAGGCGGCGTCCCGTATCCTCAGTCGAGAAAGACGCAGGCCGACCGCGCGCGGGCGCAGGCGTTCATCGGGGTGTGGTGCGCCGGCATCCGCAAGGACTTGCGGTCATTGGCGCATCGCCTGGGACAACTGTCCATTTTTCGTTGGGAGCAGCCAAGGAAAATCTTCGAAGCCAGGATGAAAGCGCGCGCACTGTAGTCGTGGCCCGGCGGGCTGTCAACGCCGTCCGCGCGCGCACGGTCGACAGGGCTGGCGAGGATGTCGGCGGTCCTGCCGAGCCCATTCGCATGAGATCGCGGCGCTGCGCCGCCGCAGTCGTTCCAGTAGACTGGCGTGGTCGGAATGCGCATGCGCTTGCGGTCCATGCCGACGGCAGCCTGACGCCGGTTCCATCACACTTTCCTGACACTGAGGTGATTGGCGTCGTGCCGGTTCGGCGGTTTCGACAGCTGGCGCGTCAGATAACGGACAGAAGGTCATGCTCAAACCAACCATCGCGCTGATTGGCGTTCCCACCGACGTGGGCGCCGCGGATCGTGGCGCGTCCATGGGCCCAGAGGCACTGCGCGTGGCCGGTCTGGCCACGAACCTGGCCAGACGCGGGCTGGACGTGGTCGACCGTGGCAACCTGCATGGTCCGCTCAATCCCTGGCTGGCGCCGGTGCACGGCTATCGGCACCTGGCCGAGGTGCAGGCGTGGAACCAGGCGGTGCACGAGGCCGTGCACCGCGAGTTGGCCGCCGGCAGGCTGCCGATCATGCTGGGCGGGGATCATTGTCTGGGTATCGGCTCGATTTCAGCCGTGGCCCGGCACTGCCGCGAGCACGGCAAGCGTCTGCGCGTGCTGTGGCTCGACGCGCATACGGACTTCAATACCGCCGAAGTCACCCCATCGGGCAACATCCACGGCATGCCTGTGGCCTGCCTGTGCGGCCATGGTCCGGGCGGCCTGGTCGGCATCGGCGGGCACACACCGGCAATCGCGGCAGATGTCGTGCGCTACGTCGGCATCCGCTCGGTGGACGAGGCGGAGAAGCGCCTGCTGCGCGAATCGGCCATGACCGTGTACGACATGCGCCGCATCGACGAGATCGGCATGCGCAAGGTGATGCACGAGGCGCTGGCCGGGGTCGACCAGGACACCCACCTGCATGTGAGCTTCGACGTGGATTTCCTCGACCCTGTGATTGCGCCGGGGGTGGGCACCACCGTGCCCGGTGGGCCGACCTATCGCGAGGCCCAGTTGTGCATGGAGATGATTGCCGACACCGGCCGCCTGGCCTCGCTCGACCTGGTAGAGCTGAACCCGGCGTTCGACCAGCACAACGCCACTGCGAAACTCGTCGTGGACCTGGTCGAATCCCTGTTCGGCAAGTCCACGCTGCTGCGCTGATCGGCGTCGCCCGCCACCCAACCCCCTGCGAGCACAACGTCCATGCGCCTTTTGACCGGCATCACCACCTCCGGTACGCCCCACCTCGGCAATTACGTCGGCGCGATCCGGCCGGCGGTCGCGGCCAGCCGCCACGCCGACGTCGACGCGTTCTACTTCATGGCCGACTACCACGCGCTGATCAAGATCAGCGACGCCGAACGCATCGAGCGCTCGCGGCTGGAGATTGCCGCCACCTGGCTCGCTGCCGGGCTGGATCCCGGGCGGGTCACGTTCTACCGCCAGTCGGACATTCCCGAGATCCCCCAGCTCACCTGGTTCCTCACCTGCATCGCCTCCAAGGGCATGCTCAATCGCGCGCATGCGTACAAGGCGGCGGTGGAGCGCAACCTGCAGCAGTCGGAGGAGGCCGATGCCGGCATCACCGCCGGCCTGTACATGTATCCGGTGCTGATGGCGGCCGACATCCTGGCCTTCGATGCCAACCAGGTGCCGGTGGGCCGCGACCAGGTGCAGCATATCGAGATGGCGCGCGACCTGGCGCAGCGTTTCAACCACCAGCATGGGCAGGAATTCTTCGTGCTGCCCGAAGCGCTGATCGAAGAGCAGGTGGCCACCTTGCCAGGGCTCGACGGGCGCAAGATGTCCAAGAGCTACGACAACACGATCCCGTTGTTTGCCGGCGGCGCCAAGGCCACGCGCGAGGCCGTGATGCGCATCGTCACCGACTCGCGCCTGCCTGGCGAAGCCAAGGACGCCGATGCCAGTGCCTTGTTCACCATCTACCGGGCGTTTGCCGACGAGGCGGAAACGGCGGCGTTTCGCCAGGCGCTGCATGACGGTCTGGGCTGGGGCGAGGCCAAGCAGGCGCTGGTCGCGCGCATCGAGGCCGACCTGGCGCCGCTGCGCGAGCGCTACGCCGCGTTCATGGCCGATCCGGGCGCGATCGAGGACATCCTGCAACGCGGCGCGCAGCGGGCTCGGGCTGTGGCCACGCCGAAGATTGCCGCCTTGCGCGAGGCTCTGGGCCTGCGCGCCGGCGTCACGCACAAGGTGACTGCGCGACCGGCGGTGCCGCTCCCGCAACGCAAGCCGCCGCGCCTGGCCAGTTTCCGGGATACGGACGGACGCTTCCGTTTCCGCCTGTTCTCCGCGCAAGGCGATGAATTGTTGCTTTCGGTCGGCTTTGCCGACCCCAAGGCCGCCGGTGCCGCGCAGCGGCGGCTCAGGACGGCGGGCAATGGCGCCGCGGTGACGCCGAATTCGGCGCTGGGGCTGGCGCTGGAACTGGACGGCGAGCTGGTCGGCAGCACTCCGGACTTTCCGGATGTGGCGTCGCGCGACCAGGCGCTGGCCGCCCTGCGCTCGGCGCTCGAGGAACTGGCCGCAGGCGACTGACGAACGTCGTGGCCCGGCGTTCATCGCCAAGCCTGGAATATCCGGGGAGATATGTGCCAGCTTGCCGGCGGGTACCGGCAGGCGGCCAATCGGCGCGCCAAATGGCGGCCGGCAGTCCGGTCTGGTGGCGGACCGCCGGCGCGCGTCTTATTGCGGCAGGCCGAGATCGTCCAGCAACACCTTGAGGAAGCGCGCGGCCTCGCCCCCCGTGGCGGCGCGATGGTCGAAGGTGAGGCTGATCGGCAGGCGTCGATGCACCTCGATGCCGCCCATCACCGCCACCACGTCGTGGCTGAGCTTGCCCACGCCGACGATGGCCACGCACGGCGGCACGACGACGACGGTGCCGTAGCGGCCAGCGAACATGCCGAAGTTGGACAGGCTGATGGTGTAGCCAGTCAGCTCACTGGCGGGAATGGAGCGATCCTCGACTTGCGCGCGAATGCGGTTGATGCCCTCACGCAGGCCGCGGGCATCGAGCAGGTGGGCGTTGCGCAGCGCCGGCACGAACAGTCCGTCGGCAGTGTCGACGGCGATGCCGAGGTCGACGTGGGGGTGGCGGGTGAGGCTGAGGTTCTGGTCGTCGAACCAGGCGTTGAGGCCCGGTTCGGCCCGGCACGCGGCGACGATCGCGCGGATGGTGCGCGCGGTGATGTCCTGCTTGCCAATCCAGGCGTGGAGGTCGGCGTCGTCGACGATCGTGGTCTGCACCACGCGCGCGTGCGCGTCTGCCATCACGCGCGCCATGTTGCGGCGTACGCCCTTGAGCTGCTCCGGCTGGCCACTGGCCTGTGCGCCCGGTGGTGCCGTGCGCATGGCCTTGCCAGAGGAGGACAGGGCCGTGCGTGCAGCCGGTGCCGGGCCCGGCTGGGCCGCTGCCGGCGCTGGGGCGGCGCTGCGTGCGGCGGGAGCGCCGCCGAGTGGAGCGGAGCCGTTGGCGGCAGCCTGCTTGACGTCCTGCAGGGTGACCACGCCGTCGGCACCGCTGGGCTGCACGCGGCCCAGGTCGACCTTGAGCTTCCGGGCCAGGGCGCGCACGGCCGGCACCGCCTTGACGTTGCCGATGCTGGCCGCTTGTTCGACGTGCACGGCGTTGCTGCTGGCCATGGCGCCGACCACGGTGCCCTCGTCCTCGCGCTGCGGCTTGCCGGTTTCCCCGATGCTGCCGCCCTCGTCGGAGGCGATCACCGTCCGCGGGCTGTCGCCCGGATCGGGGGTCGGTGCGCCGGCGCCGCGGGACGGCTTTTTCGCGCCGTGGCCGTGGCCGCTCGGCGAGCCCTCGGCACGCTGCTTGGCATTGGGGTCGGGCTCGAAATCGACCAGCTCGGCTCCGGTCTCGATGACGTCGCCCGGGGCGCCGTGCAGCTTGATGATCTTGCCAGTATAGGGCGAGGGCACGTCCACCACCGCCTTGGCCGTCTCCATGGCGCACAGGGGGGCATCGAGCTTGACGGTGTCGCCTTCCTTGACCCGCCATTCGACGATGGTGGCGTCCGGCAGGCCCTCGCCAAGATCGGGCAGACGGAATGTCTTGATATCAGCCATGAGGTTCATCCGCAGGGTGGATAGTGGGCACGGTGGATGGCAGGCCGGCGACTGGCGTCACGGCATGCCAATCACGCCGCTTGATCAGCTTGCCGCCAGCGTCCGCTTGGCCGCCGTGACGACGCGTTCGGTGCTGGGCAGATACTTGGTTTCCAGCCGGTACAGGGGAATGTGCACGTCGTAACCGGTGACGCGCTCCACCGGGGCCAGCAGGTCGTACAGGCACTCCTCGGCCAGCCGGGCGGCGATTTCCGCGCCGAAGCCTGCCGTCTTCGGCGCCTCGTGCACGACCACGCAGCGGCCGGTCTTGTGCACCGATTCGGCGATGGTGTCGAAGTCCAGCGGGGTCAGCGTGGCCACGTCGATCACCTCGGCGCTGATGCCTTCCCCGGCCAGCTCGTCGGCGGCTTCCAGGCACTCCTTCACCTGTGCGCCCCAGGTCACCAGGGTGACATCGGTGCCGTCGCGCAGGACGAAGCAGACGTCCAAAGGCAACGCCTCGCCGTCGTCCGGCACCTCCTCCTTGTACTGGCGGTAGATGCGCTTGGGCTCGAAGAACACCACCGGATCGGGATCGCGGATCGCCGCCAGCAGCAGGCCATAGGCACGCGCGGGCGAGGAGGGCAGCACCACGCGCAGGCCGGGAATATTGGTGAACAGGTGCTCGTTGGCCTCCGAATGGTGCTCCGGGGCGTGGATGCCGCCGCCCCAGGGTGCGCGGAACACCGCCGGCACGGTGATGCGCCCACGCGTGCGGTTGCGCATGCGCGCGGCGTGGCAGGCGATCTGCTCCATCATCGGGTAGATGAAGCCCTCGAACTGGGCCTCGGCAATCGCCTTGATGCCTTGGGTCGCCAAACCGACAGTGACGCCGGCAATGGTGGTTTCGTCCAGCGGCGTATCGATGACGCGCCACTCCCCGAATTTCTCGCTGAGGCCCTGCGTGGCGCGGAACACGCCGCCGTTGACGCCGACGTCCTCGCCGAGCACCACGACGCTGTCGTCGTGGGCCATTTCCCAGGCCAGTGCCTGCGTGACTGCCTGGATGAGTGTGATCTGTGCCATGACTTAGTGCGCCTGTGCTTCGAGCGAGAGGGCGTAGCTGCGCTGCTTTTCGAGGTCCGCCGGCACTTCCGCGTAGAGATAGTCGAACATTGCGCTGACGGGCTGCGGCTGGGTTTCCAGGTAGGCATCGACCTCCTTGTCCATCCATTCGTCGCATTCGGCCTTCCAGGCGGTTTCCTTCGCGTCGTCCCAGGCGCCCTTGTCCTCCAGCCACTTGCGCATGCGGATCATCGGTTCGCGTGCCCAGGCCTCCTTCACCTCTTCCTCGCCCCGGTAGCGGCGCGCGTCATCGGCCGTGGTGTGGTCGCCCAGGCGATAGGTGACCGCCTCGATCACGCTGCCGCCTTCGCCGTTGCGCGCCCTGTCCAAGGCATCGCCGACGGCCTTGCGCACGGCAATGATGTCGTTGCCGTCGACCTGGATGCAGAACAATCCCGCGGCAATGCCCTTCTGCGCCAGGGTCGGGCCGCCCGACTGGATCTTGCGCGGCACCGAAATCGCCCACTGGTTGTTGACGATGACCGCCACCAGCGGCAGGTTGCGCGCGCCGGTGATGTTGAGCGCGGCCATGAAGTCGCCCTTGGACGAACCGCCGTCACCGATCGTGCACACCGCCACGCGCTTCTCGCCGCGGATCTTGAAGGCCAGCGCCGCGCCGGCGGCATGCAGGCATTGCGTGGCGATCGGCACCGCCCAGGCGAAATCGTGGCGCGCCGGCTCGTTCTGGTAGTCGTTGCCGCGCTCGTCGCCGCCCCAGTACATGTACACCTCGCGTGGCTGCACGCCGCGATACAGCTGTGCGCCGTATTCCCGGTAGCTCACCGCCAGCAGGTCCTCGGGCAGCATCGCGCTGCCCAGGCCGACGTGGGCGGCCTCGTGGCCAAGGCAGCTGGCATAGGTGCCGAGCTTGCCGGTGCGCTGCAGGGCGATGGACTTGGCGTCGAACACCCGGGTCGACACCATCAGCTTGTACAGCTTGACCATGTATTCCAGGTCCTGGGCGAATTTGGGCAGGTCCTTGCGCACCTGCTTGCCGGTGGCGTCCACGTATTGCAGGTATTCGATTTCGAACTTGGCGGCGATGGTCACGACTCGCTCCGGGTTGAGGGTGGGCTGGGCAGCGCGCGGCTTCGCATGAAGCGAGCCAACTGACTTCGTCTGATAACAGCCATGCGCCTGACCGGGCAAGGTACGGCGCAACATGCCGACGCCCTGCAACGGTTTTCACGGCGCCAGCGCGTGTGGCGTTCGCTGCCGACCGCGTATTGTATCGTGCGCTGCCCGGCTCCGCTCTTTGTACCGTCGTGGGGCGGCTTTGTCCTTGTCGTGAATCAGGGCCTGGACGGGCGGCCGCGGTTACCATGTCCGTTTCGGGGACGGTGCGACCAGACATGAGCGAGAACCAGCGCGAAATCGAAGCCGAGGTGCAGACCGACCTGCATGGCCGCGTGACCTATGCCGGATACCTGCACCTGGATACGCTGCTGTCGGCGCAGCGGCCGGTGACCGACCAGCACGACGAAATGCTGTTCATCGTGCAGCACCACGTGGCCGAGTTGTGGATGAAGCTGCTGTGGCACGAGCTGCGGGCCGCGATCGAGCACCTGCGGGCCGACGATGTCGACACCTGCCTCAAGATCCTGGCGCGGGTCAAGAAGATCCAGAGCCAGCTGTTCGAGCAGTGGTCGGTGCTGGAAACCCTGACCCCGTCCGAGTACCTGAGGTTTCGTGACCAGCTCGGCTCCTCGTCCGGGTTCCAGTCACTGCAGTACCGCAAGATCGAGTTTGGCCTCGGCAACAAGAACGCCGGCATGCTCCAGGTGTTCAGCTACGACCCGGTCGCGCAGGCCGAGCTCGAGGCGGTGCTGCGCTCACCCAGCCTGTACGACGAGTTCCTGCGCTACCTGGCGCGGCGCGGCCACGCCGTGCCGGCCGGGCTGCTCGAGCGCGACTGGACCGAGCCGTATCGGCGACACGCGGAGCTGGTCCCGGTGTTCAAGCGCATCTACGACGGACGCGCCGAATTCTGGTCCGAATACCACATGTGCGAGCAGCTGGTGGACGTGGAGGAGAGCTTCCAGCTCTGGCGCTTCCGCCACATGAAGACCGTCGAGCGCATCATCGGCCACCGCCGCGGTACCGGCGGCTCCTCGGGCGTGGATTTCCTGAAGAAGGCCCTGGACCTCGAATTCTTCCCGGAGCTGCTGGACGTGCGCACGGTCCTGGAGGGCTGAGCATCGGGTACGGCATGGCGTGGTCGTTTGCCTGTCCGCCAGCCCTGGACGCCGAGCGGGACGACACGGGACCAGCAGACGTGGACAACACTTTCGTCGAACCAGCCATGCAGCCCATCATCACGGCCATGCGGGCGGCGTCGGCGCGTGCAACGGGGCAGCCGGTGACGCCGGAACAGATGCGCCTTCGGGCCGCCCTCCAGTTCGCATATTGGAATCGTCAGCCGCCCGTACTGGCGCAGGTGCGCGATCTGGATATCCCCACGGGCCGCGGCGTGCGCCGGGCACGCTGGTATGACCCGGATGGACGGCTGCAGGCGCCGCTGTTGCTCTACCTTCACGGCGGTGGCTGGGTGCTGGGTGACCTGGACATCGAGGATCGGGCGCTGCGCACGCTGGCTTTGGAAAGCGGCGCCAAGATCGTGTCGCTGGATTATCGGCTGGCCCCCGAACATCCGTTTCCCGCCGCCATCGAGGACACGGTGACGGCCTTTGCCTGGCTGCGCAGGCATGCGCAGGAGCTTGGCGGTTCGGCACGCGCTCTGGCGTTGGGCGGAGCGTCGGCGGGTGCCGATATCGCGCTGGCCGCCGCGCTGCGCCTGCGCGATGAAGACCTGCCATTGCCGGCGCAGTTGCTGCTCTTCTACGGGGTCTATGGCGTCGACCGCAACACCGAGTCCGATCGCCTGTTCGGTACACCCGAATTCAGCGGTCCGCTGGCCAACATGGAGCTGTTCTATGCCTCGTATGCCGGTTCACCAGAGCGAAGGCGCAATCCCCTGGTGGCACCGCTGTTGGCGGATTTGAAGGGCCTGCCGCCGACCTTCCTCAATGCAGCCGGAATAGACCCCTTGCGCGACGACAGCCGGCAACTGCACGATCGGTTGCGGCAATCGGGGGTCCCGGTGCGCTATTGGGAATATCCCGGCGTGGTGCACGGATTCACCCAGTTCACCTTGACCAGCGCCACGGCACGCAAGGCGCTGGCGGACGCCGGTGCCGCCATCCGCTCCCGGCTGGCGGGAGCGGCGTTGACCTGATTGACGTTGCATCCGGCCTGCCTGGAGATCAATGGCCAAAACGGCAGATCGGCCACCGGACTCATTCGCGGTAATTGGCTGCGATCATCGTCAGTGGCGCGACAGGCTGGAAGATGCAGACCAGTTGGTCGTCTTCCCGCGCGCAGTCCAGTTCCGCGCCGTCCGGAACCGTGGCCAGGCCGGTCCAGGTCATGCCGGGCTGGGTGCGCAGACGGAGGGTCACCTTGCCGGGGCGTGGCGCGGGAACCTCATCGCTCAGGTGCAGCAAGCTGAGCATCCAGCGGCTCGCCGCGGGCTGTCGAAAAGCGGTCATCCACATGCGGGATCCCGCATCGCAGGTGACGGACCAGGTGTCGCCTCCGAGCCAGCGCATGATATGGATGAACAATGCCTCGTGTGCCGCGTCCGGCCCGGACTCGATGCTGGCCGCACAATAGATGGCCTGTCCGCTGCCGAATCGGTGGCGGACGACGGTAGGACATCCGGTTGCCTGCCACGGTGGCGAACTGTGGATGCTTGCCCAATCCCCGCCGTCGATGGTTCCCGTACTGGGGTGGGCGTAGGGCAAATTCAGCGTCAGCAACGATTCGGCCCCAGGAGCACGGGTGATCCGCAGGACCGTCGGCTGGTCCGCCGGCCCTACCCGCTGACTGACGAAGCGTTGGCCGGCGATTGCCCCTGCGCTGGCTTGTCCAGTCGGTTCCAGGTAGACCATGGTGCCGCGCTCGGCCTGCTCGAAGTGGCAGCCGAACACATCCGCCAGCGCAAAATCCCGGTGACGAACACCGTGCGTAGCCGTCAGTGAGGTGAATGCCGACGCATAGACGTTGCCGCCGCCATCGACATATTGCCGGATGGCAGCCACCTCCGCATCGTCCATACGCAGGACATTGGGCAATACCACCACGCGATAGCGGTTCAAGTCCGGCAGTTGCCTGCGGGTGATGACGCCGAACGGCAAGTGCGCACGTTGCAGCATGCCGCAAACCCCTTTGAGCGCACGCAAGTGGGGATACTCCATGGGCGTGTCCACGGGGGCGTCGGCAAGCGCCTTGCCGTTGTCCGCGAAGCTCATCTTCGAGTCGTCGCTGAAATACACGCCAATCTCCTCGACCGGCTCACCGCCTGCGTATGCCGCAAACGGCACGGCTTGCGCAAAGGCCTCACGGCAACGTGCGATGGCGGCAGGGTTCACGCTGCCATCCGGATCAATCGCCACGATCAGCAGGCAAGCCGATCCACTGGCCGTCGCAGTCAGATTCTGCAAGCCCAGAACCTGGACCGACTTCAACTGTTCATGTTCAGCCAGGTCGTTGGCGACCGTGGTCATGAACTCGACGGGCCGATGGACCGAGAGATTGAGCATCAGCCTGGACATCAGCAATTGCTCCTGCGTGCCGGCATAGAAATCGCCGCCAAGAAAATCATTACCCTGCGCCGAGGAGAAGCCGACACCGCGTGTCCAGTTCGCCGCCGCGAGGGCGAAGTTGTGGTAGACGTCGACGTCCGCCCGCAGGCCGTGGATGTGCTGCCGTATCTGTATGGCGAGTTCAGTGATCCAGCGCTCCCGCGCCGCCTGGAACCCGCACCAGTCCGGGTCCAGCCAGTCGATCGTCTCCGGTATCGGCTTGCCGGCTTCGGCGCGGTAGCGCTCACGGCAGTGTCGGCAGACGCATACGGCCATCCACCAGAGCATGTCGCAAAATACGGCGTCGACGTCGTACCCGGTGACGATTTCCGTCAGCTGATCCAGCACGAACTGACGATAGTGTGGATGGTTCAGACAGCACAGGCCGTAGCGTGCGCGATGCAACAAGCCGCCCCCGATCAAGCCTTCTGCGGCTGGCTCAAGTTTCCAGTCTGGGAATTTCTGCGCAGCCCAATTGTTGAAGTTGACGCTGTAGTACGCGCATGCGGGAAGGTCGTGGTGGCGTGCGCGCCGCAACGCGAGTGCGACGGGGTCGGTGCCCTGGCAGGCCCGGTGTTGTTGCCCGGTTTTGGTCGGCCAGTAGCACAGGCCAGTGTGGGACTGGAAATACAGCATCATCGCGTCGGCACCCGTGGATGCCACCTGGTCGACGACCGCGACCGGGTCGTAGTGCGCCAGGAAGCGTGGATCCCAGTCGGGTATATGCATGTCGATGAGCATGCGCCGGCAGCTCATCCGGTATCGCCGCCGTAATGGTGCAGTCATTGCAGGTCAGCCCCGCGATGCGTTGGGAGGAGAAGATTGCGTTGCCGGCGCCGGTGCGTGGCGCGCCGTTTGGTCCAGCCCACGCTTGCCGGTACCAGCACCAGCGGGATGCTGGACAAGGGCGGCACCATCATCCAGGTGACCCGGGAGAACGTGTCTAGCGCTGCAGCAGGCCGGACTGGAAACCGATCGCTACGGCATGACAGCGGTTGCGCGCTCCGAGCTTCTGGAACACGTTGGCGAGGTGGAAGCGGACGGTCGATGCGGAGATCGACATGGCATCGGCAATCTGGATGTCGTTGTGGCCGCTGGCAAGGCATTCGAGAATCGCCACCTCGCGCTGGCTCAGGTCGGGAAACACCGGCTCTGGCAACAACACGCGCGTCAGGGCCTGGTACAGCATCGGACGCAGGGCACGCAGAACCAGTGGCCCGCGTTGATCGCCCCGGCCCGGTGAGGTGATCACCGAACACAGTGCGATGCGGCCGTTGAACACCACGCCGCTGGCGAATCCATAGCCGAGGCGACCGTGGTCCCGTGCCGCTTCCAGGAAGCGCTCAAGCGTGGGCTTGCGCGGTCCTGTCCTGACCATCGCGTTGTTCTCGGCGATCGTTCCTGAGCGGCTGAGGAAGCGTTGGCCGTTGACGATGGCCTGGACGATCGGGTCGACCAGGACAAACTGCTCGCGCAGATACAATTCCATCCACTCGGGGTCGTAGCCGGAACCGATGACACGCGCATCCGGCAACGTCCCGATCGTGCCGGTAGCCACCACGATTTCACTCAGGTCGAGCCATTCCCGCAGGCTGTCCAGGCAATCGGCCAAACCGCTGCGGCTGGACAGCGACAGCAGTTCCTCCCCGTGCGCAAACAAGCGCTGGCGGTCATTGGCGCACAGTCCGTTGGTTGCTTCGTCGACCATCAGTGACTGCGTCATGAAGTCTCCCTCCTCGACATGCGCTGCCTGGGTCCGGGAGCCGGGTCGCGCTGCCAACGCGCCAACGCTAGCACAGTGGCGTCGACGGGCCCGGTTCATCCCGACGTGCCACCGCCGGATTCCGTGAAATCCGCGCGCTTGAGGCGGTAGGCATGGAGCAGCCAGGCTATCACCGGCAACAACAGCAGCATCAGCAGTGCGGGATACACCGCCAGGTCGTAGCGGGTTGCCGCCGTCTGCACCGGGGTGCTGCTCTGGTAGCCGATGAAGCCGAGCAGGACGCCGCTCCCGGCGATGCTCAGGCTGCCCCCCAGCTTGTAGGCGAATATATACAGGCCGGTATAGGTTCCGCCCAGGTTGCCGCCACCGGCGCGTTCTCGCGCGTGGGCACAGTCGGTCACCATGGCATAGGGCAGTGACCAGAACGCCCCGTTGCCCAGGCCGGCCAGTATCTGGAACGGCAGCAGGGTGGCGACCAGATGCGCCGATGGTTCGAGTGGAAACCAGTGCCAGGCCACATGGGTCAGTGGGGCGCCGACCAGCCCGACGGCGGCCAGGGCAATGGCAGCATACAAGGCGGGTTTCTTGTCGAAGCGCCTGCTCACCTTGATCCACAACGGCTGTGCCACAACCGCCGAGAGCAGCAAGGCCACCGCGAGGATGGCGATTTGTGGGCCGGCCAGGCCGTAGGTGAAGGTGTTGATGTGGAATCCCAGGGCCACCGTGAGCTGCACGCCCATTTCGGTCACCAGTATCATCAGCACCAGCGCACGCAGATTGCGGTCACGCAGGACGTCGCGGATCGCATGCCAGTCCAGCCTGGGCGTGTCGCGCTCGGCGCGCATCCGCGGGATGAAGCGCCAGGTACTGGTCACCGTGACCAAGGTCACCACGAGCACCAGGATGGCGCAGGCCCAGCCCATGGGTGGGTAGACCGCGGGGTTGAGTTGGCCTTGCGGAAACGCAGGCGTGGGCCGAAAGAACCAGGCGCTGCTGCCGACCAGGGCCAGGGCCATGCCGAGCACCTGGAAGGTGGCCCGATAGCCCTGGGCGACGGTACGGGCGTCGTAGGTGGTGACCAGATCTCCGCCCATGGCGGTGTGCGGCACCACGAAGGTGCTGATCGCGGTCTTCAGCCCGACCAGTGCCACGGCCAGCCAGGTCGTCTTGAGCCACAGGTCGAGCCCGGACGGGATCGACCACAGCAGCACGCTCAGCACGGCAATGGCCACTCCGCCAACGATCAGGAACGGGTGGCGGCGACCCAGGCGTTGCGAGCGCGTGTGGTCGGACATCCAGCCCAGCGGCAGGTCGACCAGGGCATCCCACAGGGTCGAGGCCGCCATCACCAGGCCGGCGACATCCGGCGGTACGTGCAGGATCGCAGTCGCGTAGAACAGGAACGAGGTGCTGACCAGATAGTAGGCCGCCAGCACCATACTGCCGCTGCCATAGCCGGCCAGTTGCCAGGGACGCAGTGCCGGAGCGTTCATCCGGGACAGTGTGCCGGAACAACCAGGCGTCGGGATGCGCAAACCTCACGTCGGGAAGTGCCCACGGTCGCTCAGAACCGGTAGCGGACGTCGACGCCGAACGTACGCAGCACGGGCGCGTTGACCAGGGCCTGGAACAACTGCAGCCCGGGCCGCTGGTGGGTGGCGAACTGGAAGGTCGTCGCCGGATCACCGGTGAACACCGCGCCCGGCGCATCCTTGTTGTTGAGCAGGTTGTCGACCCACAACGACACGCGCACCCGCCCGTTGTCGAAACCGGTGTTGAGGTTGAACAGCCTGCCGGCCGGGATGAGCGCCGTACCGGTCTGGATGGCGACCATGTTCGAGCGGTACTGCCCGTCCAGGCGGGTGGTCCAGGTCCAGCCGTTGCCGAGCGGCTGCCGGTTGATCACACTCAGGTTGGCGGTATGCCGCGGTGCGTACTGCAGCCGCACGCCCGACAGGTCGGGATTGCCGCCGAGCAGGGCCACGATCGGGAAGATGTACTCGTCGTACCTGGCGTTGTTGAAGGTGCCGCCCAGCTTGAACGACCAGTTCTGGTTGGCGTCGTACTGGAGGTTGGCTTCGATGCCCTTCGAGGTGGTTTGCCCGGCGTTGGTGTTCAGCAAGGCGCCCATCGAACCGATGGTGCGCACGATCTGGTCGCGCCAATTGATGCGGTACACGTCCATGTCGAGCAGCATGCGGCCGTCGAGCAGGCTGAACTTCGCCCCGAGTTCATAGTTCGTGCTGCGCTCCGAGTCATAGGAGCGTTCATCCGGGGCGATGGCGCCGTTGGCCGTGAAGGTGTTGAATCCGCCCACCTTGATGGCCTTGACCGCGCTGGCGTAGAAAGTGCTGGCCTGCGACGGCTTGTAGGTCAGGTACAGGCCTGGCGTGAACGGCGTGAACGTGCGTGACGCGCCAAACAACGTGGTCGGCCCGGCGGGAAGCTTGGTGGTTGCGGCGTTGGCCGACTTGGTCTCGCGGGTATAGCGCAGCGCCAGGCCCAGATCCCACTGCGGGGTCATGTGCCAGGTTGCCGTGCCGTATACGGCAGCGCTGCGGGTGCGCTCACGGTTGTCGCTGCTCAGGCCACCGAGGGGAGCGGCCGGGCCCACGTAGGGGCTGTCGTCGACGTGGTCGTCGCTGAGGTGGTAGTAGTACACGCCGAGCAGCCAGTCGAAGTGCTCGTTGCCCGGCGAAACCAGTCGCAAATCCTGGCTGATCGACGTCTGCGGGCCGTCGGTTCCGGCCATGGCGACCTGCGCCGCCGAGTAGTCCGAGTCGTACTCGTAGTCGAGCTTGAGGTGGTTGTATGAGGTCACCGAGGTCAGGGTGGCCCAGTTCATGTCGTAATTCACCGTCAGCGATGCCAGGACACTGTCGCGATCAAAGTGGCCTGGGGTGACCGCAAAGCCGTCGGTCAGCGACGGCAGTTTGCCGAAATACTGCTGGTTGTCGTTGAAATTGTGCGCGAACCCACCGTTGTTCGGGACGAACTGCTGGGCAAAATCGCGCCGTCGCATGCCGTCGTAGATAAGGTTGAACTGCCCGTTCAGGCGGTCGGTAGGCGCGCCGTCCAGGGTCAGGAAGGCGCCGCGGGCGCTGGTCTTGTCCAGTTTTTTCCCGCTCAGTTCGTTGCGGTAGAAGCCGCCGAAATCATTGCGGGCCACGCCCACCCGGTAGTGGTACGAGGATCCGTCGGAGAATGGTCCGGAGGCGACGGCCCTGGCGTCACGCCGGGCGTGATTGCCGACACCAAGGCTGATCGAGCCTTCCTGCTTGTTGCTGGGTGCCTTGGTGATGAAATTGACGGCACCGGCAAAACTGTTGCGGCCATACAGGGCGTACTGCGGCCCCTTGGCCACTTCGACGCGCTCGATGTTGTCGGCCAGCATGAAGTCGAGCGCGTTGCGCGAGGGGATGTACACGCCGTCGATGAAGAAGCTGACGTTGGGCTCGCCGATGGTGGTCGACAGGCCGCGGATGACCACGTTCGACGCGGCCGGGCCGGCCACCGGGATCATGGTGATGCCCGGAGCGAGCATGGGCAGGTCGGCCGCGCTGGTGATCCGCGCCGATTCGATGTCCTGTGCCGTCACTACGTTGATCGCGATCGGTACATCCTGCATCAGCTCGACGCGCTTGGTGGCGGTGACCGTGATGCCTGCGAGACTGGTCGGCTGCCCGGTCCCTGCCGGTGCCGGCGTACCAGCTTCCTGGGTCGCCTGCACGTTCGGGACTTCGGCTGCGCTGGTGCCTTCGGTCCCATTCGGCAGCGCGTAGGCTGGTTGCAGCACCAGCGCGGCAACGACGGCCAGAGTCAGGTTGTTGGACTTGATGTTCATGCGCAAATCCCCGGGGGTTCCGCCGAGCATAACCATGTGCATCGGGTCGCATAACTGTCAAAAATGACAGGTGCCAAGGCACCGGAGCAGTCGCTAGCATCGTGGCTTGCCAGAGAGATCCGACATGCCCCAGACCGAGCTTCGTCCGCAACCCCGGGTGTCCTACGTCACGTTCCCGAACGCGGCCCGGGAGCGTCCCCTCACCATCGCGGGGCAGTTGCGCGTCCCGGCGCGCAATGGCGACGCTCCTGCGGTGGTGATCGTGCACGGTACCGCCGGCGTGGACAGCCGCGGCAGCTATCACGCCCAGGCGCTCAATGACGCAGGTATCGCCACGCTGGAGCTGGACATGTGGACGCCACGCGGGCTGAACGGTGGCGCGGGCCCTGGCGGGCGCCCGGAAGGCGTCCCGGAAACACTGCCGGATGCCTACGGTGCGCTCCTGTATCTCGCCTCGCGTCCGGGGATCGACCCGCAGCGCATCGGCATCACCGGGTTTTCCTGGGGCGGTGTGGTATCGATGCTGACCGCAACACGGCCGTACAGCGACTTGTACATGGGCGCCAATCCACTGCGCTTCGCGGCACATGCACCGTTCTATCCCGTGTGCTGGGGCTACAACAAGATTCCCGGTTACGAATTTGCCGAGCTCACCGGGGCGCCGGTCTTCATCCAGAGCGGAGAGTGCGACGCCTACGACGAGCCCGGTTCATGCACAGAGCTGGTCGACGGACTGCCCGAACAGGCGCGGCATCGGGTCACAGTAACCATGTATCCCGACGCGGTGCACGCGTTCAATCGCCTCGAGCCGGCACAAACTGTGAGTGATCCCTTTGCCCATCTCGGACGGGGCGGCGAGGTGAGATTCGAGGCCAACCTGGAGGCTGCGACCAAGTCGCGGCAGGCTACGGTGGACTTCTTCACGCACGCTTTCGCTGGGGTCGGACAGGCGCACGGCTGAGCACACGATGACGGCGCGCACATGCGTGGACCACCGTGTTTCAGGAGGGCTGCGAGCCAATGCCGGAGCAGAAGTTCCCGCGCCGTGCCGAATGGATCTGGCGTCCGCGCCAGCTCGATGGCCCCGCTTTTGCGACCGAAAGCCTGCGGGTTGCTGAAGAGGCGAACCGCTACGTCCATTTTCGCCTGGACATCCAGGTCGCGGGCACCATCACGTCGGCGAAGTGCCTGGCATCGGCTGACGGGCGCTACCAACTATACGTCAACGGCGTGCTTGCCGGTCGCGGCCCCGGTCGTTGCAGCCCGTCGCAGCAATCGCTGGATGACTACGACCTGGCCGGGTATCTCAGACCCGGGCGCAACGTGATCGCCGTGCTGGCGCATGCCTACGGCCGGCACACGGCGTGGTACGAACTGCCGGGATGGGAACATGGCCGTGCATTCGGTTGTGGCGGGTTCTTCCTGCAGGGCGAAGTCATTGCCGGGTCAGGCTCCGTGCGGCTGGACACGGGACCACAGTGGCGCTGCCAGGAGTCGGCCGCATGGCGGCGTGACGTGCCATCCAACAGCCTGGGCTGGATGGAGCACTACGATGCGCGCCGGGCGCCTTGCGGATGGACGGCCACGGATTATGACGACCGCGAATGGCCTGCGGCCCAGGTGCTGCGGTTGCCCGGACGCAATTTCTCCGGGGACGTCGTGCCTTTCGGGATGATGGTGCCGCGGCGGATCCCACCCATGCGTGAGGCCCTGTCCGTGCCCGCTCGGGTCGTTGCGATGCACGAAACGGATGAGGTGCCGACGGGGGATCTTGCCGAACAGATATCCAGGGAACGACTGCGTCCGCTGACGCGTTGTGCCGCCAGCCAGGAGCCCACGACGATCCGCACCGAAGGTGAGCGCGCAGTAGTGATCGTGTACGACTGTGGTGAAGTCCTGGCCGGCTACATTCACCTCGATCTGGACGGCCCCGCCGGGGCCATCGTCGACGTCGTGCATGGCGAACAGCTGCTGGCCGGTGGGCGGGTGCGGATCTTCGGCGGCATCGATGGTTTCGACCCTGTTCCCGCGCACCGCTATGTACTGCGCGAAGGCGCACAGTCATGGGAGCGCTTCGAGTGGAGCGGGCTGCGCTATCTGCAACTGACCATCCGTCGCTGTCCGCGCCCGCTGCGGGTGGGCAAGGTTGCGCTGCGCGAAACCGGCTACCCGGTTGAGGCGGTCGGCTCTTTCGAGTGTTCCGATCCGCTGCTCGACCGCATCTGGCAGGCCGGTGCCACCACCCTGCGCCGCTGCATGCATGATGGCTATGTCGACTGCCCGTCGCGGGAGCAGCGCCAGTGGATGGACGGCTATCTCAGCGCACGCATCAATTACGTGACCTTCGGCGATGCGCGGCTGGCGGCGCAGATGTTGAGCCAGGTCGCGCAGTCGCAACAGCCGGACGGGCTGACCATGATGGCCGCGCCGGGCGATTTCGCGCGCCTGGGCTTTACCAACATCCCGGAGTTTTGCCTGTACTGGATCATGATGATCGACGACCTTGTCCTGTACACAGGCGAGCGCGGGATCGTGCGTGAGCTGTTTCCGGCGGTGATGCGCGCGCTGTGCTGGTTTGAGCGCCACCTCGACGACGAAGGCCTGTTGGCCGACCTGCCGCATTGGGTGTTCGTCGACTGGGCCGAGCTGGACAAGCGCGGCCAGGTCACGGCCGTGAATGCCCACTTCGTAGCCGCCTTGCGGGCGGCCACGCGACTCGCGGACATCTGCCGGTATCCGCATGCTTCGGCGCATTTCGACGCGCTGGCCGAGCGTGTCTGCGCGGCCATCAATGCCTTGTTGTGGGATCCGGAACGCCGGCTTTACGTGGATGCACGGCAGCGGGGCGTGCGGGGACCGCGGACCAGCCAGCAGGCCAATGCGGCGGCAATTGCCTATGGCGTGGCGCCGCCAGGGCGTTGGCAGCCGATGCTGGATTCCATTCTGGATGAGACCCGGCTGGTCCTGACCCGTTGCTCGGAACGGGGCGGTGCCGCGCCACACTTCGATGAGCAACACAACATCACGCTGGCCCAGCCGTTTTTCATGCACTTTGTGCACCGTGCGTTGCGCGTGGCCGGACAGCAGGACCGGATTGTCGGCCAAATCCGCAAGCGTTGGGCGGACATGCTCGCCCACGGCGAAACCACGCTGCGTGAAACCTGGCAGCGGACACCGACCACCAGCCTGTGCCACGCCTGGTCGGGTACACCGACGTTCGACCTGTCCACGGACGTGCTTGGCGTGACGCCACTGGCGCCGGGATTCGACCGCATGCGCATTGCCCCGACCCTGGCCGATCTGGATTGGGCACAGGGCCGCTACCCCACGCCACACGGGGTCGTTGAAATCGACTGGAGCCTGGACGATGCCTGGTTCCGGTTGGAGGTTCGACTGCCCGATGGATGCGAGGCCGAATGCATCTGCCCATTGCCGTACCGCTGGCAAACGATCAATGGCGCACCGACGGCCGATGCCTCCCTGGCGTTGCAGCCTGGCACCCATTGTCTGACCGCATGCAGGTGAAACCCATGTATATCGACATCGGCAATCCGATCGAGCGCACCGAGTCGGCCTACGACTTTCCGCTCCTGCTCAAACAGCTGTGGATCTCGCCGCTGGCCAATGCGCCGGATCAGGTCATCGTCTATCGCGACCAGCAGCGCTTCACCTATCGCGAGACCTGGGCGCGCCTCGGCCGCCTCGCCTCGAGCCTGACGGGCATCGGCGTTGGGCCGGGCATGACCGTGGCGGTGATGGACTGGGACAGTCATCGCTACCTCGAGTGCTTCTTCGCCATCCCCATGATGGGCTGCGTGCTGCAGACGGTGAACGTCCGCCTGTCGCCCGAACAGGTCCTCTACACCCTCAACCAGGCCGAAGCCGATGTCATCCTGGTCCATCATGAGTTCCTGCCCTTGCTGGCCGGCATTCGCGGCAGGCTGGAGAAACCGGTCAAGGCGATCCTCATCCGTGATGGCGCGTCTGAGCCGACCGCCGGCGATGCCGCCTTCGTCGGCGAGTACGAAGCCCTGCTGGCCGCGGCCAGCGCGGACTACGACTTCCCGGATTTCGATGAGAACACCCGCGCCACCACGTTCTTCACCACCGGCACGACCGGTGTGCCCAAGGGCTGCTATTACAGCCACCGCCAGCTGGTGCTGCACACCATGGCGATCGCCGGCTGGTTCGGTACGGCGCCAGCCCAGGGCCGCATCCATCGTGAAGATGTCTACATGCCGATCACCCCGATGTTCCACGTGCACGCCTGGGGCGTCCCCTACGCGGCAACCCTGCTGGGGCTCAAGCAGGTATATCCGGGCCGCTACGACGCGGCGCTCATGCTGAAGTTGATTCGCGATGAGGGCGTGACCTTCTCACACTGCGTACCGACCTTGCTGCAGATGCTGCTGTCCCATCCCGACGCGGCGCACATCGACCTGTCGAAGCTGAAGATGGTGATTGGCGGCTCGGCATTGCCGCAGGGACTGTGCCGCATGGCGTTGGAACGGGGCATCGACGTCTTCACCGGCTACGGCATGAGCGAAACGGCGCCGATCCAGGCCGTCATGCACCTGAGTCGTGCCGAAATGGCGGGGGACGTCGACAGCCAGGTCGCGCTGCGCGTACGCACCGGCCAGGCCTTCATGCTGTGCGACGTGCGCATCGTCGACGAGGAGATGAGGGGCCAGGCCCATGACGGGCAAGCCCAGGGCGAAGTCGTGTTCCGCAGCCCATGGTTGACCCAGGGTTACCTGAGTCAGCCCGGCGCTTCCCGTGACCTGTGGCGCGGGGGCTACCTGCACTCGGGTGATATCGGCAGCATCGACGCCGCCGGCCGGCTGCAGATCCGCGACCGGCTCAAGGACGTGATCAAGACCGGGGGTGAATGGGTCAGTTCACTGGCGCTGGAAGATCTGATCTCGAGGATGGCCGGCGTCGCCGAGGTCGCGGTGATCGGCGTGCCGGATCCCAAATGGGGCGAACGTCCGCTGGCCCTGGTGGTTCCCCGCTCCGGCGCGACATTGGAGCCGCAGGCCATCCGCCGGCAGCTCATGGACCTGGCTGGAACGGGCGACATCCCGACGTACATGGTGCCCGGGCAGATCCGCATCGTCGAGGCGCTGGCCAAGACCAGCGTCGGCAAGCTCGACAAGAAGGCCTTGCGCAGCACCTATGGCACATGAGCGCCAGGCGCCGGCGTTGCAACATCGCCCAGTGCGGCAGCAGACCCCGTGATCCAGCGGCCCGACCACCACCCGAGGAACGACATGGCAAAGATCGAAGCGAAACTGGCGGCCCTTGGGCTCAGCTTGCCACCGCCGCCCCAGCCACCACCCGGGATTGTCCTTCCCTTCCGGTTTGTGCGGATCCTCGGCAACCGGGTCCTCATCTCCGGTCACGGACCGCAGAATCCGGATGGTTCCTTTGCGGCACCGCTCGGCAAGCTCGGACGCGAAGTGTCGCTCGAACAGGGCTACACCGCCGCCCGCCTCGTTGCGCTTTCCATCCTCGGCAGCCTCAAGCGTGCACTTGGCGATCTCGACCGCATTGCGGCCTGGTCACGTGTGCTCGGCATGGTCAATTCGGCGCCTGGCTTCAACCAGCAACCGAATGTCATCAACGGATTCTCCGACCTCATCCTGGAACTCTACGGTCCCGACGCAGGCGCCCACAGCCGCAGCGCCGTGGGTCTTGCCGAGCTTCCGTTCAATATCCCGGTGGAGATCGAGGGCGAAGTCGAACTCGTGCGGACTTAGTGTCTGCAAGAGGGGCAAGGGGGCGGTTTGCCCCTTCCGTCACCGGGGCCGATCCACGTGATTCACGCCAGATACGATCTGTGGAGCAATTTCGGTGCCCAAAGGTCGCCCATGGATTCTCCTCGCCCGTGGCGGACCGACGCGTCGATCCGCCTCCTGCCGGCCACCGCGCCTCAAACCTGGAGCTTGGTCAGGATGCGCTCCAGCCACGCCCGTTCCTCTGCATCCAGCTGGTGCAGCAGCGCGCGCTCGTGGGCCCGGGCCATGGGTGCGATCACGTCATGCATCGCCCAGCCCGTCACGCTCAGGCTCAGTACTGAGCGGCGCTTGTCGTCGTCATGAACGCTGCGCTCGACCCGTCCGTCCTGCACGAGCCGGGCCAGGGCCCGGCTCACCGCCACCTTGTCCATCGCCGTGCGCTCGGCCACCTCGCGTGCGGAGCAGCCGTCGAAGCGCGCCAGCACGGCCATCACCCGCCATTCGGTCATGCTCAGGTCGAAATGCTGCTGGTACTCGTCGGCGATGTCCTGGCTGACCGTATTGGACAGGATCGACAGGCGATAGGGGACGAAGTGCTCGAGCCGCAACGGCGCACGATCCAGCTTGCCTGCGCGTGCAGTCGCGCGGCGTGACCGGCTGTTTTTCGGTTTGGCGGGCTTGGTCATGCCGCGAGGCTCCTTGCAAATAGTTGCAGCTGAAACTATAACCGTATATTCATTCATTGTTGACAGCGCACCACGCCATGGCACGGCACGCTGCCAGGAGACCAGCCATGAACACCAAGCAGCCCAACCCCGGCATGCACGTCACCACCTTCGAGAACCCCATGGGAATCGACGGTTTCGAATTTGTCGAGTTTGCCGCGCCGGCCGGCCGGGCCGATGAATTGCGCGACCTGTTCGTGAGGATGAACTTTACCCCGGTATTGCGGCACAAGTCGCGGCCGATCACCGTGTTCCGGCAGAACGGGGTGAACTTCCTGCTCAATGAGGATCCTGACTCGTTTGCCGCGGCGTTTGCCGCCAGGCATGGCCCGAGCGCCTGCGGTTTCGCCATCCGCTTCCGCAAGCCGGCCCAGGAGGTGTATCGGTCCGTGCTGGACAAGGGGGCCGAGGCAGTGGTCGAGCAGGAGGCCAGCAAGGCCGTACCCGCGCCGGTGATCAAGGGTATCGGCGATTGCATGCTCTACCTGGTGGACCGCTACGGCAGTGCCGGTGACATCTATGCGGACGACTACGTCCCCGTGCCGGGTGCCGAGCAAGACCCCAAGGGCTTCGGGCTGACCTTCATCGACCACCTCACCCACAACCTGTATTTCGGCAACATGGAAAAGTGGTCCCAGTACTACGAGCGGCTGTTCAATTTTCGCGAGATCCGCTATTTCGACATCAAGGGCGCCAAGACCGGCCTGGTATCGAAGGCCATGACCGCGCCGGATGGCATCGTGCGCATCCCGCTCAACGAGTCGGACAACCCCAAGAGCCAGATCAACGAATACCTCGAGGCCTACCAGGGTGAGGGTATCCAGCACATCGCCTGTTTCACCGATGATATCTACGCGACGGTGGAAGGCATGCGCGCGGCGGGCGTGCAGTTCCTGGATACGCCGGATACCTATTACGAGGTGATCGACGAACGGGTGCCGGGCCATGGCGAAGACGTGCCGCGACTGCTCAAGAACCGTATCCTGATCGACGCCGACCCGCAGACCCACCAGCGCAAGCTGCTGCAGATCTTCACCCAGAACGTGATCGGCCCGATCTTCTTCGAGATCATCCAGCGCAAGGGCAACGAGGGTTTTGGCGAGGGCAATTTCCAGGCCCTGTTCGAGAGCATCGAGCGCGACCAGATGAAACGCGGCGTGTTGTAGGAGCGGCCCATGGACAAGCTGGACTATCAATCGGGTTTCGGCAACGAATTTGCCAGCGAGGCACTGCCGGGTGCGCTGCCGGCTGGGCAGAACTCGCCGCAGCGCGGCGCCTACGGGCTGTATACCGAGCAGTTGTCCGGCACGGCCTTCACCGCGCCACGGCACATCGGGCGCCGCAGTTGGCTGTACCGCATCCGGCCGGCGGCCGTGCACGGGCCGTTCACCCCATGCGCGCACGCCAGCTTCCACAACCGTTTCGACGACGCGCCGGCAACGCCGAACCCCTTGCGCTGGGATCCACTGCCGATCGCCGGCGCGCCGACCGATTTCATCGACGGCCTGGTGACCCTGGCCGGCAACGGCGGTCCGGGCGAACAGGCCGGGGTCGGCATCCACCTGTTCACCGCCAACCGGTCGATGCAGCACCGCTTTTTCTACAACGCCGATGCCGAGATGTTGGTCGTACCCCAGCAGGGCCGCCTGCGCCTGGCCACCGAGCTCGGCGTGCTGGAGGTCGAACCGCAGGAGATCGCGGTGATCCCGCGCGGCGTCCGTTTTCGCGTGGAGCTGCCCGATGGCAGCGCGCGTGGTTACCTGGGGGAGAACTTCGGCGCCTTGCTGCGCCTGCCGGAGCTGGGCCCGATCGGCTCCAACGGTCTGGCCAATGCGCGCGATTTCCTCACCCCGGTTGCCGCCTACGAAGACCGGGACGGTGAATTCGAGCTGGTGGCGAAGTTCCAGGGCGCCTTGTGGCGCGCCAGCATGGATCACTCGCCGCTCGATGTGGTCGCCTGGCATGGCAGCTATGCGCCCTACAAGTACGACCTGCGCCGCTTCAACACCATCGGCTCGATCAGCTACGACCACCCCGACCCGTGCATCTTCACCGTGCTGACCTCGGCCAGCGATACGCCAGGTACCGCGAACATGGACTTTGCGATCTTCCCGCCGCGCTGGCTGGTCGCCCAGCACACCTTCCGCCCTCCGTGGTTCCACCGCAACGTGGCCAGCGAATTCATGGGCCTGATTGCCGGGCAATACGATGCCAAGGCCGAGGGCTTCGTGCCCGGCGGCGCCTCGCTGCACAATTGCATGACGGCGCATGGACCGGACGCGGCGACCTACGCCAAGGCTTCCACTGCCGACCTCACCCAGCCGGACGTGATCGCCGATACCATGGCCTTCATGTTCGAGACGCGCAGGGTCATCCGGCCGACGCGCCAGGCGCTGGAGCTGCCGCAATTGCAACAGGACTATGCCGATTGCTGGCAGGGCCTGGCCCGGCATTTCGATCCGGGTCGGCCGTGAGCGGTGGCATCACCATCGGGAGCAGTGCATGAAACTGGGTAGCCTGAAAGCCGGTGGCCGCGACGGCACCCTCGTGGTGGTCAGCCGCGACCTGACGCGGGCCGTGCCGGCCACTTCGATCGCGCCGCATTTGCAGGCGGCACTGGATGATTGGCCGGAAACCGCTCCCCGCCTGGCGGCGTTGTACGCCGAACTCGAGGCTGGCGCCGCGGTGGGTACGTTCGCACTGGACGTCGCGGCGATGGCGGCGCCGCTGCCGCGCGCGTACGAATTCGTCGACGGCAGCGCCTACCTGCCGCATGTCGAGCGCGTGCGCAAAGCGCGTGGCGCGAGCGTGCCGGAAAGCTTCTACACCGATCCGCTGATGTACCAGGCGACCAGCGCGGGCTTTCTGGGCCCGCACGACGACGTGGTGGTGCCGAGTGAGGACTACGGCATTGACCTGGAAGCCGAAGTGGTTGTCGTCACCGACGACGTGCCGATGGGCGTGACACCGGCGCAGGCATCGGCGCACATCCAACTGGTGGGCCTGGTGAACGACGTCAGCCTGCGCGGCCTGATTCCCGGCGAGCTGGCCAAGGGCTTCGGCTTCCTGCAGTCCAAGCCGCGCTCGGCCTTGTCGCCGGTGTTCGTGACACCGGATGAACTTGGTGTCGCCTGGCGTGGCGACAAGCTGCACCTGCCCATGCGCACGTGGTTGAACGACCAGTGGTTTGGCGCCGCCGAGTGCGGGGTGGACATGCAGTTCGATTTTGCCCAGCTCGTCGCGCATGCCGCCAGGACCCGGCCGCTGGCAGCCGGCACCCTGGTCGGCTCGGGCACCATCGCCAACCAGGACACCGGCAAGGGCGCCTCGTGCCTGGCCGAGCAGCGTACGGTGGAGAAGCTCCGCGACGGTGAGGCACGCACGCCGTTCCTGAAGTTCGGCGACCGCCTGCGCATCGAGGTGCTGGACGCTGCCGGCGCCTCGATCTTCGGTGCGATCGAGCAGCAGGTGCGGCCCTATTCCGGCTGAGCCGCGTGCCGTTCCGGTGCTGTGTGGCTGCGGCGGAATGCCGCCGTGGCCCTTGACGCCGATCAAGGCGACTGTCGCCGGGGATGCGCAGACTCCTCCGCATGACTACTGTCGTTGCTCCGGAGTTCGACCCTGCGCTGATCGCGCGCTACGACGTGGCCGGTCCTCGCTATACCAGCTATCCGCCGGCGCCCCAGTTCCGCCCCAGCTTCGACGAGCAGGCGCTGCGCGGCGCGATCCGCTGGTCGAACGAGGAGCCGATTCCGCGGCCGCTGTCGCTGTACGTGCATATCCCGTTTTGTTCCAGCCCGTGCTTCTACTGCGGCTGCAATCGCATCATCACTTCCGACCACTCGCAGTCGGGTCGCTACCTGGAGCGGCTGTACCGCGAGATTGAAATGCTGGCTCCGCTGTTCGATCGCGACCGGCCGGTGCGGCAGCTGCATCTGGGCGGCGGCACGCCGAATTTCCTCGATATCCGCAGCATGGGGGAGCTGCTGGAGTCGCTGGCCCGGCACTTCAGTTTCAGCCGCGATCCGACGCGCGAATACGGCATCGAGGTGGATCCGCGCTTTGCCGACGCCGCCTACATGCATGGCCTGGGCAAGCTGGGCTTCAACCGGCTGTCGGTGGGCGTGCAGGATTTCAATCCGGAGGTGCAGCGCGCGGTCAACCGCATCCAGAGCGTCGAGGAGACGCGCACCGTCATCGAGGCGGCGCGGGCTTCCGGGTTCCGTTCCGTCAGTGTGGACCTGATCTATGGCCTGCCACTGCAGACCCTGCCGGCGTTCGAGCGCACGCTGACCGAAGTCGTGGCGTTGCAACCTGATCGGGTCGCCGTGTACGGTTATGCGCACCTGCCGGAGTTGTTCAAGGCGCAGCGCCAGATCGCCAAGCACGAGATTCCCGACCCGGCGACGCGTCTGGCCTTGTTTGGCTGCGCGCTGGAGCGCCTGACCGCGGCCGGTTACGTATACATCGGCATGGATCATTTCGCCCGCCAGGATGACGAGCTGGCCGTGGCCCAGCGTGCCGGCAGCCTGCAGCGCAACTTCCAGGGCTATTCCACCCATGGGGAGTGCGACATCGTCGGCCTCGGCGTCAGCGCCATCGGCCGCATCGGCGACAGCTACAACCAGAACGCACGCGACCTGATCGGCTATTACGCCGCGCTGGACAACGGCCGGTTGCCGGTCGCCTGTGGCCTGGAGCTGGACGAGGACGACTTGATCCGCCGCGAGCTGATTGGCGCCCTGATGTGCCACGGGCTGGTCGACAAGGCGAGCTTTGGTGCGCGCCATCGTCTGCTGTTCGACCAGTATTTCCTGCGCGAGCGGCAGCGCCTGCAACCGCTGGTGGCGGACGGCCTGGTGGAAGAGGACGCGCGCGCCCTGCGCGTCACCGCGCGCGGACGCCTGCTGGTGCGCAACATCGCCATGTGCTTTGACGCCTATCTGGACGACGGGACGCAGGCAACCCGTTTTTCGCGGGTGATATGACCACAGACTGACCGGCGTGCCTGCTTCGACTATCATTCCGCTTATGCAACCCAAGCACGCAGCAGGGCGCTTGCCGGAGCCGCCGAGCCCGATCGCCGACGATGGTGACGAGACCCATTTCTGCGGGACCTGCGCGTTTTCCAGTGCGTGCGTCGCCGCCGGCTACAACAAGCCCGCGCTGGCCGAGCTGCAATGCCTGGTCGAGCACGTCGGGCCGTACCGCAGCGGTGAACATGTGTTCCGCACCGGTGATCCGTTCCGCGCCATCTTCGCGGTGCGCAGCGGCACGGTGAAGACGCGGATGGTGGACAAGGAAGGGCGCGAGCAGGTCCTGGGTTTTTACCTGCCCGGCGAAGTGGTGGGGCTCAATGCCATCTACCCGGAGCACTTCCCGTGCGACGCGGTGGCGCTGGACACCGCGTACTTCTGCCGTTTCTCGTTCCCGGCAATGAGTGCGCTGGCGGCGCGCGTTCCTGCCGTGCAGCAGCACCTGTTCCGCATGTTGAGCAAGGAACTGGGCAGCGCCTCGTTGCTGGCCGGCGACCACAGCGCCGATGAGCGCGTGGCGGCGTTCCTCATGGACCTGGCCGGCCGCTATGCCGCACGCGGGTTTTCCGCCACGCGCTTCCGCCTCAGCATGTCGCGCGGGGACATCGCCAATTACCTGCGCCTGGCGGCGGAGACGGTCAGCCGCGTGCTCAGCCGTTTTCGCACCCAGGGACTGATCCAGGTCGAGGGTCGCGAGTGCCAGGTCCTGGATCCGGCGCGCCTGCGCGAGATCGGCCACGCCTTGCAGCCTGGCGACGCCTTGCGCTGAACCGGGGCTGCGGGCCACAAAGTCGCTGCTTCGCTGCCCGCGCCGGCTTGGCCCAGATCATGGGCAGCGGCCCCGCGTGCGTGGCATGCTTGGCGATCATCCGCCTCAAGGTCGTTTGCCATGGCTGCCTCCCCGCTTCACGGACGTCCCCCGGCCACGTTTGCCGAGCTGCCGTCGTTGCTGGCGGCAGCGCCGCATCGGGTGTTGTTCCTGGCCGGAACGATCACCGTCCTGCTGAGCATGGCGTGGTGGGCGGTCGAGCTGACGTGGATGTTCGGCATCCCCATGTCGGCATGGCCGCAACCGACGATCCCACCGGCTTACGCACACGGCATGCTGCTGCAGTACGGCGTGTTTCCGCTGTTCATGTTCGGCTTCCTGCTGACCACCTTCCCGCGCTGGATGAACCAGCCGGCCTTGACCCGCGGACACTACGTGCCGGTGGCCGGGCTGATCTTCGGCGGCTACGTGCTGGCCAACGTGGGCCTGCTGGACCTGACCTGGCTGCTGCGGCTCGGCTTCGCGCTGATGCTGGCCGGCTACCTGTTCGGCATCTACACCCTGGCCGGTGTGCTGCGCGCCGCCAGCAACCGCATCGACCACGCCAAGTCCTGCCTGCTGGCACTCTGCCTCGGCGCCCTGGGCCTGCTGCTATTCCTGGTCTACCTGTTCACCGGTCTTGCGGAGTGTGCCGAGCTGGCCATACGCATCGGCACGTTCGGGCTGTTGCTGCCGATCTTCTTCACCGTCACCCATCGCATGATGCCGTTCTTCAGCGGCAATGTCGTGCCAGGCTACAAGGTGATCCGTCCGCGCTGGAGCCTGCCGGTGGTGTGGGTGTTGCTGCTGGCGCACCTGCTGCTGGATTGGCGCGGGGCACTGGGTTGGTTGTGGATCGTGGATGTGCCGCTGGCGCTGGTGTTCATCTGGCATGCGCTGCGCTGGCAGCCGTGGAAGGCGATGCATCCGGGACTGCTCGGCGCCCTGCACCTGGCCTTTGCCTGGCTGCCGATCGCGTTCGTGCTGTTTGCCGTGCAGGATCTGTTGTACCTGCGCACCGGCTCGCTGCCCTTTGTCCGTGCGCCATTGCATGCGCTGGGCATCGGCTATTTTGGCTCCATGCTGGTGGCCATGGTGACGCGGGTGACGCAAGGGCATTCGGGCCGCCCGCTGGAGATGGGCAAGGTGGCCTGGCTGTGCTTTGCCCTGCTGCAGGTGGTGGTGCTGCTGCGCCTGTACGCGGAGTTTGGCGGCGGCGACGACTTCAACCCGTATTTCTGGCTGGTCATCGCCGCCTACGGCTGGCTGGTTGCCTTTGCGCCGTGGGTATTGCGCTCGGCCTGGATCTATCTGACGCCGCGGGTCGACGGCAAGCCGGGCTGAGCCGGCGGCCAAGCCACGTATTCCGGCGCGGCTGCCGCGCGCCTGGTGCAAAGCGACCGCAGCTTCCATGCAGGCGCTGGCCGTGGGGTGCTTGACCCATGTCAGCGCGGTGCCCGGTGCGCGGGCACAGACTGGTCGGCGGCTTGGTGGGAGTAGGTCATGGTTGCCTGGTATCCATGGATAGAGTTGTTGCACTTGGCTTGTGCGATCGTGTTTGTCGGTGCGGTGGCGTTCGAGGTGCTGGTGCTGGAAGGGTTGCACAAGCAGTTCGACGTGGCCACGATGCAGCGCATCGAGCAGTCGGTGATGGCGCGCGTCCGGCGTTTCATGCCGGTGGTGGTGGCCCTGCTGTTCCTGAGCGGCTTCGTGATCTTCGATGTCAGCTGTGACGGGTTGCAGTGCGTGGGGTCGCGCTTTGGCAACTGGCTGGTGCTGAAGGTGGTGCTGGCGTTTGGCGTGCTCGGTGTATTCGTCAGCGCGGTGCGGGCATCAAAGCGTGGCAAGATGGATATTTGCCGCTTCCGCAACACGCATCGCGTGGTGCTGGCCTTGATGGTGGGCATCGTATTCATCGCCAAGACCATGCGTTTCATCTGAACCATACCAACCAAACCGAGGTGCAGCATGTCGAATGTCACGTTCAAGGGCGAACCAGTCAGCATCAACGGGCAGTTTCCAGCGGTGGGCTCGACCGTACCGGCGTTTCACCTGGTGGGTGGGGATCTGTCCGATGTGTCGCTGGCCAAATTCGCCGGCAAGCGCAAGGTGCTGAACATCTTCCCGAGCGTCGACACCGGGGTCTGCGCCGCGTCGGTGCGCCACTTCAACGAGCTGGCGGGCAAGCTGCAAAACACCGTGGTGCTGTGCATCTCCGCCGACCTGCCATTTGCCCAGGCCCGCTTCTGTGGCGCCGAGGGCCTGGACAAGGTGACCATGCTGTCGCTGATGCGCGGCCGGCAATTCCTCAACGACTACGGCGTCGCCCTGGCCAGCGGTCCTCTGGCTGGCCTGGCCGCCCGCGCCGTGCTGGTATTGGACGCAGACAACAAGGTGCTGCACGCCGAGCTGGTCAGTGAGATCGGCCACGAGCCGAACTACGACGCCGCGCTGAAAGCCCTGGGTTGAGACCGCCCTTCCGGGGCCGTGGGAGCCCGCAAGTGGGCTCCCACATGTCGTTTTTGGCTGGGAGCCTAGGTCCCGGGGTCACCCTGGAAGTGGTTGTTGCCGACGATGCGCAGCGCGGTCCGCCTGCCGTCGTTGCCGATGCCCAGGCCGTAGATCAGGCTGCGACCGATGCGTTCGGCGTAGCCGATCAGTTGAGCGGCGTGCTCGGCATCCAGTTCCTGGGCACAGATCTCTCGCCACAGCGCCAGCCAGCGGGTGAAATGCCTGGTGTTGATCGGCAACGGGCGGTGTGCCGCCATGGGGTTGCCGCGGTAGGTGCCGGCCCGCAAGGCGATGGAGGACCAGAACGAGGTGAGCAGGCGCTTGTGCGCGTCCCAGTCGTGGACCACGGCGTTGAACACCGGGCCGATCTCGGGGTCCGCGCGGACGCGCTCGTAGAAGCGGTCGACCAGCCGAGCGATGTCGGGCATGTCCAAGCCGGACGGTGGGCTGCTCATGGCGGATGCGGTACCTGTGTCGGGATGTGGGAAACGCATGCGCCCGGCCATGCCTGGCCGGGCGCATGATGGGCGTGCCGTGGAGCGGTCAGCTGCCGATGCTGAGTGTCCCGTGCATCAGCGCGGCGTGGCCCGGGAAGGTGCAGATGTATGCATAGGTCTCGCCCTTCTTCAGTTTGGCCACGTCGAACGTGGTGGTATCGGACTCACCGCCACCGATCAGCTTGGTGTGGGCGATGATCCGGGCGTCGTTTGGCTTCTCGTAGCTGTTGGCCGCACCAGCCTTCAGGCCGTCGGCAATCACGCCGTCCTTGTCGTTGCTGTGGGTGAGCACCCAGTTGTGGCCCATGGCGGCCTTCGGCAGCTTGCCGACGTGTTTCAGGGTGACCGAAAAGGTCTTGCAGGTACTGGGCACGGTGATCGTCTTCTTGTTGAACTGCATGGCGTCGTTGCCTTCGATCGTCGTGGCGCACTCGGCGGCGAGCAGCGGCGTGGACAGCAGGCACAACAGGGCAATGGCGAAAAGCTTGCGCATCATGGACGGAATCTCCTGTAAACCGATGAATGGACTGCAGAGGTATTCTGCGGTGCGACCCGTGACATCATCCTGACCTGCATCAGTCGGCGCCTGTGACGTGTTGCCGCAGCTTGGCTCGGCCGGCCGCGTGTGACACGATGCGCAGCCTGGCGGGAGCGTGCCGGGGTGACGTGGATCAGCACGGCGCGGCCCTGTCTGCCGAACACTGATGTGCGACGATCCACGTGGAGGAAGGCCTGTGACCCACGTAGTCACCGACAATTGCGTCAACTGCAAGTACACCGATTGCGTGGAGGTGTGTCCGGTCGACTGCTTCCACGCCGGGCCGAATTTCCTGGTCATCGACCCGGAAGAGTGCATCGACTGCACACTGTGCGTGGAGGAGTGTCCGGTCAACGCCATCTATGCGGACATGGACGTGCCGGCCGGGCAGGAAATCTACCTGTCGATCAACGCCGAGCTCGCGCCGGACTGGCCGGTGCTGACCAGCAAGATCCCCGAGCTGCCGGACGCCGCGAAGTGGGATGGTGTGCCGGACAAGCTGCCGCTGCTGAAGCGCCAACTGTAGGACGTCCGAGGCGCACCGGTTTCCGGGCCCTGCGGCGCGATCGCCGCGGAGCCCGGAGCTGCAGGCAGGCCGATTCCTAGCGGACCGCCATCCAGGTCACGGCCAGGTCGAGCATGCGGTTCGAGAAGCCCCATTCGTTGTCGTACCAGCTGAGTACCTTGACGAAGGTGCCTTCCATGACCCGGGTCTGCGTCGCGTCGAAGATCGACGACGCCGGGTTGTGGTTGAAGTCGCTCGACACCAGCGGCTGCGTGTTGACCTCGATGATGCCCTTCATCGCGCCGTTCGCGGCTGCCTCGACGACGCGGTTGATTTCATCCTTGCTGGTGGCGCGCTTGGCGACGAAGGTGAGGTCCACGACCGAGACGTTGATCGTCGGCACGCGCATGGAGAAGCCGTCCAGCTTGCCGTTCAAGTTGGGCAGTACCAGGCCGACGGCAGACGCCGCACCGGTCTTGGTCGGGATCTGGTTCATGGTGGCCGAGCGCGCGCGGCGCAGATCCGAGTGATAGACGTCGGTGAGCACCTGATCGTTGGTGTAGGCATGGATCGTGGTCATCAGGCCGTGCACGATGCCCACTTCGGCATCCAGCACCTTGGCCAGCGGTGCCAGGCAATTGGTGGTGCAGCTGGCGTTGGAGATCACCTGGTGCTGTGCGCTGAGCCGGTCGGTGTTCACCCCGCACACGAAGGTGCCGTCGATGTCGTCGTCGCCTGGCGCGGAGATGATCACCTTCTTGGCACCGGCCGCGAGATGCGCGCCGCCCTTGGTCTTGCTGCGGAACAGGCCGGTGCACTCCAGCACCACATCGACACCGAGCTCACGCCACGGCAACTTGCTCGGGTCACGCTCGGCGCAGACCTTGATCTTGTCGCCATTGACGACGATGAACCCGTCCTCGGCGCTGACCGTGCCAGGGAACCTGCCCTGCGCGGTGTCGTACTGGGTAAGGTGGGCGTTGGTCTGGGCATCGCCCAGATCATTGATCGCGACGATCTGCAGTTCCTGGGTACGGCCGGCTTCGTACAAGGCCCGCAGGATGTTGCGGCCGATACGGCCGTAACCGTTGATGGCGACTTTGATGGCCATGAAGCGACGTCCTCCGATTGGGAATGCATCGAGCCGCGTCGTGCGGCTCACAGTCCCGTGATTTTAGCGGCAAAGCGGGCGGCTTACCCGTCGCCTGGCTGAGCGGCGCGGCGGCGCACGCGATTACATGGTGGGCGGCATGCGGTTTTCTGTCGCATGGACACCATGCCATCATGCACGGGCGGTTGCGGCGGGGTCGTCCGGCGCGGAGAGAGGGGCGGAGATGCGGGGTGTCGCTCGGCTGGGTACGGTCCTGCTGGCTTGTACGTTGGCGTGGCCGGTGCAGGCCTGGGGCCCGTTGGGACACGCCATCATTGCCCAGCTCGCGCAGCGGCAGCTGGGCGCAGACGCCCACGCCGAGGTGCTGCGCCTGTTGGCCGCAACGCATGCGGAAAGTCTGGCGGCGGTATCCAGTTGGGCCGATGCAATCCAGGACGACCCCGCCGAGCGGGCCCTGTGGCAACGCACGCGGCGGCAGCATTACGTGGACTTTCGCGACCCGACCTGTGAGTTTGAGCCGGCACTCGATTGTCGCGGCGGGCAGTGCGTGGTGGCCGGCATCGAGCATTACGTCGCGGTGCTGGCCGACCGCAGCCAAAGCGATGCGGCCCGCGCCGAGGCGCTGAAGTTCGTCGTGCACTTCGTCGGCGACATCCACCAGCCCCTGCATGCCGGCTATCGCGACGATCGTGGGGGCAACACCTGGCAAGTGCGCTTCGACGGGCGCGGCAGCAACCTGCATCGGGTATGGGACTCTGGGCTGTTGGCGAGCCGGGGGCTGGCGGCGCCGGCCTATGCGCGCCTGCTCGAGGCCCAGCCCGAGGCGCAGCCGCAAGCTGTGGCCGGTGCCGATGCCGCGGCCTACGCGCGCTGGGCCGAGGAATCGTGCCGGATCACGGCGGGCCCGGGCTTTTATCCGCAGACGCGCCGCATCGGCGCGGGCTATGTGCGCGCCGAGCGGCCAGTGGCCGAACAACGCTTGCGCCTGGCTGGCCGGCGCCTGGCCGCGATCCTCGACGCCGCCTTGGTGAACGACATGCCGCGCCGGTACCAGCACCCGCCGTCGGGCCGCTTGCGTTCCCACCGCCCCAGCTCCTAGGCTCGTGTGATGTCCGAAGCATCCCGCCGCACCAAGATCGTCGCCACGCTCGGGCCCGCCACCGACACCCCAGGCATGCTGGAGAAGCTGCTGGTGGCCGGTGTCGATGTGGTGCGCCTGAACCTCTCCCACGGGACGGCCGACGAACATCGGGCGCGTGCCGAGGCGGTGCGCGGCATCCGCGAGCGGCTGGGGCGCGAGGTCGGTGTGCTGGCCGACCTGCAGGGGCCGAAGATCCGCATCGAGACCTTCGCCGAGGGCGCGGTGGAGCTGGTCGAGGGCGAGCCCTTCGTGCTCGATTGCCGGCCGGACGCGTCGGTTGGCGACCAGCACCGCGTCGGCGTGAGTTACGTGGGCCTGCCGGGTGACGTTGGCGTCGGCGACGTGCTGCTGCTCGACGACGGGCTGATTTCGCTGACCGTGCGCGAAGTGGCCGGCGCCGAGGTGCGCTGCTGAACCGCCAGGGCGGGGGCTTGTCCGTCGCCGCACTGTCCGACAAGGACAAGCACGACATCCGCCTGGCGGCCGGGATTGGCGCGGACTTCCTGGCCGTGTCGTTCGTACGCTCGGCCGAGGACATGCATCTGGCGCGGCGTCTCCTGCGCGAGGCCGGCGGCGGCGCTGCGCTGGTGGCCAAGATTGAACGGGCCGACGCCATTCCGGTGCTGGGGGAGATCATCGCTGCTTCCGACGTGGTCATGGTGGCACGCGGCGACCTGGGGGTGGAGATCGGCTATGCCGAGTTGCCAGGCCTGCAGAAGAAGATCATCCGCGAGGCCGTGCGCGGCAACCGCGCGGTGATCACCGCCACGCAAATGCTGCAGTCGATGGTGCACGCGCCTATTCCGACCCGGGCCGAGGTGCTGGATGTCGCCAATGCCGTCATCGACGGCACCGATGCGGTGATGCTGTCGGAGGAGTCGGCTGCGGGCGAGCATCCGGACAAGGCCGTGGCGGCGCTGCGCGACATCTGCCTGGCCGCGGAGCACCAGTTCGAGTCGAAGAGCGATTTCACCACCGCCGGCCCCCAGCTGGATCGCACCGACCAGGCCATTGCCCTGGCGGCGATGGTGCTGGCCGGCGAAGTCGACGTGCGCGGCATCGTCGCCCTGACCGAGTCGGGCGCCACCGCACAATGGCTGTCGCGCTACCGCAGCGCCATCCCGATCTACGCCTTGTCGCCATTCCCCGAGGCCCGGCGACGCATGCTGCTGCTGCGTGACGTGCAGCCGGTCGCGTTCAGCCACGAGGGGCAGAATTCCGCCGCCACCGCCCGTGCCGCGGTGCAGCAGCTGTTTGCCCAGGGTTTGCTGGCCGAGGGTGATCGCGTCATCCTGACGCACGGCGACCGCGTGGGCCTGGGTGGGGGCACCAACACCCTGAAGCTGCTGGCCGTCGGCACCGGGGGCATGGTCGAGAGCCTGCGCGACCTGTAGCCGTTCGCCGCGCGGCGGTTCACGTCCTGGCAACTGTTGTTGTCTACACTTCGAGCGTATCCCTATCGAACCGGAGTCCGCCATGAAATCGATCTCGTCGCTGGCCAGGCAGGTGATCGTGCTGGCCTTGGCCTTGGGCTGCGTGGCCCCGTTGTTTGCGCAGTCACGCAAGATCAACGAGGCCAACCTCTACCGCTACTGGATCCTGCTCAATCGCTCGGTGACGCTGGAGGCGCCAAACAGTGGGCACAACCTGATGACCCCGGGCTGCGCGACGGTGACCTACATGGTGGGTTCGGACGGCATTCCGCGCGACGTGCAGCTGGCCAAGGTGGTGCCGCAAAGTGACCTCGGCAGCATCGCCACCAACGCGGTCAAGCAGTTCCGCTATGGTCCGTCGCTGACCAATGGCAAGCGCGAGCCGGTGTCGACCTATTACGTAGTGCCGTTCAACTCGCCGGACGATCCTGCCGCCCGCAAGAAGCTGATGGAGCCCTGCCAGCTGTCCGGCTATCCCGAATGATGCCGGACGCAGTCCGGGCAGCAGGCTGCCAAATACAGCGGGAACTGGCCTATAATCACGGGTTTCAATGACGCGGGCGGTCTCCGCCGCGGCAACCACTGTCGGCGCGCGCAGCGCACCCCCGAGCGGAGTTCCCATGAGTATCGAAGATCTTGAAAACGTCGCCCTGGCGATGGTTGCGCCCGGCAAGGGCATCATCGCGGTCGACGAATCGACTGGCACCATCACCAAGCGCCTGACCGCCGTCGGCCTGGAGAGCACCCCGGAAATCCGGCGCGCCTACCGCGAGATGCTGGTCACCACTCCGGGGCTCAAGGAGCACATATCCGGGGCCATCCTGTACGACGAGACCATCCGCGAGACCACCAGCACCGGTGAGCCGTTCCCGGCGGTCATGCGCAAGGCCGGGATCATTCCCGGTATCAAGGTGGACAAGGGCCCCAAGCCGCTCGCCGGGTTTCCGGGTGACGTGGTGACCGAGGGTCTGGACGGCCTGCGCGAGCGCCTGCAGGAGTACGTCAAGCTTGGCGCGCAATTCGCCAAGTGGCGCGCGGTGATCAAGATCAGCGAGGATACCCCGAGCTCCACCGCGATCGAGGCCAACTGCCACGCCCTGGCGCGCTATGCCGCGCTGTGCCAGGAAGCCGGCCTGGTGCCGATGGTCGAACCTGAGGTGCTGATGGACGGCGACCACGACCTGGCGGTCAGCTATGAAGTGCACGAAGCCGTGTTGCGCAGCCTGTTCAGCGCCTTGTACGAGCAGAACGTCATGCTCGAGGGCACGATCCTGAAGGCCAGCATGGTGATTGCCGGTACCGATTGCGCCGACCAGGCCGATATCGATGATGTCGCCGAGGCGACGGTAAGGGTGCTGAAGAGCACGGTGCCGGCGGCCTTGCCCGGGATCGTGTTCCTCTCCGGTGGGCAGACCGATGAACAGGCCACCGCGCACTTGAACGCGATCAACCGGTTGGGCCCGCATCCCTGGCCGCTGAGCTTTTCCTACGGCCGGGCCATGGTGAGCAGCGCGCTGAAGCTGTGGGCCAAGGACACCAAGGCGAACGTCGCCGAGGCGCAGAAGATCGTCTTCGCCCGGGCGCGCGACAACGGGCTGGCCGCACTCGGCCAGTGGAGCAGCGGCAAGTAACCCGGCACTGGGCGTTCCTGTCAAGGGAGGCGGCCCGGCTCGCTCCAACTGCGGTGCGGGGTCGGCAGACAAAAGAAGGGCGCCACCAGGGCGCCCTTCTGCGTTGCCAGGATCGATCCCTCGATCAGAAGCGGTACTCGGCGCTGACTGAGACCATGTTGGTGCTCAGGTTGACGCGCTGCTTGGATGCATCGTAATGGTCGTAGTTGATGCCCAGGCTGACGTTGTTGCTGAAGTCGTAGCCCACCCCGGCACCGGCGTACCAACTGGTGTCATCCAGACCCTTGCGGATGGGGTTGACGTCATTGCTCAGGCCGTGGCCCCTCCAGCTGTACAGGCCTCCGCGCGCGCTCACGTACCAGTTGGGGGTGAAGTTGAAATGGCCATTCACGCCGGCTGTCCAGCCATGCAGCTGGGACTTGTCGTCCTGGACCACCGGGCCGCTACGGAAGATGTTCTTCGCGTGGATGTTGCCCAGGTCGTTGTAACCCACTTCCACGCCCAGTGCGGCTGATGGATTGAGGGCCCAGCGGTAACCGCCATTGATGGCGTAACCCGTGGTGTCATCGTTGTAGGGACCATGGTCAAGCGACGCCTGGCCCACGTTGCCGTTGATGAACCAGCCACCGTTGCCGGCGGACATGTCCTGTGCGCTCGCCGCCGTTGCAGCGAACAGTCCGGCTGATGCGAGGGCGATGGCAAGTAGGGTCTTTTTCATGAGGAGATTCTCCTGTTGTTATGTGCGCGGCCATGGGCGGAAGTGCCTGCCGCGGCAGGTACCGTGTCCGGATGTGCCGGATCGCGATGCCTGTGCCACTGAGATGGTGCAGTCGGCAAATAATTCAATACCGCATAGTTCAGTATTTAAGAAATGTTAAGAACTATCCACCTTCGGCTGGCCCCAGCTCGGCTGGAGTATTGGAACCACCCGCGCCTGAAGCCCGCCTACATAGGCGCTTGGCGGGTTCAGGCCAAATTAATGGCCTGTCGATCCGCACCATCGTGACCGCGGTGCCGATGCGCCAGGTGGCAGCGCAAGGCGCGCGACTGCCACCCCGGGAGGGCTTCGAGTGACGTGACGGTGATGCGGTGCGGGGTGGCGGCTTGCTGCCGCCGTGGCTCAGCGCGAGCCTCGCGCCTCGAGGGCGGCCACGGCCGGCAAGGTCTCGCCCTGCAGGAACTCCAGGAAGGCGCCCCCCCCGGTGGAGATATACGAGATATCGCCGCCGACGCCGTATTTGTCGATGGCCGCGAGCGTGTCGCCGCCACCGGCCAGCGAAAATGCCGCCGACTTGGCGATAGCGCGTGCCACGGCCTCCGTGCCTTGGGCAAACGCGTCGAATTCGAAGACACCGACAGGGCCGTTCCAGATGACCGTGCCGCTGCCCGCAATCATGTCGGCGTAGCGCTGGGCGGTTTCCGGACCCACGTCGAGGATCATCTCGTCCTGGCCCACGTGGTCCACCGGCTTCACCGTGGCCGCGGCGTTGGCGGAGAAAGCGCTCGCGACCACCACGTCCGTGGGCAGCGGTATCTCGGCATTCCGTTGTCTTGCGTCCTGCAGCACCTTGCGTGCCGCGTCGACCAGGTCTGGTTCGGCCAGCGAGTTGCCGATGGGATGGCCGGCAGCCAGCAGGAAGGTGTTGGCGATGCCGCCGCCGACGATCAACTGGTCGACCTTGGCGAGCAGGCTGTCCAGCAGCTCAAGCTTGGTGGATACCTTGGAGCCGCCCACGATCGCCAGCATTGGCCGTCTGGGATGCTCCAGGGCCCGGCCCAGGGCTTCCAGCTCGGCGCTGAGCAGGGGACCGGCGGCTGCCACAGGCGCAAGGCGGATGACGCCATGGGTCGAGGCCTGGGCCCGGTGCGCGGTGCCGAAGGCGTCCATCACGAAGATGTCGCACAGGGCCGCGTAGCGCCTGGCCAAGGCCTCGTCGTCCTTGGCCTCGCCGACATTCATGCGGCAGTTTTCCAGTACCACCACCGCGCCGTCGGCCACGTCCACGCCATCGAGGTAGTCGTGCACCAGCGGCACCGGTGCACCCAGGGCGGTGGCCAGCCACCTGGCGACCGGCGCCAGCGAGTAGGCGGGATCGTATGCACCCTCATGGGGCCGGCCCAGGTGCGACAGCACCATGACCCGGGCGCCGGCGTCGCGTGCGCTGCGGATCGTGGGCAGCGCGGCGCTGAGCCGCTGTGCCGAGGTGATGTTGCCCTCGGCGTCGAGGGGGACATTGAGGTCCTCGCGGATCAGGACGCGCTTGCCGCGCAGCTCGAGATCACCCATGCGCAGGATGGCCATGATGCAGCTCCGGTATCATGTGCGGGCACCCATGTACCCGCGTCGCTGCATTGTCCCGGGCGGGCGAGGTGCATGCAAACCGGCCGGTCCTTCCTGTCCATACGCAGGCCGCGTGGACGCCGGTATCGCACGCCGGCCATTCCCAGCGGAGACATGCCCGTGACCACAGACCTGGTGCTTTACGACTACTGGCGCTCCAGCGCGTCCTATCGGGTACGCATTGCGCTCAACCTGAAGGGCTTGCCCTATGCCAGCCACAGCGTGCACCTGGTGCGGGAGGGTGGCCAGCAGCATGCGCCGGCGTACCTGGCGCTCAACCCACAGCAACTCGTGCCCAGCCTGGTGGATGGCGACCTGGTGCTTACCCAGTCGCTGGCCATCATGGAATACCTGGAAGACAAATGGCCGGCACCGCCGCTGCTGCCAGCCGACCGTGCCGGTCGGGCGCGGGTGCGGGCGCTGGCGCTGGCGGTGGCCTGCGATGTGCACCCGCTGGGCAACCTGCGGGTGTTGCAATATCTGCAAGGAGAGCTGGGCGTGGACGACGAGCGCAAGGAGGCCTGGGTGCGGCACTGGATCGCCACGGGCTTCGCTGCCCTGGAGGCCATGCTGGCCAGCGACCCGGCCACCGGGCGCTTTTGTCATGGCGACGCGCCGGGCATGGCCGATGCCTGCCTGGTGCCACAGGTCTACAACGCCCGACGCTGGCACCTGCCGATGGACGCCTATCCGACGCTGAGCCGCATCGACCAGGCCTGCAGCACGGTGGAGGCGTTCCGCCAGGCCACGCCCGGGGCACAGGCCGGAGCCGCCTGAGCGGCGGGCCTAGAAGCCCATGCCGTAGGGATCGTTGGCGACCAGGGCCTCGGGATCGGTGGCGCCGGCCGCCAGGCGGATCTTCAGGCTGAGCCCGTCGCGCGAATCGGCCTTGTCCAGCGCTTCCTCGAGGTCGATGCGGCCTTCCTTGTACAGGCGGTACAGCGACTGGTCGAAGGTCTGCATGCCTTCCTGCAGGCTATGGTCCATGGCTTCCTTCACTTCGTGGATCTGTCCGCGGCGGATCATGTCGCTGATCAGCGGCGTGTTCAGCAGGACCTCGGCGGCTGGCAGGCGGCGGCCGTCCTTGCCGGTCACCAGGCGCTGGCTGATCACCGCGCGCAGGTTGAGTGCCAGGTTCATCAGCACGTTGCGATGGGCCGATTCGGGGAAGAAATTCAGGATGCGCTCCAGGGTCTGGTCGGAGTTGTTGGAGTGCAGGGTGGCCAGGCACAGGTGGCCGGTTTCCGAGAACGCGATGGCCGCCTCCATGGTGTCGGTGTCGCGGATCTCGCCGATCATGATCACGTCAGGCGCCTCGCGCATGGCGTTCTTCAGCGCTTCCTTGAAACTGTGCGTGTCCAGGCCGACCTCGCGCTGGTTGACGATGGAGTGCTTGTGCCGGTGCAGGTATTCGATCGGGTCCTCGATGGTGAGGATGTGCCCGGGGGCGTGCTGGTTGCGCTGGTCGATCATCGCCGCCAGCGTGGTCGACTTGCCGGAACCGGTGGCGCCGACCACCAGGATCAGTCCGCGCGGCTCCATGATCAGCTTGTTGAAGATGCTGGGCAGGCGCAGCTCCTCGATGCTCGGGATCTCGCTCTTGATGGCGCGGATCACCATGCCCACTTCGCCGCGCTGCTTGAACACGTTGACGCGGAAACGCCCGGTATCCTTGACCGCCAGCGCCATGTTCAGCTCCAGCGCACGCTCGAACTGCGGCACCTGGCCCTCATCCATCAGCGAGTAGGCGATCTTCTTCACCATGCCGCTGGGCAGCCCGGTGTTGCCGAGAGGGTACAGCTTGCCTTCGACCTTGATGTTCACCGGGGCCCCGGTGCTGAGGAACATGTCCGAAGCACCCTTGTCCAACATGAGCTTGAGGAAATAACCGATGTCCACTTTTCCCCCTGGCCTCCGCTGCTCGTTGCAAAGATCGATTGAGCCTCGCCACAATACCCCGAAGTCTCTGTGAGGAATGTGATGGTGCGCGTCTTTTCCCGTGGTGTCGGGACTACAACCTATGTCGGCAGGATCGTTGCGGGCTTGAGCGTGTTCTCAATGCTGGTGTTGGCGGGCTGCGCCTCGGTCCCTCCTCCGGACAACGCCATGAACCTGGCGCAAAGCCAGCTGCAGGCAGCGCGCGATGCGCACGCCGCCGATTATGCCCCGGTGGACCTGGGTTTTGCCCAGGACAAGTTCCAGCAGGCGCAGGGCGCCATGGCCGAACGCAAATACGCGGACGCCGCGGCGCTGGCGGCCGAGTCCCAGGCGGATGCCGAACTTGCCGCCGCCAAGGGCCGACTCGGCGCGGCGCGCGCGCAGATCGAGCAGAAGATTGCCGACAACAACCGGTTGCGGCGTCCTGCCGGGTCGACGTCCGACCAGGGCGCGGCGTCTGCGGCGGAGCCGGCATCGGGCAGCAACCAGGCTTCGCCGGTGATGGCGTTGCCGGACCTGCCCCCGGCGGCGGGCTCCGCGGGCGCCGATAATGGCGCCTCCGGGCAACCGGCCCAGGCTTCCTCGGCGCCGCCCATCGCCGGCTTCCAGACCGTACCGTCGCCGGCATCCGGGAGCCAGCCGGCCCAGGCGCAATCGGTTTCGGCGGCACCTGCCGGTGATGGTGGTCAAATCCAGGGGGTGCAATCATGAGGCGTCCGATGACGGCGATGGCCCTGGCACTGGTACTGGCCTTGGGCGTGGGCGGCACCGCCCAGGCCAAGCAGGACACCATGGACGTGGCGCGCCTGACCGCCAGCCTCGACCAGCTGGCCAGTGACCAGAGTCTGGGCGTCTACGCCCAGGCCGAGCAGGCCCGCGCCCGCGACGCTATCAACCGACTGGCGCACGCAGGCAGCAAGGATCG
>JAFKMZ010000032.1 GCA_017305055.1 Lysobacterales bacterium
GGCGACGGAGGAACTGGCATGAACAAGCTGGTTCTCATCGTCGGCGGGTCCACCCTGGTGTACTTCTGCCTGGCCATGCTGATGGGCGTGATTCCGGGCTATGAACTGTCCAAAACCCCGCCCGGTCCCGGCGTCGAGCCGCTGACCGGGCTGCAGGCCGAGGGCCGCGACGTCTATGTCGCCGAGGGCTGCAGCTATTGCCACACGCAGCAGGTGCGCCCACTGAACCAGGACAAGATCTTTGGCCGTCCATCGGCGGCGGGAGACTTCGCCTACCAGACCCCGGAGCTGCTGGGCTCGGAACGCACCGGGCCCGATCTCACCACCATCGGCACGCGTCAGCCCAGCGAGGTCTGGCAATACATCCATCTGTACAATCCGCGTGCGGTCGTGCCGCAGTCGATCATGCCGTCGTTCGCATGGATGTTCGACGTGGTCGACGAGCTGCCCAAGGGCGAGACCGCGGTCCCGCTGCCCGCCGCCTACGCGCCAGCCAAAGGCACGGTGGTGCCGAGCCAGCAGGCCAAGGCGCTGGTGGCCTATCTGATGTCGCTGAAGCAGGCACCCTTGCCGCCGGGTCAGGGCGGAGCCATGGCCGCGGCGGCCACCCCGGCGGCCACCCCGGCGGCCGCGGCGGTCGCGCCATCGACAGGCGGGTTCGATGCGGCCAAGGGTGCGGCCCTGTATACGGCCAATTGCTCGGCTTGCCACCAGGCTACCGGCGAAGGTCTGCCTGGGGCGTTTCCGCCGCTCAAGGGCAATGCCGCGGTCAATGACGACGATCCGACCCTGCATATTCACACCGTCCTGTATGGGGCACACGACGTGATCATCGGCGGGGTCACCTATGGCAGCCCGATGCCGCCGTTTGCCAGCCAGCTCAGCGACGAGGACATTGTCAACATCATCGACCACGAGCGCAGCTCATGGGGCAACCATGGCAAGCCGGTTACCGCCGCACAGGTTGCGGCCGAGCGCGCCAAGGGCAACTAGGTCAAACGCTGCAGCGTGGACCTGACGGGAACGAGGTAAGCAGCATGCACCATCACTTGATCGGCCCGCTATGGGGCAACCTCATCATCATTGGCGTGGCCGGTACGATCACCGTGGCCTGCTTCGTGGCCATGGTCTGGATGCTCATCCGACCCGGCGAGAAGGATCGCAAGCATCCAAAGTACGCCGTCTTGCGCAATGACCGGTGACGGAGCCGAAGCCATGGACAAACCACATGTACGCGTCTACCTGGACGGCAATCCCCAGCCAATCATCGACCGTGAGCTGCCGACCCGGATCACCCTGGACACCCGCGAGCTCGCCGACGGTCCGCACCGCTTGACGATACGTGCCGAGGGTCAGAACGGCCGCGAGGGCGTCGAGGAGATTCCGTTCCGGGTGCACAACGGCCCCGGCATCCTGGTAGGCGGTTTGCGTCCCAATTCCACCCGCCGTGGCCAGGTGAATTTCACCGTGGACGCGTTCAGCGCCGACGATCCGTTTGATCCGCGCCGTGCCGAGGCCCGCTCTTCCGTCCCGCAATGGGTGTGGGTGATGTGCCTGTTCATCGTGGCCTGGGCGGTGTGGTATGCGGCCAGCATGTGGAAGGTGCCGGCGCCCTTTGCCAATACGCCGACCTACATGCACGAAGCAGCCCAGCAGGCACCTGTGCCGGCACCCCGAACGAAATAATCGCAGGTTGGATGACGGCTGCCACCAGCCGCATGCTTGTGGGTGGTGGGCACAAGGTTGTTTTGCCCGCTGGCAGGCTGACCAGTGCCGCGAGCCGCTGGAATACCGACACGTGACGTTTATTCCGGTGCAAAAATGGCGCGTCCCCGTGCGGGCCGGGCTGCCATTCCGGCATTACTCGCGGATCGGCGTCAATTTATTGACGAAATTCACGCCCGTCGTCTGATTTTGTGAGTAACATGGGCACGGGCACCACGCTCACGCGCCGCCGCCTCTGGATGGCGAAACGGGATTGGAGCGCGACGGAATATGCGGCTTACATGGGGACGGCATCCAAACCCGCGGATCGTTCGATTGTTGAATGCAGTCGCGCCGCGCAGGGGGCGGGTTTCCCGCCTGGGCATGAGGAGCGCAGGCAGCCGCGGCTGCGCCGTTTCCGCCGGACCGCCTGCGAGCGTTCCGATGCAACTGCCGGATGCGTACGACGTTGGTTCGCCGTCGAACGCGGCACCTGACCATTCACGGCTTTTCGGCATCGCCTTCGACGCCGAACATGGTTGGCGGCGGGGATACCCGAATCTCACTGTCGACTTATCGCGCCTGTAGTCCTTACAGCGTGTCAGCATCTCCAAGGAGAATCACCATGAGTACATGCTTCGAGCGTACCGGCCCGTTGACCGAGTTGAGCAGTTATCCGCAGTGGGCGCAGGACATGATTGCCGATTGCGAGCCCAGCAGGGAGAAGCTGGCCCATCATGAATTGCGCGAGATGATGGCCGAGGGGACAGTTTCCCAGGCCGGAACGAGGACGTTCATGAAAGGCATCTGGCCCGTCATCGAGCGCTTTCCCGGATATATGGCGCTTAACCTGCTCAAGACGCGATATGGTCGCAGTGCGGGCGACAATTTGGCTCGGCGCTGGCTGGTGCGGAATATCCGGGTGGAGCAGAATCACGCGGAATACTGGCTGGACTGGGCCGAAGGCGAGGGTGTGACGCGTGACGAGGTGCTGCTTGGCCGGCCGATCCGCGGCACGGAGGCACTTGCCAACTGGTGCGAAGATGTATGCACCAATGGCACGTTGGCCGCCGGCATTGCCGCATCGAACTACGCGGTGGAAGGTGCAACCGGTGAGATAGCGCAGTATATTTATTCAAGCAACAAGTATGCCGACAAGTTTCCAGCCAAGACGAGAACCAAGACGCTGCGCTGGCTACAGTTGCATGCCGAATATGACGATATCCATCCATGGGAGGCGCTTGAGATTGTCTGTGCCCTGATGGGCATGTCACCGGCCAAGGACGAGGTTGCACATGTCGCCAGCTGCATCAAGCGTAGTTACACGACCATGCACCTGTTGCTTGATCGCTGCGCGCAGCCCGGCGGTACCGTGGTGCTCCGGCGTGAGGTGGCAGCCTGATACGCCGAAGTCCGACCCGGTGCTGCCGCAGGCAACATCCTGATGCATCGATGTCGAGACTACCAAGATCATGCGTAATCTACTGCCCCATATGAACCAGCCCTTGTCGCGGCGGTTGTTGCCGCTGGTGTATGCATTGCTGGCGATGATGGGGCTGATCCTGGCCTTGACTTGGGGAGCGTTGCAGCTGCAGGTCGCCCTCGCTGGTTTCCTCAACAGCGAGAGCGTCTGGTCCAAGGCGCAGAAGCAAGCCGTCGTTGATCTCGATGCCTACGCGACGAACGGGATGAGCGAGGATCTCGCGCGGTTCCGACGCAATTACGCAGTGCTGGATGCCGCCCGCTTTGCCCGGGATTTCGCAGCTACGGATCACTTCAATTACGATGCGGTTGCCGGCGCGCTGCGGCGCACTGACACCATACCATCGGCCATCCCTGGCGTGATATTTCTGGCCCGTCATTTCTCGACGGCGCCATACATGCGGGATGCGTTGGCCGATTTTCGTTCCGTTGATGCGTCCATATCCCAGCTGGACGCGATTTCGCATGAGCTGGAGCTGGCCTATACCGTAGGCGGTATCTCCAGTCAGGAAATCGTGCGTCAACGGCAGCGTATCCGCGCGATCAACGATTTCATCGAACCCCGCAGCAAGTCGTTCTCGCTGCAGATCGCTGCTGGCTCGGCCTGGCTCGGGCGGGTCCTGTTCATCGGCGTGCTTGGTGCAGCATTGATTGCCGCGGCATTGTGGCTGGCGATGGCACGGCGCACACTGGCCAGCATTCGAGGCACCGAAGAGCGCTATCGCCTGCTGTTCGACAGCGCGGCGGACGCCATCGTCATGGTCGACGAGGACACCGGCCGCATCCTGGATGCCAATCGCTCGGCTCAGACCTGGACAGGCCGGGACGTCGATGAGCTTCTGGGCGACCGCTTCCTGCACCTGTTCCAGCATCCGGTACCACGCACCGCCGGAGTCGCGGCGGTCAACGCGTTGCTGGACGCGCATGGCACCACCAGGCCGGTGGAGACGCAAAGCAGCGTCGCCATCTGGGGCGACCGTCCGGTGCGCCAGGCGATCATCCGCGACATCTCCGACCGTGTGGCCATGGAGAGCGAGCGGCGTATTGCTGCCGAGGCGCTGGCCAGCATCGCCGAGGGCGTGCTCATTGCCGACGCTGATCGTCGCGTGATCTCGGCCAATGCGGCGCAGTTCCACATCACCGGGTTTTCCACGGTGGCGCTCCTGGGCACGCGCATCGACGCGTACCGCACCTTGCCGGACGGCAGTCCCCTGCCGTTGTCGATCTGGGATGAAATTGCCGCCGGAAACAACTGGGCGGGTGAGGTGACCAGCCAGCGCCAGGATGGCAGCCATTACCCCGAGCGCCTGAGCATCAGTGCCATCCGCGACACCGAGGGCCAGGTACAGCATTTTGTGGCGGTGTTCACCAATATCTACGCCAGCAAGGCCAACGAGCAGTACCTCGAGCACCTGGCCCGGCATGACCCGCTGACTGGTCTGGTCAACCGCGCCGAATTCGAGCGTCACTGCGCGGAGGCCATTGCCGCGGCCGCCCGCAACCGCTGTGCCACCGCGGTCTTGTTCATCGACCTGGACGCGTTCAAGATCGTCAACGACAGCTACAGCCACGCCGTCGGCGACCGACTGCTGATCAAGGTGGCCGAGCGCATCACGCGGGAGCTCTCCGCCCGCGATCTCGTCGGGCGCATCGGTGGCGACGAGTTCACGGTGCTCATCCGCGAGGTGGACATCCGCGAGGACGTGCGCTCGGTGGCCAACCGGCTGCTCGCCGCGTTGTCCGAATCGCTGCAGGTGGACGAGTGCGAGGTCGCGCTCAGCGCCAGCATCGGGGTGGCCGGCTATCCGCTGGATGGCTCCGATCCGGCAACCCTGATCGCCAACGCCGACGCGGCGATGTATACGGCCAAGACCGAGGAGCGCAACGCGGTGCGCTTCTACACCCCAATGATGCACACCAGCCAGCGCAAGCGCCTGCAACTGGCTGCCGAATTGCGCCAGGCATTGACCAACAATGAGTTTCACCTGGTTTACCAGCCCAGCGTCGAATTGCGCACCGGCCGCATCGTGGCTGTAGAGGCGCTGTTGCGCTGGCAGCACCCGGAGCGCGGCGAGATCATGCCCGCCGAGTTCATCCCGGTGGCCGAAAGCCTGGGTTTGATCCGACGCATCGATGAATGGGTATTGCATACCGCTTGCCGGCAGATCCAGAAATGGAATCGCGCCGGCGTGCCGCCAATCCGCGTGGCGGTGAATACCTCCGCCCGCTGGTTTGGCCATCCGGCATTCCTTGAGCGTGTGACCCGCTCGCTGCAGGGCACCCACGTGGAGGCGAAGCGCCTGGTGCTGGAAATCACGGAAGGCGCCATGCTCAGCCTGGGCGACGACGTGACCCGCACCATGGAGACCCTGGCTGAGCTGGGAATCGGCGTGGCGATCGACGATTTTGGTACCGGCTACAGCTCCATGTCCTATCTCAAGCTTCCGGCGGTGGCCCACTTGAAGATCGACCGCTCGTTCGTCACCGGGCTGCCGGAAAATCCGAACGACGTGGCCATTGCCATGGCCATGCTGGCCATGGCGCAAAGCCTGGGCCTGAGCACCATTGCCGAAGGCATCGAGAACGAGGCGCAGCACGAGTTCCTGTCACGGGCCGGTTGCACCGAGGGCCAGGGCTATCTCTACGCCTATCCGTTGGCGCCCGGGGAGATCGAGCGTATGCTTTGTCGCAATTACGCCCATGCGCCGGTCAAGCTCAGGCTGGTTCCACCCAAGCGCGGCTGAGTTTGGCCGTGTTGGCGGTTGTTTTCCTGGCTTGCGCGGCGGGCGTGCCCACCATGTGCAAAGGGATTGCTGGCAGCTGACGCTGCCGGCAGCCAGGAGATCGTGTGCTGATGGCAAGTGACGGTAGCAGCGCGAATGGACGGCCACCACGGGTTGCGGACGGGACCAAGTTCGTCAGCCCGCAGGGTACGCGGGCAATCAAGGGGGGCATCAAGACGAATGCGCTGAATGCGGTTCCCGACGTTGGCCGCAAGCCGCCATGGCTGCGCGTCAAGCTGCCAAGCGGCGCACAGTACGAGGACGTCCGCAGCATCGTGCACAGCCATCGTTTGAGCACGGTGTGCGCCGAGTCGAAGTGTCCGAACATCGCCGAATGCTGGGGTCGCGGCACCGCGACGCTGATGTTGATGGGCTCGGTGTGCACCCGGGCCTGCAGGTTCTGCTCGGTCAGCACGGGCAACCCCAATGGCTGGCTGGATCCGCTCGAGCCAATGCAGGTCGCTGACGCCGTGCGCCTCATGAAGCTGCAGTACGTGGTGCTGACTTCGGTCGATCGGGACGATCTGGCCGACGGCGGCGCCGCGCACTATGCCGCGTGCATCACGGCGATCCACGAGATGGTGCCGAGCGCCGCGGTGGAAGCCTTGACGCCCGATTTTGCCGGCAACCACGACGCGGTGGCCAAGGTGCTGGACGCCGGGCTGGTCACCTATGCGCAGAACGTCGAGACGGTCGAGCGCCTGACCCATCCGGTGCGCGATCCGCGCGCCGGCTATGCGCGCACCCTGGGCGTGCTGCGCTTCGCCAAGCGCCATGCGCCAAAAACGTTGACCAAGACCAGCCTGATGCTCGGCCTGGGCGAGACCGATGCGGAGATCGAGCGCACGCTGCACGACATCCGCGATGCCGATGTCGACGTGGTGACCATGGGCCAGTACATGCGCCCGAGCCCCAACCACCTGCCGGTGCAGCGCTTCGTCACTCCGCAGCAATTCGCCACCTATCGCCAGCTGGCTCTGGACATGGGCTTCCTGGAGGCGGTGGCCGGCCCCCTGGTGCGTTCCAGCTACCGTGCAGAGCGGGTGCTCGCGCGCAACAATCTCGGGCTGTAACCACGTTCCGGACATTCGGGTCGCGATGCCGAGGCAGGCAGCCACAGAGGCCTGTGGGCGTGACGAAACGGGAAACCCCACGCCGGCTGCTGCCCTGGGTCAACGCCCAGCTGGCTGCGAAGTGGGACACTCTGTGTTCAGCGTCGCGGCAGCGCGTGTGGCACGCCTGCAACGGCGGCTGAGCAACCAAGGAGAACGTTATGGATAGACCGATGTACCCCCAGGCCACCGTCGACATCGCACGCAAGCGGCGCGAGCTCGCGCCGGAACCGCTGAAGGCGTTCAAGGCTTTCAGCGCTGCCGTGTTCGCCGATGGCGCCCTGCCGAACGTCACCAAGCAGCTCATTGCCGTGGCTGTGGCACACACCACCCAATGCCCGTACTGCATCAAGGGACATACTGCCGAGGCCTTGAAACACGGTGCGACTGAGCAGCAGATCATGGAAGCGATCTGGGTGGCGGCGGAAATGCGTGCCGGGGCCGCCTATGCGCATTCCGCGCTGGCCATTGACGTCATGCAGCATGCGCATCCGGAAGCCGTCACGGACAAGAACGCCGGCTGATTGCAAGTGGCGCCGCGGGCCAGTGGCTGATAGGTTCGGACCGGTCGCCGGGCAACGTGAACTACCTGGCTGCACCGCGTACACTGCCTGACCGGCCCGCATCCGCGGCGCCATCCCACCACCAATCCCCGAGGGGAGTAACTGCGCATGGCCACACGCTACACTTCAGTCTCCGCCAACATCCTCGATGCCGTGGGCGATACGCCTCTGCTGCATCTCGAGGGCATCTACGCGAAGCTCGAGTTCCTGAATCCCTCCGGGTCGATCAAGGCGCGCATCGCCAAGTACATGATCGAGAAGGCCGAGCAGGAAGGTCTATTGAAGCCTGGCGACACCATCGTCGAGGCGACCAGTGGCAATACCGGCAACGCACTGTCCATGGTGGCCGCGGTCAAGGGTTATCGCATGCTGGTGGTGATGCCGGAGGGCATGTCCAGCGAACGCGTCGCGATTTCCCGCGCGTTTGGCGCCGAGGTGCTGTTCTGCGGCAATTTTCATGTCAACGAGGCGCTCAACCGCGCCCGTGAACTCGGGCAGCAGCCGGGATACTTCGCTCCGGGCCAGTTCGAGTCGGAATGGAACGTGGAGGAGAACCGTGAGGTCTTCGGCCCGGAAATCCTTTCCCAGCTGCCGCCGGGCCAGCTGCCTAACGCCCTGGTGCTCGGCGTGGGCACCGGCGGCACCCTGATCGGTGCCGGCCAGGCGTTTCGTGCCGCCAACCCGAACGTGCGCCTGTTTGCCATGGAGCCGTCCGAATCCTGCACCATCCTGTGCGGCGAGATTGCCACGCACAACATCGAGGGCATTTCAGACGGCTTCGTGCCGGGGATCTTCCAGCGCCATGCTGGGCTGATCAACGAAATCCTCAGTGTGTCCAGCGCTGACGCGGTAACCGAGATGAAGCGCCTGGCACGTACCTACGGCCTGTTTTGCGGGCCGAGTTCGGGCGCCCACCTGATTGCGGCCAAGCGCATCCGGGAAAACTTCCCCGAGCTGAAGACCGTGGTCACCGCGTTCTGCGACGAGGGCGAGAAATACCTGCACGAGTATTTCATGCACCCCGACACCGTCGAGGTTGGCGCCAAGCACTTCCGCTGACAGCCGGTCCGTGCCGGAAGTGCCTCACGCGGGTACTGCCGGCGTGTGGGCCAACAGCACGGCACGGATGCCTACAACGGGGTGCAATGCGTATCCAACCAGGCCAGCGCGTCGCCTTCGAGCAGCGGTGCCAGGGCGGCGCGCACGGTCATGTGATAGTCGTTCAGCCAGGCGCGTTCCTCCTCGCCGAGCAGGGCGGGCTCCAGCGCCCGGCGGTCGAAGGGGCACAAGGTCAGGGTCTCGAACGCCAGGAAGGCGCCGAACTCGGTGCGCTGGGCGGGCACCACGACGGCCAGGTTCTCGTGCCGGATGCCGTGCCGCCCCGGCTTGTACAGGCCAGGCTCGATGGATGTGATCATCCCCTCTTGCAGCGGCACCAGGGCGACACCGGGACGCGGCGGCCGGATGCCGTGCGGGCCCTCGTGCACATTGAGAAAATAGCCGACGCCATGCCCGGTGCCGTGGCCATAATCCACGCCCCATTCCCATAGCGGCGTACGTGCCAGCGCATCCAGTTGGGGGCCGCTGGCGCCTTCTGGGAAGTGTGCGCGCGACAGTGCGATCATGCCCTTGAGCACGATGGTGGCGTCACGCCGCTGCTCCGGTGTGGTTTCGCCAAGCGCCAGGACGCGGGTGATGTCGGTGGTGCCGCCGAGGTACTGACCACCGGAATCGACCAGCAGCAGGCCGCGGCGCTGCAGCTGGCGGTGCTGCTCCGGCGTCGCGCGGTAGTGCGGCAACGCCGCGCTGGCCTGGTAGGCGGCAATGGTGGCAAAGCTCTCGCCCACCCAGGCCGGCTGCCTGGCGCGCTCCTCGTGCAGCAGGGTGTCCACGTCCAGCTCGCTGGTGGCGATGCCTGCGGCCAGGCGCTGCTCCAGACGCGAGAACGCGCGCACCAGGGCGGCACCGTCGCGACGCATGACCTGGCGGATATGGTCGATTTCCACCGGACTCTTGATCGCCTTGCAGGCGGTACTTGGATTGGCCGCCTCGATGCATCGCACTTGCGGCGGGATGCACGCGACCACCGCGCTGGCCACCCGCGCAGCGTCGAACAGGATGCTGGTCGGCACGGTGAGCGCATGCAGGGCTGGCCCGATAGCCGCATAGTCGGCCAGCATCACCCCGTCGGCTGCCAGGGCTGCCTGCACGTCGGCGCCGATCTTGCCTGTGCCCACGAACAAGGTCGCCTGTGCGGCATCGTCCACCAGCAGGTGGGCGAGGAAGACCGGATTGCATTCCACATCGCTGCCGCGCAAATTGAGCAGCCAGGCGATGTCGTCCAGGCTGGACAGCAAGTGCCAGCTGGCACCCTGCGCGTGCATCGCCTCACGCAACCGGGCCAGCTTGCCGGCGCGCGACTGGTCGACATACTTCGGGTCATGGGCCACGACCGGTGCCGCGGGCAGGGGCGGGCGTCCGCTCCAGGCCTCCCCGGCGAGGTCGAGGTCGATGCGCAGCGTCACACCATGGGTGCGCAGGGCATCATGCAGGTGGCGCTGCGCGGCCAGCGCGATGCTGTCGCCGGCGACCGCCACGATTTGCCCGGCGCCAAGCCGCGCCAGCAGCCACTCCACCTGTTCGATGCTGTCGGCCAGGCCCTGCTTCACCAGGGCAATGCCGCTGCCGGCCAGTTGTTGCCCGGCCTGCGCGAAGTAGCGCGAATCGGTCCACAGCGCCGCCTCGTCCGCCGTCACCACAAGGCTGCCAGCCGAACCGTCAAAACCCGAATACCACTGGCGCGCCTGCCAGTGCGCGGGGAGGTACTCGGAAAGATGCGGATCGGCGGCGGGGATGCACAGCGCATCGATGCCGTCGCGCCGCATGGTGGTGCGCAAGGCGGCAAGCCGGTCAGGAACGGAAGTCAGCATGTGGAAAATGCTAGCAGAGGCCGCGTTTGTCACGCGTTCCGCGCAGGGAAAGGAAACTGCCGCTAAAATGCCAGTTTCGCGCATGGCAGATGTTCATGACTCCCCTGATTTTCGTCACCGGTGGCGTGGTTTCCTCGCTCGGCAAGGGTATTGCCTCGGCTTCCCTGGCAGCCATCCTCGAGGCCCGCGGTCTCGCCGTCACCATGATGAAGCTCGATCCGTACATCAACGTCGATCCGGGCACCATGAGTCCGTTCCAGCATGGTGAGGTGTATGTCACCGACGACGGCGCCGAGACCGATCTCGACCTGGGCCACTACGAGCGCTTCGTGCGTACGCGGCTGGGTGGCAAGAACTCGATCACCACCGGCAAGATCTACGAGAACGTGATCCGCAAGGAACGGCGCGGCGATTACCTGGGCGCCACGGTGCAGGTGATCCCGCATATCACCGACGAGATCAAGCGCTGCATCCATGAGGCCACACGCGGCTTCGACGTGGCCCTGGTGGAGATCGGCGGCACCGTCGGCGACATCGAGTCGCAGCCGTTCCTCGAGGCCATCCGCCAACTGCGCATCGAGCATGGCGCGCAGAAGGTCCTGTTCATGCATCTGACCCTGGTGCCGTACATCAAGGCAGCCGGGGAGATCAAGACCAAGCCGACCCAGCATTCGGTCAAGGAACTGCGCTCGATCGGCATCCAGCCCGACATCCTGTTGTGCCGCTGCGAGGAACCCTTGCCCGAGAGCGAGCGGCGCAAGATTGCCCTGTTCACCAACGTGCCGGAAGAGGCGGTGATCAGTGCGGCCGATGTCGACATCATCTACAAGCAACCGTTGTGGCTGCACCAGCAGGGCCTGGACGACATCGTGGTCCGGCAGCTTGGTCTGCTCGCCGGTCCTGCAGATCTTTCCAGTTGGCAGCGCGCTGTCGACGCCATGGAACATCCGAAGGCTGCGATCAGCGTCGCCATCGTCGGCAAGTACGTCGAGCACAAGGATGCGTACAAGTCGCTGGGCGAGGCCTTGCGCCACGGCGGCATCGCACGGTCGACCCGGGTCGACGTGCACTGGGTGGATGCCGAGCAGATCGAGTCGGAGGGCGCCGCCAAGGTGCTGGCCGGGCTCGACGCGATCCTGGTGCCCGGTGGCTTCGGCAAACGCGGCTTCGAAGGCAAGGTGGCGGCAGCCGGCTACGCGCGGGAGCACGGCGTACCCTATTTCGGCATCTGCTACGGCATGCATGCTGCGGTGGTGGAATTCGCGCGCAATGTCGCCGGGCTGCGCGAGGCCAATTCCACAGAGAACGACCGCAACGCCAAGGAACCAGTCATTGCCTTGATCACCGAGTGGACCACGAGCGAGGGCGCGGTCGAGCAGCGCCATGATGGCTCCGACCTGGGCGGCACCATGCGCCTCGGCTCGCAGGAATGCCGCCTGAAGCCGGGCACCCTGGCACACGAGCTGTACGGCCAGGATGTGATCCGCGAGCGCCATCGGCACCGCTACGAGTTCAACAACCGCTATCGGCAGCGTTTCGAGGACCTGGGGCTGGTGATCTCAGGCGTCTCCATGGATGGCCTGCTGGTGGAGATGATCGAGTTGCCGCGCGCGGGGCATCCGTGGTTCCTGGCCTGCCAGGCGCACCCGGAGTTCACCTCCACGCCGCGCGACGGCCATCCGTTGTTCAGTGGTTTCGTGCAGGCTGCACGGGAGTACCAGGCCGTGCGCGAGGCCCCGGTGCTGGCAACCGCCAAGGCGGCCTCGTGAGGTCCGCGCAACGCATGCCCGCAACCCGAGTCCGGCCACGGCGACGTGGCTGCAACCTCGCGGGGCGCCCATGAAGCTGTGCGGCTTCGAGGTCGGCCTGGAACATCCACTGTTCCTGATTGCCGGCCCATGCGTGGTCGAGTCCGAGCAGCTGCAGGTCGATGTCGCCGGCCAGCTCAAGGAAATCACCGGCCGGCTCGGCATGCATTTCATCTTCAAGTCCAGCTTCGACAAGGCCAACCGTTCGTCGGGCGAGAGCTTTCGTGGCCTCGGGGTGGAACAGGGTCTGCGTATCCTGGGTGAGGTGCGCCGGCAGGTTGGTGTGCCCGTGCTCACCGATGTGCATGAATACACGCCGATGGACGAGGTCGCCGCGGTGGTCGACGTGCTGCAGACGCCGGCCTTCCTGTGCCGACAGACCGATTTCATCCACAAGGTCGCGCGCGCCGGACGCCCGGTGAACATCAAGAAAGGCCAGTTCCTGGCGCCGTGGGACATGCAGCATGTGGTGGCGAAGGCCAAGGCCGTGGGCAACGACGCCATCATGGTGTGCGAGCGCGGCGCGAGTTTCGGCTACAACAACCTGGTGTCGGACATGCGCTCGTTGAGCGTCATGCGCCAGACCGGCTGCCCGGTGGTGTTCGACGCCACCCATTCCGTGCAGTTGCCAGGCGGCCAGGGCGCGCGCTCAGGTGGCCAGCGCGAGTTCGTGCCGGTCCTGGCACGGGCGGCGGTGGCAGCCGGCGTATCCGGCCTGTTTGCCGAGACGCACCCGGACCCCGAACATGCATTGAGTGATGGGCCGAACTCCTGGCCGCTGGGCAAGATGGAAGGTCTGCTGGAAACCTTGCTGGAACTGGACACCGTGACCAAGCGCCGCGGCTTCCTCGAGGACAGCCTGCACGCGTAGGGCGCCGCAAGCCGACTGTCCTGCCAAGGCGGGCAAGGTGTTGAGGGGCGAGCCCTGTGCGTATGAGAGGCACGAGTCAAAAAACACCACTGAACTGACGGACGACCATGACCAACACGATCACCCGCATCCACGCCCGTGAGATTCTCGATTCACGCGGCAATCCCACCCTGGAAGCCGAGGTCACCCTCGAGGGCGGTGGCTTCGGCCGGGCTGCGGTGCCGAGCGGCGCGTCCACCGGTTCGCGTGAGGCCATGGAACTTCGCGATGGCGATGCCGCGCGATACGGCGGCAAGGGCGTGCGCAAGGCGGTGGCCAATGTCAACATCACCATTGCCGATGAATTGCGTGGTTTCGACGCTGCCGACCAGCCCGGTCTGGATGCCAGGCTGATCGCCCTGGACGGCACGCCGAACAAGGGTCGGCTGGGCGCCAATGCCCTGCTTGGGGTGTCCCTGGCAGCGGCCCATGCCGTGGCGACCGCCCGCGACGAACCGTTGTGGTCGTACCTGTCTTCCATCTCGAACGCTGCTGCCATCCATGGCGCAACCGAGCCGACTCTCCCCCTGCCGATGATGAACATCATCAACGGCGGCGTGCACGCCGACAACAATATTGACGTACAGGAATTCCTTATCCTGCCGGTCGGCTTGCCGACGTTTTCCGAGGCGCTGCGTGCCGGCGTGGAAGTGTTCCATGCCTTGAAGAGTGTCTTGCACGGGCGTGGCCTGAGCACCGCGGTGGGCGATGAGGGCGGCTTCGCGCCACACCTGCGCTCCAACGTCGAGGCCATCGACACCATCCTCGAGGCCGTGCACCAGGCTGGCTACAAGGCCGGGGCCGACGTGCTGATCGGGCTGGACGCCGCCAGCTCCGAGTTCTATGCCGACGGCAAATACGTGCTTGCCGGCGAAGGGCGCAAATACAGCTCGGCCCAGTTTGCCGAGCTGCTGGTCGGCTGGACGCAGCAGTACCCGATCGTAAGCATCGAGGATGGCATGGCCGAGGGCGACTGGGAGGGTTGGAAACTGCTCACCGACGCGCTGGGGGAGCGGGTGCAGATAGTCGGCGACGACCTGTTCGTCACCAACCCGGCAATTTTCCGCGAAGGCATCGCCAAGCACGTCGCAAACTCGATCCTGGTCAAGCTGAACCAGATCGGTACGCTTTCGGAAACCCTCGAGACCATCGCCATGGCGGATGCCGCCAGCTATTCGGCGGTCATCTCGCACCGTTCGGGCGAGACCGGCGACACCACCATTGCCGACCTGGCGGTGGCCACGACGGCCACCCAGATCAAGACCGGCTCGCTGTGCCGCACGGACCGGGTGGCAAAGTACAACCAGCTGTTGCGCATCGAGGAACAGCTTGGCGGCAAGGCCAGCTTCGCCGGACGCAAGGCGTTTCCGAACCTGCGACGCCTGCCTGGTTGAGCTAAGGAGAGCGCCACGCAATGCTGCGCTGGATTGCCCTCATCCTGCTGGTCGTGCTGGTGGCGCTGCAGGTCAAGATATGGACCGGCAACGGCAGCATGCAGGTGGTTGACGGCCTGCGCGCCAGCGTGAAGAAGCAGACAGCGGAAAACCAGAGGCTGCAGCAGCGCAACCAGGCCATGGCTGCCGACGTGTTCGACCTGAAGCATGGTGACCAGGCCATCGAGGCCCGCGCGCGCACCGAGCTCGGGCTGATCAAGCCCGGCGAGTTGTTCTACCAGGTGGTCGAAAGCCCCGCCGGCGCCGCCAGCACGTTGCCGCCACCGCCACCCGCCACGCCGTCCAGCCGGCCGTGAACATGCAGCCCGTGTGGTGCGTGGTGCCGGCTGCAGGTTGCGGGAGCAGGGTGGGGGACGCCTGTCCCAAGCAATACCTGCCGCTGGCCGGTCAGCCCCTGATATGGCACACCTTGCAGCGCCTGGCGGGCCACCCGTGGATTACCGGCCTGCTGGTGGTGCTGGGCGAGGGTGACCGGCGCTGGCCAGGTTGGCGCGAGCTGGCCGGCAAGCCGGTGCTCACCGCGCTCGGCGGGGCCACGCGGGCTGCCTCGGTGCAGGCTGGGCTGGTGGCACTGCCAGCCGAGGTGGGCCAAAGTGATTTCGTCCTCGTGCATGATGCCGCGCGGCCCTGCGTGCGTACCGCGGACGTGACGCGCCTGCTCGAACGCGCCACGCACGCCGATGGTGGCCTGCTGGCCACACCGGTGCGCGATACCCTCAAAGTGGCCGATGCACAAGGGCGCAGCGACCGCACCGAACCGCGCGAGCGCTACTGGCGGGCGCTGACCCCGCAGTTGTTCCGGCGTGCGCCGCTTGCGGCCGCCCTGACCGCGGCAGCCGCAGCCGGAGTTGCAGTCAGCGACGAGGCCATGGCCATGGAGCTGGCCGGGCACGCGCCCCTGCTCGTCGAGGGGGCGCAGGACAATATCAAGATCACCACGCGCGAGGACTTTGCGCTGGCGGAGTTCCTGCTGACGAGGACGGCATGATGCGCATAGGTACGGGCTTCGACGTCCACCGCTACGGCCCCGGCACGTTCGTGATGCTGGGAGGTGTGCGCATTGCCCATGGCGCCGGGCTGATCGCGCACTCGGATGGCGACGTGGTCATCCATGCCCTGTGCGATGCCATCTTCGGTGCCTTGGCGCTCGGCGACCTGGGCGTGCATTTCCCGCCGGGCGAGGAGCGCTGGCGGCAAGCCGACAGCCGCATCTTCCTGCGCCAGGCCGGTGCCTTGATGCACGGGCACGGCCACGTACTCGGCAACGCCGACGTCACGGTCATTGCCGAGGCGCCGCGCATCGCACCCCATGTTGCGCGGATGCGCGAGATGCTGGCGCTGGACCTCGAGGTGGCCATCGAGCGCATCAGCATCAAGGCCACCACCACCGAGGGCCTGGGCTTCCTGGGCCGCGGCGAGGGCATTGCTGCCCAGGCGTGCGTGTTGCTGGAAGCGGCATGAGCGGGCAAGCCGATGGTGAGCCCACGAGCGGCGGCAAGGCAGCGGCCGAGCTGCCGCGTGCCTACGCCCCGCCGCCATTGCGCGCGGTCTTGCGCGCCCAGCCTGAGGATTTCGTGGTCGAGGAGCTGCCTGGCTACGACGCGGATGGCAGCGGCGAGCACGTCTGGCTGTGGGTGGAGAAGCGGGGTGCCAATACCGAGTGGGTCGCCCGTCAATTGGCCGCGTTCTGCGGCATCCCAGCGGCCGATGTCGGCTATGCCGGCTTGAAGGATCGCCACGCGGTGACCCGCCAGGCCTTTTCGTTGCACCTGCCGGGCAAGGCCGGTCCGGACTGGTCGTGCTTCGCTGCAGAAGGCGTCAAGTTGCTCGAGGTCAGCCGGCATGGGCGCAAGCTCAAGCGCGGTGCCTTGCGCGGCAATCGCTTCGTGCTGCGGCTACGTGAGGTGCAGGGCGATCGCCAGCGTGCGGAGCGGGTCATGGCAGCGATTGCCGCTGGCGGCGTGCCGAATTATTTCGGCGAGCAGCGCTTCGGACTGGACGGAAGGAACCTCGAGCAGGCCAGGGCGATGTTTGCCGGTCGCCGGGTGCGGCGCGAGATGCGGTCCCTGCTGCTGTCGGCAGCGCGTTCCCAGATCTTCAACGAGGTGCTTGCCGCAAGGGTCGGGCTGGGTACCTGGAACCAGGCCATGGACGGAGACGTCTGGTCCCTGGCCGGCTCGCACTCGTGGTTTGGGCCCGAAGCCTGCACCCCGACCTTGGCGGCACGCCTGGCCGAGGGCGATATCGCCCCCTCCGGGCCGCTGTGGGGCGAAGGCGAGCCGCCCAGCACGGATGCGGCCCGTGCTTTGGAGCGCAGCATCGCCGCGGCGCATCCGAACCTGGTGGCTGGTCTCGCGGCCGCGCGCATGCGCCATGATCGCCGCGCGCTGCGCCTGCTGCCACGCGAATTGCGCTGGCACTGGCCAGCGCCGGACACGTTGGAGCTCTCCTTTGAATTGCCTGCCGGCAGCTACGCCACGGTGGTGGTACGCGAGCTGCTGCAATGAACGGGCAGGCTGGCGGGTTCAGGCCCTGCCGGTGAACGACTGCGGTGGTGTCTGCTGGCCGTATGCCTGGTCGTCGAGTGCTTCCGTGCACTGCGTCGAGTAGACTGCTGCCTGCAGTACACCCGGGTCGACGCAGCTCTTGCCTGGCGTGTTCATGTTTCCACTTGGCGGAGCCACATGCGAGTTTTGGTCAGCAATGACGACGGCGTGGACGCACCGGGCATCCACGTGCTCGCCGAGCGTCTCAGTGCGGTCGCCAACGTCACCGTGGTGGCTCCGGATCGTGACCGCTCCGGGGCCAGCAACTCGCTGACACTGGATGTGCCGTTGCGCGTGATGCCAATGAGCAACGGCTATTTCTGCGTGGCCGGGACGCCCACCGACTGCGTGCACCTGGCACTGGCGGGCCTGCTGGAAAAAGAGCCCGACATGGTCGTGTCCGGCATCAACAACTCGGCCAACCTCGGTGACGACGTGATTTATTCCGGCACGGTGTCGGCAGCCATGGAAGGACGCTTCCTTGGGCTTCCGGCCATCGCCGTGTCGCTGGTCACTGCCGACCATGTCGGCGAGCACTACGATTCGGCGGCCGAGGCAGTCCTGCTGTTGATGCGGCGCCTGCTGGTCGACCCGCTGCCGGCCGACACCATCCTCAACGTGAACGTGCCGGACCGGCCATGGAACGAAATCCGCGGGTTCGAAGTAACCCGCCTGGGCCGGCGGCGGCGGTCCGAACCGTCGATCCAGCAGACTGATCCGCGCGGCCGTCCAATCTGGTGGATCGGCCCTGCCGGCGAGGTGGACGACGCCAGCCCGGGCACCGATTTCAATGCCGTGCGCCGTGGCTTCGTCTCGGTCACCCCGATCCATGTCGACCTGACCCGGGTACAGGCGCTGGAAAAGGTCAGCAGCTGGATGCAGGGCCTGCGCGACGACATGCTGACCGAGCGCACGACGACGGCTGGATCGGGCCAGCCGTGAATGGCGTCTATCCATTGCCACCGGCGCAGCTGCGCGGAGCGGGTCTCACCTCGCAGCGGGCCCGCGACCAGCTTGCCGCCGTGTTGCGTGAATCCGGCATCGCCGACCCCCATGTCATCGACGTCATGCGCAACCTGCCGCGACATCATTTCATTGACCAGGCACTGCATGCGCGGGCATACGAGAACACTGCCTTGCCGATTGGCCACGGCCAGACCATTTCGCAGCCCTGGGTGGTGGCCCGCATGACCGAGGCCTTGCTGGAGTTCGGCATGCCGCAGCGGGTGCTGGAGATAGGTACCGGCTCGGGCTACCAGGCGGCGGTATTGGCGGCGCTGGTCCCGGAGGTATTTACCGTCGAGCGCATAGAAGAGCTGCTGCGGCAGGCGCGTCGGCGCTTCCGCCAGCTCGGCCTGGTCAACCTGCGCAGCAGGCACGACGACGGCAAGCTCGGCTGGCCAGACCAGGCCCCGTTCGACGGCATCATCATGACTGCCGCCGGCGATACCGTGCCCAGCCGTATCCTCGACCAGCTCAGTCCTGCCGGCGTGCTGGTCGCGCCGGTCGGCTCGCCGAGCCGGCAGACCCTGATCCGCATGCGTGGCGATGGCCACGGCGACTTTGCCCTGGAGGAACTTGGCGCCGTCAGTTTCGTCCCCCTGCTCGGCGGGATTGGTTGATGCAGCTGTTCGCGAACCTCTACGCCCGTGTACTGACGTGGGCGGCCAATCCCCGGGCGCTGTATTACCTTTGCGGCCTGAGCTTCGTCGAGGCGTTCATCTTCCCGGTCATGCCGGAGGTGATGCTGGCGCCAATGATGCTGGCGCGGCGGGCGAGGTCGTTCTTCTACGCCAACATGTCCCTGCTGTTCTCGCTGCTTGGCGCGCTGGTCGGTTATGCGCTTGGACATTGGGCCTACGAGGCGATCAGGCCCCTGTTCAGTGCAAACGTACAGGCAGTCATTGCCAGCTGGGTGGCGACCCTGCAGCAGGATATGCAGCAGCACTGGTTGACCATGTTGGGGGCTTTGACCCTGGCGGCACTGCAGCCCGTGATCCCGATGAAGCTGGTGACCTGGGCGGCCGGCATCGTCGGTGTGCCGATCGGGCCGTTCCTGGCCTGCATCGCCGTCGGCCGCGGCAAGCGCGTGTGGTTGCTGGCCTTGCTGGTACGCTGGTTTGGCGATCGCGCCGAACGCCTGCTGCAGCAGAACATCGAGCGGGTCGGCTGGGTCGCCCTGGGCCTGCTCGCCGCGCTCGCGTTGTGGCTGCTGCTGCGCTGAATGCGGCGCGGACGTGGCATGAAATTTGTCTACCGCCTCGGTATGCTGCCTGCCATGTCCCGGTATGTTCCACATGCGGTCGTGCTGTGCGCCGCACTCCTGCTCGCCGCCTGCGGCAGCATGCGCAGTTCGGTGTTGATCGAACCGGCCCCAGGCGCAGGTCAGCCTGCCACCACGGCACACGCGCAGGCTCCCGGTGGCGTCTATACCGTGCGCACCGGCGACACGCTGTACTCCATCGCCTTTCGCAATGCCGTGGATTTTCGTGACCTCGCGCAGTGGAACCAGGTTGCCGCGCCTTACACCATCTGGCCCGGCCAACGCCTGCGCCTGTCGCCACCGGCTCCGTCGGCGACGCCTTCGACGCCCGCGGCAGTCCCGGCACCGGTGGGTACCACGCGTCCGGCGCCCACGGCGGGTGCCGCTGCCCATCCCGCGGCGCCAGCCGCGGCCACCGGTTTGTTCGAGACCGTGCCAGTGCCGTCAGCGCCGACTTCCACCGCGGTGGCAACGAGCGGCCCGGGCGCGGAGCACGCGGCGCCCACATCGCGTCCGGCTGTGCCACCAGCTGGCAGCCCGGCAGCCGCCACCAGCAGCGTGCCGGTCGCCGGCGTGGCGCCGGCGTCCCCATTGCCAGCCGACGTCAAGGCTGCTGCGGCGCCGGTGCCCAGGGCTGCCGTGCGCACGGCGGGAGGGTTGACGTGGCGCTGGCCTGCCGATGGCAACGTGGTGAAGCGCTTCCAGAGCGACGCGGCGATACCAGGCATCGAGATTGCCGGCAACGCCGGGACCGCGGTACGCGCCGCGGCTGATGGCGTCGTGGTGTACAGCGGCAACGGCCTGGTCGGCTACGGCGAGCTGGTGATCATCAAGCACAGCGACAGCCTGCTCTCGGCCTATGCGCACAATGCCAAGCGCCTCGTCAAGGAAGGGCAACGCGTCAGCGCTGGACAGCAGATTGCCACCATGGGCTCGAGCGGCGCCGCAACCACCGGGCTCGGCTTCCAGATCCGCAAAGACGGCAACCCCGTGGACCCCCTGGATTACCTCCCGGCCCGGTGATGCTCCGTCCTAGGCTGCGGATGCAGACTGGCCGGGCAGGATGAAGGCGGCCAGCACCTTGCGCCCTTCGCCGGCAAGCAGGTTGTAGGTGCGGGCTGCAGCCGAGTTGTCCATCACCTCGATGCCGATGCCCTTGCGCAGGAAGCCGGCCAGGAACTCCGCGGGTGGGAAGACCTGCCTGGTGCCGGTACCGAGCAGGATCACTTCCGGCTGCAAGTCCAGCAAGGGCGCGACCTGGCCCGCATCGAGCTTGTCGGCCAGATCCACAGGCCAGTCCTCGATGGCACGCTCGGGCACGAGCAGGAAACTGTGCTCCAGCTCGCGGTCATCGATCACAATATGGTTGGCTGCCACATGGCGCACCAGCACGATGCCCTCGGGACGTTCGCGTGACAGTTCCATCAGCGGGGCAGCGCAATCTTCGGGGCGTCGACGTTGCGCCTGAACAGCAACACCGTGTGCCCGAGCTGGTGCACCGCTTCGGCACGGGTGCCGGCAGTCAACGCAGCCACCTGGGTGAGGCGCTCCGCCTTGTCGCCGCCGGACAGCTTCACCTTCACCAGCTCGTGATGTTCGAGTGCCAGGTCCAGCTCCTTGACCACGGCAGCGGTGGCACCCTTCGTGCCGAGCAGCACGACGGCCCTGGTCTGTTGGGCAAGCCCGCGCAGATAGCGATTTTGTGAGGAAGTCAGAGTCATGCGATCATGTGGTGCCGGCGGCTGCCGGATATACGCGCATCATGCACCAGCGCAGCGCAAGATGACACCCGGCGGCGCCACGCAGCGGCGCGTTCCTGGCCGGCGACCCACCGCCACCACCCACCTTGTCCGCCCATTGCACGACTGAACATCATGAGCCGCAGCAAGAGCAGCGCAGGGTGGCTGCGCGAACACTTCAATGACGAATATGTGAAGAAGGCGCAAGCCGAGGGCCTGCGTTCGCGTGCCGCCTACAAGCTTGAGGAGGTGCTGGCGCGGGATCGGGTCTTGCGGCCTGGCGCCGTCGTCGTCGACCTGGGAGCTGCCCCGGGCGGCTGGTCACAGCTGGTGCGGCGCCAGCTTGGCGACAGCGGCAGCGTGTTTGCGCTGGACATCCTGCCAATGCAGGAGATCACCGGGGTGGACTTCCTGCAGGGTGATTTTCGTGAACAGGCGGTCCTGCAGGACCTGGAACAGCGGCTGGCTGGTCGTCAGGTCGATCTTGTACTGTCCGATATGGCCCCCAACATGAGTGGTATGGCGCTGCCAGATCAAATCCGTGCCATGGCGCTGGCCGAGCTGGCCCTGGATTTCAGCCGGCAATGGCTCAAGCCTGGCGGCTCGTTCCTGGTCAAGCTTTTCCAGGGAGTTGGCTTTGACGAGTATCTGCGAGGGTTGCGCACTGGGTTCAGTAGCGTAACCATGCGTAAACCCAAGGCTTCACGCGCGCGTTCGCGTGAGGTATACGCATTGGCGACGGGTCGCAGGCCCGCTCCGATGTCATCCGGCGAGAACCGTGCATGAACGAGACTGCGAAGAATGTGTTGCTCTGGGTCATCATTGCGGTGGTGCTGTTCACCGTGTTCCAGAGCTTCAATCCCCACGGCGCGGCTTCCACCGACCTGCCTTACAGCTCGTTCGTGCAGAACGTGGACAACGGCAGCGTGGCCACGGCCACGATCAGCGCCGACCAGCCGGCGACGATCACCGGCAAGCTGAAGGACGGCAGCCCGTTCCGTACCGTGGCTCCGATGCTCGGCTTCTCGACCAATTCTGTCGTCAAGCAGATGCAGGACAAGGGAGTCGAGGTGCGCCAGACCCCGTCCGAGGGCTTCTCGCTCATGGGCCTGCTGATCAGCTGGCTGCCGGTGCTGCTGATCGTCGGCGTGTTCATCTGGTTCATGCGCCAGATGCAGTCTGGCGGCGGTGGGCGTGGTGCCATGAGCTTCGGCCGCTCGCGGGCAAAGCTGCAGGGCGAGGACCAGATCAAGGTGACGTTTGCCGATGTGGCCGGCTGCGAGGAGGCCAAGGAGGAGGTCGGCGAGCTGGTCGAGTTCCTGCGCGACCCGGGCCGATTCCAGAAGCTCGGCGGCAAGATTCCGCATGGCGTGCTGATGGTGGGTCCGCCGGGTACCGGCAAGACCTTGCTGGCCAAGGCCATTGCCGGCGAGGCGAAGGTGCCGTTCTTCTCCATTTCCGGTTCCGATTTTGTCGAGATGTTCGTCGGCGTCGGCGCCAGCCGTGTGCGCGACATGTTCGAGCAGGCCAAGAAGCACGCCCCGTGCATCATCTTCATCGACGAGATCGATGCGGTGGGTCGCCATCGCGGCGCCGGCCTGGGCGGCGGGCACGATGAGCGCGAGCAGACCCTGAATGCGCTGCTGGTGGAAATGGACGGTTTCGAGGGCAGCGAAGGCGTCATCGTAATTGCCGCCACCAACCGCCCCGATGTGCTCGACCCGGCGCTGCTGCGGCCAGGGCGTTTCGATCGCCAGGTGGTGGTCGGCCTGCCTGACGTACGCGGCCGCGAGCAGATCCTCAAGGTGCACATGCGCAAGGTGCCGATCGCCAGCGACGTCGATGCCATGGTCATTGCCCGCGGCACGCCGGGCTTCTCCGGCGCCGACCTGGCCAACCTGGTGAATGAGGCGGCGCTGTTTGCCGCGCGCGACAACGCACGCGAGGTGCGCATGATCCACATGGACAAGGCCCGGGACAAGATCCTGATGGGCGCCGAGCGCCGCTCGATGGCGATGAGCGAGGACGAGAAGAAGCTCACCGCCTACCACGAGTCGGGGCATGCCATCGTCGGCCGCCTCGTGCCCGAACACGATCCGGTCTACAAGGTCACAATCATCCCGCGCGGCCGCGCGCTCGGCGTGACCATGTATTTGCCCGAGAGCGACAAGTACAGCATCAACCGGGTGGCGATCGAGTCCCAGTTGTGCTCCCTGTATGGCGGGCGCGTGGCTGAGGAGCTGATCTTCGGCGCCGACCGGGTCACGACCGGGGCGTCCAATGACATCGAACGGGCGACCAAGATGGCGCGCAACATGGCCACGAAGTGGGGGCTGTCCGACGAACTCGGCCCGATCACCTACGGCGAGGATGAGGATGAGGTCTTCCTCGGCCGCTCGGTGACCCAGCACAAAAGCATCTCCAACGAGACGGCAAGCAAGATCGACGAAGTGGTGCGGGGCATCCTGGACAACGCCTATGCCCGTGCCCGCGAGCTGCTCACGGCCAATCTCGACAAGCTGCACGTCATGGCGGGTGCGCTCTTGCAGTACGAGACGATCGATGCGCATCAGATCGACGACATCATGGCCGGGCGCGAGCCGGGCCCTCCAGCGGACTGGACCCGCGAGCAGGCCGGACGCAGCGTGCCGCCGCCGCCCCCGCCGCGTGGCGACTCCGGGTCGCCGGTGGGCAAGGTTGGTGATCCTGCCACGCAAAGCCGTGGCCAGCTGGATGGTTGAGCGGCGATTGGACGGCTATTTGCGTTGCGTGCCGCGTTGACATCCGTCGACTGGGCGTTGACTGACGGCAAGGAAAGGGCGCTTTCCACGCTGCAGGTGTTGACGGCAGGGTACGGAGCCTGAATAATTCCGTTCCTTGCCTGGCAACGGCTGCTCCCAACGGCTACGTACCCGGCAGATGATTTCACCAGTGCGCCCGTAGCTCAGTTGGATAGAGTACCTGGCTACGAACTAGGTGGTCGGGAGTTCGAATCTCTCCGGGCGCACCATTTTTTCATCGCTGATGCGGGGTGGCCGGTGGCCCCTCGTTGTAACATGGGCGTCGACGGCAACGCAGGTATCGCGGCAGTGGAGGCGTCCAGCGCAACAGTGATTTTGGAACCGAGGCACAGCGGGGTATAGCTCAGTCTGGTAGAGCGTTGCGTTTGGGACGCAAAAGTCGGGGGTTCGAATCCCTCTACCCCGACCAGCTGCGTTCTGCCGGTAGAGTTGGCGCCTGTAGCTCAACCGGATAGAGCATCGGCCTTCTAAGCCGACGGTTACAGGTTCGAGTCCTGTCTGGCGCACCAGTTTCAAGGTTCGTGGTGGGTGTAGCTCAGTTGGTTAGAGTCCCGGATTGTGATTCCGGTTGTCGTGGGTTCGAATCCCTCCACCCACCCCAGTTTCAAGTGGTTCAGTGGCAAACCCGGTTCATCGGGCCGTTAGCTCAGTTGGTAGAGCAGTTGACTCTTAATCAATTGGTCGAAAGTTCGAATCTTTCACGGCCCACCAATGGAACAGACGCCCACTGATGTGGGCGTCTGTTTTTTTTTGGCTCGCGCGGCAGGGCGCACCAGCCACGTTGCGTGGGGAGGCCGGCACAATCACTGGTCACGATGGGCGCCCTTTGTGGTTATCGAGGTGACGACATGAGCACGCCATACCGCTCGGCCGGCGAGACCACTACCGGCAAGGTGCGCAAGCACAACGAGGACGCCATTCTGGTGCGCGACGACCTCGGCCTGTGGGCCGTGGCCGACGGCATGGGCGGCTATACGGCGGGCGAGTATGCCAGCCAGCTTATCGTCGAGCGCCTCGGCACCCTGAACCGGAGCGGCGACGTGTTCGACTTCATCGAGGCGATCGAGGATGCCCTGGTGCGGGTCAACGAGGAGCTGATCGATGCGGCCGCCGGGCGCGGTGTCGACATCATCGGTTCCACCGTGGTGCTGCTCGTGCACGCGCAGGACTACATGTTGTGCGGGTGGGTCGGGGACAGCCGCGCCTACTGTTTCGAGGCCGACCGCCTGGAGCAGATCACCACCGACCACGTGGTCGGCGTCAGGCGTGGGGACCCGACCCCGTTCAGCGGGAAGGGTTCGTCTCGGTCCGAGGCCGGCACCCGCGCGCTGACCCGCGCGGTCGGCGCCGAGAACCTCCTGTTCGTGGACTGGGCGGTCGCCGGCTGCCGCCGCGGCATGCAATTCGTGCTGTGCTCGGATGGCCTCAACAAGGAAGTGGACGATGCTGAGATCGAAGCCGAGTGCCGTCGCCGGCGCTCTGCACAGGAACTCACCGCGGGCCTCATGGGCATGGCGAAAAGTCGTGCCGCGCGGGACAACGTCTCCGCGGTCACCGTGCGGGTCCGGGATTGATCGAGACCGTATGGATATGAAATTCATTGCCGAATTGACCGCCGGGCCGCAGGCGGGCAGGCTGGCCCGCCATCGCGACGACAGAGGTGCCGGGGAAATGGATGTCTGCTTCCGCGCGCCGTGGGAATTGAAATGAATCGGCAGGAGAACGCGGTCAACGACAGCCTGTGTGCGCTGGACGAGGCCTACCGGCTGGGACACATTACCCGCGACGAATATCGCGCGAGACGCCGCTGCGTGCTCAGATGCCTGAGCGACGGCGGCGGGATAGCGAGCGACGCGATCACCCGGCAAGGCAGCATCATCGATGCGCGCAGCCTTGGCGGCAACCGGCCTGCGACCGACGCCGACGCTCCGCAACGGATGTCCCGTGGGCGCGCCCCCAGGGTCTGGAACGTGCTGGTCGGGCTTGTGGTACTGGTCGTGGTGACGGCACTGGTATGGTATCTGTGGTCAAGCAGAGGCTGACTGCAGGACCCGATATCGCCGACGGCTCAGCCGCGCGCGTGCCATGCGGGTAGGTCGCCCGGCTGCGATGGCCGCGAGCGCAGGTCGTTCAGGGTGCGCCGGTGGCCCATTCCGTCCTCAGACGGCGTGCTTGTGCTATGGCGGACGCCGATCCTAAAATAGCCGGTTGTTGCGCAAGGAGTCAGGCGCCGGCAGCAGCCCGCACGTTGCGACGGCGATTCCCAGCCTGCAAGGATGGTGGCCGGAGCTCCGGTTGCCGGACGGCATACTGGCATGGGATGCGGACGAGCGAGAGTGGCGGAATTGGTAGACGCACCAGATTTAGGTTCTGGCAGTTTCGGCTGTGCGGGTTCGAGTCCCGCCTCTCGCACCAAACTGATGAGCTGTATTCGATGAAGCGGTCGTTGTCGCCATGGCGCTGACCGAAGGCACATAACACCCGGTGGTACCAGGAGAGGTCATGCAGGTTTCGGTAGAGAACATCGGCAAGCTCGAGCGCCGGCTCACGGTGAAATTTCCGGCCGAGCGCTACGAGTCGCAGGTCAAGACGCGGATTACGGAGATGGGCCGTACCGTGCGTCTGAAGGGCTTTCGCCCGGGCAAGGTACCGCCGGCGATCATCAAGCAGCGCTTTGGCCCGCAGGTGCGCGACGAGGTGCTGTCGAGCCTGATCGACAGCACGTTCCGTGAGGCGGTGGCGCAGGAAAACCTGCAGCCCATCGCCAATCCCGCCATCGACACCGACGGCAAACCGCTGGACGGCGAAATTGCCTACACGGCAACGTTCGAGATCATGCCGGAGCTGCCCGACGTCGACATCGGCGAGCTGGAAATACACCGCATCACGGCTTCGGTGACCGAAGCGGACATCGACAAGATGCTGCAGACGCTGCAATTGCAGCGGCGCAGCTTCGGCGAAGTGGACAGGGCCTCGGCGGCCGGCGACTTCGTGAGTTTCGAGTACGCCGCGAGTGCTGGCGACTACCGCTTCCCGGCGACCGGGCTCGAGCGTGCCGGCAGCGTGCTTGGCTCCGGCAATCTGTTCAAGGCCCTGGACGACGCGCTGACCAACCGCAGCGCGGGCGACGAGTTCGAGGCTGCTGTTGATTTCCCTGCAGATTTCGGCAACCCGGAGCTTGCCGGGAAGTCCGCCACGGTCAGCATGCACATCATCAAGGTGCAGGAGCCGAAACTGCCCGAGGTGGACGCCGCGTTTGCCAAGGCCTTCGGCATCGAGGACGGTGACCTCGACACCTTCCGCAAGGAAGTCCGCGCCAACCTGGAGCGCGAGCTCAAGGGCACGCTCATGGCCCGGCTCAAGGGCGAGGTGGCCGAGAAGCTGGCCACCGCGCATGACAGCCTGGAGGTGCCCAGGCTGATGGTGCAGTCCGAGGCGCAGAGCCTGGCTACGGCGAACACGCCAAAGGGCCAGCAGCCTTCCCGCGAGCTGGTCGATGCCGCCATGCCGATCGCGCGCAAGCGCATCATCGCCGGCCTGCTGATGGGCGAGCTTGCCCGCCGGCACGAGGTCAAGGTCGACAGCAAGCGCGTTGCCGAGCAGCTGGCGGTGATCGCCTCGACCTACGAGGAACCGGAGCAGGTCGTTGAACTGTACAATCGCGACCCCCAGATGATGTCAGGGCTGCGCACACGCGTCATGGAAGACCAGGTTGCCGAGTGGGTGGCGGATCACGCCCGCACGACGCAACAGGAATTGAGTTTCGACGAGGTGATGCATCCCAACGTATCCTGAGCCAGTTCCTCCAGCCACTGCGAGATGCAAACACATGGATCCGATCCGTAACCTCAATCTGGTGCCCATGGTCGTCGAGCAGACGGCCCGCGGGGAGCGTTCCTACGACATCTACTCGCGACTGCTGAAGGAGCGCGTGGTGTTCCTGGTCGGCGAGGTCAATGACAGCGTGGCCAACCTGATCGTGGCCCAGCTGCTGTTCCTGGAATCCGAGAACCCGGACAAGGACATCCAGTTCTACATCAACAGTCCGGGTGGGGCGGTGACCGCCGGCTTGGCCATCTACGACACCATGCAGTACGTCAAGCCGGATGTCAGCACGATGTGCATTGGCCAGGCCTGCAGCGCGGCCTCTCTGCTGCTCATGGCCGGCGCCAAGGGCAAGCGCTACTCGCTGCCGAATTCGCGTGTCATGATCCACCAGCCTTCGGGCGGCGCGCAGGGCCAGGCCACCGACATCGAGATCCAGGCGCGGGAGATCCTGTACATCCGCAAGCGGCTGAACCAGATCTACGTCGACCACACCGGCCAGCCGCTGGAGCGCATCGAGGCCGACATGGAGCGAGACCGCTTCATGAACGCGGTCGAGGCCAAGGCCTACGGCCTGATCGACGAGGTGCTGGAGCGGCGGCCAGTCGACACCGTCAAGTCGGCGTGAGACAAAAAAAGCTATTGGGCGCCGTCACTTGCCTGCGTGGGCAGGGGTGCCCAGGGCCTGTGCTATTCTCCGAGCGCGTGCAAACTTACCGGTGGTGGGTTCAAGGCTATGAGTGACAACCGGCAGGGCCGTTCCAGCGACAGCGGCAAGATCCTCTACTGCTCTTTCTGCGGCAAGAGCCAGCACGAGGTTCGCAAGCTGATCGCCGGCCCGTCCGTATTCATCTGCGATGAATGCGTGGAGCTGTGCAACGACATCATCCGCGAGGAGCTCGAGGAAAAGGCTGCCTCCGGACACACCCAGCTGCCCAAGCCGCGCGAGATCTGCGACTCGCTCGACCAGTACGTGGTGGGGCAGACACGGGCCAAGAAGGCGCTGTCGGTCGCTGTCTACAACCACTACAAGCGCATCGAGTCGCGGCAGAAGAGTGACGAGGTCGAGCTGGCCAAGTCCAACATCCTGCTGATCGGCCCCACCGGCTCGGGCAAGACCCTGCTGGCCGAGACCCTGGCGCGCCTGCTCAACGTCCCGTTCACCATCGCCGATGCCACCACCCTCACCGAGGCGGGCTACGTCGGCGAGGACGTCGAGAACATCATCCAGAAGCTGCTGCAAAAGTGCGACTACGATGTGGAAAAGGCCCAGTCCGGCATCGTCTACATCGACGAAATCGACAAGATCTCGCGCAAGAGCGAGAACCCGTCGATCACACGCGACGTTTCCGGCGAGGGCGTGCAGCAGGCGCTGCTCAAGTTGATCGAGGGCACCCTGGCCTCGGTGCCGCCGCAGGGCGGGCGCAAGCACCCCCAGCAGGAATTCCTGCAGGTCGACACCAAGAACATCCTGTTCATCTGTGGCGGGGCGTTCTCCGGGCTGGAGAAGATCATCCAGCAGCGCTCCGAGCACACCGGCATAGGCTTTTCGGCCGAGGTGCGCAGCAAGCAGCGCACACAGAACCTTGGCAAGGTACTGGCCGATGTCGAGCCGGATGACCTGGTGCGCTTCGGGCTGATCCCGGAGTTCGTCGGCCGCCTGCCGGTGGTCGCCACCCTGGATGAGCTGGACGCGCCAGCGCTGGTGAAGATCCTCACCGAGCCGAAGAACGCGGTCACCAAGCAGTTCAAGAAGCTGTTCGAGATGGAAGAGGTGGAACTGGAATTCCGCCCGGAGGCCTTGCAGGCTATCGCCAAGAAGGCGCTCAAGCGCAAGACCGGCGCGCGCGGCCTGCGTACCATCCTGGAGCAGGTGCTGCTCGACACCATGTACGAACTGCCCTCGCTCGAACACGTGAGCAAAGTGGTGGTGGACGATGCCGTCATCGACGGCAAGGCCGAGCCGTACCTGATCTACCGCGGCAACTTGCAGCAGCGCGTTGCCAATGAGGGCAGCGGCGCCGCCTGACCGCGCCCCAGCGGGGCGCTGACGGCCAGGCCAGCCAGGCCCGGGCCGCCAGGGATCTGCGTGTGTACTTCCCGTACCCGGCCCCGGCATGCCGCGGGTTGAGTGCGTATGGTCGTGCCTCCATGTGGTAGGCATGGCCGGTTGCGCGCCGGCATGGCATCCTGACCCCTATTCCTGCGAGGACACTTTCCCCCATGGCCAAGAGCCCAACTTCGCCCGCCTTGTCCGACGTGCTGCCGGTACTGCCGTTGCGCGATGTCGTGGTTTATCCGCACATGGTCATCCCGCTGTTCGTGGGACGGGACAAGTCCATGCGCGCGCTGGAGCGTGCGATGGATGGCGAGCGCCAGGTCCTGCTGGTGGCGCAGCAGGCGCCGGACACCGACGATCCCCAGGCCGCCGACCTGCATGCCGTGGGCACGCTCGCCAGCGTGCTGCAGCTGCTCAAGCTGCCCGATGGCACGGTCAAGGTCCTGGTCGAGGGCCAATCGCGGGTGACACTGGAAAAGGTGCGTGAAGCCGACGGCATGCTGGTGGCCCAATCACGCCTGGTCGAGCCGGTATATGCGGTCGAGGACCGCGAGCTGGACGTGGTTTCGCGCACCCTGATCTCGCTGTTCGAACAACTGGTGAAGCAGAGCCGCAAACTTCCGCCGGAAGTGCTGGCTACCCTGGCCGGCATCGAGGATCCCTCGCGCGTGGCCGACTCGATCGCGGCACATCTTTCAGTGCGCATGGCCGACAAGCAGAAGGTGCTGGAGACCATCGACGTGGGCAAGCGCCTCGAGCTGCTTATCGGCCTGGTCGACGGCGAGATGGATCTGCAGCAGGTGGAAAAGCGCATCCGTGGCCGGGTCAAGTCGCAGATGGAAAAGAGCCAGCGCGAGTACTACCTCAACGAGCAGCTGAAGGCGATCCAGAAGGAGCTGGGCGACGGCGAGGAAGCACCGAACGAGGTCGAGGAGCTGCAGCGCAAGATTGACGCCGCGGGCATGCCCAAGGCGGTCCTGGCCAAGGCGCGTCAGGAATTCAACAAGCTCAAGCAGATGGCACCGATGTCGGCCGAGGCCACCGTGGTGCGCAATTACCTCGATTGGCTCGTTGGTGTGCCCTGGAAGAAGCGCAGCAAGGTACGCAAGGACCTGCGCGTGGCCCAGCAGGTGCTGGACGCGGACCACTATGGCCTGGAGAAGGTCAAGGATCGTATTGTCGAGTACCTGGCCGTGCAGCAGCGTGTGAAGGTCATGAAGGGCCCGATCCTGTGCCTGGTCGGTCCGCCCGGCGTCGGCAAGACGTCGCTGGGGCAATCGATTGCGCGCGCCACCAACCGCAAATTCGTGCGCATGAGCCTGGGCGGGGTGCGCGACGAGGCCGAGATCCGCGGTCACCGCCGCACCTACATCGGCTCGATGCCGGGGCGCATCGTGCAGAACCTCAACCGGGTCGGCAGCCACAATCCGCTGTTCATGCTCGACGAGATCGACAAGATGTCGATGGACTTCCGCGGCGACCCGTCGTCGGCGCTGCTCGAAGTCCTGGATCCGGAGCAGAACCACGCCTTCAACGACCATTATCTGGAAGTGGACCTCGACCTGTCCGAAGTCATGTGGGTCGCGACTGCGAACACCCTGAACATCCCCGGTCCCTTGCTCGACCGTATGGAGGTCATCCGCATCCCGGGCTACACCGAGGACGAGAAGCTCAGCATCGCCAAGAAATACCTGCTGCCCAAGCAACTCAAGGCCAACGGCCTGCGGCCGGATGAGGTATCGATTGGCGAGGGCGCGCTGCGCAACATCGTGCGCTATTACACGCGCGAGTCCGGCGTGCGCAACCTCGAGCGCGAGATCTCCAAGATCTGCCGCAAGGTGGTCAAGGAGCTGACGCTCGGCGAGGTGCGCAAGGCGAAATCCGGCAAGAGCGCCACGAAGAAGGCGGTCAAGGCCAATGCGCCTGCCGTGGTCAAGGTGGATGCCACCAGGCTGGAAAATTACCTCGGCGTGCGGCGCTTCGACTTCGGTCGCAAGGAGCAGCAGAACGAGATCGGCCTGGTCACCGGCCTGGCCTGGACGCAGGTGGGCGGCGAGCTGCTCAGCATCGAGTGCTCGGTGATGCCTGGCAAGGGCCGGCTGCTGCATACCGGCCATCTGGGCGACGTCATGAAGGAATCAGTCCAGGCGGCGCTGTCGGTTGTGCGTGCACGGGTCGACCAGCTGGGCATCGACCCGGAGTTCCACCAGAAGCTGGACGTGCATTTCCACGTTCCCGAGGGTGCCACACCAAAGGACGGTCCAAGCGCTGGCGTGGCCATGTGCGTCGCGCTGGTGTCGGTGCTGACCGGGGTGCCGGTGCGCTCGGAGGTCGCCATGACCGGCGAGATCACCCTGCGCGGACGCGTGCTGCCGATCGGCGGGCTCAAGGAAAAGCTGCTTGCCGCGCATCGTGGCGGTATCACCACGGTGATCATTCCGGAAGGCAACAAGAAGGATCTGGCCGAGATGCCGGCCAACATCACCCGTTCGATGGACATCCACCCGGTGCGCTGGATCGAGGAGGCCCTGGGTATTGCGTTGGAGCGGACCCTGCAGCCGAACCAGCCGCACGAGAAGGCAACCACGCCCGCGGTCGCCGGCACGGATGCCGTCGACCATTCGATGACCCATTGACGCGGCATCGGCCGGCGCGGCGCGGGAGCGCTCGCGCCACTCCTGGTGACGGCCCCGCCATGCTGGCCCGGACAAACCGCGCGTAGTGGTTTCGGGTCCGCATTGCAAGCACTTTTTTCGTTTGCCATGATTCGCGGAAGCGTTGGCGCAGCTTGTGTTGCGCATCGTGGTAACGCACTGGTATAAAGGTGCACCGCAGTCCCGGCGCGGATCGAAAGCGCAGCGACGCGGCGTCGCGTCAAGCATCTGGCACGAGCCCATACTTCACCTTAGCAACGCCTCGTCGTGCGGCGGGGCACTGGGTCGAAAATCAACAATGGAGTCTTTCAATGAATAAAACCGATCTGATCCAAGCCGTGGCCGAGGCTGCAGAGTTGACCAAGGCAGACGCGAGTCGCGCGCTTGAGGCCTTCTTCACCACTGTGCAGAAGTCCCTGAAGAAGGGAGATGATGTTTCGGTGGTGGGCTTCGGCACGTTCACCGTGCGCAAGCGCGCTGCCCGGGTTGGCCGCAATCCGCGCACCAACGAGGCCATCAAGATCAAGGCATCCAAGGTCCCCGCGTTCAAGGCTGGCAAGACGCTGAAAGATGCCCTAAACTGAGCGGCTGATCGCCCATGTTTGGGTGCTTAGCTCAGCGGTAGAGCGTCGCCCTTACAAGGCGGTGGTCGTAGGTTCGATCCCTACAGCACCCACCAGTAGGAATTTGGAGCGGTAGTTCAGCTGGTTAGAATGCTGGCCTGTCACGCCGGAGGTCGCGGGTTCGAGTCCCGTCCGCTCCGCCACAGTTCGCAAGGGCGCCCGTGTGGCGCCCTTGTTGTTTCCGGTCCGGTGAACGCTACTGCCAAGGTGCAAACGTCACCTGGGTCAAGGCAAGAGAGAGAATTCCATGCTGCAGGCAATGCGCAACAAGATGCACGGTTGGCCATCGATCATCCTGCTGGGGGTCGCCGTGTTTGCGATGTCGTTTTTCGGCATGCAGGGCTATCTGACCACGCAGGACTCCAACTATGTGGCCAAGGTCGGCAAGCAGGAGATTACCCAGCAGGAGTTCCAGGACCGCATGAACCAGTTGCGCCAGCAGGCTGCGGCCGAGCAGGGCGACCAGTTCGACTCCAGCATGCTGGAAAAGCCCGAATTCAAGGATCAGGTACTGGACGCCATGGTCGACCAGCGCCTGCTGCTGACGGCCACCAGCGACTGGGGCCTGCGCGTCACCGACGACGCCATCCGTCAGTACATTGCTGCGATCCCCGAGTTCCAGTTGAACGGCAAATTCGATCCCACCGCCTACAGCACATTCCTGACCAGCCAGCGCAAGACCCCGGAAGCGTTCGAGAGCGACGTGCGCAGCTCGCTTGCCGCACAGCTGCTGCCGAATGCGATCAACAGCAGCGCGCTGATCACCACCGGCCAGGTCGACCAGTTCCTGGCCCTGGCCACGCAGCGACGTGACCTGCGCTACATGGTGCTGCCCAAGCCCAAGTCCATCGACGAAACGGTGACTGACGCCCAGGCCGACACGTACTACAAGGCCCATCTCGACGAGTACATGAATCCCGAGCAGGTCTCGGTGAAATATATTGAAGTCAACGGCGCCGATCTCAAACTGGACGAGGCACCCAGCGAGAGCGACCTGCGCAAACGCTACGAGGACGAGAAACAGCGCTTCGTGCAACCCGAGCAACGCCTCGCCTCCCACATCCTGATCGACGTGCCGGCGAACGCTACGCCGGAGCAGCAAAAGGCCGCACTGGAGAAGGCGGACAAAATTGCCGCGCAGGCCACGCCGGAGGATTTCGCGGCATTGGCGCGGAAGGATTCCCAGGATGCCGGTTCGAGCCGCCAGGGCGGTGACCTGGGCTGGCTGGAGAAGGGCGTCACCACGCCGGCGTTCGACAACACCTTGTTCGCCCTGAAGAAGGGAGAAATTTCAAAGCCGGTGCTGTCCTCCGACGGTTACCACATCATCTGGCTGCGTGACATCCGTGCCGGCGCCTCGAAGCCCTTTGCCGAAGTGCGCGACCAGCTGGCCAAGGAAGCGACCACGGCCGACCGCGACCGCAAGTACAACGAAGTTGCCGGCAAGATGACCGACGAGACCTACCAGAATCCCTCATCGCTGGATGCGGCTGCGGCTGCGTTGGACCTGCCGATCAAGACCACCGGCCTGTTCTCGCGCCAGGGCGGCACCGGCATCGCCAGCAATCCCAAGCTGATCGCAGCTGCGTTCAGTGACGACGTGATGATGCAGGGGAACAATTCCGGCCTGATCAACCTGGGTGACGATCATTCTGCGGTGATCCACGTCGACCAGCACGTTCCCGCAGCCGCGCGGCCGTTGAGCGAGGTACGTACGGACGTGGACAAGCGCATCGTCGAAGAACGCACCGTGGAGGCGAGCAGGAAGGCTGCCGATACCTTGCTGGCGCGGCTGCGCCAGGGCACTTCCATGCAGGATATTGCCACCGAGACGGGGGCCACCCTGCAGACCGCGGCGGAAGCGCAGCGCTCGATGCCCTCCGCGCCTGCGGCGCTGCTGGCCCAGGCCTTCCTGCTGCCGCATCCGGTCGATGGGAAGCCGGTGTACACCGTGGTCGACATGCCTGACGGCAGTGCCGCGCTGCTTGCGCTGGACAAGGTTCAGCCCGGCGACGTCGCCAAGATCCCTGCCGAGCAACGCACGGCGCTGCGCCAGCAGATGGCGCAGGCCTATGCCTCCGAGGCCACTCGCGAGTTGATCGCAGTGCTGCGCTCCAAGGTCAAGATCAAGTACAACAAGTCGCTGATGTAACCCGCCCGAAGGCACTGGCCTGCTGCGCCTGGTGGCATCAATCGCCGGTCTTGCTGCGTGGCGGGCCATCGGCAACGGCCGCCTCGGCTGCGGCATGGGCGCTGGCCGAGCGGAATTGTCCGGCATGCCCTGCCGGCAGGAGCAGGTTGGCGCCGGTGCTGCCGTCGATCACCTCGTCCAGGAAGCCCGCGTTGAAGCGCTTGAACGCCTCGATCGGCATGCCCGCGTAGCGGGCCGCGTCGTCGAGGGACAACCTGCCCTGGACCGGTATCGTCGTAAGATATTGGGCCTGGCGCAGGCCGGGAAGCGTGACTCCGAAACGGTCAGGATTTCGTACCACGCAGGCGATGGCCAGCAGTTGGCTCAGGTGCCTTTGCGTCACTGCATGCCCTGGCCACGTGGGGATCGCCGCCTGGATCGCCTGCGCGCTTTGCCGGCTGGTAAAGCGGGCAGTGGCAAACTCACCGGCGTTGTACGCGTAGTTCACCATGCGCCAGTCACCGAACCGCTGGTGATACTGCTGCAGCAGTTGCATCACCGCGTTGGACGAGACCTGCAGATCCAGGCGCGCGTCGTAGTGCTCATCCATGCGCAGGCCCATGGCCGTGGCGGTGCGTGAGGTGATCTGCCAAGTGCCGGTGGAACCGCTGCCCTTGCCCGGTACTGCCCGGTACCGGCTTTCCACCCATGGCAGCAGGGCGAACTCACCGGGTATGCCGTACTTGGCCGCAGTTTGCTGGATATAGGCGATCTTCGGCAAGGCGGTGCGCAGGCGGTTCTCGAAACCACGGCGGTTGCGGGTGTAGCGCCGCGCCCAGTGCATGATCGACGGATCGGCATGGCAACCGTCCATGGCGAAGCTCTCGCGCAATTGCTCCCACAACTGGCCAGGGTTCTCATGCGCCCGGGTCGTCCAGGCATCGTCGATGCGGGCCTGGACCTGGCCGGGGTCGAATGTTGCCGGCGGTGGCAGGGTGATGCGGTGCGGGACGGCGACCGGCTTCGGTCGCGGCATCGGCACGCTGGCGCAGGCCGCCAGCAACAACAGCGGCGTGAGCCGCAGTGCGCGATGGAACCGCGCCATCAGCCGAAGCCATCCTTGGCGGCGCGCAGGCGCGCAAAGCGTTCACTCCGCACGGACGTGGCCGCGCGCTGCCGCTGATCCCACTCACGCACGCCATCGCTGTCGACGCGCAGGAACGGGTTGTTGCGCAATTCGTCCGCCAGGGTGACAGGCAGGGTGGGCAGTCGCCGTGCCCGCAGGCTTGCGGCTTGCGCGCAGCGCTCGGCAAGGCTCTGGTTGCTGGGCTCGATCATACGGGCAAAGCGGCCATTGGCTTCGGTATATTCGTGGGCCGGGCAAATCCATGTCGCGGCAGGCAGCGTGGCGATGCGATCGAGCGAGTCGAGCATCTGCGCCGGTGTACCTTCGAACAGGCGACCACAGCCGAGGCTGAACAAGGTGTCCCCGCACAATAGCAGGCCTTCACCAAAAAAGGCCACATGGGTGAGGGTATGGCCTGGCACGGCTATGACCCTGAAGCGCAGCCGGGGCGCCCCGAGGTCAATCACGTCGCCTTCTCCAACGACACGGGTAGCGCCGTGGATGCGTCGGTCACGCGGAGCAAATACGGCCACCCTCCATACGTCCACCAGTTGCGCGACGCCGCCGATGTGGTCCTGGTGATGATGGGTCAGGAGGATCGCGCGCAGCCGCAATCCTCGCGCCCGGAGTTCGCGCTCCACGACATCACCGTCGCCCGGGTCGACCACCACGGCGTTGCCGTCCCGATCATGCAGCAGCCAGATGTAGTTGTCCGCCAGTGCGGGCAGGGGAATGATGTTCACAGCTTCTCCAGCAGGCGTTGCCACCCGCCGACCATGTCGGAGCTGGCACTTGGATATCGACATCGACCGGAGCGGAACCATTCCTTTCCTCGACGCCGCCCGTTCATCCCAGGCATTGTGCCCGACGCAGGGTGTGGTATCCGGTACATGCCGAATGAACTGCACAATGGGTACACTGCTGCGAGCAATGGATTCGGAACTGGCACGCATGCGCGAGCCTCGCGACAGCGGCATCTACACTGGTACTGCACTGAGCGCATTGCAGGCCGCCCAATCGCGGGCCTTGCTGCCCGCGTTGCAGCGCTGTGCCGGCAGCCACGGTCTGCTGGTCTCAGCCGGCTCCGGGCAGCTGCCGCCGGCTTTGCCCCTGCTCTCGCATTGGACACAGTTGCTGGTCCGCGGCCCATGCTATGCCGGGGACATCATTGCCGCCATCGACGAGCCCCTGGCCTTCGTCGATGACGCCTTCGACCTGATCTGGCTGCGCCATGTACTGGAGGTGGCGGACGACTTCTCTGCCGTGTTGCATGAATCCGTGCGCGTGCTGGCCGCCGGTGGGACGCTGGTGATCACCGGCATCCATCCCATCAGCGCCTGGGCACCCTGGTATTACTGGCAGGAGCGCGGTGCGCGGCATGGCTTGCATGCGCCATCGCGGCTCGCCCGCAACCTTCGCCGCTCGGGCCTGCGGGTGACCGGGATGCAGCGTGTGGGCAGCGCCTGGCCCCGTCGCGCCGCGCCGGTCCCTGCGTCGCCCTATCCTTTGGGTGGCGGCTATGTGCTGTTGGCGCAGAAGCAGGGTACCCTGGTCACACCGTTGCGCTTGCGGACTGAATCCCTGCATCTGCCGGCCAACGGGCGCTTGTCGCCCAGCGCCCAACGCAAGCTCACCGCGTGAAGGTGGCGCGATCGGCTGGCATGCCGAGGCGAATTCGGCCATGCTTGCGCGATGAGTGAAGTCGAAGTGTTTACCGACGGTGCCTGTCTCGGCAATCCGGGACCGGGCGGTTGGGCAGCCTTGCTGCGCACACGCGGAAAGGAACGCTTGTTGACCGGCGGCACCGCTGCCACCACCAACAACCGCATGGAGTTGATGGCGGCAATCAGCGCGCTGGAAGCGCTGACCCGCCCGTGCCGCGTGACCGTGACCACCGATTCCCAATACGTCATGCAGGGCATCGAACAATGGGCACCGCGCTGGCAGGCTCGCGGCTGGCGCACCGCGGACAACAAGCCGGTGAAGAATCAGGATCTGTGGGAGCGCCTGGTGGCCGCAAGTGCGGCGCATACTGTCGAGTGGCGCTGGGTACGCGGCCACTGCGGTCATGCAGAGAATGAGCGCGTCGATCAGGCCGCGCGCGCGCAGGCCGAGCAGTGGCGGGACGTGGCATGAGACAGGTGGTGCTGGACACGGAAACGACGGGCCTGGAGGTCAGCCAGGGCCACCGCCTGATCGAGATTGCCTGTGTCGAGCTGGAGGGGCGCCGGATCACCGGGCGCGAGTACCACACCTATCTCAATCCAGACCGTGCGATCGACGAGGGCGCCCGTGCGGTGACCGGCATCGCCGATGAGTTCCTGCTGGACAAGCCGCGCTTTGGCGAGGTGGTGGACCAGTTCCTGGCTTTTGTCGACGGCGCCGAGCTGATCATCCACAACGCCGCATTCGACATCGGCTTTCTCGACGCCGAGCTTGCATTGTTGCCAGTCTCCCCCGGCAGCGTCGGCGACCACTGCCGCGTGCTTGATACGCTGGCCATGGCGCGCGAACTGTACCCAGGGCAGCGCAACAGCCTGGACGCGCTGTGCCGCCGGTTCGGCATCGACAACTCCGGTCGCGGCCTGCATGGCGGCCTGATCGACGCCCAGCTCCTGGCCCAGGTGTACCTGGCAATGACTTCGGGCCAGACCACGTTCAATCTGGCCTTCGAGGCACCGCAGGCCGTACGCAAGACCGCGTCTGAAGGCATCCAGGTGCTGGCCCGGCGCCCTTTGGTCCGGCCTGCCACCGTGGCCGAACTGAAGCTTCACGAGGAGCGGCTCGACGCCATGGACAAGGCACGGGGTGCACCCAGCGTGTGGCGGCTGGCGGAGCAGCCTGCGGGACCGGAAACTCAGCTCGAGCGCACCAGCACGGCCGTGACGTTGTCCTGACCGCCGGCGTCCAGCGCGCCCAGCAACAGTTGGTCCACACACTCCTGTGGCGCGAGGGTGGCGCAACCGACCACCCGGGCAATCGTGGTGTCTCGCAACCGGTCGGTGAGGCCATCGGTGCACAGCAAGAAGCCCATGCCGCGGGCCAGCTCCCCATGGGCAAGGCCGATGCGCAGGCGGTCGCCGGGGGTGATGCCCAAGGCCTGGGTCAGGACCCCGCGTCGTGGATGCTGCGCGGCCGGGGCGGGATCCAGTTTTCCGGCGTCGAGCAGCGACAGCATTGCCGAGTCGTCGTGGCTGATCTGTCGCAGGGAATCCTGCCAGACATAGATGCGGCTGTCGCCCACCCATGCTGCCTCGTAACCCGTGGCCGACAGCTGCAAGGCGGCGATGGTCGAACCCTTTGGCAGGACGTCGTCGTCGACAGGCCTGGGGCAGCTCAGCAGCCTCTCGGCCGCGGCCTGAACCGCCTCGGCCAGGCTGTGGCGCTGCGACACCAGATCGACCATGGTGTCGCGTACCAACGCAGCCGCCACCTCGCCGTGACGATGACCACCCATGCCGTCCGCCACCAGGAACAGACCCAGTGCCGCATCGGCGTAGTAGGTGTCTTCGTTGCGCAAGCGGCGCAGGCCGACGTGCGTGCCGTGACCGAATTCAAGCATGGTGAGAGGGTAGAGCAAAAGGACGGGGCATGGCGGATGTCG
>JAFKMZ010000038.1 GCA_017305055.1 Lysobacterales bacterium
ATCCTGGCCGAGCGCCTGGACACCGTGGTGCCGAAACTCATGCGCGACAACCACGCCAGCATGTGGATCGTGATGGCTCGCGAGTATTTCGAGGAGCCGGTGATCGCCACCATGCTCAACGCCGAGAGCATGCACGCCCGTCGCCGCACGATCCTGGTGTTCTACGACCCGGGCGCCGGCAAGCCGATCGAGCGCCTGACGGTCAGCCGCTATGGCCTGGGCGGCCTGTTCAAGGGCGCGTGGGATCCGGACCAGCAGCCCGACCAGTGGAAGGCCGTCGCCGACATCGTCGCCGCCCGCGACCCGGCCAACATTGCCATCAACACCTCGGACATGTTCGCCTTCGCCGACGGCATGACGCTCAGCCAGTACAAGGAGATGATGGCGGCGTTGCCCGAGAAGTACCGCCCGCGCGTGGTCTCCGGCGAACGCCTGGCGGTGGGCTGGCTGGAGACGCGCACGCCCACCGAGCTCAGGATCTACCCGGGCATCGTGCGCGTGGCCCATGCGCTGATCGCCGAGGCGTTCTCGCGCAAGGTGATCACGCCGGGCAAGACGACCTCAGCCGACGTGGTTTGGTACCTGCGCCAGCGCATGGCCAACCTCGGCATCGACACCTGGTTCCAGCCGTCGATCGGCATCCAGCGCAAGGGTGCCAAGAGCATGCTGGAAGGTGACACCGTGATCGAGCCCGGCGACCTGCTGTGGACCGACTTCGGCATCACCTACCTGCGCCTCAACACCGACACCCAGCACCACGCCTACGTACTGAAGCCTGGGGAGAAGGACGCTCCAGCCGGTATCAAGGCCGGCCTGAAGGCGGTCAACGGCGTGCAGGACGCGCTGCTGTCCTCGTTCAAGGCCAATGCCAGCGGCAACTCCATCCTCGCCGCGGCGCTGAAGAAGGCCAAGGACAACGGGCTCGAGCCATCGATCTACTCGCACCCGGTCGGCTTCCACGGCCACGCGGCCGGATCCTCGATCGGCATGTGGGACAACCAGAACGGCGACGCGCACGGCGAGTATCCAGTGCACGCCAACACCACCTGGTCGATCGAGCTCCTGGCCTACAAGAACGTCCCCGAATGGGACAACCAGAGGGTGGAATTCCGCCAGGAGGAAGATGCGTACTTCGACGGCACGAAGGTGACCTTCCTGGACGGAAGGCAGACCGAACTCACCCTGATTCCCTCCACCTGAGCAATCGATTCAACCGATCAACCACCAGAGGCTAACGACCATGCGCAAGACACTCCTCGCAATGGCAACTGCGGGCCTGGCCTTGCTGGCCACCTCGGCAGCGGCCGAAAGCTTCCGCGTCACCATCCCCGCCAACGCGGCCAAGGGCCCGTTCGACGGCCGCATCATTTTGATCCTCACTCCCGACGGCAGCACCGAGCCGCGCCAGCAGGTGCAGCCCGGGGTCAAGGCTGCACAAGTCTTCGGCGTCAACGTCGACGGCCTGAAGGCCGGGCAAAGCGCCGTGATCGACACCGGCGTGTTCGGCTACCCCAAGGAAGACCTGAAACAGGTGCCAGCCGGGCGCTACCACGTACAGGCCGTGCTGCACCGCTACGACACCTTCCACCTGGAGAACGGCAAGACGGTGAAGCTGCCGGCCGCGCGCGGCGCCGGCCAGAACTGGCGGCTGGAGCCGGGCAACCTGGTAAGCACGCCCAAGCAGGTCGACTTCGACCCGGCCAAGGCTGGCGAGATCAACGTCACCCTGGACAAGGTCAACCCGCCGATCACGCCGGTGGCGGACACCAAGTACATCCGCCACTTCAAGTTCAAGAGCGAGAAGCTGTCCAGGTTCTGGGGCCGGGACATGTACATCACCGGCCACGTGCTGGTGCCCAAGGGTTTCGATGAGCACCCGAACGCGCGCTACCCGCTGATGATCAACCACGGCCACTTTCCGATGACCGTGGGCAACTTCCGCACCACCCCGCCCGATCCAAACCTGAAGTGCGAGTACAGCGAGCGCTTCAGCATGCCCTGCTACAACAAGGTCGAGCAGGAGGAGGCGTACAAGTTCTACCAGAAATGGATCTCCGACGACTTCCCGCGCTACCTGGTCATCGAGATCGACCACTCCAATCCGTACTACGACGATTCCTACGCCGTGAACTCCGCAAACCTGGGGCCCTATGGCGACGCCATCACCTACGAGTTCATCCCCGCGCTGGAGAAGAAGTTCCGCGGCCTGGGCCAGGGCTGGGCACGCTTCCTGTACGGCGGCTCCACCGGTGGCTGGGAGGCGCTGGGAGTGCAGATCAAGTATCCGACCGAGTACAACGGCGCCTTTGCCGCCTGCCCGGATCCGATCGACTTCCGCAAGTTCGAGCTGACCAACATCTACACCGACAAGAACCTGTACTACAACATTGGTACGTTCAACAACGTGCAGCGCCCGGGGCACCGCAACTACCTGGGCGAGGTGCAATACACCACCCAGGACGAGAACCACCTGGAATTGGTGTTGGGCGACAAGAACCGCTCGGGCGGCCAGTGGGACATCTGGGACGCGGTGTATTCGCCGATGGGCCCGGATGGCTACGTCAAGCCGATGTGGGACAAGCGTACCGGGACCATCGACCCCAGCGTCGCCAGCTACTGGCGTGACAACTACGACCTGCGCCACATCCTCGAGCGCGACTGGCAGAAGCTGGCGCCAAACCTGCAGGGCAAGATCCACATCTACGTCGGCGACATGGACAACTACTACCTGAATGATGCCGTCTACCTGATGGAGGACTTCCTGAAGACCGCCAAGCCGGCCTACCAGGGCGAGGTGGACTACGGCGACCGCGCCGAGCATTGCTGGAACGGCGACCACGCCAATCCGAATGCGATCTCCCGCCTGCGCTACAACACCATGTACCTGCCGAAGATCCTCAAGCTGATCGAGAAGAACGCCCCCAAGGGCGCCGACCTGACCAGCTGGCGCTATTGAGAGTGCGGACGGCGCCGGTCATGCCGGCGCCGTCCATGTCAATTGCAGCATCGGCAACGGCACGGGGCCACGGTCGCGTGCCGTTGCCGTACCCAGGCTGCGGCAGCGGGTGCAGCATCACGGGCTGGCACTCCAGGGCGTGACTTCCCGGACGTCCAGCCATCCATTCACGCCTATTTGACAAGGCTCAAAATGCTCGGCCACTATCAACAGCCATCGCTCACCTCGGGGATCACCATGAAACGCATGTCCACTTCCAGCTTGGCCGGAAGATGCTTGTGCGCGGCCATCGTCGCCACCGGCTTGCTGGCAGCCCTGCCAACCGTCGCCCAGACCGCGACGCCGCTCGTGGTGCCGATGACCAATACCTGGCAGGCCAATGCGCAACTGCCGCCGATCCTGCAGCTGCGCGACCGCGCCAAGGTCGTCAACGACATCCTGGCCGAGCGCCTGGACACCGTGGTGCCGAAACTCATGCGCGACAACCACGCCAGCATGTGGATCGTGATGGCTCGCGAGTATTTCGAGGAGCCGGTGATCGCCACCATGCTCA
>JAFKMZ010000058.1 GCA_017305055.1 Lysobacterales bacterium
CGCCGGACGAGGTGCAGTACCGCTGCCACTGGACCTCGCCGCTGGCGATCGATCCGTTCAATCACGAAAACGTGTACTACGGCTGCCAGATGGTGCTGCGCACCGACGACAAGGGCCACTCCTGGACCGAGTTCAGTCCCGACCTCTCGACCCAGGATCCCTCGCGCATCGTCAGCAACGGCGGCCTGGTCGGCGACAACCTGGCGCAGTACGACGGCGAGGTGATCTGGTTCATGGCGTTCTCGCCGATCCAGCGCGGCCTGCTCTGGGCCGGCACCAACGACGGCAAGCTCTGGTATACCAAGGGCGCCGAGTCCAGCACCAAGCCGCAATGGGTGGACGTCACCGCCAACCTGCATCTGCCGGCCTGGGGCCAGATCAACCAGATCTCGCCCTCGCACTTCGACCCGGCCACGGCGTACATCGTGGTGGACTTCCGCATGGCCGGAGGGAACGACCACAAACCGTACATCCTGAAGACCAGCGACTACGGCGCCAGCTGGAAGAACATCAACGGCGACATTCCCCATACCCATCCGCTTGGCTACACCTTGTCCATAGCGGAAAACCCGAACCGTCAGGGCATGCTGTTCGTCGGCACCGGCCACGCGTTCTACTACACCATGGACGACGGCGCGCACTGGATCAAGTATGACAAGGGTCTGCCGCCTGCCCCGGTCACCTGGATCACCGTGGAGCCACGCTTCCACGAGGTGGTCCTGTCCACCTATGGTCGTGGGCTGTACATCCTCCCGGACATGACCACGTTCGAGCAGACCGGCAGCACCGAGGTCGGTGCGTCGCCGGGCGCGGTGAAGGAAACCCGCCTGTTCAAGCCTGGCCCGATCTTCCGCAAGAGCCGCACTGTCTTCCCGGAACTGGGCGATCCGCTGCGGCCGCATTTCCAGTTCACCGTGGCCACCAAGCCCGCGAAGCCGGTGAAGATGGAGATTTTCGACGCCAAGGGTGCGCCGGTGCGCACGCAGTTCCTCGATGTCCACTCCGGGCTCAACGGCGCGTACTGGAACCTGCGCTACGACGCGCCGGAGCAGATCGCCTTGCTCACCACGCCACCCGACAACCCGCGCATCTGGGAGGAGCCGCGTTTCCAGGGCCAGACCGTGCGTCGGATCACGCATTGGGGCATCACGCCGAACACCGGCGTGCCGCTGGCGGCCCCCGGCGACTACACGTTGCGCCTGACCATCGACGGCAAGACCTATACGCAGCCGTTCAAGGTGCTGAAGGATCCGGCCATCGGCGCTCCGATCGAGGATCTGCAGACCTCGACAGCCATGCAGCTGCGCGTCCGCAAGCGGCTCACGCAGACCTCGGAAATGGTCAACCAGATGGAGATCTGGCGCAAGCAGATCGAGGACCGCATCAAGGCTTCCGCCTTCACGCCGAATGCCGCCGCGCTGCAGAAGCTCAACAGGGACATCCTGCAGGTGGAACACCAGCTGGTATCGCGCGAATCCATGCTGAGCGACGACAAGCAGTTCCCCACTGCCTACAAGGTGTACATGAACATGGTGTGGCTGAGCGGCGGCGTTGGCGATGGCGCCGCGGACGCCGGCGGCGGCGCCGACTACAAGCCGACTGCCACGCAGATCCGGGTGCTGCGCGAGCTCGAGGCGGACCTGGCGAAGGCCCGGGCCGACTACGAGCACCTGGAGAAGGTCACCCTGCCCGCGTTCAACCAGAGCTCGGCAGGCGAGGCCAAGCCGATCACTGACAAGCTCCAGTAAAGCGGTATCCCGTTCGCGCCGGATACGCGTCCGGCGCGAACGGGAAAGCTGTCCGGCAGCATCCGGCCAGCTGCAACGCAGTTGCCATCGAGGGGTGTGAAACGTCGTCATCGTGGACGTCCATACGGTTTCCGCTGCATGACTTTCTTCAGGTTGTGCACGGGTATGGATACCGCTAGTCTTCAGGAATCCTAGGGAGAACAAACCATGTCGCGAGTGCCGAGAGCGGTACATCTTTCCCTGCCTGCGGTGATTGCCCTGGGTGTCGCAGTGTCCTTGCCGGGCAACGCGCAAAGGGCCCCCGGGCCCGAGGCGGTCCAGCCCACGACCACCGTGCCGGCGCTGCAATTCCGCTACATGGGGGCCTCGCCACATGGCCGCATCGCCTCGGCCGTCGGCATTCCCGGCGACTACTCGACCTATTACCTGGGCGCGGCCTCCGGCGGGTTGTGGAAGTCCATCGATGGTGGCCATACCTACAAGCCCATCTTCGACCAGCAGAACGTGGCCGCCATCGGCACCCTGGCGATCCCGGCAACCGATCCCAACACCATCTGGGTGGGTACCGGCGAGCCGTGGCTGATCCGCCCCGCCGACGTCATCGGCAACGGCGTGTACAAGTCCACCGATGCCGGCGAGACCTGGCAGCACATGGGCCTGGTCGAGACCGGGCGCATCGCCCGCATCGTGGTCAATCCGCGCGACGCGAACAACGTCTTCGTCTGCGCCATCGGCCGGGCGTCCAGTCCGCAACAGGAGCGCGGCGTGTTCCGCACCACCGACGGCGGCAAGACCTGGAAACGCACGCTGTTCGTGAATCCGGACACCGGCTGCTCCGGCCTGAGCATGGATCCCAACGATCCCAATACCTTGTTTGCCGGCACCTGGCAGGTCTCGCAGCGTACCTGGCAGCAGAACAGCTATGGCGCGGGCAGCGGCATCTACGTCTCGCACGACAACGGCGTCACCTGGACACAGTTGCACGAGGGCCTGCCGAAATCCCCGTACGGCAAGACCGATGTCGCCGTCGCTCCGTCGAATCCAAAGCGCGTCTACGCCCTGATCGCCACCTACAACCAGGGCTCGCTGTGGCGCTCGGACGACGGCGGCAAGCAGTGGAACGTGGTCAGCTGGGACCGCTCGCTGATCGGCCGCGCCGGCTACTACATCCGCCTCGCCGTCGACCCGAAGAATCCGGACAACGTCTACGTTTCCAGCAGCAGCCAGCATTATTCGGTCGATGGCGGCCGTACGTTCAGCGGGCTCGGCGGCAAGGACGTCAAGTCGATCGGGCCGGCACGCTGCGGCGACTGCCATGACATCTGGATCGATCCGACCAACCCGGCCCACTACATCGTCACCGGCGACGGTGGGGCCGGCATCGGCACCGGTGCCGGCACGGCCATCCAGGTCACCCTGCCGATCGGCCAGAACTACCACGTCGCC
>JAFKMZ010000033.1 GCA_017305055.1 Lysobacterales bacterium
GCCTGGAGCGGAACGCGCCGTCGCGCAGGGTGTTGATCGAGCTGGGGCTCTGCGGGCCGCGGCCCAGCCACAGTTCCTCGTCGGCGTAGAAGGTGAGCGAGGTGCTGGGATGGTCCATCAGGTGGCGGCCGACCATGCCGGAGCTGTTGGCCAGGCCGTCGGGATACTTGTCGCTGGCCGACAGCAGCAACAGCTTCGGGCTCTCGATGCCATTCGCTGCGAGGATGAAGGTCTTGCCGGTGACGCGGTGCGTGCCCTTGTCGGGGTCGTAGTAATGCACGGCAGCGATACGGCCCTTGGCGTCGTGCTCGATACGATGGGCGACTGCGTTCGCCACCACCTTCGCGCCGGCGGTCTCGGCCGCTTCCACCGCGTTGATGCCGAGGTACTGCGCGTTGATGGGGCAGATCGGCTGGCAGCTGTTGTTGCCCACGCAGGCGGGGCGACCGCCGTAGCTGCGGCTGTTGCGCGCCACGGTATTGGCCACCACCGGATAGGCCGGAGCCAATCGCTCGCGGAAGCGGCGCATCGCCCATGGCTCGGCCACAGGTTCCATCGGGAACGGCTTCAGGCGCGGCGAGCCGGTATTGTCCGCACCGGCCACACCAAGGATCTCCTCCGCCTCCTGGTACCAGGGATCGAGTTCCTCGTAGCTGAGCGGCCAGTCCACGCCGACGCCGTACAGGCTCTTGATGCGCACGTCGTTCGGCACCAGCCGCCACGCCTGCGCGGCCCAGTGCCAGGTGGTGCCGCCGACCGCGCGGATGTACTCGGCCGGGTAGGGGTACGGGCCCGCCTGCACCAGGTAGCCGTTGTCCTTGGGCACGTAGATCGGATGCGGCGCCCACGGCGAGGGCGGATACGGTGCCATCCAGTTGCCCTAGACCGCCGAATTGCGGAACGCGACCACGATGCGCGCGCGCTCCAGCCGCGGCCCGGCTTCGAGGATCAGCACCGAGGCGCCTTGCCGGGCAAGGCGTTCGGCCGCCAGCGCACCGACGATGCCCGCTCCAATGACCACGATGTCAGCCGACAACTGCCCGGACATCGAACGCACTCCTTCAGACGGGTTTGCTGCTCCAACTGCCGTACGTGCCGTAGGCATAGGTGGGGGGCTTCAGCACGTCGGCTACCATCACTGCGTCGAGTGCGGTTTCGTAGGCGACGCAGTGTGCGTCGGCGCCGCTGCCGACCACGCCGAGGGTCCAGGCGCGCATGATCGAACGCGGCAGTGGCGCCAGCGGCGACTGTTCGTCGTCCAGCACGCCCTGCAGTTGCAGCGGGTCGATGTGGCGTTCGTTGATCAGCGCCAGCAAGGCCCGTGCGTCCGCGGGAAAGCGTGGATGGACGGTGGCGAGGGCGTCGTACAGGCGCGTTGCCTGCGCCGCATCGAGCGCCTGCCGGCCGACCAGGATCGCGGACAACGCGGTGAACGCACCGCGCTCGGCCGACGGCGCCGGTTGTGCAAGCGCCCATGGGATCAGCGAGGCTGTATAGGCCGTCAGCAGGCCCGCAAGCAGGCGACGACGCGACGGGTTGCTGGGGTCATCGCGGCTTGCGGAAACGCTGTCGAGCTGGTCCAGGGCCATGGCGCCTGTCCTTGTGGCTTTGTGGCGCAGCCGATGGCCAAAGCAGCATCGAGGCAGCGCCGGAGGTGTGCCAGACCCTACTCCGTTTACCCGGTAAGGCAATGTGACGATTGGCACCGGTCGCCTGCTGCAAGCGGTGGCGGTGTTGTCGTCACGGGTGCCGATCCCCGGGCGCCTGACGCCTATCCTGAAGGGCGGATTGCTGCCCAACGATGCATCGGGTCTGGTCTGCTTTCTCTATGCGATGGCCGCCCGGCAAGGCAATCCGTCGCCTCGGCCGCAAAGCGCTTGAAACAAGAGTTTTTGTGCGGAACCGTTGCGCTTCAACGTACCTGCCCGTATACTCGGCGGCTCTGATGCGGGGTGGAGCAGTCTGGCAGCTCGTCGGGCTCATAACCCGAAGGTCGCAGGTTCAAATCCTGCCCCCGCTACCAGGCCTTTCTTGATGCAAAGAAAGCCTCCTCGTGAGGCTTTTTTGTTGGACGTAGGTCGACTGCGACAGGCTGGGCTGGCGACGCCGGTCGGACGCATCGGGATACGAGAGGATTGGTGGCGGTAAGGGAATGGGCCGGTGGAGCCCATTTTTTGTTTCTGGCGAGGATGGATACGGGTGATGGACACGCAGGCGCTGGCGCTCCGCTTCAGCGAGGCATTGGCCGATTTCGGCCTGTGCTGCCTTGGCGTGGAGTTCGTTTCCGGCCAGAGCCAGCGCACGCTGCGCGTGTACGTGGATCTGCTGGATGCCGATGCGCCGGGCGCAGGTGCGGATGATGACGCTGGCAAGGGAGCACTGCCGCCCGGGGTGACCGTCGACCAGTGCGAGAGCGCCAGCCGCGAGCTCTCCGCGTTGCTGGACGTTGATGACCCGATCCCCGGCCACTATGTATTGGAGGTGTCGTCGCCTGGGCTGGATCGGCCACTGTTTTCGGCCGCGCAGTTCTCGCGGGCGTGCGGCAGCGAGGTGAAACTGCTGTTCGGTGCGCCGCTGGAAGGCCGTCGTCGACTGCGCGGAAAGATACTGCGCGTGGATGGTGGGCAGATCACGCTGGAGGCCGAGCGCAGGACCTGGCAGTTCGATCATGCGTTGGTGGAATCCGCACGCGTGGTGCCCGATTGGGTGGCGCTCGGCCACGCCCCGCAACCCAAGCCCGGCCACCCCGCAAGCCGGAAGAAGAAAAGCTAGGCAATATTGAGAAGTGCGGCCATGGATGGCCGCTTTTGATCTTCGCGTTCACGGACGAACGCAAAGGTGAACCCAGAGTGCGGCCATGGATGGCCGCTTTTGATCTTCGCGTTCACGGACGAACGCAGTAGTTATCCAGAAGTGCAGCCGCGGATGGCTGCCCGTTTGATCTCGCGTTCACGGACGAACGCAAAGAACATTGGCATCTGTGGAGTTGTTGCAATGAGCAAAGAACTTTTGCTGGTCGTCGACGCGGTCGCCAATGAAAAGGGCGTGCCGCTGGATGTGATTTTCGAGGCCATGGAGGCTGCGTTGGCGTCCGCCGCCAAGAAGCGGTACGTCGACGAGGAGCCGGACATCAGGGTTTCGATCGATCACGACACGGGTGAGTACGAGACGTTTCGTCGTTGGGAGATCATTGCCGACGATGGCGAGATGGAATCGCCCTCGTACCAGTTGCGCCTGATGGATGCGCTCGACGAGCGTCCGGACGCGGAGGTGGGCGAGTACATCGAGGAGCGGATCGACAACGCCGAATTCGGGCGCATCGCGGCGCAGGCGGCCAAGCAGGTGATCGTGCAGCGCGTGCGCGAGGCCGAGCGCATGCAGGTCGTCGAGGCTTTTGCCGGCCGTGTCGGCGAGCTGGTGACCGGCATCGTCAAGCGGGTCGAGCGCGGCAACCTGTATCTGGACCTGGGCAGCAATGCCGAGGCCTTCATTCCGCGTGACAAGACCATTCCGCGCGAGTCCGCCCGCGTCGGCGACCGTGTGCGTGGCTACCTCTACGAGGTGCGCTCGGAGCCGCGCGGGCCGCAGTTGTTCGTGTCCCGGGCGGCGCCGGAGTTCATGATCGAGCTGTTCCGGCTCGAGGTGCCGGAAGTGGGCCAGGGCCTGGTCGAGATCAAGGGCTGTGCCCGCGATCCCGGCGACCGGGCGAAGATTGCCGTGGTGGCGCATGACAGCCGCACCGATCCCATTGGCGCGTGCATCGGCATGCGCGGCTCACGCGTCCAGGCCGTCTCCAACGACCTGAACGGCGAGCGCGTGGACATCATCCTGTGGCACGAGAATCCGGCGCAGTTCGTGATCAATGCGATGGCGCCGGCCGAGGTGCAGTCCATCATCATGGACGAGGAAAAGCATTCCATGGACATTGCCGTGGCCGAGGACAAGCTGTCCCAGGCTATTGGCCGTGGTGGACAGAACGTGCGCCTGGCCAGCAAGCTCACCGGCTGGCAGCTCAACGTGATGACCCAGGACCAGGTCATCGCCAAGAGCGAATCCGAGCAGGAAGTGGCACGCCAACTGTTCATGGACAAGCTGGAAGTCGACCATGAGATCGCGATTATCCTTGTGCAGGAAGGCTTTTCCAGCATCGAGGAAATCGCCTACGTGCCCAGCGCCGAGCTGCTGGCCATCGAGGGCTTCGACGAGGACATCGTCGAGGAATTGCGCGCGCGGGCACGGGATGCCCTGGTGGTGGCGGCGCTGGCCGAAGAGGAAGGCGTGGTCGATCAGCGCCCCTCCGACGAGTTGCTGGCCATGGAGGGAATGGACGAGGCCACCGCAGAAGCGTTGGCGGCACGCGAAGTGTATACAGTGGAGGACTTGGGCGATCTGGCAGTGGACGACCTGATCGACATTGAGGGCATGGATGAGGAACGCGCCGCGGCGCTGATCATGACGGCGCGCGCGCCGATGATCGAGCGGCTGGAACACGGCGGCTGAGTGGTGCGTCGATGATGTCCCGTATGGGCGTGAGGCAGGATTGGTAATCTTTCGCGATGTGGGACGGCGGCCGATCCGGCCGCAGCAGACGGGCAAGCGCGGATTGGCGGAGCAGAGAACACGATGTCGGATGTCACGATCAAAGAACTCGCCCTGAAAATGGGCATGCCGGGCGACAAGCTGCTCACGCAGCTGAAGGCCGCTGGCATGAAATTTTCAGACCAGGAGCAGGTGATCAGCAGCACCGAGAAGGTCAAGTTGCTGGGCTTCCTGCGCCGCAACAAGAGCCAGGACGCCGACGCCGCGGCAGGCGAGGGCACCCCGCGCCACGTCACCCTCCGGCGGCGCACCGTGGGCGAGCTCAAGGTCGCCACCCCCGGGCCGCGCGGCGCCCCGACCACGGCAAAAACCGTCAATGTCGAAGTGCGCGGCAAGCGCACCTATGTAAAGCGCAGCGTCATTGCCGAGGCCGCCAATGCCGAGCCCGAGCGCGAGGACGCGGTACGCAAGCTGGAAGAATCGCGGCTCCGGCAGGAGCAGGAGCTGGCCGAGAGCGCCCGCGCCGCTGAGCGCCGGCAACAGGAAGCGGAGCAGCGCAGCCTCGACGAGGCGCAGGCCGCCGCGGCAGGCGTGCTGCCGGCAGCGGACACCGATTCGACGCCGACGTCGGGTGCGGTTGCTGCGGCCCCGGCGGCGCCGGTGGTGCAGGAGCCCACGGCCGAACCGGATGGCGGCGACGCTTCAGGCACCGTGCAACGGCTGGACCCGCGCGACCTGGGCATGATCATCCCGCAGATCCAGGCACCGCATAAGCGCCAGCGCGTGGTCAAGCCGGCCGCCAAGCCCGCTGCGGAACCGACGTCACGGGCTGTCCCCGGCACGCCGCAGCTTCCCCCGGCAGAGACCGGCAGTGGCCATGCCAAGGTCGGTCGCCACGTGCGTGAGCGCCCCGATGGCGCGGGTGGCCGGGAAGGGCGTGGTGGCAAGCGCTTCGGCGGCGGACAGATGCATTTGAGTGAAGCCGATCGGGCGCGGCGATCGTCCGGCAGCAAGCGGTCCCGGGTTGCGCGTCCGGGGCACGACCTGTCGCGGGCTGGAGCGACGGCAACCGCCACCCATGCATTTTCCCGTCCGACCGCCCCGGTGGTGCGGGAAGTGACCGTGTCCGATACCAACACCGTGTCCGACCTGGCGCAGAAGATGGCGGTCAAGGGGGCCGAAGTGGTGAAGGCCCTGTTCAAGATGGGGGTGATGGCAACCATCAACCAGAGCATCGACCATGACACCGCCGTGCTCGTGGTGGAAGAACTCGGCCACAAGCCGGTGACCGATACCCAAAACAATGCCGAGCAGACCCTGGCCGAACACACCCAGACAGCTGAGCTGGAGGGCGAGAAGTCGCCGCGGCCACCGGTGGTGACGATCATGGGCCACGTCGACCATGGCAAGACCTCGCTGCTCGACTACATCCGGCGCACGAAGGTGGCCTCCGGCGAGGCCGGTGGCATCACCCAGCACATCGGCGCGTATCACGTGCAGACTTCGAAGGGTGGCATCACCTTCATCGACACCCCGGGCCACGCGGCATTCAGTGCCATGCGTGCACGCGGCGCGCAGAGCACCGACATCGTCGTGCTGGTCGTGGCGGCGGATGACGGCGTGAAACCGCAGACCATCGAGGCGGTGAACCATGCGCGCGCGGCCAAGGTGCCGTTGATCGTGGCGGTCAACAAGATGGACAAGGACGGGGCGAACCCGGACAACGTCAAGCAAGGCCTGGTGCAGTACGAGGTGGTGCCCGAGGACTGGGGCGGCGACGTGCAGTTCGTGCCGGTGTCGGCCAAGACCGGCGCGGGCGTCGACGACCTGCTGGATGCGATTTCCGTGCAAGCCGAGGTCATGGACCTGCAGGCGGTGGTGGACGGACGCGCCACCGGCGTGGTGATCGAATCCAGCCTCGACCGCGGGCGTGGCCCGGTGGCGACCGTACTGGTGCAGCAGGGCACGCTGAAGAAGGGCGACTACGTGGTGTGCGGCGTGGAGTACGGGCGCATGCGGGCACTGATCAGCGCCAACGGCAAGCAGGTGGCCTCGGCGGGGCCGTCGATCCCGGTGCAGGTGCTGGGCTTGTCGGGCGTGCCGGAGACCGGGGACGACTTCGTTTCCGTCGACGACGAGCATCTGGCCCGCCAGGTCGCCGCCGAGCGCCAGCAGAAGCGGCGCGAGACGCGCATGGTCAGCAGCGGCAACCGGTTGGAGGACATCATCGCCAAGATGGGCCAGGGCGATGAGCAGCAGACCCTGAACATCCTGATCAAGGGCGACGTCCAGGGCTCGGTCGAGGCCCTGCGCGATTCCTTGACGCAGATCGGCAACGAGCGGGTACGCGTCAACGTGGTGTCCTCCGGCGTGGGCGGCATCAGCGAGTCCGATGCCACCTTGGCGGCAGCCTCCAAGGCGCTGCTGATCGGCTTCAACGTGCGCGCCGACGCCTCCGCACGCAAGGTGATCGAGGGCTCCGGTGTCGATGTGCGCTACTTCTCGATCATCTATGACGTGATCGACCAGGTGACCCAGGCGGCCACTGGCCTGCTGGGCATGGAGGTGCGCGAGGAAATCATCGGCGTGGCCGAGGTGCGCGAGGTGTTCCGCAGCTCCAAGTTCGGGGCGGTGGCCGGTTGCCGGGTGATCGAGGGCACGGTCAAGCGCAACAAGCCCATACGCGTACTGCGCGACCAGGTGGTCATCTTCGAGGGCGAGCTGGAGTCGCTGCGCCGCTTCAAGGAGCTGGTCGACGAGGTGGGCAATGGCATGGAATGCGGCATTGCCGTCAAGCAATACGATGACGTCAAGGTCGGCGACCAGATCGAGTGTTTCGAGCGCACCGAGGTCGCGCGCACGCTGTAGGGTTTTGTATGCCATCCCGCGATTTCAAACGTACTGACCGTATTGGTGCCGAGCTGCGACGCGAGATCGGACTGCTGGTGCACGCCGCGGTCCGCGACCACCGCCTGCCGTCGGTCAGCGTGTCCGACGTGGAGATCACCCGCGAGCTTGACTGGGCCACGGTGTGGGTCACCGCCCTGCAGCCGGAGCAGGGCCTGCCGGCGGTCAAGGCACTGAACGAGATCGCGCACGAGCTGCGCCATGCCCTGGCGCACAGCGGCATACGCATGCGCCGCGTCCCGGCGCTGAGGTTCAGGTACGACGATTCTGTGGACAAGGGCGAACGTATCGAAAGCTTGTTGCGCGCCGAGGCTGCGGCCTTGAAACCGGCGGATGATGACGGCGCGGGATGAGGTGCCTGCCGCACGCCGCACGCCGCACGCCGCGCGGCGCATGGCGCGACATACACGGGATCGTGCTGCTGGACAAGCCGGTCGGCCTGAGTTCGAACCAGGCCTTGCAGGCGGTGCGCCGGCTGTTGCGGGCGCGCAAGGGCGGGCACGCCGGAACCCTGGATCCCATGGCCAGCGGCCTGCTGCCGTTGTGCTTTGGCGAAGCCACCAAGTTGGCGGGGGGCCTGCTTGGCTCGCGCAAGGCCTATGTGGCCGAGTGCCGGCTGGGAGTAACCACGACGACCGACGATGCGGCAGGCGAGATCGTCTCCCGGCACCCGGTTCCGGTACTGGAGACGGCAAGGCTGGAGGCGCTGCTCGACCGCTTCCGTGGACGGATCATGCAGACACCCCCGATGTATTCGGCCCTGCACCAGGGAGGCGAGCGCCTGTATGCGAAGGCGCGGCGGGGAGAGAAGGTGGCCATTCCCGCGCGGGAGGTCGAGATTCATCGGCTGGTGGTACTGGGGCGTGCGCCCGAAACCCTGACCCTCGAGGTCGAGTGCGGCACCGGCACCTACATCCGCTCGTTGGCCCGCGACCTGGGCGAGTCCCTGGGTTGCGGCGCCCATGTCTCGGCATTGCGGCGAACCTGGGTGGCACCATTCCGGGAGCCGCAGATGGTGACGATCGAGACCTTGCGGCGGGCTGTGGCTGCCGGGGAGGAGCAGCTGCGGCCTTGGTTGTTGCCCGTGGCCGCGGCGCTGGCCGACATCCCGGCGCTCGATCTCGATCCTGCCCAGGCCCAGGCAATTGCGCGCGGACAGCGGTTCACACTGGCGAAGCCGCACCCGCCTGGCCGCTGCGCGGCCTTGGCGGGGGGCGACTTGCTGGCCCTGGTCGAGGTCGACCAGGCCGGCCAAGTGCGGGTTTTGCGTGGTTTCAACCTGCCAAATGGCGCCTGCATGGCCGCGGCGTCACCCAATGCCCTTGTTGAAGTACCTGGTGGATCAGTAGAATAGACAAGTTGTTCCACGGGTTTCATCGACCCAGTAACCATTCAGCACCCCCGAACGAAGCTGGCGCTTCCCTCGTTGTGAGGACGCAAGTGCTGGCGCCGCGTCGTTTTCAAGGATTACCTACCCATGTCTCTTACCGCAGAACAAACCGGCAAGATCATTGCTGAATATGGCCGCGTGCCGAATGACACCGGATCGTCAGAAGTGCAGGTGGCGCTGTTGTCGGCACGCATCGAGCATCTTGCCGAGCACTTCAAGGACCACAAGCAGGATCACCACTCGCGACGTGGCCTGTTGAAGCTGGTGAACCAGCGCAAGCGCCTGCTGAGCTACCTCAAGGATCGCGATCTGGCCCGCTACCAGAGCCTGATCGAACGCCTGGGCCTGCGTAGATAACTGGTGCGTTCGTCCATGAACGCGTAGATCAAGAGCGGCCATCCCTGGCCGCACTTCTCAATAGGGCAGGATAAAAAATCGTGGCAAAAGTAACCAAGTCGTTCCAGTACGGTAGTCATCAAGTCACGCTGGAGACGGGCGAAATTGCCCGCCAGGCATCCGGTGCCGTGGTCGTCAGCATGGGCGGCACCGTGGTGCTGGTTTCCGTGGTGGCGGCAGCCAAGGCACGTGAAGGACAGGACTTTTTCCCGCTGACGGTCGACTACCAGGAAAAGTTCTACTCCGCCGGCCGTATCCCTGGCGGCTTCTTCAAGCGCGAAGGTCGGCCGACCGAGAAGGAAACGCTGACCTCTCGCCTGATCGATCGCCCATTGCGGCCCCTGTTCCCGGATGGCTTCCGCAACGAGATCCAGGTCGTGGCCACCGTGGTCTCGCTGAATCCCGAGGTCGACGGCGACATTCCGGCCCTGCTCGGAGCATCGGCGGCGATGGTGTTGGCGGGGGTGCCGTTCAAGGGGCCGATTGGCGCCGCGCGCGTGGGCTATGTGGACGGCAGCTACGTGCTGTGCCCCACCGCCGAGCAGCTCAAGCACTCCGACCTCGACCTGGTGGTTGCCGGTACGGCCAAGGCCGTGCTCATGGTCGAATCCGAGGCCAAGCTGCTGAGTGAGGACGTGATGCTGGGCGCGGTGGTGTTCGGCCACCAGCAGATGCAGGCGGCGATCAGCGCCATCGATGCGTTTGCCGACGAGGCCGGGCGCAAGTCGTTCCAGTGGGAAGCGCCGCCGGTCAACAACGCCCTGCTCGATGCCGTGCGTCAGGCGGGCGGTACGCGCTTTGCCGAGGCCTTCCGCATCCTGGACAAGCTCGAGCGCCGCGATGCGGTCAGCGCATTGAAGGCCGAGGTCAAGGCTGCGCTCGCCGGGCAGGCCGAGGCGAATGGCTGGAGCGAAGCTGACATCGGCAATGCCTTCGAGGAAGTGGAATACCACACCATGCGCGACGGCGTGCTCAGGACCAAGGAGCGCATCGACGGCCGCAAGCTCGACGACGTACGCGCCATCACCGCACGCATCGGCGTATTGCCACGCACGCACGGCTCGGCGCTGTTCACCCGCGGCGAGACCCAGGCCCTGGTGGTGGTCACCCTGGGGACCACGCGCGACTCGCAGCTCATCGACGCGCCAGAAGGCGAGTCCAAGGATCCGTTCCTGTTCCACTACAACTTCCCGCCGTACTCGGTCGGCGAGACCGGCCGTGTCGGCAGCCCGAAGCGGCGCGAGATCGGCCATGGCCGCCTGGCCAAGCGTGGCGTGATGGCGGTCAAGCCCAGCCTTGAGACATTCCCGTACGTGATCCGCGTGGTCTCGGAGATCACCGAATCGAACGGTTCCTCGTCGATGGCCTCGGTGTGCGGCTCGTCGCTGGCGATGATGGACGCCGGCGTGCCGCTCAAGGCGCCGGTGGCCGGCATTGCCATGGGCCTGGTCAAGGAAGGCGACGACTTCGTGGTGTTGACCGACATCCTGGGCGACGAGGACCACCTTGGCGACATGGACTTCAAGGTCGCGGGTACCGCGGATGGTGTGTCCGCCCTGCAGATGGATATCAAGATCGACGGCATCACCGAGGAAATCATGCGCACGGCGCTGGCGCAGGCCAAGCGCGGCCGCCTGCACATCCTGGGTGAGATGGCCAAGTGCCTGACCGAGGCGCGTGCGGAGATGAGCGAGTACGCCCCGCGCCTGCTCACCATCAAGATCCACCCGGACAAGATCCGCGAAGTGATCGGCAAGGGCGGCGCGACCATCCGCTCGATCACCGAGGAGACTGGCTGCACCATCGACATCAACGACGACGGCACGGTGATCGTGGCCTCGGTCAACCGCGAAGCCGCCGAGGCGGCGAAGAAGCGCATCGAGCAGATCGTCTCCGACGTCGAGCCGGGCCGCATCTACGAGGGCAAGGTCGCCAAGCTGATGGACTTTGGCGCGTTCGTCACCATCATGCCGGGCAAGGATGGCCTGGTGCACGTCTCGCAAATCTCCAACGAGCGCGTGGAGAAGGTGTCGGACAAGCTGCACGAGGGCGACATCGTCAAGGTCAAGGTGCTGGAAGTGGACAAGCAGGGCCGCATCCGCCTGTCCATGAAGGCGGTGACCAGCGAGGAAGCGGCCAGCGTCTGAGGCCAAGCTGCAGCGGCGCGTTGAGCGGGGGCCCGGCGTTTCGTCGGGCCTTCTGCGTTGTGGCGTCCGCGTAGGTCGGCTGCGCAACTGCTAGCATGGCAACGAACGGGCGAGAGGAATAGCGCATGGCCGATTCGACAACTGATTTCCTGCAGGACTACCAGGCCCTGGCGCGCAACGCCTGGGATGCCTGGGCACGCCAGCTGCAGCAAGCCGGTACGGTGGCGCCGACCCAGGCCAGCGCCGCGCCGTCCGCAGCTGAAGCCACACTGGAGCGCACGCTCGATGGCGTGCGTGGCTACATGAATTGGCTGCAGGGCATGATGGCGAACACCATGGCACCGGGCAGCGATTGGCAGCGTCAGCTGCCGCAATGGTTTGGCGGTGTGAATGGGCCGTTTGCACAGGCTTTTGCCGGCATCGACAGCGCCGGTGCCCAAGGCTTCGTGGAGCAGTGGCAGGCCTGGATGCAGGCGGCGCAGCAGTCCGGCGTGGCCCCGGCCCAAGGGCATACCGGTCCGGTTCCCGCTTTTGGACTGGATCGCGAGCAACAGATGCAGCAGCAGGAACTCGCCCAGGCCTTGCTGACGACGGCGCAGGCTACGGGTCGTTACCAGGCCCTGCTGCAGCGGGCGGCGGCCGATGGTCTGCAGCGGCTGCAAGGCAAGCTGGCCCAGCACACCGGGCCGGGCCAGCAGATCGACTCGCTCAAGGGTTTGTACGACCTGTGGGTGGATGCTGCCGAAGAGGCGTATGCCGAGATTGCCTTGACCGAGAAATTTCGCGCGGCCTATGGCGACATGGTCAACGCGCAGATGCACGTACGCCAGCTGCAGCAAAAGCACATCGAGGCGTTTTGCCAGCAGCTCGGCATGCCTACGCGCAGCGAGGTGTCCAGCCTGGGCCAGCGCGTGCAAGCCTTGCGCCGTGACCTGCGGACGACGGCAGGGGCGGCGGACGGCTCGTTGTCCGACCGCGTCGATGCCTTGGCCCGTGAGCTGGACGCGCCCAAGCAGCAGCGCGCACGCCAGCGACCGGCGCCGGCGTCGCGGACGACAACGCGTAGAGCAGCAGCGGGCACCGGCACTGCGGCGAAGCGTACCCGGGCCACGGCGACCGCGGCCAAGCCCCCGGTGCGGCGCAAGCCGGCAGCGGGCAAGCGCACAGGGGCGTCGGTCAGCGTCGCCGCACGCGGTGCCGCGAAGCCACGGCGCGGCGTGGCTGCCGCGAGGCCTGCCCGCCGCCCATCCGGCAAGCGCAAATAAGGAGCTTCCATGTACCCACCAGTGCAGATCGATCCAAGCAAGGCGTTGGCCGAGATGGCCACATTCCAGCGCAAGCTGGCCGCCGGCATGAGCCATTTGCGGGGCATGCACGAGCCGGAGTTCGCCAACACCCCGCGCGAGCTGGTCTACAGCGAGGACAAGCTGAAGGTCTGGCACTTCACCGGCAGCTCTGCGTCTGCCGCGAAGACGCCGATCCTGATCGTGTATGCGCTGGTCAACACGGTGTGGATGACCGACCTGCAGGAAGACCGGTCCATGGTGCGCAACCTGCTCGAGCAGGGCGAGGATGTGTACCTGATCGACTGGGGTTACCCAGACGGTGCCGACCGCTGGCTGACCCTGGACGACTACATCAACGGCTATCTCGACCACTGCGTCGACGCGGTGCGGGCCCGGCATGGGGCGGGGGCCATCAACCTGCTCGGCATCTGCCAGGGCGGTACGTTCTCGCTGTGTTATACGGCGCTGCATCCGGACAAGGTGAAGAACCTGATCACCATGGTGACCCCGGTCGATTTCCATACTCCGGACAACATGCTCTCGAGCTGGTGCCGCGACATGGACGTGGATCTGTTCGTCGATACCATGGGCAACATCCCCGCCGGCCTGATGAACTACGTCTACCTGACCCTGAAGCCGGTGCGCCTGAACCAGCAGAAGTACATCGGCATGGTCGACATCCTGGACAAGCCGGTGGAGCTGGAGAACTTTCTGCGGATGGAGCGCTGGATCTTCGATTCACCGGATCAGGCTGGCGAGGCGTTCCGCGAGTTCATCAAGGATTTCTACCAGGCCAACAAACTGATCAAGGGGACGCTCGCCATCGGCGGCGAGCCGGTGGATCTCGGCATGATCACGCAGCCGGTGCTGAACATCTTTGCCGAACAGGACCACCTGGTGCCGCCCGATGCTGCACGCGCCCTGGGCACGCACGTCGGCACCACCGACTACACGCAACTCGCCTTCAAGGGCGGCCACATCGGCATTTACGTCTCCAGCCGCGCGCAGCGGGAGGTACCGCCGGCAATCCATCGCTGGCTGCGTACGCGGAGTTGAGCGCAAAAGCGAGGTCGACATCGTATGGCGGACAGGATTTTGCGGCGTTCGAAGCAGGACCGCATGCTGGCGGGCATCTGCGGCGGCATCGCCGAATACCTCGGCTGGGATCCGACCGTGGTGAGGGTGGGGTGGATCATCCTCACCCTGCTTGGCGGCTCGGGCATCCTGATCTATCTGATCCTGTGGCTGGTGATGCCGAAATCGCCCTGACTTTCCCGCTGTCCGACGCGAACATTCCGATGGATGACGACCGTTACGACCACGTCCGCGCCGTGCAATGGCGCGGCGACCACCTCCGTCTGCTCGACCAGCGTCTGCTGCCCCGGGAGGAGCGCTGGATCGATTGCCGCAACGCCGCCGAGGTGACGCAGGCGATCAGGGACCTCGCCGTGCGCGGCGCGCCAGCCATCGGCATTGCTGCGGCGTGGGGCGTGGTGCTGGCGGCGCGGCAGGGTACCCCGCTCGATGCCGCGCTGGGGATGCTGCGCGCGGCGCGGCCCACCGCGGTGAACCTGATGTGGGCGCTGGATCGCATGAAGGCGCGCGCCGAGGCGGGTGCCGAGGCGGCATCGCTGGAGCGGGAGGCGCAGGCAATCCAGGATGAGGACCTGGCGGCCAACCGGCGCATGGGGGCGCTTGGCGCCGCCCTGATCGCCCCCCATTCGGGGGTGCTGACCCATTGCAATACCGGCTCGCTGGCCACCGCCGGCTACGGTACCGCGCTCGGCGTGATTCGCGCCGGTGTGGCGGCGCAGCGCATCGACCATGTCTATGCCTGCGAGACGCGGCCGTGGTTGCAGGGCGCACGGCTGACCATGTGGGAGTTGCTTCGCGACGGCATCGATGCGCAGCTGATCGCCGATTCGGCCGCGGCGTTCCTGATGCACTCCGGGGCTGTGCAATGGGTCGTCGTCGGTGCCGACCGGATTGCCGCCAACGGCGATACCGCCAACAAGATTGGCACGTATCAGCTGGCGGTGGTGGCGCGCCATCACGGCGTGAAGTTCATGGTCGTGGCGCCAGCCTCCACCGTCGACATGCATACCGGGAGCGGTGCCGACATCGAGATTGAACTGCGCGATGCGGGGGAGTTGCTGGGCGTCGGCGGAGTGCGCACCGTGGTCGAGGGTGCGCGGGCGTGGAATCCGGTCTTCGACGTGACCCCGGCCGGACTGATCGACGTCATGGTCACCGAGCGCGGCGTGATCGAGCGTCCGGACGGCCAATCCATGCAGGCGGCGTTCGGCCGCTGAGCGACATCCGCGGTGGCATTCCAGGCCCTCCGCGCGCCAAATGGCCGCATGATTTGCCAGGTGTCGCAATGGCGCCGTTGGTGTGTGGTAACACATTGAATTGACAGCATTAAATACTGTCAATTCAGGGTCGTCCGTGCTATCATTCAATGCTTGCGTGTCGCACGAATCGCATGCCCTACGGGGCACGGCGGAGCGCCCCCTTTTTTTTCAGGAAACCCGGGTTGATGGCAGAGCTGGCGAAGGAAATCATTCAGGTCAACATCGAAGACGAGATGCGCCAGAGCTATCTCGATTACGCCATGAGCGTCATCGTCGGCCGAGCGCTGCCAGACGTCCGCGACGGGCTCAAGCCGGTACATCGCCGCGTGCTGTACGCGATGAACGAGCTGGGCAACAGCTACAACAAGGCGTACAAGAAATCCGCCCGCGTGGTCGGTGATGTCATCGGCAAATACCACCCGCACGGCGACCAGTCGGTCTACGACGCCATCGTGCGCATGGCCCAGCCGTTTTCGCTGCGCTACATGCTGGTGGATGGGCAGGGCAACTTCGGCTCGGTCGACGGCGACAACGCCGCGGCCATGCGCTACACCGAAGTGCGCATGTCCAGGCTCACCCATGAGCTGCTGGCCGACATCGACAAGGACACGGTCGATTTCGGCCTGAACTACGACGAAAGCGAACGCGAGCCGCTGGTGCTGCCGGCGCGCGTGCCGAACCTGTTGATCAACGGCTCGGCCGGCATCGCGGTGGGCATGGCCACCAACATTCCGCCGCACAACCTGGGCGAGGTGGTTGCCGCCACGGTCGCGCTCATCGACGAGCCCAGCCTCGGCGTCGAGGACTTGATGCACTACATCCCGGGGCCGGATTTCCCGACCTTCGGCATCATCAATGGCGCCTCCGGCATCGTCGAGGCGTACCGCACGGGTCGTGGGCGCATCCTGGTGCGCGCGCGCGCCGAGGTGCAGACGGAAAAGAACGGCCGCGAGGTGATCATCGTCACCGAGATCCCGTACCAGGTGAACAAGGCGCGGCTGATCGAGAAGATTGCCGAGCTGGTGAAGGAAAAGCGGCTCGAAGGCATCAGCGAACTGCGCGACGAGTCGGACAAGGACGGCATGCGCATCGTCATCGAGGTGCGCCGGGACGCCGTTGGCGAGGTCGTGCTGAACAACCTGTTCCTGCAGACGCAGATGCAGGTGACCTTCGGCATCAACATGGTGGCCCTGGCCGATGGCCAGCCGCGCCTGTTCGGCCTGAAGGCCATCCTCGAGGCCTTCATCCGCCATCGCCGCGAGGTGGTGACGCGGCGGACCATCTTCGACCTGCGCAAGGCCCGCGCCCGCGCCCACATCCTCGAAGGCCTGACCGTCGCCCTGGCCAACATCGACGAGCTGATCGAGTTGATCACGACCTCGCCTTCGCCGGTGGAGGCCCGCGAACGGATGCTGGCGCGGCGCTGGGAAGCGGGCATGGTGCGCAGCCTGCTGTCGGCCGCCGGCGCCGACGCGTCGCGGCCGGAGGACATGGACCCGCGTGATGGCCTGAAGAGCGATGGCTACCAGCTGTCCGACGCCCAGGCGCAGGAAATCCTGGCCATGCGCCTGCAGCGCCTCACCGGCCTGGAGCAGGAAAAGCTCGCCGACGAGTATCGGCAGATACTGGATACCATCCGCGGGCTGATCGAGATCCTGCAGAACCCGGACCGCCTGCTGGCGGTGATCCGCGGCGAGCTCGAGACAGTCAAGGCGGAATTTGGCGACCCCCGGCGTACCGAGATCCAGCGTTCCAAGGAAGATCTCGACGTGCTCGACCTGATTGCCGCCGAGGACATGGTGGTGACCCTGTCCCACACCGGCTACATCAAGCGCCAGGCCGCCAGCCTGTACCGTTCGCAGCGGCGTGGCGGCAAGGGGCGCTCCGCGTCGGCGTTGAAGGACGAGGACGTGGTGGCCCAACTGTGGGTGGTCAATACCCACGATACCCTGCTGACCTTCACCAGCGCCGGACGTGTGTACTGGCAGAAGGTGCACGAGATTCCGGAAGCCGGGCCCGGCGCGCGCGGCAAGCCGATCATCAACCTGCTGCCGCTGGCCGCGGACGAACGGGTGCAGGCGGTGCTGCCGATCCGGGACTACGACGGTGACCGCTTCGTGTTCTTTTCCACGCGCAACGGCACGGTCAAGAAGACCCCGCTGGCCGAATTCGCCTACCAGCTGCAGCGCGGCAAGCTGGCGATCAGGCTGCATGATGATGATGCCCTGATCGACGTTGCCCTGACCGATGGCAACAGCGACGTGCTGCTGTTCGCCTCCAATGGCAAGGTCAACCGCTTCGACGAGAATACCGTGCGTGCCATGGGGCGCACCGCGGCCGGCGTGCGGGGCATGCGCCTGACCCAGGGCGCCCACGTGGTGTCCCTGGTCGTGGCGGCCGAGGGCGACATCCTCACCGCGACGGAACGCGGTTATGGCAAGCGCACCCAACTGGCGGAATTCACCAAGAAGGGGCGTGGTACCCAGGGCGTCATCGGCATCCAGTGCTCCGAGCGCAATGGCGCCTTGATCGGCGCCGTGCAGGTCACCGAGGCGCATGAGCTGATGCTGATTTCCGACCACGGCACCCTGGTGCGCACGCGCGCGGACGAGGTGTCCTGCCTGGGACGCAACACCCAGGGGGTCACCCTGATCAGGCTGCCGGAGGACGAAAAGCTGGTCAGCGTGATGCGCCTGGAGGCGGAAAGCGGCAACGACGGCGACGACGATGCGGCCGAAGGTTCGGCCGAAGGCGCGGAAATCCTGCCGGGCGCCGACGTTGATGCTGGCGCCCAGCCGGATCAGCCACAGCCCTGATCCCCTGGGGTTGGGCAGCTCCAGGACTGACCCTGCACACGTGCAGGGTCAGTCGCGCCGGGACCGTGCCGCGCGGCGAGGCCGGCGTCGTCCGCACTGGTCCCGCCCAGGCTCCCGGATGGCTTGATTTCATTGCTGCAGCACCTATCTCTGGTGCAGGCGGTGGTGGCACCGCAAGCCATTGGGAGACAGCATATGAATTCGAGTCGTCAATCCGCGTGGAACCAGAATTTCGGCTCCAACGAGGCTTTCCGCGAAGCCATGGGGCGGTTCTTCGGCGTGGGCGAGGGTGACCAGTCCACGGTGGAAACCAGCCAATGGGCGCCGCGGGTGGACATCCGCGAAGAGGACAAGCGCTTTGTGATCCTGGCCGATGTCCCGGGCGTCGATCCGGCGACGATCGAGGTCAGCATGGACAAGAGCATCCTCACCATCAAGGGTGAGCGCAAGGCGGTGGACGATACCGCCGGCAACAAGTTGACCCGGCAGGAGCGCGTGTACGGCACCTTCCATCGACGCTTTTCGCTGCCGGAGAGTGCGGATGCCGAGAACATCAGCGCCCACGGCAAGTACGGGGTATTGGAGATTTCCATCCCCAAGAAGCCGGAAACCACGCCGCGCCGCATTACCATCAATGCCGCCGGCTGAGTCCCGCGCGATGCGGGGGTAAGCTTGCAGGCCTGGCGCCGTGGTGGACGCGAGTCCATCACGGCGTCTGGCTGAGTACTGCGCGGCAGGCGTAACGGAGTGCCTGTGGAATTCAAAGACTATTACGAGACCCTGGGTGTCAAGCCGGATGCCAGCGAAGCCGAGATCAAGGCGGCGTATCGCAAGCTGGCGCGCAAGTTCCACCCCGACCGCAACAAGGACGCGGGCGCCGAGGAGAAATTCAAGGCCGTCAACGAGGCCAACGAAGTGCTGCGCGACGCGGAAAAGCGGCGCTCCTACGATCAGTTGCGGGCCGGCGGCTACCGCTCTGGTGAGCAGTTCCGCCCGCCGCCGGGCTGGCAGCAGCAGGCCCAGGACTTCGGCGACGGTGGCGAGGGGGACTTCAGCGACTTCTTCGAAAGCCTGTTTGGCCAACGGGCTGCCGGTGGTGCGCATCGGCAACCGCGCGCGCGTCGCGGGCGCGACGTGCAGGCCCACGTACAGATCGACCTGCACACGGCATTTGCCGGCGGCCGTACGCGGCTGGCGTTGCAGGATGCCGGTGGCAACGAGCGCGTGCTCGAGGTGAAGATTCCCGCCGGAATCCAGTCCGGCCAGGTCATCCGGCTCGCTGGGCAGGGGCAGGCGGGTACACTTGGCGCGCCGGCCGGGGACTTGCTGCTGGAAGTCGCGCTGCGCGACGATCCGCGTTTCCATCTGGACGGCCGCAACGTCGTGTACGTGCTGCCGATCGCACCGTGGGAAGCGGCGCTGGGGGCGAGCATTGCGGTGCCGACGCTGGGCGGAGCCGTGGACATGCGCATACCGCCGGGTTCGCAGTCGGGGCGCAAGTTGCGGCTCAAGGGACGGGGCATGCCGGGGACGCCGCCAGGCGACCAACTGGTGGAGTTGTCGATACGCGCACCTGCGGCCGAGACCAAGGCGCAACGCAGCGCCTATGAGGCTTTGCAGGCCCAGTTCGGGGATTTCCATCCACGGGGTTGAGGCCTGGTCCGCCGCACCCGACAGGTATTGGGCAGAGGTTGATGCGCGGTATGGCGGACGACTTCAGCCCGGCAGGAATTCCTGCAGCGTCCGCGCCAGGTCCTCTTCCTTGATCGGCTTGGTCACATAGGCCTTGGCACCCTGGCGCATGCCCCAGACCTTGTCGGTCTCCTGGTCCTTGGTGGTCACCATCACGATGGGGATGTGTGCCGTTTCCGGATCCCGGCTGATGGTGCGCGTGGCCTGAAACCCGTTCAGGTTGGGCATGACCACGTCCATCAGGATCAGGTCCGGCTTCTCCCGCTTCGCGAGCTCCACGCCCGCGGCGCCGTCATCGGCGCCCAGTGCCTCGTGGCCGAGCTTTTCCACGATGCGCTTGATACCGAGCAATTGGGACGGCGAATCGTCGACGATCAGGATGCGTGCCATGGGCGGTCCAATGCTGGCAGAGTGTTCGATTCTAGGGTCTCCACCCAGGTCTTTCCAAGCGCCGCCATCAATCGGAGCCGATCCGGACCAGGGTGCGGCCGAGGGATTGGCCATCCAGCATGCGCGCGAATTCGCCCGGCAATTGGTCCAGTGTCACCTCGCGCCGGGTGATCTGCGCCAGGTCCCGCGGCTTCCAGTCGCTGGCCAGGTGCTGCCAGATGCGTTCGCGCACCGGCCGCGCGGTGAGCGCCGAGCCGATCCCGAGCAGGCTGACCGCGCGGATGATGAACGGCATGACCGTGCTGCTGAATGTGGCGCCGCCCGCGTTGCCGCACAGCGCCACGTTGCCGGTGGGTGCGATCAGCGGCAGCAGGCCGGCGAGCATGGTGCCGCCCACGGCGTCCAGCGCGCCGCCGAACCGCACCGAATCCAGCGCCTTGCCGCTGAAGCCGAGCTGCTGCCGGTCGATGCACTCGCTGGCGCCGAGCTGACGCAGCCAATCGAAATGCTCGCGCTTGCCGCTGATGGCGTGCACCGTGTAGCCGGCGCCGCTGAAGAGGTTGATGGCCAGCGCGCCGACACCGCCACTGGCCCCGGTTACCGCGATCGGGCCCAGCGCCGGGGTTTGCCCGTTGTCCTGCATGCGCAGCAGGGCCAGTGCCGCAGTGAAGCCTGCCGTGCCCAGCATCATGCTTTCGCGCAGGCTGAGCCCTGCCGGCAGGGCGATGGTGCTGTCGGCCGCCAGGCGGGTGTACTCGGCCAGGCCGCCATCGCGGGTTTCGGACAGCCCGCTGCCGGTGCACAGCACGGCGCTCCCGGGCGGGAAGCGTGGATCGCTGGAGGTGACTACGTGGCCGGCGACGTCGATACCGCCATTCAAGGGAAAGCGGCGCAGGATGCGGCCCCTGCCGGTGCCGGCCAGCGCGTCCTTGTAGTTGAGCGAGGAGTACGCCACCTTGACCAGCACTTCGCCGGGCGAGAGCTCGCCCACCTGCATGGCCTCGATGCCGGCGCGGTACTGGCCGTGTTCCTCGCGTATGCGAAAGGCGCGGAATGCCGACTTGTTCATGGCCTTGCCTCGGTCAGGGTTGGATGCGTTGCCTCGGCTTGAGCCGGGCGACACCGCTCGAGTCATAGTGCTCCAGCCAGGTGAACAGCGCCGGGATGGAATCCCCGAACCATACGGCGTCGCGCTGGTCGCGGCCCAGGAAATCCTCGTCCGCCATGTGGTCGAGCATGTCCCGCAAGGCGCGATAGTAATCGCGCGTATCCAGGAAGGCGCAGGGATGCTGGTGCAGATCGAGCTGGGCCCAGGTCATCATCTCGAAGATTTCATCCATGGTGCCGAAGCCGCCGGGCAGCGCGACGTAGGCATCGGCCAGTTCGGACATGCGCGTCTTGCGCTGGTGCATGGTTTCCACGACATGCATCTCGCTGACCTTGGGGTGCGCGCGCTCGTGCTCCACCAGTTGCCGCGGGATCACGCCGATCACCTTGCCGCCGCCGGCCAGTGCCGCATCCGCCAGCACCCCCATCAGGCCCACCTTGCCACCGCCGTAGACCAGGCTGATGCCGCGCCGGGCCAGCTCGGCACCGAACGCCTGCGCCAGGCTGGCGTATTCGGGATGGCTGCCACTGTTGGCGCCGCAATAGACACAGATGGCGCTGGGTTGGGGCATGGTCAGTCCGCTCCGTGTGTGGTCGATCCGTCATCCCGGCGCGAGCTGGGAGGCGGTCCCTTGCCCCGACATCACGCCAGCGCGGACTCCAGGCCGGCGCACGCCCCCGTTCGGCATGGGATGAGGTCGTGCAGGCACTGGATCCCGTCTCATCGCACATCCCTGTGCTGCACGGGATGAGGTCGTGCAGGCACTGGATCCCGTGTCATCGCACATCCCTGTGCTGCACGGGATGAGGTCGTGCAGGCACTGGATCCCGTGTCATCGCACATCCCTGTGCTGCACGGGATGAGGTCATCCTGACCTCAATTGCCTTTGTGGATGGAGCGCTTGTCGACCGAGAGGGCGGCTTCGTGCACCGCCTCGGACAGGGTCGGGTGGGCGTGGACGATGCGGGCGAGATCCTCGGAGGAGCCGTTGAATTCCATCGCCACCACGCACTCGGCGATCAGCTCCGATACGCCCGGGCCGACCATGTGCGCGCCGAGGATGCGGTCGGTCTCGGCATGCGCAAGCATCTTCACCTGGCCTACGCCCTCGTTCATGGCCACGGCGCGGCCGATGGCGGCAAACGGGAAGGTGCCGACCTTGTATGGCACGCCGGCATCCTTCAGCTCCTTCTCGGTCTTGCCGGCCCAGGCCACTTCCGGCTCGGTGTAGATGACGGAGGGGATGGTGTCATAGTTGACGTGGCCGGCCTTGCCGGCTATCCACTCGGCCACCGCCACGCCTTCTTCTGAGCCCTTGTGGGCGAGCATCGGGCCACGCACGGCGTCGCCGATCGCCCATACGCCGTCCACGCCGGTGTGGCAGTGTTCGTCCACCAGGATGCGGCCGCGCTCGTCCAGCTTCACGCCGGTGTCGTCGGCCAGCAGATCCTTGGTGTAGGCGCGGCGGCCCACGGCCACCAGCAGCTTGTCGACCACCAGTTGCTGCTCGCCGCCCTTGTCGGTGTAGGTGAGGTGCACGCCATCCTTCTTCACCTCGGCCTTGTTGAGCTTGGCGTCGAGCTTGATGTCCAGGCCCTGCTTGGCGAATTCCCTGGCCGCCAGCTTGGCGATGTCAGCGTCGGCCACCGAGAGGAAATCGGGCAGAGCCTCGATGATGGTGACCTCGCTGCCCATGCGGCGCCACACGCTGCCGAGCTCGAGGCCGATCACGCCGGCGCCGATCACGCCCAGGCGCTTCGGCACCTCGCTGAAGTCCAGCGCGCCGGCGTTGTCGACGATGGCCTTGCCGTCGAACTTGGCGAACGGCAGTTCGATCGGCACCGAGCCGGAGGCCAGGATGACGTTGGGGGCGCTGATGGTCTGCTTGCTGCCGTCCGCCGCGGTGATCTCGACGTTGTTGTCTTTGAGCAGCTTGCCGGTGCCGTAGAACGCGGTGACCTTGTTGGCCTTGAACAGCTGGCCGATGCCGCCGGTGAACTGCTTGACGATCTTGTCCTTGCGGCCAATGAAGGTGCCCATGTCGACCTTGGCGTCCTTCACGCTGATGCCGTGCGCCGGCAGGTTGTGCGCGATGTTCCAGTATTGGCGCGAGGAATCCAGCAGCGCCTTGGACGGGATGCAGCCCACGTTGAGGCAGGTGCCACCCAGCGCGGCCTTGCCGTCCTTGCCGGTGAAGGCGTCGATGCAGGCGGTCTTCAGGCCCAGCTGCGCGGCGCGGATCGCGGCCACATAGCCGGCCGGGCCGGCGCCGATGACGATGACATCGAATTTGTCGCTCATGTGAGTTCCTTTGCAGGCGAGTCAGTACTCGCGGATAGAGCGGATAGTGGCTCTGATGGAGGGAAGGCAACTTGAGAACCGTTGCGTCGACGATCGTCCGGCATCAAAGCCCCGTTACCTGTTTTCTAATCGCCGAGACGGCGATTAGAGGCCCAGCAGCATGCGCTGCGGGTTCTCCAGCTGGTTCTTGATGTCGACCAGGAACAGCACCGCATCCTTGCCGTCGATGATGCGGTGGTCGTAGGACAGCGCGATGTACATCATCGGCGCAGCAACGACCTGGCCGTTCTCCACGATCGGGCGCTCCTTGATCGTGTGCATGCCGAGGATGGCGCTCTGCGGTGGGTTGACGATCGGCGTGGACAGGAGCGAGCCGAACGTGCCGCCGTTGGTGATGGTGAACGTGCCACCCTGCAGGTCGTCCAATGACAGCTTGTTCGACCGCGCCTTGACGGCGTAGTCGGCGATACCCTGCTCGACCTCGGCGAAGCTCATGTCCTGCACGTCGCGCAGCACCGGCGTCACCAGGCCCTTGTCGGTGGACACCGCGATCGAGATGTCCTGGTAGCCGTGGTAGATCACGTCGCTGCCATCCACCGAGGCGTTGACGAACGGATAGCGCTTGAGCGCCTCGGCGGCGGCCTTGACGAAGAAGCTCATGAAGCCGAGCTTGATGCCGTGCTGCTTCTGGAACGCCTCGCCCAGCGCCTTGCGCATCTTCACCACTTCGCTGAGGTTGACCTCGTTGAACGAGGTCAGCATGGCGATCGAGTTCTTGGACTGCATCAGGCGCTCGGCGATGCGCGCGCGCATGCGCGTCATCGGCACGCGCTCCTCCGGGCGCGAACCCGGCGTGGGCTTGGCGGCGGGTGCGGCAGCGGCGGGCGTGGCGCTGGCGGCCTGGCCGCCCTTGCCGTAGTTGACCAGGTCCTCCTTGGTCACGCGGCCGTCGCGGCCGGTGCCGCTGACCTTGGATGCATCGATGTGTTCCTCGGCGGCCACGCGGCGGCCGGCCGGGGACAGCTCCGGTGCATTGGCGGCGGCTGGCGCGGCGGTGGGGGCCGGTGCGCTGGCAGCCGGGGCGGCCTTGGCCTCTTCCTGCCTGGCGGGTGCCGGCGCGGCTGCGGCCGCGGCGGTGGCGCCTTCCTCGATGATGGCAAGGACTTCGTCGCTGCCGACGACGTCGCCTGACTGGTGCGCGATGGACTTCAGCACCCCGTCGACCGGCGAGGGCACCTCCAGCACGACCTTGTCGGTTTCGAGATCCACCAGGTTCTCGTCGCGTTTGACGGCTTCGCCAACCTGCTTGTGCCAACCGGCGATGGTGGCATCGGACACGGACTCGGGAAGGACGGGAACTTTGACTTCGGTGGACATAGGAGGCTCTTCAAGGTGGTGCGCCCGGTCCGGGCGCGGGCAGCGGGTGGCAGCCGTCCTGGCCGCCGCATTCGTCAGGGGCTATTCGGCGGACGCATCGGTTTCGGTCGGGCCGGCCAGCGCCTGCTCGACCAGGGCAGCCTGTTCGGCGGTGTGCTCCTTCAGGTGGCCCGTGGCCGGCGCCGGCGACCGCGCGCGTCCGGCGTAACTCAAGTGGTGTGTGGATTCCACGCAGGCCTGCAGGTGGTGGCGGATCTGGAACCAGGCGCCCTGGTTCATCGGCTCCTCCTGGCACCACACGACCTCCTTGGCTGCGGGGTATCTGGCCAACTCGGCACTGACCTCGGCGCGCGGGAACGGGTACAGCTGTTCCACCCGCACGATGGCGACCTCGGTCAGCTTGTCCTTCTCGGCATGCTCCAGCAAGTCGTAGTAGACCTTGCCCGAGCACAGCACCACGCGCTTGACCTTCTTGGCGTTGAGCTTGCGCGATTCACCGATCACCAGCTGGAAACCGCCGTTGGCCAGTTCGTCCAGCGTGGATACCGCATGCTTGTGCCGCAACAGGGACTTCGGCGACATCACGATCAGCGGCTTGCGCACCTTGCGCAGCATCTGCCGGCGGATCATGTGGAAACACTGCGCCGGTGTGGTTGGCACGCACACCGACATGTTCTCCATGGCGCACAGTTGCAGGTAGCGCTCCAGGCGGGCCGAGGAGTGCTCCGGGCCCTGGCCTTCGTAGCCGTGCGGCAGCAGCAGCACCAGGCCGCAATAGCGGTTCCACTTCGCCTCGCCGGAGGTGATGAACTGGTCGATCACCACCTGGGCGCCATTGGCGAAATCACCGAACTGGGCCTCCCAGATGTGCAGCGTGGACGGGTCGGTGGTGGCGTGGCCGTATTCGAAGGCCAGCACCGCGTTCTCGCTGAGCAGGGAGTCGATCACCTCGACGTCCGCGCCCTCGCGGATGGTGGCCATGGGCAGATAGGTGTGGCCGTCGGTCTGGTCGTGCAGTACGGCGTGGCGGTGGAAGAACGTGCCGCGCGCGGAATCCTGGCCAACCAGGCGCAGGTCGTTGCCCGCGTCGACCAGCGTCGCGTAGGCGAGATTTTCCGCGTAGCCCCAGTCGGCAGGCAGCTCGCCGGCCAGCATCTTGGCCCGGTCGGCATAGATCTTGGCGACGCGCGCATGCGGCTTCACATCGTCGGGAATGGTGATCAGCTTCCTGCCCAGCTCTTCGAGCTTCTTGGCCGGAACACGGGTGTCCACTGCGGTCAACAGGTTGCCGGTGGTGAACTGGGACCAGTCGACCCGGCCATCGCGGTTGGGGTGCGGATCGACGTCGGTCATCGGCTCGCCGGCCTCGAGCCGGGCGCGGTAGGCGTCGAACTGCTTTTGCGCCTCGCCCTCGGCCAGCACGCCCTGCTTGACCAGGTGCTGCTGGTACAGGTCGCGGGTGGTGGGGCGGCTGCGGATGGCCCGGTACATGACCGGCTGGGTTGCCGCCGGCTCGTCGGCCTCGTTGTGGCCGAGGCGGCGGTAGCACACCAGGTCGACCACCACATCGCGCTCGAACTGCTTGCGGAAGTCGTAGGCCAGGCGGGTCACCTCGATCACGGCCTCGGGATCGTCGCCGTTGACGTGCAGCACCGGCGCGTTGACCATCTTCGCCAGGTCGGTGCAGTACCGCGTCGAGCGCGCGTCCTGGGGATTGGACGTGGTGAAGCCGATCTGGTTGTTGATCACGATGTGCAGGATGCCGCCGATCCTGAAGCCGCGGGCCTGCGACATGTTGAACAGTTCCATGTTGACGCCCTGGCCGGCAAAGGCGGCGTCGCCGTGGATGAGCACGGCCATGGATTGCTTGTGCCCGCTGTCGCGCCGGCGCACCTGGCGCGCATGCACCGAGCCGGCCACCACCGGGTTGACGATTTCCAGGTGCGACGGGTTGAAGGCCAGGGCCACGTGCACACCGCCCTTGGGCGTCTTGACGTCCGTGGAAAAGCCCAGGTGGTATTTCACGTCGCCGGTATGTGCCGGGTCCTCGGGGTGCTCGAACTTGCCCTCGAACTCGTTGAACAGGGTCTTGGGCGGCTTGCCCAGGATGTTCACCAGCACGTTCAGCCGGCCACGGTGGGCCATGCCGATGACCAGCTCGCGGATGCCGTTGTCGCCGGCATGGCGCACGATGTCGTCCAGCATGGGGATCAGGCTGTCCCCGCCTTCCAGCGAAAAGCGCTTCTGGCCGACATACTTGGTGTGCAGGTAGCGCTCCAGCCCCTCGGCGGCGGTGAGGCCGTCGAGCACGCGCTGTCTGCCCGCCTGGTCCAGGCCGCTGTTGCCTGCCGCCTTTTCCAGTCGGCTGTAGATCCAGTTGCGCTGCTCGTGGTTGCTGATGTGCATGAACTCGGCGCCGATGGTGCCGGTGTAGGTTTTCTTCAGCCGCTCGACCAGGTCGCGCAGCTTCATGCGCTGGCCGTTGCCGGCGTAGTTGCCGATGTCGAACTCGGTGTCCAGGTCGGCATCGCTCAGGCCATGGAAGGCCAGGCCCAGGTCCGGCGCCGGCATCTTGTCGGCAAGGTTCAATGGATCGAGGTCGGCCGCAAGGTGGCCGCGTGAGCGGTAGGCGGTGAGCAGGCGCAATACGCCGGCCTGCTTGCGCGCATGCTCGTCGCTGACCGGAGCGGCCGCATGCTGGCCGCGCTGCTGCTGGGCGGCCTCGATGCGGGCGATGGCTGCGTCCGGGGCCACGTCGCCGTGCTGGCGGCCCTGGAAGGAATCGAAGTAGCTGCCCCATTGCGGCGATACGGCGGCGGGATCGGTCAGCCAGGCGTTGTACAAGCCCTCGACGTAGTCGGCATTGCCGCCGGCCAGGGCGGAGGATTCGGCAAACTCACGGATTGAATGGGTACTCACGTCGCCACCGGCAGGGAAGGAAAGCTTGCAGCTGTCCGGCGATTGCAGGGCCCGCGGTGCCGTGTCGGCAGGAAATGCCGAAAGTGGCAGGCGGATGCCGGATTGGTCCGGGCAATTATAGCCTTCGCCTGTTGCGATGCGGCAACCTGGCAGGCATCGGATGTTTTTCGCCACGGGGCCTGCCGCAGCGCGAAAAGCGCGGTCCCATGCGCCTTTGCGTGCGACGCGTGGCGAAAGGTCGTTTTCTTGCCGTTACCTACAGATCAAGAGCGTTCAGGATGGTGGCGCGTTTGGCACGTTCCCAGTGCTCGCCGAAGTGCTGGCGCAGTGGCACCTGTGCGCTCCGCTGCGCGCGTGCCGCGCGGCCTGCTGGACGGTTGGCGTCGGGCAGGAACAGGTAGCCGCCGGTGTCCGTCACCAGGTAGGCGCTGGTGTATGCGAGATCCACCGGGTCGGTCGGCGTGCGGAACTGGAAGGTGCTGGTCAGGCGTTGCGCAAGCGGCAGCAGCGGATGGTCGATGGCGACGGCCGCGGCCGGATCGTGGAGCACGATGCGGATGCTGGCGGCGCGCCCCGAGCAGGCAATGCGGCGCAACTGCGCGAGCTCGGCCGGCGTGGCGAAGACGCCGGCGTGCAGGCTCGGAAGGTAGACCAGCAACTGGTGCCGGGTATCGGTGAGAAGCTGCAGGCGTGCGGCGGCCACCTCGGCCTGGCTGCCGGCCGGCAGGGCGCCGATGTCGCGCAGTGGCGGCCGCTCGCCGCCAGCCCGCATCAGACCGGGCAGGAGCAGGTTGCAATGGACCATGGCGGCGGTATCGCCGGTGATGGCCGGGTCCGCTTCAGGCGCGCCGGCCTCGGGCACCGTTGGTGCGAAGCCGGCATAGGCAAAAAATGCCGTGGCCGCGGGTGGCACGTCCACGCTGAGTGCAGTCAAGCCGAGCGCCCGCGCCCGGGCGATGAGTTCATGCACGATGGCCGTGCCCACCCCCTGGCCGCGTGCTGCCCCGCGCACGGCAACGCAGCCGATCCGGCCCTCTGCCGTCAGGCTGCCGCAGCCGATGGCGTGGCCCTCGGGGTCGCGGGCCAGGACATGCCAGGTGGCGGCTTCGAGGTCCGCAAGTGCAGTGGCGTTGGCCGGTGACCCGGTCATCACCAGCGCTTCCCGCCACAGCTCGTACAGCTCGCCTTGCTGGGCGGCACCTGGCCGCTCGAAGGGTTCCAGGTGGAACTCCTGCAGCCTCATCTGCGCGGCCGGCGCAGGCTGAGGTGGCCGGCGTTGATCAGCGCCCGCAGCAGTTCGATGCCGGTGGCATCGGGTCGGTTGGAGAGCACCAGGCTGGACTGCGCGCACAGCGCCTGCGCCAGTGGCGCCGGGGCGGGGTAGGCCTCGCCACTTGCATACAGCGTGCATGCGTGGCCGCTGCGGCTCCAGGCCAGGCGCGTCCACGGGTGGCGCAACAACATGGCCCCCGGCACGAGTCTCGCAGTCAGCGCGGCAGGCGACAGCGGCCTGACCGGCGCGGCGACCACCTGGGCGTTGCGGTAGCGGGTGATGAAGCGGCCGAACCAGTCGAGCAGCATGGCGTCGTCGAACGCCGCCGCAAACGGCAGGGTCTGGCGGAGCCGGCGCAGCGTGGCGCGATCGATCTCGCCGCTGCGCGTGGCGGGGACGAGATCGGGGTCGGCATAGCGCCGGTCGTCGGGCAGGCGCTCGGCAAGGTAGTCGGCCAGGTCGCCAGTCAGCTCCGCTGCGGAAGGCGCGCGCATGCCGACGGACAAGGTCATGCAGCGCGCACCCACGGCAATGCCATCGTGCGGCACGCCGGGCGGCAGGTACAGCAGGTCGCCGGGCTCCAGCAGCCACTCGTGGGTGGGCGTGAAATGCACCAGCTGCTTCAGCTCCACGTCGGGGCGGAAATCCCTGGGCGCCGCCGGATCGGTGCTGATCGCCCAGTGCCGCTGGCCCAGGCCCTGGATCAGGAAGACGTCGTACTGGTCGACGTGCGCGCCGACCCCGCCGCCGTCCTCGGCATACGACACCATGATGTCGTCCACGCGCCAGCTGGGCAGGAAGTTGAAGGGCTGCAGCAGTCGGGCGACGTCGGCATCCCACTTGTCGACGTCCTGCACCAGCAGGGTCCAGTTGGCGTTGCCGGTCCTGGCGAAATCGTCCTCGCCGAGCGGGCCGTTGTGCACCTGCCAGTGGTCGCGCTTTTCGTCGTGGGTGACCAGCCGCGCCAGCACCCCATCTCCGCAGGCCAGGCCGGCCAGGTCCTCAGGCTGCAAGGGCGGGTCGAAGCTGGGGAACGCCTGGCGCACCAGCAACGGCCGCTTCTGCCAGTAGTCGCGCAGGAATTGCGCTGGGCGCATGCCCAGTGGCTGCCTGGTGGAACCTTGGACCTCGATGGGGGGAGCGGCAGGTTTGCTCATGGGCGCATTGTACCGGTGGCCCGGGCCAGACAACGCGACAAGACGCCGCGTCCCGGGGCATGATGCCTCGCACAGGGCTCCTCTTTATCGCGATTCGGAGAGACTCATGATCCACGACAACGTGCTCGATACGATCGGCAATACCCCGGTCATCCGCTTGCATCGCATGGGTCCGTCCCACGTCGAGCTGTACGTCAAGGTGGAGGCATTCAACCCGGGTGGCTCGGTCAAGGACCGGCTGGCGCTGGCCATCATCCTCGACGCCGAGCAACGCGGCGTGCTGCGGCCCGGCCAGACCGTGATCGAGGCCACCTCGGGCAATACCGGGGTGGCCCTGGCCGCGATCTGCGCGGCGCGCGGCTATCCGTTCGTGGCGGTGATGACCGAGACCTTCTCGGTCGAGCGCCGCCGCCTGATCCGCGCCTATGGCGGCAAGGTGCTGCTGACGCCGGCGGCGGCACGCGGCACGGGCATGGTGGAGAAGGCCCGCGAGCTGGCCGCAAAACACGGCTGGTTCCTTGCCAGCCAGTTCGAGAACCCGGCCAACCCGGCCTACCACCGCCAGACCACCGCGGCCGAGATCCTGCGCGACTTTGCCGGCCGCCGCCTGGATTGCTTCGTCAGTGGCTGGGGCACCGGCGGCACCCTGACCGGCGTCGGCGAGGTGCTCAAGGTCGCCCGCCCCGAGGTGCAGGTCGTGGCCGCCGAGCCGGGCCAGGCGGCGTTGTTGTCCGGCGGCGAATGGCAGCCGCACAAGATCCAGGGCTGGACGCCGGATTTCATCCCCGCCGTGCTCAATCCCAGGGTCGTCGACCGCATCGTGTTGATTGACGACGAGCGGGCCCGCGACACCACGCGCCAGCTTGCCCAGCGCGAAGGCATCTTCGCCGGCCTGTCCTCCGGCGCCACCCTGGCTGCCGCACTCGAGGTCGCCGCCGGTGCGCCACGGGGCGCCGTGTTGCTGGCGATGCTGCCCGATACCGGCGAGCGCTATCTGTCCACCTTCCTGTTCGAGGGCGTCAACGAGGGCTCGGACGAGGTGGAGTGACGCGCCTGGTTTGGCGGCAGGTGAGGGGCCTGCGGCTCCGCACACCCGATGATGCCGGACGAGACTTTGCGGCTGCGTCGATGTACGGTCTACCATGGCTTGCGGATGTCAGCCGGGGATAACCACACGTTGCCCATCTGGGCACGCAACGCATGGGCATGGGGAGATGCAGATGAGAATGTCATGTTTGCGCGCGACGACGCTCGCGCTGGTACTTGCGGGGTCGGTGGCGCTTGCCGCCCACGCCGCGGCAACGCCACCTACCGAGTTTCCGCCGGGCGCCTTCCCGTCCACCTACCAACCGCTGCCTGCGCAGGTCACGCTGATCGAGCACGCGACGATCTACACCGGCACCGGCGAGCGCATCGACGATGGCGCGGTGCTGCTGCGTGACGGCAAGATTGCCGCGATCGGCAAGCAGGTCGACGCGCCAGCCGGGGCCACCGTCATCGATGCCAAGGGCAAGTACGTCACCCCTGGCCTGATCGACGTGCACTCGCACCTCGGCGTCTATCCGTCGCCCGCGGTGGAATCCACCGGCAACGGCAACGAGATGACCAACCCGAACACGTCCCAGGTGATGGCCGAGCACTCGGTCTGGCCGCAGGACCCGGGCTTCAACACGGCGCGTGCCGGCGGCGTGACCACACTGGAGATCCTGCCCGGTTCCGGCAACCTGATCGGTGGACGCGGCGTGGTGCTGAAGAACGTGCCGGCGACCACCGTGCAGGCAATGAAGTTCCCGGACGCACCGTACGGCCTCAAGATGGCCTGCGGTGAGAATCCGATGCGGGTCTACGGCAGCCGCCACCAGTTCCCCTCGACCATCATGGGCGACGTTGCCGGCTACCGCCAGGCGTTTGCCGACGCCCAGGCCTACGACCGCGAGTGGAAGGCCTGGGAGGCGAAGGGGAAGGCCGGTCCGCCGCCGAAGCGCGACCTGGGCAAGGAAACCCTGGCCGAAGTGCTCGACGGCAAGATCCGGGTGCAGATGCATTGCTACCGTGCGGACGAAATGGCCCAGCTGCTCGATGTCGCGCACGAGTTCGGCTTCACGATCTCCGCGTTCCACCATGCCGTCGAGGCGTACAAGATCCCGCATTTGCTGGCCAAGACGAATACCTGCGCGGCGGTGTGGGCTGACTGGTGGGGCTTCAAGATGGAAGCCTGGGACGGCATTCGCGCGAACCTGGCGATGACCGATGCCGGTGGCGCCTGCGCGATGATCCACTCGGATGACGAGAACGGCATCCAGCGCCTCAACCAGGAAGTGGCCAAGGCCTGGGCTGCGGGTCTGCGTGCCGGGCTCCACATCAGCAAGGAACATGCGGTGATGTGGATGACGCTGAATCCTGCGAAGGCGCTCGGCCTGGCCGACCGCATCGGCTCGCTGGAGCCGGGCAAGGATGCCGACGTGGTGCTCTGGAGCGCCGACCCGTTCAGCGTCTATGCGCGCACGGAGAAGGTGTTCCTCGATGGCGCCGTGGTCTATGACCGCGCCGATCCGGCACGGCAGTCGAAGTCGGACTTCATGCTCGGCAGCTTCATCGGGCCGCATGCCGCGAAGCCTGACAAGGCCACCGACGCCACCGCTACCGCTACCGGGGAGGGCACGCGATGAAATACCTGGTCATGCTCCTGGCGCTGCTCTGCGTCGCCTGCAGTCCCGCCGACCATTCGGACGGCCAAACCGGCGCCGTCGCCTCCACGGCCACGGCGGACACCCACTCCGGAACCTGGGCGATCACCGGCGGCACGGTCTACACCCTGGGCGCCGCCGGCAAGATCGAGCACGGCACGGTGCTCATCAAGGATGGCCGCATTGCCGCGGTCGGCACCGACGTCGCCATCCCGGCGGATGCCGGGCGCATCGACGCCACCGGCAAGGTCGTCACACCGGGCATCTTCGATCCCGAGAGCCAGTTCGGCGTCGTCGAGGTGGGCGCGGTCAGGGAGACCCGCGATGGTTCGGCCGGTGATTCGCGCTTCAGCGCCGCGTTCGACGTCGCGGAGGCGATCAATCCGCGCTCGGTGCTGATTCCGGTCAACCGCATCGCCGGCGTCACCCGCGCGATGGTGTCGCCGACCAATGGCGGCAAGCGCATCATCGCCGGTCGCGGCGCGATCATCGACCTGGGCTCCACCGAGGGCTTCATCCACCGCGATCCCGCAGCCATGTTCGCCACGCTCGGCGAATCCGGCGCCAGGCAGGTCGGCGGCTCGCGCGCCGCGGCGCTGCTGGCCTTGCGCGAGGCACTGCAGGATGCCCGGGACTACGCCGACAACGCCAGCGCCTATGCCAAGAACCAGCGCCGCAGCTACGCGCTGAGCATGCTGGATCTGCAGGCGTTGGGCCCGGTGCTGGACGGCAAGCAGCCGCTGGTGATCGAGGTCAACCGGGCCAGCGACATCGAGGCGGCATTGCGGCTGGCCCAGGACTTCAAGCTGAAGCTGATCGTCTCCGGCGGCGCCGAGGCCTGGATGGTTGCCGATGAGCTGGCGAAGGCCAAGGTACCGGTGATGCTCAATCCGCTGGAGGACCTGCCGGCGCACTTCGAGACGCTGGGCTCGACGCTGGAAAACGCCGCGCGCCTGCAGAAGGCCGGGGTCCTGATCGCGTTCGCCACCGGCGACACGCACAACGCGCGCAACGTCACCCAGGCCGCGGGCAACGCCGTCGCCAATGGCCTGCCGTGGCTGGACGCGCTCAAGGCGCTGATGCTGAATCCGGCGCGGATCTACGGCATGGACCAGGACCTGGGCACGCTGGAGCAGGGCAAGCTGGCAGACGTGGTGGTGTGGAGCGCCGATCCGCTGGAACTGTCCAGTGCCGCCGACCAGGTCTTCATTGCCGGCCGCAAGATTCCCATGGTCAGCCGGCAGACCATGCTGCGTGACCGCTACCTGCAGGAAATGCAGGGGAAACAGGCGCTGCCGGCCGGGTACATCGTGCCGGCTGCGCAGTAAGGCTCGCCGGAGGGACGGGGTGGTCAGTATCTTGACCACCCCCTGCCGCGTCGGCACATGGTCCTGACATGCTGAAGTGCTTCCCGCTTTCGCGGGCATGACGAAAGGCTGTGTCTTCCGCTGCTGGTTGCGCGCTTTCGTCCCTGGCAACTTCAATCGCGGAAATTGTCGAACTGCAGCGGCAGCTCGACGTCGGCCTTGCGCAGCACGGCCATCGCGCTCTGCAGGTCGTCGCGTTTCTTGCCGCTGACGCGCAGCTTGTCGCCGTTGATCTGCGCCTCGACCTTCAGCTTGGCGGCCTTGAGCAAGCCGACCAGTTTCTTGGCCACGGCTTGCTCGATGCCCTGCTTCACGGTGATCTTCTGGCGCGCCCCGGCGAGGTTGGTTTCCACCTCGCCGGCATCGAGCG
>JAFKMZ010000034.1 GCA_017305055.1 Lysobacterales bacterium
CCGCGACCGGCAACTGCTGGAAGAAGGCATCATCCCCGCTGCCCGCGTGCAAACCGCATTGGCCCAACGCGACAGCGCAGCCGCCCACCTGCGCGAGCTCCAGGCGGCCACGGCCATGGCCCCGCAGGCGCCCGGCGCCCCACCCGGCACCTATGAGTTGCGCGCACCGCTGGACGGAGTGGTGATCGAGCGCGACCTGCGCCTGGGCGAACCGGTGGCGGCACTGAGCAAGGCCTTCATCGTCGCCAAGCCCGGCGTGGCCACGCTGGAAATGCAGATACCTTCCCGTTACGCGGCGCAGCTGCGTACCGGGCTGCAGGTGCGCACCGACGATGGCGCGACCGGCACCGTCGATGAGGTCGGCGCAGCCGTGCATACGGCCAGCCAGACCGTATTGGTACGCGCCAGCCTGCGCGGCGAACACCTGTTGCCGGGCCAGCAGACCAGCGCCACGCTGCTGCTGCCCGCGCCCAGGAATGCGTGGCACGTGCCGGCAGGTGCACTCACCGAAAACGGCGGCGAACGCCTCCTCTTCGTCGAGCGCGCCGACGGCTTCGCGCCGACCAAGGTCACCCTGCTGGCGCAGGCCGCCGACGGTCAAAGCGTCGTGCTGGCACCGCTGACCACGGATACCCGGGTGGTGTTGAGCGGCGCCGGTGCACTCAAGGCCATGCTGACGGGCGGCAACTGACATGCTGCAACGCCTGATCGGATTTTCGCTGGCGCAACGCCTGCTGGTACTGGTGGCGGCATTGGCCATGGCCGGGGGCGGGGTGTGGGCCTATCTCAATCTGCCCATCGACGCCTATCCGGCCATTGCCCCGACCCAGGTCAAGCTGATCCTGAAGGCCCCGGGCATGACGCCGGAGGAAGTCGAGGCGCGGGTGGTGGCGCCACTGGAAATGGAACTCCTCGGTATCGAACACGCGCACCTGCTGCGCTCGATCTCAAAGTACGCGCTGGCCGACATCACCCTGGATTTCGACGAAGGCACCGATCTCTACTGGGCGCGGCAGCAGGTCTCCGAGCGCTTTGGCAACGTCGCCGATGTGATGCCCGCCGGCGTCAATGGTGGCCTGGCGCCCATCGCCACGCCGTTGTCGGACATGTTCATGTTCACCATCGAGGGTGGTGGGCTGAGCTTGGCCGAGCGACGCACCTTGCTGGATTGGACCATCCGCCCGGCGCTGCGCACGATTCCCGGCGTTGCCGACCTCAATGCACTTGGTGGCGAGGTCCGGAGCTTCCTCGTCACACCCGACCGCGCACGCTTGTCGGCCGCCGGGCTGCACTTCCGCGACGTGTCGGACGCCGTGCTGCGCAACAACCGCAACGACGGTTCTGGCCGCCTGCGCGAGGGTGATGATGCGCTGATCGTGCGCGCCGAGGGTGCGGTGCACAGCCTGGACGACCTGCGCCAAGTGGTGGTGGCCACGCGTGACGGCATGCCGCTGCGCGTGTCGGATCTGGCCACAGTGAGCTATGGCAGCCTGACCCGCTACGGTGCAGTGACCCGCGACGGCGTCGGCGAGGCGGTCGAAGGGCTGGTGGTCGGTTTGCGCGGTGCCGATGCCTCAAAGGTGGTCGATGCCGTGCGCGCGCGCCTGGTCGAGCTGGAATCGGCCCTGCCCAAGGGCGCGCGCATCGAGGTCTTCTATGATCGTGGGGCGTTGATCGAGCGCGCGGTCGGCACCGTGCGCAGCGCACTCATCGAGGCCACCGTGCTGGTGGTGATCCTGTTGCTGTTGTTCCTGGGCGACGTCCGCGCGGCAATCGTGGTTTCTCTCACCTTGCCACTCGCCGTGCTCATGGCCATTGCGCTCATGCATGGCTTCGGCATGAGCGCCAACCTGATGAGCCTCGGCGGGCTTGCCATTGCGATCGGCCTGCTGGTCGACGCCGCCGTGGTGGTGGTCGAGAACACCGTCAACCACCTCGTGCCCGGACACGATGGCGGGGCGCCGCCCAAGCTGCATCGCGTCTACCGCGCAGTCGGCGAAGTGGCGCAGCCGGTGGTGTCCGGCATCATCATCATCTGTCTGGTATTCATGCCGCTGCTTTCACTGCAGGGCCTGGAAGGCAAGCTCTTCGGGCCGGTGGCCTTGACCATCATCTTCGCCCTGGCCGCCTCGCTACTGCTGTCGATGACCGTGGTGCCGGTGCTCTGTTCATACCTGCTGCCGGAACGGCCGCACGGGGAACCCTGGCTGATGCGCCGGATCACGCGCGGCTACCGGCCGCTGCTGGACTGGTCGCTGGGGCACGCGCGCTGGGTCGGCATGATCGCCGCCGGACTGCTTGCGATTGGTGTGGTTGCGTACCTGGCGATAGGCAAGACCTTCATGCCGGTGATGGATGAGGGCGACCTGCTGATCCAGACCGTCAAGCAGCCATCCATCAGCCTGGATGCCTCGATGCAGCAGGATCTGGCCATCGAGCGGGCGATCATGCAGCGCGTGCCCGAGGTCCTGCACGTGATCTCGCGCGTTGGCTCCGACGAGCTGGGCCTGGACCCGATGGGACTCAACGAATCAGACGTGTTCCTGCAGCTCAAGCCCAAGAAGGACTGGCGCGTACGTGACAAGACGTGGCTGGAGGACCAACTGCGTCAGGTCATGGACGACTTCCCGGGAATCGAATACGGCTTTACCCAGCCGATCCAGATGCGTGTGTCGGAAATGCTCACCGGCAGCCGTGGTGATGTCGCGGTGAAGGTGTTCGGCCCCGATCTCGGCACCCTCAATCAGATCGCCAACCGCATCACCACCACCATGGAGCAGACCCGCGGCAGCCAGGATGTGATTGCGCAAACCCAGGAAGGCATGCGCTATCTCGGTGTGCGCATCGACCGCCAGGCTGCCGGGCGTTACGGCCTGGATGTGGAAGCGGTGCAGGACGAGCTGCGCGGCCAGCTCGAAGGGCTTCCCGCCGGCACCGTGCTTGAGGAGCAGCGCCGCGTGCCGGTGATCGTGCGCGGCGAAACCCGTCTGGCCGACACCCCGGCCATGTTCGAGCGCGTCAACCTTGCCACCACCGACGGCAACCAGGTGCCCCTGGCGCGTATTGCCACGATCGACCCCACCACCGGGCCGATGCAGATTCGCCGTGAGGATGGCTCGCGCTTCGTGCTGGTCCAGGCCAACGTGGCCGGCCGTGACCTTGTTGGCTTCGTCGAGGAGGTCCGCGCCGCGGTCGCGCGCGACATCCATCTGCCAGCCGGCTACAGCATCACCTGGGGCGGCCAGTTCGAGAACCAGCAGCGAGCGGCGGCGCGCCTGGCACTGGTCGTGCCGTTGGCCCTGGCCCTGATCTTCCTGGTGCTGTTCTCGACGTTCGGCTCCGTGCGCCAGGCGCTGCTGATCCTGTTCAACATTCCGTTCGCGCTGGTCGGCGGCATCGTCGCACTGTGGTTGTCCGGCCAGTACCTGTCGGTACCGGCCTCGGTCGGCTTCATCGCCCTGCTCGGCATTGCCGTGCTCAACGGCCTGGTGCTGGTGGCCTACTTCAACCAGCTTGCAGCCACCGGCATGCCGCTCGACCAGGTCGTGCGCGAAGGCGCGATGCGCCGCCTGCGCCCGGTGCTGATGACCGCCTCCATCGCCGCCCTGGCGCTGGTACCGCTGCTGTTCGCCTCCGGCCCTGGCTCGGAAGTGCAGCGGCCACTGGCGATCGTGGTGATCAGCGGACTGGTGACGTGCACGGCGCTCACCCTGTTGCTGCTGCCGACATTGTTCCGCCGCTTCGGCGCCCCCGCCCATGGCAGGAGTGGATGATGAACCAGAGCCTGAAGCGCCTGACCCTGCTCGTCCCTGACGACCTCGGCGAGGCCCTGCTGGAAACCCTGCTGGACCTGCGTCCGGCGCTGCCCGGCTTCACCACCATGGCCGTGTCCGGGCACGGCGAGCGCTTCGACGGCGCCAGCGTGCGCGAGCGCGTGCGCGGCCGCATCGAGCGGCGCATGGCCTGGCTGGTCCTGCCTGCCGAAGACGTCACGCGGGTATTGCAGCAACTGCGTGAACGCATGCCGCATCCCGACATCGTCTGGTGGGTCGAGCCTGTCGACAGCATGGGGAGGCTCGCATGAAGCCCTGGCTTGGCGCGCTGGCTGGCCTGGCCATGCTGCCCGCGGCACTGGCGGCCCAGACCACGGCTGCGGCGACGCCGTCCCTGCAACTACCGGCCGAGGAAGTGGCACTGCCGGCGATCGCCCGCATGCCCGAGATCCAGGCCGCGATGGCGCAGCTGTCGCGTGCCGAAGCCGACGCGCGGCTGCGCAACGTCGGCAGCCACGAGACGACCCTGCTCATGATTCCGCAGCGCCGGACGATCCAGGGCGGCCCCACGTACAACGAATGGGAAGCCGACCTCAGCCGCGGTGTACGCTGGCCGCACAAGGCGCGCCTGGACCGCGAGATCGGTGCCGCCGGCGCCGAGGCTGCGCAACTGGCGCTGGCCGACACCTATCATGCCGGCGCGCGTCGCCTGTTGACACTATGGACAGGTTGGCAGCGTGCGCGTGCCGCGGTGGCGGAGCAGCATGCCCAGGTGGCCAGCTGGGAACGCGACTATCAGGCGATCGGGCGCCGACTCGCACTTGGCGATGCGGCGCGCCGTGACCAGGTCGCCGCCGAGGCGGCCCTGGCACAGGCCCGAGCCGCCGCCCTGCGTGCCGAAGCCGACCTGCAAGTCGCCAAGCTGGCCTTGCACAGCACCTTCCCCAGCCTGCCGCTGCCCGAGCCCGACGCGGTCACCGGCGAGCCCGCACAGCTCGACGGCAGCGATGCGCATTGGGCCGGACTGATCGTCGCGCGCAGTCACGAGATCGGCATTGCCGCGGCACTGGCCCAGCAACGCGAGGCCGAGGCGCAGCGCGCGCGTGCCGACCGCCTGCCCGACCCGACGGTCGGCGTGCGCGTACTCGACGACCTGGGCGGCCGCGAGCGCGCCGTCGGCCTCATCGTCAGCATCCCGATCGGCGTGCGCCAGCGCAGCGCCAGTGCGGCGGCGGCAGGCGCCGATGCGCTGCAGGCAGAGGCCGAATTGGCCGTGGTTCGTCGCGACATCGAGCATGAGGCGAGCGATCGCGTGGCGCAGATGCGCGCGACGCACGCGATCTGGGTACAGCGCAGCCAGGCCTCGCGCGCTGCCGCCGACAGTGCCAGCAAGACCGAGCGGGCCTACGCGCTGGGCGAGAGTGGCCTGGCCGAGCTGCTGATGGCGCGACGCAGCGCCCTGGAGGCCGCTCTGGCCGAACGCGGTGCCGCCATCGACGCGACCGAAGCCCTGGCCCTGGTGCGTATCGACGCCCACGACCTGTGGCACTACCACGCCGGCGAGGGCGACGACGAGGAACATGCCGCCGGGCCAGCCTCGCCACTGCCCTGACAGGGCAGCGGAGAAGGAGCAGGCGACAGTGCAGCCGTCCTGACGTCCGGCGTGGCCGCGGCTTTGACTCGCGTCAATCACGCCGGCGTGGCCTGGGCCTATAGTTGGAGGACATGGCCAGCCTCCCGCACGCCCAAGGCCTGACACCAAGGCTGTCCAGACGGCTCGCCGCCAGGCACCCCGATGACCAGTGAACGCTCGCCGCCGCCGGATTGGGATCCCCGCTCCGGGCCGGTGCTGGACGACCAGATTGCCGCCTTCGACCACCTGCGCCGCACCTGTCCGGCGGCGTATGGGGCGCATGGCTACCTGTCGCTGTTCCGGCATGACGACGTGCTGCGCGTGCTGCACGATCCGGTCACGTTCAGCAGCGCCGTATCGCGCTACCCCTCGGTGCCAAACGGCATGGACCCGCCCGAGCACGGTGTCTTCCGCGCGATCATCGATCCGTATTTCAGTCCGTCGGCCATGGCGGCGTTCGAGCCCACCTGCCGGCAGATTGCCGCGCGCCTGGTGACACGGTTGCCGGCGGCCGGCGCGGTGGACCTGGTGACCGGCTTCGCCGAACTGTTTGCGCTGCAGGTGCAATGCGCCTTCATGGGCTGGCCGGAGGACTTGCACCAGCCGCTGCACCGATGGACACGGAAGAACCACGCCGCGATCCGCGCGCGCGACGAGGCGGCGATGGGCGCCGTGGCCTTCGAGTTCGACGGCACCATCCGCAAGCTGCTGGAGCAGCGCCGGCAGGCCGGTGCGGCGGCGTCCGACGACGTCACCACCCGGCTGATGCGCGAGCGGGTCCATGGCCGGCCACTGGCCACCGAGGAAATCGTCAGCATCATCCGCAACTGGACGGTCGGGGAGCTGGCCACGATTGCCGCCTCGGTGAGCATCGTGGCCTATTACCTGGCTGGGCGCGCGGCACTGCAGCAACAGTTGCGCGAGCAGCCAGAACTGCTGCCGGCGGCCATCGACGAGATCCTGCGCATGCACGGCCCGCTGGTGACGAACCGGCGGATCACCACCCGGCCGGTGACCATCCGCGGCCACGAGCTGCCGGCAGGCCGACGCGTGGCGATCATCTGGCCCTCGGCCAACCGCGACGAGGCGGTGTTCGGCGACCCGGACCAGCTGCGCCTGGATCGCGATCCGGCCCTGAACCTGCTGTATGGCGCCGGCATCCACGTCTGCCCAGGAGCGCCACTGGCCCGCCTGGAACTGCGTGTCGTCATGCAGACGCTGCTGCGGCACACCCGGCTGTCCACCGTTGCCGGACACACGCCCGTGCGCGCCACCTATCCGGCCAGCGGCTACGCCACGGCAATCGTGCACATCCACCAGCCCGACGTCGCTTAGCAGCGGTGCCGCGCATGGCGTTGCGACGATATACCGCGGCGGGGCGACGGGGCCACAACGGGCGATGCCGCGGCATGCGGCATGCGCACCCGTATACTGGAGTGGTGCAAGCCGCCCGCCATCCGGCGGGCGTCTCCTTGCCGCGATCCGGTCGTCAACGATGCCGACGCAAGCCAGTGCCAGCGTGCTCGACCTCAACCAGCTGCGCCGCACCTGCAAGGCCTGTGCGCTGTACGAATTGTGCCTGCCGGCAGGCATCGACGGTGCCGGCCTGGACCAGCTCGACGCCGTGGTGCGCGACCGCCACAGCCTGAACCGTGGCGACATACTGTATCGCGACGGCCAGCCGTTTACGGCGCTGTACGTGGTGCGCGCCGGGGCGCTGAAGACCTACGTGCAGGACGCCGCCGGCGACGTGCAGATCCTTGGCTTCCACCTGCCCGGTGAAATCGTCGGCTTCGACGCGTTGGCCACCGACTTCCACATCAGCCATGCCGAGGCCCTGGAACGCAGCAGCATCTGCGAACTGCCGTTCGCCAAGCTGCAACAGGTGACCCATGACGTGCCGGCGCTGCAACGCCAGCTGCTGCGCGTGATCAGCCGCGAGGTGGTCGGCGAGCACGAGCACCTGGCGACCATGGGCAAGCAGCAGGCCCAGGAACGGCTGGCCGGCTTCCTGCACAGCATGGCTGACCGCTATGCCCGGCTGAACCGGGACAGCACCTCGCTGACGCTGCCCATGTCACGCGCCTACATCGCCAACTATCTCGGCCTGGTGGTGGAAACCGTCAGCCGTGGCTTCACCCGCCTGGAGGACATGGGCGTGCTCGCGGTGAACCGCAAGCAGGTGCGTATCCTGCGCCCCGACGTGCTCGCCAGCCTGTGCTCGCCAAATGGCGCGGACGCTCCACGACCACGCGTGCAATCAGGCAGCGGCCGCTAGGAGCGCGGGCAGTATGGACGTCCTCCCAGCGCATGGCGCATGGTGCAGGGCCGGTCCGGCACCGCGCCCCATCCTGTCACCCCTGCCGAATGGCGATGGGCTCAACGCACGCCGGCCAACGGTTGCTGGCCATGCCACTCGAGCTGCAGCCAGAGCTTGCGGCTGTCATGGCCAAAGCCGCGCGCCTGGTAATCGGCGTACTTGATCATCCCGGCCAGCCCCGGCAACAGCGTCACAGTCAACGCGGCATCCCACTCCGTGCCGTAGCGGCCGCCGTGGTCGGCACGGTAGTCGTGCCATGTCAGCGCCCACAACGGCTTGCCGGGGAGGCCGGCGCGGGCAAATGCGCCATTGATGCCGAGGTAGCGATCCTCAAGGCCGCCGGCCGGGGTCACGTTGAACTGGTCGTCCCAGCCGTTGAACGCATGCAAGGTGGCCAGCGGCGTCTGCAAGGCATGTCGCCCGTTCCCGCCGAGGTGCTCCCAGCCCGCCCGCGCGGTGACCCCGGCCTGGGTCCAGGTTGGCTCCAGCAGCCAATAGGCATGCGCAAAGTGCTGCGGGTTGTCGGCATACTGGCGTTGCCGCGCGACCTCCACACTCCAGCCCGGACCACTGCCATCGCGCAGCGCGCTGCCGGTCCAGCGCAGGCCATAGGTGGCGGTCGAGGCCGTGGCCACGTCCTTGTCGTCGTGCAGATAGGCGTAGCCGGCCCAGCGTTGCGTGCCGGCAGTCCAGGCCACGTTGAGCAGGTGCGTATCCAGGCGGCGCTCACGTGCCTGCCGGTTGAGCGCGTCCGGGCCGGCCACGCGATGCACGCGATTCAGCCAGTCGTACTGCACGTTGAGGCTGGCGTTCGGCTGCCAGGTGGTGGCCAGCGCGTCGAAGGTCTGCTGGTACTGGCGCCACGCGCTGTTGCCCACCCAGCGCTGGTTGTCCAGTTGCAGGTTCTGCCGCCCCAGGGTGGCGCCAAACGCGGAGCCGCGCCACGTCAGCCAGGCCTGGTCGAGTTCGCTGCCGGTCGGGTCGGTCACCGCTGGATACTGGCTGTGGCCGTTCGCGCCGCTGTTGTAGCGGTCGACCGTGCTGGCGGTCCCGGCCGCCGCCAGCAAGCCGCTCCAGCCGCCGCACAGGTTGGCCCGGATGCCCACGCGCAGGCGCAGGGTATCGGCGTGCGCGGCGCGGCGGAAGGCCGCATCGTCGACCTGCTCATCGCGCCAGCGGGCATCCCATTCCAGCAACCAGGGGGCAGGTGCCAAGGCCAACGACGGGGTCGTGGCCGGGGGCTGTGCCGGACCCGGCACGGGCGCCGATGTCGGCGCCGCAGCCGGTACCCCGGGTGCATCGGAGGCCAAGGCCAGGCCAGGCCTGCCCAGGCCAGCCAGCAGGCACCCTGCCAGCAAACCATAAACCATGCGGGACATGTCCTTACTCCCAAGTCGAGCGGATATCAGGGTTTGCCTGGCGGCGGCTCGGCAGCCACCTGCCTGTGCAGCGCGGCGACGAACGCCGGGTCGAGGCGCCCGATGACGTCGGTGCGGGCCACGATGCGGCCATCGGCATCCAGCAGGATCAGCTCGCTGCTGTGGTTGAACTCGCCATCCGGCAATTGCCGGTACTGGATGCCAAGCAGCGCGGCGAGCTGGCGCGTGGCGGTTGGCGTGGTGTGCGCCAGGGTCCAGCGCTGCAGGTCGAGCTTGCGCGTGGCCGCGTACTTGCGCAGCGCCGCAGTATCGTCACGCTGCGGATCGAAGCTCACGGCGAGGATGTCGAAGCGTTGCTGGGCCGGCGCATCGAGCGTCCTGCGCGTCTTCTCCACCGTCTCGACGATCATTGGGCAGACCATGGTGCACGAGGTGTAGAACATGGTCACCAGCTGCGGTCGGCCGCGCCGCGCGGCCATGGATTGCACCTGGCCGTCCTGGTTGCTGAGCTCGACGGGCAACTGGTAGACCGAATCGCCGGGCAGTGCCGGGCGCGCTGACACCCCGGCCATGACCAGCAGCAACAGCGCGGCACCAGCAAGCAGCAGCTTTTTCATGGCAGCCTCAAAGGGGTTTGGCACAGCGAAAACCCAGGTTGTTGGTGGTATTGGCAGCCTTGAGCGCGGAGAGCATGGCCACCCGCATCAAGGTCGCGTAGTTTTCCTTCTCCTGCATGCTGATCGCGCCGGCACCGCAGAAGCGGAGCTTGTCCGCACCATCCTGGTCGCGGCTGTCGACGCCGACCAGCAGGGCGTTGAAGTCGTCCACCCATTCCCACACCAGGCCATTCAGGTCGCGCACGCCATAGACGTTCGCCTCACCGCCCACCGCAGGCAGGGCCGTATTGGATGGACGTCCATACCAGCGCAGCACGCGCTCGCGCCAGGCCGGGTCGGCACGCGCGTCGCTGCGCGTGGCATCGGCGGCGGCGGCGTACTCCCACTCGTACCAGGTGGGCAGGCGCGCGCCTTCAGTCTCGCAATAGGCCTGGGCGGCAAACCAGCTGACGCGGGTCACCGGCTGCTGCGGCAGCGCCGCAGCGCCCAGTGCGGTAGGCCCCACCCAGTGCGACAGGTAACCGGCATCCGCCAGCACGCCTGCCACCCGGCCGCGTTGCCACTGCGGGTGGGCGGTGACGAAGGCCAGGAACTCCGCATTGGTCACCGGCGTGGTGCGCAAGTGGAACGGCGCCACCTGCGCCGGTGCGGCCTTGCCATCGGCCGGCAGCACACTGGCGAACTCGCCCCCCGGCAAGGCCGCGTAGCGCTCGTCGGCTGCCAGCGCCACCGGCATGCCGCCGGTGGCCATGAGCGGCAGGCAGAGCCAGCCGGCCAGACGCAACCAGCGTGGCGGCCGGCGTGCCATCAATGCTCTTCCTTGTGCGCATTGGCCGGTGCCGGCTTGGCGCGCTCCCTGGCCACGTCCTCCTTGGTGATCCGGCCGCCGGGGTTGCCCCAGGTGTTCAGCACGTAGGTGAGGATGTTGGCCACCTCGTCATCGGTGAGCTGGGCCATCGGCGGCATGACCGAGTCATACTCGTGGCCATTGACCGTGAGCTTGCCGCTCAAACCGTGGGTGACCACGCTGATGGCGCGCTGCGGGTCGGCGGCCAGGTAGTCGGACTTGGCCAGCGGCGGGAACACGTTGGCCAACCCTTCGCCGTTGTCCTGGTGGCAGACCGAGCAGGTGCCGGTGAACAGCTGCTTGCCGGCCGCGACCTGCTCCTCCTTGGTCTGCGTGCCTGCCGCGTGGGCCTGCGCGGCGACGCTCACGGCCTTGAGGTTCGGCTCGGAGCGGTCGCCGAGGTAGACCGAATCGACCTCCTTGCCCGAATACACCAGCTTGTCCTCGGGGCCGTCGACCTTGAGGATGCCCAGCGCGCCCTTGTTGAAGGCACGGAAGATCGAGTGGTCGACCAGCACGTAGCTGCCCGGCACGTCGGTGTGGAACTCGACGATCGCGGCGCCGCCGGCGGGGATCAGCGTGGTCTGCACGTTCTCTTGCGGGTGCGTGCCGCCCTCGGGCTGCACCTTGTCGAAGATCTCGCCGATAACGTGGAAGCTGGAAACCAGGTTCGGGCCGCCGTTGCCGACGAACAGGCGCACCGTCTCATTGGTCTTGGCCGCCAGGGCGTTGTCGCCGGTGATCGCGCCTTCCTTGCCATTGAACAGCACGTAGGTCGGGTGCTCGTCGATCGCCTTTTCCATGTCAAACGGCTGGTGTCCCTTCTCGCGGTACTTGCCGGTGGTGTAGAAATCACCCTGCATCACGTAGTACTCATGGTCGACCGGCGACAGACCCTCGGGCGGCTCGACCAGGATCAGCCCGTACATGCCATTGGCGATGTGCATGCCCACCGGCGCGGTGGCGCAGTGGTAGACGTAGATGCCCTGGTTCAACGCCTTGAAGGTGAACTGCGACTCGTGCCCCGGCGCGGTGAAGCTGGACGCCGCGCCGCCGCCCGGCCCGGTCACGCCGTGCAGGTCAATGTTGTGCGGCATTTTTGAGTCCGGCGCATTCTTCAGGTGGAATTCCACCGTGTCGCCCTGGCGCACGCGGATGAAGCTGCCGGGCACGGTGCCGCCAAACGTCCAGAACGTGTAGCTCACGCCCTCGGAGATCGGCATCTCCTTTTCGACCACCTCCAGCTCGACGATGACCTTCGCCGGGTAGTTGCGATGGATCGGCGGCGGCACGTTGGGCGGACTGGTCAGCACCGCCTGGATCGGCTCCCCTTGTGGCGGCCCGAAATCGCCGCGCTGGCTGGGCAGCGAGGTGGAGACCGCGGGTGCGTGTGGCAGCTCGGCTGCGGGCTTCGATGAGCACGCGGCCAGCGCGAGCATGCTGGCTGCGAGCAGGGCACTGACGGACAGGCGTTGCATGGTGGCTCCCCGTGTGGATTCAGCGCCACACTAAGTGAGCCCGGCCTGTGGAAATTGACTTGTGTCATGCCCCAGCAGAGTAAATGCTGCGTCGCGACAATACGCCACAGTACGGCGCTGCCGAGTGAGCTGAGGCACCGACGCCAAGCCACGGACTTGCCTGTCGTGGCTGGCAACCAGGCACGGCACCAACCAGGGGTTGAGCGGCGTTCGAAGATGGACGCGGTTCCCTATGCTTTGGCCACACGCTGGCCGTGCTCGTCAATCACGCGCTCGCCGTCTTCCTTGGCGAACACGCCTCGCTGCGGCGGCAGCAGATCGAGCACTTTCTCGGAGGGGCGGCAGAGCCTGACGCCCCTGGAGCTGACGACAATCGGCCGATTGATCAGGATCGGATGCGCCATCATGGCGTCCAGAAGCTCATCGTCGGTCAAGGCAGGGTCGCCAAGGCCAAGTTCCCGAAACGACGTTTCCTTCTCGCGCAGCACGGCGCGGACACCAATTCCCATGCGCACGATGAGCCACTCGAGCATGGCCCGGGTCGGCGGTGTCTTCAGATACTCGATGACATGCGGCTCGACGCCGGCATTTCGGATCAACGCCAACGTGTTGCGCGAGGTGCCGCAGTCCGGGTTGTGATAAATGACGATGTCCATCGCCAGCCAAGCTCCGTCAGCAACAACCGGACCCGGGACCGCAGCACCTTGCGGTTGGCTGCTCAGCGGGCGACGCGCCCGCCGGATCCGGGGTGCAGCACGCACCCTCGGCCGAGCAACTCGCGCCCGCGGCATAGTAGGTTGTCGCATCACCGACCGTGCGGAAGCTTTCCCAGCGCGTGCCTTGAGGGTCTTCCGCCCACAATTTGTCGGACCGTGCATAACAGCAGGTCGCAGCCCGCTCAGGCACGATGGCGGCACCGGCCGCTTCCAGGCGATTACCCAGCGTGCCGAGATCGGCGTCGGTCTCCACCTGGAAACCCAGGTGGTCGACACCGGGCATTCGGCCGGTATTGGAGATCGCGAAGTTCACCTTCGGGTCGTCCAACATCCATTTCGCGTAGTCCGGCTTCAGGACCGTCGGCTCCACCGCGAACAGTGCGGAATAAAAGCGCACGCTTGCATCGAGATCTGCGACGTTGAGGTGGACATGGAATCGATTCATGGGATGGCTCCGGTCTTGCGGGGATGGCAGGCGGCGACGGGATCGCAGTCTGCGGTCCCGGCGCAGCAGTTTTCAGTCAAGTACGCGAGCAGCGCGTTCATCTGGAGATAGTTCGCACGCACGCGGATGCTCCGGCCTTCGCGCTGGTCATGTACCAGGGCTGCGGCACGCAATACGTTGAGATGCGCCGTGAGCGTTGCCGGCGGCAAGTCCAGCCGTTCGCGCAGTTCGCCCACCGGCATTCCGTCGGGTCCAGCCTGGACGAGCGCGCGGAAGGCTGACAATCGGGACTCGTGTCCGAGGGCGCTCAAGACACTGAGGGCTGCTTTCATTTCCATACTTTCAGTATTTTGGAAATGATGGAGCCTGTCAAGGTTATCCATCGCCCGCGCCCTAGGACGGGCACCCGGTCGGCGCCGGGCGACGGAATCCCCGCTGTCAGCGGCCCATGTACGGGTAGCGGTAGTCGGTGGGCGGGACGAAGGTTTCCTTGATCGCACGCGGACTGATCCAGCGCACCAGGTTCAGCATGGAACCGGCCTTGTCGTTGGTGCCCGACGCGCGGGCGCCGCCAAACGGCTGCTGGCCGACCACGGCGCCGGTGGGCTTGTCGTTGATGTAGAAGTTGCCGGCAGCGTTGCGCAGATGCTCCATAGCTTGCTGGATCGCGCCACGGTCGCGTGCAAACACCGCGCCGGTCAACGCGTAAGGGCTGGTCCGGTCCACCAGGCCCAGGGTGTCCAGCCACTTCGATTCGTCGTAGACGTGTACAGTCACCACCGGGCCGAACAGCTCGTCGCACATGGTGCGGTAGGCCGGGTTGCCGGTGAGGATCACCGTCGGGCGCACGAACCAACCCTCGCGATCATCGCACTCGCCGCCGACCAGGATCTCCGCCTCATTGGAGGCCCGCGCCTCCTCGATCGCCGTGCGCTGGGTCTGGAAGCTCGCGCGGTCGATCACCGCGCCCATGAAATTGCCGAAGTCGGCCACGTCGCCCATCGGGATACCGGGCACCTGGTCGAGCAGGGCCTGCTTGAGCTGCGGCCACAGGTTGCTGGGCACGTAGATGCGGCTCGGCGCCGAGCACTTCTGGCCCTGGTACTCGAACGCGCCACGCAGGATGGCCGTGCCCAGCGCGGCGGGGTCGGCACTGGCATGCGCGACGATGAAATCCTTGCCGCCGGTTTCCCCGACCAGGCGCGGATAGCTCACGTACTGGTCGATATTGTTGCCCACCGTGCGCCACATCTGATGGAACACCTTGGTCGAGCCGGTGAAGTGGATGCCGGCCAGGTGTCGGCTGGCCAGCACCGGGTCGCCAATCGTCGCACCGCTGCCGTTCACCATGTTGATCACGCCGTCCGGCAGTCCGGCCTCCCGGAACACCTGCATCAGGACGTGGGCGCTGTAGATGGCCGTGCTGGCCGGCTTCCATATCACGGCGTTGCCGCACAGCGCGGGCGCGGTCGGCAGGTTGCCGGCAATCGAGGTGAAGTTGAACGGCGTCACCGCGAACACGAAGCCTTCCAGCGGGCGGTGCTCCAGGCGGTTCCACATGCCGGGCGCGCTCTGCGGCTGCTCGCGCAGGATCTGCTCGTAGAACGCGACGTTGAAGCGCAGGAAGTCGATCAGCTCGCAGGCGCTGTCGATCTCCGCCTGGTGGCAGGTCTTGCTCTGGCCGAGCATGGTGGCGGCATTGACCACATCGCGGTATGGACCCTGCAGCAGGTCCGCGGCCTTCAGGAACACCGAGGCACGCGCCTCCCAGGGCAGCTCCGCCCAATCCCGTTGCGCGCGCAGCGCAGATTCGATAGCCCGCTGCACCTCGGCCGCGCCACCCTGGTGCACGTCGGCCAGCACGTGGGCATGGCGATGCGGCATGACCGCCTGCGCCAGCTTGCCGGTGCGCACCTCGTGGCCGCCGATGACCAGCGGGATCTCGATCTTCTCCGCCGCCATCCGCGCCAGCTGCGCCTGCAGGCTGGCACGCCCGGGCGTCCCCGGCGCATAGCTGTGGACTGGTTCGTTGGACGGGACGGGGGCTGTGGAGATGGCGACGGACATGACGACTCCTGGTTTGGACGTCCCATTGTAGGGCGCGCGTGCAAGCCGGGCATAATCCCCCCGGCGCACCCGCATCCAGACCATCCCAAGTCGCCACGCCCCCAGAAGCACAAAGGCCAGCAATGGTTTGCTGGCCTTGGAAGATGGCGCCCGAAGTTGGACTCGAACCAACGACCCCCTGATTAACAGTCCGCTGCTAAATCAATATGTTACGGAAAGCCTAGCGAAGCTTGGCGAAGGCTTTGGAAGCTAAAAGCAGTTTGCAATCAGAAGCTTGGCGAAGTTGAACGAAAGGTCGGAAAGCTGAGCGGTGTACCGCTGGTGTACCGCTTCGAGCTCATTTCAACTGCTCTGAAGCCGCACCTAACCCACCAAGCTCAGCAAGTGAAATCGCTTGCATTTGCGCGATGCGCAAACCGGCTGCCCTCATCTCTCCGTCTTCAGTTTCGACCCGAACTCGAATGATCTCTGGACCATCGAGCTTGAGTGGTGAAAACACGAAATGGGCGGTCATTCCCAGCCACTGATTTGTCTCGTCAGACTCACCATCGTCAGGAATCGCATCAGCAACCACAGCGGTCAAGTCCTGCATTTGAAGTTCGCCCTCTGCGAGCGTCTCCTCATCTTTGAGTATGCGGATCTTCAATCGCTGGAAAGGCTGACTCCTCGACGTGAGAATATTTAACACGAGGCAAAGCTTCGGCAGTACGCACGGAAATGCCGGAACGAGGAGGTCACCAGCGTAGATGCCCACAAGCGTGAGCTTTCCACCCAACTCATGCCTAATATCATCGCAAAATGTTGAATGCGCGTAGCGGTTCATGAACGGGACTTTGCCTCAGTGATCTTCTGCTGCTGGCGAAGGGCTTGATCCAGCGAGTTCATGTCCACTTCAAGAACAGATGCAATCCGCCGGCAGGTATCAATATTCAAATTGTCAGCACCACCTTCAATCCGAGCGATATGCGGCTGACTCGTCCCGATGGCGGTTGCCAACTGCAGCTGAGAAAGTCCTTTGCGCATACGCAAGGTACGCAAAGTGATGCCGTCATCCCCGTGAAACTCATCCGCCAGCCATCGACGTGCATCTTCCATAGCAGCACGACGTGTGGGATTCGCATCCCACTTCGAGACCAAATCGGCAATGGCAACGTGCCGACGGGGCGCAACCTCAGCAGGTGAAAGGTAGTCACCAAAAGAAAACACTTGGCAAGGCTCAGAAACCGAGCTTGTCAGCAACGTAACCCCATCACCGGTGCGCTCAAAGCTCTTCGTAGGCATGGAGGATGCGCTGGGTAAGCGGATGGCTTTCGTCATAGTTGAACTCCCTGGGGGCGACAGCCAGCACATGGTAAGTGTGCTTTTGTGGAATGAAGGCGTAAACGATGCGGTAACGAAGACCCTTGTTCTCCAAGTCCCATATCTTGACTCGCCACAGATTCCTACGCTTTTGCTGTTGTTCTTGCCACATGCTGACATCAATGTCAGCGGATCGATCCGCACCGAATTTGTGCTGTGTCAGCCTGTCCAGAAGATCTTGGTTGCCTTGGCATTCTTCAAGTAGAACTGTGACTCGAGCCGCCGCAACGGGATCGCTCGACCAAAGATCTTCCAAGTCAGCTTCAGCATCATCATGCACGAATAGTCGGAACACTATACCTTCCTAGGTATATTGGCGGCAAGAGCCACGCTGGAATTTATACGGCTGGTTAACGCATGCCGCGTCGAAGACGAATTTCACTCAAATCAATGACTTGTCCACAACCAGCCGCAAAATATCCTTCAGGCAAGCTCGCCAGATTCTGAACGTCGCCTGCAGACAGCCCAACTCTATCGGGGATGTTCTCCCGTAAAAACACCCCTCCTTCGACCATCATGGCGATCGCTCGTCGCAGCAGACGCGGCTGTTCTGGAACCAGCTGATCATCCAGCGGCTCGGACTTCCCCCCGAAACGAGCAGATCGGCGCTTCCAAAGATTCAATTGCTCTCTTTCGTCGATCAACCCCAAGGCCGCAAGACGCATCTGCATCGCAGCAACGGAAGTTTTCCATCGTGGCTTGAGAGCAAGCAGCGTATCCAAGGTCGGCATGGGCGGAACCTCCGCCGAAAACGTCTCCGCGGGCAACAAAAAAGCGCCTGCGAAGTAGTGTGCCTGGCGCTCCATTTCCTTGTGGTTTGCCTGAGCGATGTGCGGCGAGATGTGCTTATGCAGAACGACATGCCCCAGCTCATGCGCAGCATCGAATCGACTACGAAAGCCATTGGCCTTGTCAGCACTTAGGTATACAAACGGGCGACCGTTGACGGCGCACCAACTCGAAAGTCCCTCAATGCGTGCGACACCCGTCACTTCGCGCACAACGATGCCGCCAGCATTCTCGATGGCAAGCACAACATCTGGAATTGGCCCAAGCCCAAGCTTCCAGAGCTGGCGACACTCCGACGCTGCAAGTTCGATTTCTTCGTTGGTGATCTCGTTTGGGTCGAGAAAGTTTCGCTCGGGAAATGCCACGTTTGGGTATTCGACGAACTCGCCGAACTCCGCAGCCAGCTCCTTCGACCAAGCGTGGCGGGCAGACATCAGGGCGCGGGCTGACTTCAACGCCGATGCATTGCTCCGGAACAATTGCACACTGGCATCGAACTCCGGGATGGGCCGGAGAAACCAACTAGGCTGCACATTGACTGCTCGCGCAAGATTGGCCAGCGCATCTGCCTGAGGCTCTTGCAGGCCGTTTCGCCACTTACTGATTGATCCAGTCGACACGCCAGCGATCGCAGCCAGCTGCACCTGCGAAATTCCACGCGCGTCGAGCACCTGAGTAAGGCGCTCTGGACGAAATCCATTTACACCGCGTTTCATGGCTGTGAGTCTTGCTGCTTCTTGACGGCTGCCTTGAGACGAACACGGGCAATATCCTGCTGTTCCGCAGGTTGTGCGTAGCGGCCAAGAAATACGTTCAACGGTTCACTGAACAACCGTTCGGAGAGAGTCGTATCCAACACAGCAATTTCGACTGACAACGGAAGTTCAGGCTGAATGCGAACATCACTGCTGTAGACCGATACAAGAAAAACGGCGATCAGAGGCCCTTTGGATTGCTCGCCAAACAGCCTTGGTTGAACCATGCGCTCAAGCCACTGGTTGTGACTGGCCACGTCAAGCCGACGCTTGCTACGTTTCGCGTTGTTCCACTTGCTGTGGTGAGTACAAAACCGACCGATCCGCAACGGCCCCAGCTCACCGATGATGATGTCGTTACCACGCAGTGGGTTATGGACGACGCTGGCCATATCCAAGGCAAGAGCGAACTGCTCGTTGGAATGGAAGTGACGCGACTGTCCAAGAACGCTGGGAAGATGGCCTTCGTGGCGCTGGGCGCTATCACGGTAAGCCCGTGCACCAGCTGCAACCAAACCTTCCTCCAACCCGTGGCAAAGAGCCTTGGGAAGATGCTTGAGCAAAGCGTCGACGATGGTCTTTTCCGCTTGAGAGGTCACAGGCAACGCTCGCAATGAATTTCGTTAAGCGGAAATTACACCTAATTTATTTCCCAATCAAGTCCTTCCACTCTCTGCCAAGTCGCGCCCGGAATTCACGACCGATCAGGCCGTGAACAGGCGTTCGAGGGTGGCGGGGAGCAGCACGGCGTTAGCAGCACGGATGGCGGCGTGACGAGCCTTAAGCGCTTGTACGTGGGCCTGCAGGGCAACGAAGGCTTGCTGGGCCACCAGCGAAGGCACGGGCACGTCAACTTTGGCGAGCTTCTCCACCCCTAGGGTGCGGTTGCGACCGGCACCACCAGGCGACGCTTCGCGCACCTTCTCCAAGCCATCGGAACCCAACAAGTAGTAGCGCAGGAACTCGGCAAACATTGCCCCTGGGTCGACGACGCAAGTCATGAAGCGATGCGACCCGAAACGCCCGTTGTCATCGCTCTTGGCGATCGCGATGGCACCCTCCCACGCGAACACATTGGAGAATAGTAAGTCACCTGCCTGGATGCGGAACAAGCGTTTGGTGCCGAGTTCCATGCCGGATACCGCCGGTTTGTGGAAGGTGCCTTTACCGAACGAACGGATTCCCAGTTCTGGATAGCTGGCCTCTGGATCAATGGTCACTTCGCGACGCACCAGCGGAGCGACTTCGGCCATCGGACGGTACGGCGCGTCAGCGATAGCATCACGAAAATGCAGGGCCAGAAGACGGTCGGCATCGGCTTCGATGACGTCGAGATGTTCGATCAGTTGCCGGGTTTTGTCGGCTAGCGCGTCGAGGTGGGCGACGATGGCTTGCTGTTCGGCCAGCGGCGGGAGCGGGATTTCCTGCGCAAGGAAACGATCCTCCTTGATACGCACCCGATTCGTTGTGCCTTCACTCGCTGCCTTGCAGAGCTCAACGAAGGTCGCCGAGCGCACAAGCCAGCCCATGTACGCTGGATCGCAGCGTTTCAGGTCGCTGAATGTGAAGGAAGGAAAGTCGTTGCTGACAATGGCTCCATCCAGCTCTGGCGGAACCATTCCTATCGCGCCATTGCGCGCGTCGATCTTCGACAAGATGAGCTGGCTCGCGCGCACAAAGCGCCGCGTTGTCGTCACATCACTGCCACGAACCTTTCCACGGCTGACGACACCTTTGCCCCACAGCCTGATCGTGACTTCGTGGTACTCGCCGTCGGCCGTGAGCACGGTCGGCTCTTCGGCCCGCGCAAGCAACTCACCAAGCGCGACGTACGACGATTGCCTCACGCCGCCACCTCGCCGACAAGTTTCTCGATCTCTCCCAGTAGCCGCTGCACTTCAGCCTCGTGGCTGCGCATGCTGGCGATCAGATCCTTCGGGTGAGCATGCTCCAGGTTCTGCTTTGCATTGGGATTCTTCAGATCGAGGTTGTAACCGCGCTCAACGACCTCGGCGGCAGTGACCTTCCACGCCTGCGGGCCTTCCTCGCGGTCATTCCACCAAGCAAGGCATTCGGCAAACTCCTCGTACTGCAGCGGCGCGGTCTTGGAATATTTCTTGCGACCCACCGGCAGCGGCAGTTCGTAGAACCAGATGTCGCCGGTGCTGCCGTTGCGGTCGAAGAACAGCAGGTTGGCGGGGATGTCAGTGTACGGCGCGAACACGCCTTGCGGCAGGCGCACGACGGTGTGCAAGTTGAAGTCATTGAGCAATTGCTGCTTGATCAGCGCGGCCACGCCGTCACCGAACAACGTGCCGTTGGGCACCACCACGGCGGCACGGCCGCCTTTGTCGGCACCGAAGCCGACCATCCGCAGTTTGCGCATGATGTACTGCAGGAACAGTAGTGCGGTTTCGGACGTCTGCATGGTCGGCGGGAAGTTGGCCTTGATGCCAGCCTCCTCCTCGCCGCCGAACGGCGGGTTGGTAAGGATCACGTCCACGCGCTGATCGTGCCCGATCTCGGTGAGACGGTGCTGCAAGGTATTGCCGTAGGTGATCTGCGGCGCTTCCAGCCCGTGTAGCAGCAGGTTCATCTGCACCAGCATGTAGGGCAGCGGCTTGGCCTCCTGACCGAACAGCGTGTCCTGCTGCAACTGCCTACGCTGGACCGGGGCTTTCACCTGCCGTGCAAGATAGTCATAGGCTTCGACCAGAAACCCTCCAGTGCCGCAGGCAGGATCGAGCACGGTTTCGCCGAGCTGCGGCGAGGTGACCTCGACCATGAAACGCACGACCGGGCGAGGCGTATAAAACTCGCCGCTGTCGCCCGAGGCGTCACGCATTTCGCGCAGCATTGACTCGTACAGATGCGAGAGGGTATGCACCTCCTCGCTGCTGGTGAAATGGATGGCATTGATCTTATTCAGGATGTCGCGCAGCAGGTAGCCGCTGACCATGCGGTTCTGCACGCCCTTGAACACGTTGGCGATGACGCTGCGCTGGCCGTTATGATCGTCACGCTCGGCCTGCGCGCGTAGGTAGGCAAACAGTCCGGGGCCGCGCTGGCCATCCGGGCGCATAGCCTCGTCCTGATTGAGGAAGGCCAGTAGCTCGTCGCCGTTGATGCCATCAGGCTGCGCGGCCCAATCACGCCAGCGATAGGGGAAGTCGATGATCGAATGATACGGCGTACCGTCGAGCTCAGCTTCCTCTTCGTGGCGGCGTTCGAGGTCGTCGAGGAACTTGAGAAACATCACCCAGGTGAGCAACGGCAGGCGGTCGGCGTCGCCATTGAGGCCTTTGTCCTTGCGCAGGATCTGACGCGCAGATTTGATCAGGGCCGACAACTGCTGGGCGGTTGTCTGTTTGGGTTTCGCTTGTTTGGTACGGGACATTGAGGCTCGTTCGAATTATTGGTAGAGCGCCGTCTGCAGCTGGATGATGGCGTCGCGCATGACGGGCACGCTGCCGAAGTGACGGTTGGCAATTTCGGAAGGACTGCCAAAGCGGTCGAAGGGCTGAACCTTCAACAGCTCGGACAGATGACTGAACTGGATGATGCCGCGCTCGACGTAGCGCTCCAGCAGCAGGTCGAGAATTTCCCGTGCCGTATCGCCGTGCCGCTCGAACTGGTCATGTGTACGCTTGCGTGCCTGTTCGGCCCGCTGGCGTCGGGTAAGCAACGGGGCATTCCAGGCCAGGTGGCACAACAGATCGAATGGATCGGCGTCAGTCTGCCCGCTGGCGGAAGCCAGCTCGTCGAAACTGATCTGACGCTCTGCCAACTCGTGCAACACCTCGGCACGGGTATCCGGCTTGGCCCACGCGGCTTGTAGTTCGGCGCGATTGGGATACAGAGAACGCACCGTACGCGCCGAATACTCGGTGTAGCGCACTACCTGAAGCTTCTTGCCGGCTGCATCAAGGTCGTAGACCAGATGCCCGATGATCTCGACGGTGCCGCCATCGACATAGAACTTGCGCGGCTCGTCGGACCCCTCGCTGGTGATCTCGGCATCCAGCATGCCCGGCTCAATCGTGACATCGTGCTCGGGCGTTTCGTCTTGCTCGGAAACAGCCTCTTGCGCTCGTACCTCGCCCTGCTCGTCGATGGTGATCTGCTCGATGTGGGCAGGCTCGCCATCAAAGTCCGGGTCGGCGAAATGCTGGGTCGCCGTACCGGTGAAGTCGATGATGTTGAAGAACTCCTTGCCGTAGTCCACGCGCAGCCGCGTACCTCGGCCGATGATCTGCTTAAACTCCGAACGCGAACCCACCACGCGCGCCAACACCACGTTCTTTACCGTCTCCGCATCGACACCGGTCGTCAACATTTGTGAGGTGGTGAGGATGGTCGGCGTAGGTTCGTCGATGTCCTGAAAATCGGCTAGGTGCCCCAGGCCGATAGCTCCTTCATCGGACGTGACGCGGCAAACGTAGTTCGGATAGAGCTTCACCAGGTCGCTGTTGAAGTTGATGAGCTCCTCGCGCATCTCTGCGGCATGCTCCTGGTCGACACAGAACACGATCGTTTTGGCGAAGCGGTCAGAACCTTTGAGAAAGTCCGTCAGGTGCCGCGCGATCGCCCTGGTGCGGGCGCGCAAGGCCACTGCCCGCTCGAAGTCCTTGGTTTGGTACTCGTCATCCGGGATCGGGCGACCGTAACGATCCAACTCATCCCGATTGGGACGCCAGCCGGCCGCATCGGCCGTCGTGATGACACGATGCACGCGGTAAGGGGCAAGGAAGCCGTCCTCGATGCCTTGGCGCAAGCTTTACGTGTAGACCGGATTGCCGAAATACTCGTAGCTGTCGCGCGACTCGTCGCGCAACGGCGTGGCGGTCATCCCGAGTTGCACGGCAGGCATGAAATAATCGAGCACGCGACGCCAGTTGCTGTCATCGCGCGCAGAACCGCGATGACACTCGTCGATGACGATGAGGTCGAAAAAATCCGGACGGTACTGGCGGAACAGGTCATCGTCGCTGCCATTGGCCAGCGATTGGTAGATACCAAAATACATATCGCGCGCCTGACTGGGGTCGGCTCCGCTGATCTTGTGGCGCGCGTCGCCAAACGTTGCAAACATCTTGTCCTTGGGATCATCGACGAGGATGTTGCGATCGGCGAGGAAGAGGATCTTCGGACGTCGGTATTCGCCGTTGCGATTCCAGCGACTGTTCCACAGCTTCCAGCAGATCTGGAACGCCACGCAGGTCTTGCCAGTACCAGTGGCCAGGGTGAGCAACACGCGCGGCTGGCCCAACAGGATCGCCTCAATCACGCGATTGATGGCGATGTCCTGGTAGTAACGCGGGATCTTGCCGGAAGCAAGGTTGTACGGTTCCAGCCAATGCTTGGCGACCGGCTCCGGTAGGTGCGTGCCCTGACTGAGCCGGTGCCACAGCTCGTCAGGACTCGGATAGCGATCAACCTCACGCTCAGTGCCAGCCGTGTAGTCGATCTCGATGATGCGTCGACCATTAGTGGCATAGGCGAAACGCAGCCCCAGCATCTCGGCGTACTCACGCGCCTGCTGGACGCCATTCTCGGCCGGCAAGCCGATTTCCTTGGCTTCGACGACAGCAATCGGGAAGTCCCGGCGCAGATACAGGACGTAGTCCGCTCGCCGCTGCTTCCCGCGACGAGGCTTGCCGCCGACCAACACGATGCGCCCGGAAGTGATGGCGTGCTGCTCGCCAATGGCGTGCGGGGACGCACCCCAGCCCGCCCGCTGCAGGCCCGGAGTCACGTACTCACGGCAGGTATCTGCCTCGGTCAGTACCGGATTCGGTTTTTCTTCCACGCTCATCGCTTCGCCCACACCAAGACTTGTTTTCGTGCAAATCCTGGGCGAACGCCCCCTTGCAATGCGGGAACTCTGTCACGGGGGTCGCGGGATCGCAACTTGACGGGCGCGGCAGCCCTCAGCGAAGCGAAGCACCATCACATGCCAGCGCATGTGATGAATACCGGCGACAGCCTATCCTGCACTAGCTCAAACCACGCTCCGTTTTTTGAGATTCTCAAATTCCCCCCCCTGCCCCGCGCGGTTGGTGTGATGGTTGGCAACCCTCATCAGCCGTGGCCAACACCTGACGCGGGAGTTCTTCAGCGCATTTTCAAAGGCTTCAGCGGTGGCCTTTGAACTACTTCATCCCGCATGTGGCTGAGCCGGTGGGGCTCGTGGGCAACGGCCGACCGCTGGGCAGGCGGTGGGCGACCTGTCGTCCACGGGCTGTCCAGCGGGAGCCGCGCAGCGGCTAGGACGGTATCCGGCAGCGCCGGATTGTCCACAGATCCACGGGCGTGCTTCGGGCTGCATGTTGCGTGCAGCCCCGTACCGCGATCCCTTTTTAAGGGGATGGGGAGTCGGTATGCGATCCGACCACCAGGCCAAGCTCCTGGAATTCGCGCGCCACCTCGGCCCGGATAGCAGCCACCCGTGCAGGCATATCGCGCTCCCAGGCTTCCGACCTCGCCTTGCTGGCTTCAGACTCGGCCTTGCTACGTTCAAGCCGCTCGCGCAATTTGGCAATCTCGCGGACGAAGGCGCGCATTTCGTCCGGATCGGTTCCCTCAAGCTCCAAGCGAGTTCGCACCCATTCGGAAAGCGACAATCCGGCTCGCTTCGCCTGCACGCTTAGCGCCTGCTTCAGTGCAGGAGACACCTGAACTGATAGGCGTTCCACGGGTTCGCTCGCCATCGTCGTCACCCGCCGAGCGTTGACCGCTGGCGTTCCAATGCTTGGGCAATATGGAGGGCCACAGCCTGGTCGTGCGTCAGCTCGCCCCGGATGACTCGCTCCTGGACTGCCAACGCAGAAGGCGAAGGCTGCCAGCCCTCCAGCCCAACGATTGCGTTAGCTTGGCGGAAAGCTTCACGCCGCTGTTCCTGCTCATTCATGCTTCCTCCTCCCTAGCTGCACAGTGACAGTGCAGGTGACGATGCCGCTACCTAGTGACCTTACCACCACGTTTCGAGCCCCAGTTTCGCCCGATGTTGTCCTTGATGGCCTGCCGGTAAGCCGGGTTCAAGATGGTGTTTCCCGCCACCATATGATCAAACCGCGTACCGGTGGACATCATGCCGGACTGCAGATCTCGCCGCGTGCTGATCGGGTTCAACATGTTGCCCGCCTCTTTGGTCGCGCGCATGCCTCCTGTGACGGGAGCGGCGAGGTTGCGCAGGCTTACAGCCACCGACGACATGCCGCCTGCCAGAGCGGTTGCAATGTTATTCGTCTCGTACAGCAGCCAGAACAGGATGCCGGCCATCACTGCCATGCACAGAGCGGTAAACAGCGTGTTCTGATCGCCGGCGGGATTCACCGACGAGGTGTAAGCGGAGAAGGCTGCCACCGCGAAGGCCGAGACCGCAGATAGAAGCGCGATGCGCAAAATGTAGTTCAAACACTGCCCGAACCAGCTATCGAAGAAGCGGGTTGCCGGTGGCCACATCAGGCAGATGATGAACAAGGGGCCGATACCAAGCATGAGGGTAAGTCCGGCCTTGGCGACAATGATCATTGCTCCGGCCGGCAACATGATAAGCAACGTCGACAGGGCGACCACGGCCGCGTTGATTTCGTCGCTGATCGCCGCCCCTATTTCGGTGACGCCGCGACCGGAGGCCTGCTGCTGGAGGTTCGCCGCGATGCTCAGTCCCTTGTCTAGCGTTTCATCCAGCGTCTTGTATACGTTGGCATCCGCGTCGCTACCACTGAAGGCCGACGTCATGCCCTGCTCCAGCCCTTGCAGCGTGCCGACCACCCAATGCGAGTAGTTGCCCGCATTGAGCGCGAAGGTCGAAATCAGAACGAGCTTGGCGCTCTTGATGAGGAACGCAGTGAACGATTCCTGGACATGGCCAACGGTGACCGCGTAACCCATGCAAGCGATGTAGATCGCGGTGCAGGCCGTGGCAAACAGCGTGAAATCGAAGATAACCCGGCCAGAGGTGACCTCGACGAAGCTATGAAGGGCAAAGTCCAGCGAATCGCCCATGAATTGGAAGATGACCGGGCCACTCATGGTCAGCCTCCAATCTTCGCGTGGATGGGTGCCGGCTGGACGTATCCGCGCCGCTCGGATGCGAGGATGGTGTCGGCTTTCCGTGCGTTGATGCAGTTCGGCGTCAAGGCAAGTTCTCCAGGATCAGCGCCACAACGATCCAGCATCGCCTTGCGCTCGGGAGCATGCGCCTTGTACCAGTCAACCGTCTGCACGGCGCCGCTCCTTCCGCACGCGGAGAGGCTGGCGACTGCAATCAACACGATGGCTTGAGCGATCTTCATTTCCGAATCTCCTTGACGTCGATGATGCGACCCTTGCCGGGTTGGCTCTTTTCGTGGGTCGCGTACGCCTGGCCGTTCTCCACTAGCCGCGCCAGCTCCACGGCGTCGATGATCCGGAGCGCTGCCAGCGTTCGCAGGGCGGCTTCGCGCATGCCTGCGAGGCTCGGGTGGGTGAAGCGCTCGCCGGCGTTGAAATAAGCCACGACGCAGCAGACAACGCTGGTAACAATGGCTAGGAATGTCACCTGCCAGTCGGCCATCGGGCCATCCTGCAGGATCGGCAGCGTCACGCCGAACCAGCCATGCAGGCTCCAGTACCCGGAGAGTGCCGCCATCAAAAGGGACACGCCGTCGAGCGCGAGCATATTGGGTGCGCGCCCGACAACTTCGCCGGCGTAGCCCAGTCGGCGAAGCCAGTACCAGAACCGGACGATAGCCAGGCTCATCAGAGCAGCCGGGATCAGTGTGAGGTAAAGCATGCGTATCTCCTTGCAAGGTGGGATCGCCGATTTGTGACGGCGGGTTGAATCACTTCCAGCGACTGCAATCGACGATGATCCGCTCGGCAATGAAGGGCACGTCGATCAGCTCGTCCATCGCAACTTCGAGGGTGCGAAAGCGATGTGGGCGGTTGTTGTCGTCGACCACCCGAATTGCCCTGCGATCATCCAAGACCAACATGCTGAAGCCGCGCCAGTAGTCGGCCCGAAGCATGACTTGCACATCGCCGTCCCGTTCGGGCGAGTCGCAGTAGCCCGCGAGGTCGCGGTAGTTGATCGCTGTCGGGTGAGGTTTCTTTCGCCTAGGCTTCAGGTACACCACGTTGCTTACCTGCGGGCTTGCGCTCATTCGCCACCCCCGATCAACACCCGCACCGGGGTAGGTTGGACGTACCCACGGCGGGCGGCAGCCTGGACGTTCAACTCGCGCTGCCGTTGCTCCTGAATCTTGTCCTGTGCGTCAGCCACCATTTGGTAGAGCTGCAACTTCGTCTGTTCGTTCTGGATGGACGCCTGCTCCGTGGCGATGCGGCCCTGCAGTTCCGCGATGGCCTTCGGGTCTTGGGTGGCGTTGATTTGCTGCGTCAGTTGCTCAATCTGGTTGAGCCGATCCGTGGCGGTCTGGTAGGCATCTTCTGCCATGCCCTGATCGAGCGCAGGCTTGGTCGCCTGCTGTTCGCAAACTGACTTCTGACCGGCTTCCAGAAATGAACTGCAGGCGTCGTAGATGTGGTTGTCGTCGTAGATCGACTTCGCGGTTCCGGTCAGGCCGGCATAGCCGCCGGACTTCACTGAGTCGTAGACCTTCTGCCAGTCCTGTGGCAGGTACTGGCGAAATCGCGGATCGTTGAAAATGTCGCCCAGATTGCGCGAGCCTGTCAGTGCGTCGAACTGCTGCTTCTGCTGCTCCACCTGCAGCTTTAGCTGTTCGATTTGCTGGACAAACTTCGCAATATCCTCGACGTGTGCCATCGCGCTCTGCGTGATGTTGGCGGCGTCAGTCACCGGGATTTGCGCCCACGCCGCCGTGGTCAACGCGAACAGGCCCAACGCAAGCGCCGGCCGGATTGCAGTGTTGCGAGTCATCGTTCCTTCTCCTCGGTCTTGCCCGCGTTCTCGCGGGGGTTCGGTTCACGCGCTTGCTGCGTGCCTTGTTCTTGCTTGTGCTCCCGGTCGCGCTTCCTGGCGACCACAGCCTCACGAGTGGAGAGCGGTGGCGGCATCCGTCGAACAAATTCGACAATCTCAAGCGCAAGGCGCTGGTCTTCCTTGGCGGGCGATACCGCAAGCAGGCGCGCAGCCTCCCCATACGACGCGATCACCCGCTTTCGGCTCTGGTCGATGACGTGCTTCAGTGGATTCGGAAACAAATGCTTGCCCCGCAGTTCTTCGGCCACTGCGCGGCGCTGGCCAGCCATCGCGGTCGTGGCATGGCCTCGGCGTTCCATCTGATAGACCTGTTGCCTGATGCCCTTCCTGACGACGCCACGTGCGACGCGGCGCGTCGCATTGGCGGCCACGCCCTGCTCCCTGAGCGATAGCGCAAACTCTTCGCGCCACCGCTGTAAGTCGGCCTTACGCGGATTCAGCCGCGTCCCGTTGTCGCCCATCGCCTTGACGCATAGGTGGACGTGCGGATGCGCTTCGTCAGCGTGCTCCGCGAATACATAGGGATGGTTGCCGCCAAATTGCCTTGTCGCAAAGTCGCGAGCCGCGCTTTTGACAGCCGCACGATCGGTACCCGGCGGCATCGACAAAACGATGTTGAAGGCCTGCTTGTAGCGGCCCACTTCCGGGATTCCGTACTGGCCGTACTGCCATTCGTCGCGCAGATCCCGCAACGCCTCTCGCCCCGCCACAACCTCACCGTTCTCGTTCTCAAGCTCAACTTGGCCGTTCCGCGAGATGTAACTGAGATGGGCCGCCACCTGCGGCATACTCTTGCCGCCCCCCGAAATCTTGACCATCACTTCCGGTGCCTTCCGCACCGTGCTGGTCAGCCTCAGACGGCCCATTTGCATTCCCTTGCGAGGAGCGCTCGTGTGTTTCGCGGGGGTGACCTTGGTATGGGCGAGCGTCCGTTTTGCTGCGCGCCCTCCGCTGGGGCGTCGGAACGACCGCTCGAACCATGCATCAAGCAGATCGTCGATGCGCTCGCTCATACCAGCGTCCACCGGTCGACGTTTGCCCGCATCACAGTAGCGACCTGCGCCGCATGCTCCTTGATGAACGCGGAAAGCGCGCGAATTTCGTCGACACTGGGCTTTGCGTCCGCACCTTCGCCGGTATTTAAGCGCCGCGCGACCTGATTCAGGTTCCGACCGATCGACAACAGGGCCGTGTTCGAGCTGGCAAGCGCGGTCAGCTCGACCATGCCGAATTGCGGCTGCCTGGTGAGGTGCCCACGAACGAGGCTCGCGACCCACCGGTTTGGCGACAGGCCTTGCGCATCGGCCAATTTGGAAATCTTCATCAGCTCGGACTTGGTGAGCCGAAGCTCCAATCGGTGCCGCGTGAGATCCGCCTGGTCGCGGACAATCTGCGCACTAACGCCAGGCTGCTCTACTGAGGCAAGGAGGTGCGCGATGACCTGACGGATACCCGAGCTCGGCGTTTCGTCCTGCCGCTTGCAGTGCGCCACCCATCTTGGCTTCAGATCGCCAGGCAGGTAGACGCTCAAGATGCTGCCGGTCGTCGTCATTTGGCCACCTCACTCGTGACACGAAGGACGGCTGCGATCTTCGCGATGTGCGAACGCGCCACTTCCGGATCGACGACTGCCCGGCGCTCAGCCTTCACCGGCACGTTGGCCTTTGCGCGCCTGGCTGCGACAAGGGGAGCCCCCACAGGGTTGAACTTGCCCTGCACGTATCGCTGAACAAGGCCGTAGAACCAACGGCCTGGCGTGGTCTTGATCGTTCCTGGCACCTCCAGCGCTGCTTCCAACTCGTCCAGCAACACCTGGGCGTCGGCCTCAGGAACCTCGCGCAGAAGCGTCACGATTCCGGGTCTGTCCCCCTGTGGCAGCCGCCGGGGCATGACCAGGTTCGTGCAAGCACTTGGCTCGACCAAAGAAGCGCAAGTAGTAGTAGTTTCAACTGAAGGTTTAGTTGGTAGTTCTTGGGGTGACACAGCAGCGTCACCGCCCCCGCGACACGCGTGTCGGGGAGGGGGTGACATTCTGTCCGGTGGCGTATTGCGCGCCATCTGCCCCGGTGACATTTTGTCAGCCGTCCACATCTGCAGCTGGTAGCGGTTTGAAGTCTGCGCACCGTTGTCGCGATAGTGCCGCTGTACAACAAGCACGTTATCGCGCTCGAACTCCTTGATGACACGCTGAACTGTGCGCTCCGAGATGCAGCACTTCTTGGCGATCACTCGGATTCGGGGGAAGCACTGCCCCACTTCATCCGCAGCGTCGGCCAGCGCCATCAAGACAAGCTTTGAGCTGGGCGGAAGCGCTTGCGCCCATGCCCAATTCATCGCCGCGATGCTCATTGGGCAGCGGGGCTCGCTGAACCGTCTGCAGGCGCGTCGAGTTTGAGCGCATCGACTACTTGCAATGTACGGAAGTAGACGCGCCGACCAACCCGCACCATCGTCGGCTTCAGACGCTGGGAAACGTCGCCGTCCGAGTACAAAGCAACCCGGACACCATCCGTCGACCGGCCCAATAACTGGGCAACATCGGCGATTCCCATTAACGGCCCGAATTTGCCGAGCAAATACTCTTCGGTCGTCATCTCTTACGTACTCGTCAGCGCCGTGAAACTACGGTCTACACGGAGACTACGACGAGAATGGGATCTTGCAACTTATTGAAAAACCAAGGTTATATATCTTGGTTTTTGCTATTGGTGACCGGCAAGAGCACCCTAAAACGCCTCCTGTCACCACCCCTCTAAATTACCCTTTTTGAATGAGACGGTTACCTAAATCAATGCCGGGGAAGATCACTCCTTCAAAAGAGCATGAACATATGATAAACACCGATTTTATCGTTCCTTCAAAGCGTCTAACTTGCCCACAAGATCCTCCGCTCGCAGGTGCGTATATCGCTTGAGCATCTGCATGGATTTGTGGCCACTGATCGCAGAGACCTCCTGATCGCTCAAGCCTCCCTCCACAAGCCGGCTGACCGCTTCGTGGCGCAAGTCGTGGAAGTGAAGATCGGCAAGGCCGAGCTTCTTCTTGATCCCGTTCCACGACTTCTTGAAGTTGTACGGGCGACGCTCTCCATCACGCCCTGGTTCGCCGAAGAACAACAGAGCACAGCCACGCGGACGCAGTGGGTGGCTCAACACCTCCTGGAAGACTCGCGTGGCTTCTCTCGTCAACGGCACGGTGCGTGCCGAATCGTTCTTGGTATCTGACAAGCGGACAATGCGGCGTTTCATGTCGACCTGGCTGAGCCGGAGCCCAAGAATCTCGCCAGAGCGCATGCCGGTCTCCACCGCGATCCGCACAATCCACCCAAGCATCGGATTCGAGTGGGCATCCACGGCCCTCATCAGCGCCAGTTCTTCAGTCGTGTCCAGACGCCTATCGCGGCCCTCTGCGGGCTTCGGCTTGCGCACTAGGGTCACGGGGTTCTGGGCAAGCCCCAAGCGCCACTCTCGAATTGCCGTGGTGAACAGGTGGCCAAGCAGGGCAAGCTCAAGACGCACGGTCGAGGCGGACGTTAGCCGAGTGCTCTTTTCTCCCTTCTGTGGCTTCAGCGCAGTGGCCAGTCGCATGTCGCGATAGCGGGCCACCAGGTCGGGCGTGATGGCCGCGAGCGAATACTTGCTGAAGAAGGCCCGCAACGGCTTGGCCCGTTCGATTTCGGTCTGCTGCGTGGCCGGCTTCTTGGTCGGAGTCACCTCCGACAGGTAGCGATCCAGTGCAGCACCCAAAGTCAGGCGCTCCGACGCGCCACGCTCGATGTACACGCCGCGCACCATTTCGTCCTCGGTGCGGCGCGCCCAGTCTTTCGCGTCACGCTGAGTGCGGAAAGTCTTGGCAGTGGTCGGCCATCCCTGCTTGCGGATGACAGCCTTCCACGTCTCCGAAGGTGTGCGGACAATCGTTGCCATGAAGCGCTCCAGAATCGGCTGTGTACCGAAACTGTACCTCTGGGCAAATCACAGAGTCGAACGCTTGCAGCCTGAAATTTCTGGCGTCGCCAGAAAAACAAAGGCCGGCAATCACTTGCCGGCCTTTCAATTTGGCGCCCGAAGTTGGACTCGAACCAACGACCCCCTGATTAACAGTCAAGTGCTCTAACCAGCTGAGCTATTCGGGCGTGAGCCGCGTAGTCTGCGCAGCGCGCCCTGGCCTGTCAAGGTTCGCGGCGCATGGCAGGGAACTTCAACTGGCCTGGATCCGGTAGCAGGGCTTGTAGGCGCTGCCGCCGGGGAGCTTCATGCGCTGGTCGGCGACGAACCCCTGCAGCAGCACGTCCAGCGCACGCATGATGTCGGCGTCGCCGTCGATGCGGAACGGGCCATGTTCCTCGATGGCGTGGATGCCCTCCTCCTTGACGTTGCCGGCAACGATACCGGAGAACGCCCGGCGCAGGTCGGCAGCCAGTTCGTGCGGTGGGCGGCCACGATGGATCTGCAAGCCCCGCATCGCGGCATGCGTGGGCTGGAACGGCACCTGGAACTCCAGCGGTACCTGCAGCGCCCAGTTGAAGAAGAATGCATCCTTGGTGTCCATGCGGTTGTGCCGCACCCGGTCGACGCCCTTGACCATCAGGCGCGCAACAGCGGCCGGGTCGTCGATGATGATGCGGTAGAAGCGGGTGACCTCCGGCCCCAGCACCAGCTGCAGGAACTGGTCGATCTGCGAGAAATAGCCGGCCGCCTGCGGTGGCCCGGTGAGGATCAGCGGGAACGGGATGCCGGCATTGTCCGGATGCAGCAGGATGCCGAGCAGGTACAGGATCTCCTCTGCCGTGCCGACGCCACCAGGGAACACGATGATGCCGTGGCCCATGCGCACGAAGGCCTCCAGGCGCTTCTCGATGTCCGGCATGATCACCAGGTGGTTGACGATCGGGTTCGGTGATTCGGCGGCGATGATGCCGGGCTCGGTGATGCCGATGTAGCGGTTGTCCTGTCGCCGTTGCTTGGCATGTGCGATCGTGGCGCCCTTCATCGGTCCCTTCATGGCACCTGGGCCACAGCCGGTGCAGATGTCCAGGCCGCGCAGGCCAAGCTGGTAACCCACCAGCTTGGTGTAGTCGTATTCCTCGCGCGAGATCGAATGGCCGCCCCAGCACACCACCAGGTTCGGATCCATGTTCGGGCGCAGGATGCGCGCGTTGCGCAGGATCTCGAACACCTGCTGGGTCAGCCCGGCCGAGCCCTCGAGGGCATAGCCGATTTCCTCGAGCTGGGTAGCCACGTACACCACGTCGCGCACCACCGCCACCAGCAGCTCGTTGATGCCGACGATGATCTGGCCGTCCACGAAGGCCTGCGCCGGCGCGTCGGTGAGCTCGATCTTGATGCCGCGATCCTGCTGCAGGACCTGGATGTCGAAGCGCGGGTACTGGCCGTGCATGCTGCGCGGGTCGTCGCCCACCGAGCCCGAGGTCAGCACCGCCAGGGCGCAGCGCCGCACCAGCGCGTGCAGGCCGGAACCGCTGGCGTCGCGCAGGCGCGCCACCTCATTGCGCGAGAGGATGTCCAGCCCGCCCACCGGCGATATGCGGGCGCTGACGGTGGCGAACGTGGGTTGTGCCTGCTCGGCTGGCTGCTCGGCCATGCGGGTTCTACTCCTTGCGAATTGTCAGTCATGGAACATCTGGCACACATCACC
>JAFKMZ010000035.1 GCA_017305055.1 Lysobacterales bacterium
GGCGCCGCGTGCGGCGGCCAGGTCGGCGCCCAGGGTCATCGCCTCGCGGCTCTGGATGCGCGCCAGGGGCTGACCGCGGCGTACGGCCTCGCCTTCGCGCGCCAGGATGGCCGTCGTCAGGCCGCCGAAGGGCGCGCTCACCACCGTGCTGTCCTGCAGCGGGGGAAGCACCGTTGCAGGCAGGCCTTCGAGCGGCACCTGCGCAGCGGCCGGCACGGTGCCTACCTTGATGCCCAGGGCCTGGGTCTGCGCCGCGCTCAGCTTGAGCACAGACTGCGCCGCGAGCGGAGCTGCGAGCAGGGCCAGCAGTACGCCGACCGGCAACCAACGATGCATGCCACCACCTCACGGCTGGATATCCGGCCGCAAGCATGCGCACTCCTGCTTTGAACAAGCTTAAATTTGATCAAAGGTCTTGAGAGCTTTCGCGCGCCGAAGGCGCACGAAGCGCTGTTGGAGCTCTTGAGCCGATGAAGGCCCGGCGCAAGCCGCACACCGGGCGGTGGTCAGGCGGGCAGATTCAGCAGGCGCAGGTCGGCGAGCGTCACCGTCAGCGTGCCGGCGTCAAGCCGGAACTCAAGGCGTTGCCCGAGCAATTCTGCCAGCCCTTGGGCGAGAGCCAACCCCAATCCGCCGTGGTCGCCGGAAGTGCGGTCCGGCGATTTGCGCCAGAAGCGTTCGCCGAGTCGATGCAGATCCTCCGGTGCCAGTTCGGGAGCTGGATTGCTGACGGCAATGCGCGCACCCACCCCGTCCTGGACGAGCCGGACGGACACCGTGCAGCCTGTTGGAGCGTAGGTGGCGGCGTTCAGCAGCACATTGTCGAGGATGCGTTCGAGCAGCGCCGGATCGCTTTCGATCCAGCACTCGGCGGGTGCGTCCAGTGTGAACGACACGGCTCGTTGCGTGCCCACGCGTTCGGCCGACCCCAGCATGTGGCGCAACAGGTCGGCCAGGTCGAGTGGTTCGGTCTGGACCTCCTGCAGGCCGGATTCGTAGCGCGACAGCGAAAGCAAGCCGTCGATGGATCGCGCCATGCGCTCGGCCGAAGCCAGCGCGCCATCCAGCGCCGGCGATGCGGGAGCGTCGCGGCGCGCCAGTTCCACCGCCGTGCGGATCTCGGCCAGCGGCGTGCGCAGTTCGTGCGCGACGTCGTGGGCGAAGCGGCGTTCACGCTGCAGGGCCTGGCTGAGGCGCGCAAAGGCGGCGTTCAAGGTGTCGGCCAGCGGACGCAGCTCGCGGGCCAGTTGCGCACTGGGCAGGACCAGGGTTTCCGAAGTGCGCTGCACCGTGCTGCCGAACGCCAGCAGCGGCCGCAACCCGGCACGGACGCTCAACACGGCGAGCAGCACCGCAACCAGCGCGGTCATCACCGCGGCGGTGGTCAGGGCCACGTGCAGGCCGTGCTCGAGCGCGTCGATCTGCTCGCGCTCTTCGGCCACTGCGAGGATCGCGTCGCCGGCGCGACCCTGCAAGGTCACGCGCAGCGCGACCGCCCGCCCATGATGCAGATCCGGAAGCGCGAGGTCGTAGAAGTACGGTTCATTGGCCGGGACACCGGTGGGCCGGACCAGGTTGGCGGCGTCGTTGCTGTCCGAGGCCAGCAGCGTGCGCCCCTGCGCATCCCACAGCTGCAGGAAGTCGGTATGTTCGCCGCCGGCGTATTCCGGGCTCATGGCCTGCAGCTGGGCCAGCGCCTCGCCGGCCGGGTGCGACTCCAGCAGTACCGCGATCGCGTGCGCCCTGGCGCGCAAGGCGTTGTCCAGATAGCCGTGGGCGCTGCGGTCGATGCTCCGGTCGAGCATCACGAACAGCACCATCATCAGTGCCGCCAGGCCGACGCCGAGGAACAGCAGCAGGCGGACGTGGATCGACAGCGGCCGGGACTTACGCGACCACATAGCCGTAGCCCCGCCGGGTCTCCACCAGCCTGGTGACGCCCGCCTTGGCGAGCTTGGTGCGCAGCGTGCTGACCAGCACCTCGATCACCTTGTCCGAGGCCTCGCTGCGCGCGTCGTACAGGCGCTCGAACAGCGTGGTGCGCGCAAACACGCGGCCGCGCTCCATGCACAGTGCTTCCAGCAGCGCGTATTCCTTCGGCGTGAGCGCCAGCGGGTTGCCAGCCACCCGGGCCTGGCGTGCGCGCGGATCGATTTCCAGCGCGCCCACGCGCAGGGTCGGCTCGGACGCCACGCGGCGTCGCGCCAACGCCAGCAGACGCGCGATCAGCTCGTCGTAGGCAAAAGGCTTGACCAGGTAGTCGTCGGCACCCAGATGCAGCGCCTCGACACGATCGCCCACCTGGTCACGTGCGGACAGCACCAGCACCCGCGGTCGCGGCTCGCGCCCATGCAGCCAGCGCAGCACGCTCCAGCCGTCCACCCGCGGCAACATCAGATCCAGTACCACGGTGTCGTACGCATAGCTGGTCAGGAATTCCTGCGCCTGCGCGCCATCCACCGCCAGGTCGACGGCGTAGCCATCCCGGGTGAGGGCCTCGCGCAGATCGCGCCCGAGGTTTGCCGAGTCTTCGACCACGAGCAAGCGCACGGCGGGACTCCGCTTTCATCGACGAATGACGCAACTTAGCATCCCGCGGGGCGCGCGTGGCTGCGACGCGGTGGCGCAGCTGGCAGCCCGACCGCTTTCGCTCACCCCCTGGGTTTGGGGGCGTAACCGCGACGCCATCGCCGAGCCGCTGGGGCCTGTGCCGGTCGTGGGTGGACTTGGGACACAATAGGATCACTCCCGCGCGATCGGGCCCATGCCATGAGCACGTACAACCTCGACGCCTTCGTGAAGCCAGCCTCCGTGGCCCTGGTTGGTGCCAGCCGACGAGCGGGCTCGGTGGGTGCTGTTTCCGCGCGCAACCTGCGCTCGTTTCCGGGGCCCAAGTTCCTGGTCAATCCGCATTTGCAGGCCGATGCGGCGGCGGGCGTGTATTGCCAGGTGACAGACCTGCCGGCAGCACCGGACCTGGCCGTCATCGCCGTCCCGGCAGCGGGAGTGCCCGGGGTGGTCGCCGACCTGGGTCGGCTCGGCACGCGGGCCGCCGTGGTGCTGTCGGCCGGGTTTGCCGAGTCCTCGGCAGGTGATGCCGGGCGCAGCTTGCGTGACGAGCTGCTGGCTGCCGCGCACGCCACCGGCATGCGCATCCTGGGACCCAACGGCATCGGCATGCTGGCGCCGCACGCGGGGCTCAATGCCGGCTTTGCCCAGGCATTGCCGCCGCGCGGGCAGCTTGCGCTGCTGTCGCAGTCGGGTGCGGTGCTGACCACGATGATCGACTGGGCCTGTTCCCGCGAGGTCGGTTTTTCCGCGCTGGTCTCGCTGGGCGAGATGGCCGAGGTGGACGTTGCCGACTGGCTCGATTACCTGGCGACCGAGCCGGGTACGCGGGCCATCCTGCTGTACCTGGAGAGCGTCCACGACGCGCGCAAGTTCATGTCCGCGGCGCGGCACGCCGCGCGGCTCAAGCCGGTGATCATCCTGAAGTCGGGACGCAGCCCGGCCGCGGCCAAGGCGGCAGCCTCGCACAGCGGTGCACTGGCCGGCGGCGACGCGGTGTTCGACGCCGCCTGCCGGCGTGCCGGCATCCAGCGCGTGGCTACCCTGCTGCACATGCTGGATGCGGCCGAGATCCTGGCCCGCCCGCGACACCTGGGCGGTGACCGTCTGGCCCTGCTCACCAATGGCGGCGGCATGGGCGTGCTCGCGGCGGACCAGCTGCTCGATTCGGGTGGCCGGCTGGCGACGCTGCGTGAGGCGACGTGCGCGGCGCTGGACGCCGTCCTGCCGGCGGCGTGGTCGCACGGCAATCCGGTCGACATCGTGGGCGATGCGGGACCGGGGCGCTATCGCGCCGCGCTCGACGTGCTGCTCGCGGCGCCGGAAGTCGATGCGGTGGCGACCATGTATTGCCCCACCGGCCTGGGCGATGCCGCGGCCGCGGCCGGTGGCGTGGTGGCGGCACTCGACGCGGGCTCGGCGCACAAGCCGGTGCTGGCGGCCTGGCTCGGCCCGGTGGCCGAGGCGGCGGCGCGGGCGCCGTTTGCGGCCGCCGGCATTCCCGGCTTCGGCACGCCGGAAGCACTGGTGCGCGGGTTCATGCAATTGGTCGATCGGCAGCGCCAGCAAATCCAGCTGAGCGAAACCGTACCGGCGTTCCCCCTGCGCGGCGCGGCCAACCGCGACGAAGTGCGCCAGCTCATCGATGGCTGGCTGCGCGACGGGGTCGAGTGGCTGGACGAGGCCGATGCCAAGCTGCTGCTGGCCAGCGCCGGCTTCGAGGTCAACGCGACCCGGCGCGCCGCGACGGCGGACGAGGCCCGGTTGGCGGCGCAGGCCATCCCCGGGCCGTATGCGGTCAAGATCCTGTCCCCCGACCTGTTGCACAAGAGCGACGTGGGTGGGGTCGCGCTCAACGTGGAAAGTGCCGACGAAGTGGCGCGGGTGGCGGCCGGCATGATCGAGCGCCTGCACACCGCCTATCCGCAGGCGCGCCTGTCCGGGGTTTCGGTGCAGACCATGGTCATGCGTACAGACGCGCGCGAGTTGATCGCTGGCCTGACCATGGATCCGATCTTCGGCCCGGTGATCGTGTTCGGTGCCGGTGGCGTGGCAGTCGAGGCCATGGACGACACCGCGCTGGCGCTGCCGCCGCTCAATGTGAACCTGGCGCGCGACCTGGTCGCGCAGACGCGCATTTCCCGCGTGCTGGCCGGCGCCAAGGGCCGCCTGCGGCCGGCTGACCTGCCACGGCTGTACGCGTTGTTGATACGCCTGAGCGAACTGGTGTGCGAGTTTCCCGAGATCGTGGACCTCGACCTCAACCCCATCCTGCTCAATCCGGAAGGCTGCATCGCCATCGATGCCCGGGTCCGGCTCCGCGCCGTGCCTCCCGGTACGCCCAGCCGGCTGGCGATCGTGCCTTATCCGCGCGAGCTGGAGCAGCCGTTCGTGCTGCCCGACGGCAGCCGCTGCCTGCTGCGCCCGATCCGCGCCGAGGACGAGCTGCCGATGCGCGAGGCCTTCCGCCAGCTGTCGCCGGAGCGCCGCTACATGCGCATGTTTGCCGCGCTCGACGAGCTGCCGCACGAGCTGGCGGCGCGGGCCACGCAGATCGACTATGACCGCGAAATAGCCTTCGTCATCGCGCAGGACAAGCCGGCCGGCGAGGCGGCCCTGTACGGCGGCGTGCGCCTGCTCAGCGACGCCAACCGCGAGCGCGGCGAGTTCGCCATCACCCTCATCGACCCCCTGGTTGGCCACGGCATCGGACATCGCCTGATGCAGATACTCATCGATTACGCCAAGGGTCTCGGCCTGCGCGAGGTGACGGGCGACGTCCTGGTCGGCAACCAGCCGATGCTGGCCTTGTGCCGCAGCCTGGGCTTCCAACTGGAGCGCCTGGAGGGCGACGTGGTGCGGGCGCATCTCGCCCTGCGCTGAAACACGGCGTTTGATGCCGGTCAATTTGGCGTTGGCCGAAGCCTGCTAGTGTCGCAACCGTAGCCGATTCTCCCGTGGCCAAGTGCCAGGAGCCGGACATGTACAAGACCTTGATGGTGCACCTTGAACTGGATGCCGAGCATGGGCCCTTGCTCGCCGTCGCCGCCGACCTGGCCGAGCGCTTCGATGCCGATGTGGTCGGCATCGTCGCCTGCCAGCTGGTACCCCTGGTCGTCGGCCACGGCATGGTGCCGGTGCAGGTGTTCGAAAGCGATCGGACCGAGATCGAGGCCCAGATGGGCCAAGCCGAGCAGGTCTTTCGCGCCGCGTTGGCCAAGCGCGCCGGACGCGTGCATTGGCTGGGCCTGCTGACCGCGGGGCCACCGACGGATGCGGTCGTGGAGCAGATGCGCGGTGCCGATCTGCTGATCACGGCGATCGATGCACAGGCTGGTTGGCCCGGTCCGGGCCGGCGCGTCGACGTGGAGGACCTGGTGATGCGCCTCGGCCGCCCGGCCCTGGTCGTGCCGGCACGCGCGCACAGCCTGGTGCCGGAGCGCATCCTGGTTGGCTGGAAGGACACGCGCGAGACGCGGGGGGCCGTGACTGATGCGCTGCCGCTGCTGCGCCTGGCCAAGCAGGTCGTCGTCGCCGAGGTGGTCACCCAGGAGACGCAACTGCCGGCGGCGCGCACGCATACTGGAGAGGTATGCACCTGGCTGCAACGGCATGGCGTCGTCGCCGAACCGCTGGCCCTGGCCACCGGCGACCAGTACGTGGTGTCGCTGGATGCCATTGCCGAGCAGGTTGGCGCCGACCTGATCGTCGCCGGTGCCTATGGACACAGCCGCATGCGCGAATGGGCGCTGGGCGGCGTGACCCGTGACTTGCTGAAGTATTCCAGGCGCTGCTCGCTGCTGTCGCACTGAAAAGGCACAACCGGCATCGACCGTGGGATGCGACAGACGGATGAAAGTGGGGTCAGAGTGGACTTTCGGCAGATGGTCCAACGGATTCCCCGCCCCTTGTGCCGAAAGCCCACTCTGACCCCCTTGCGCACGACGACACCCTGCGGCGCATGCTGCCGCGACACCGCTTCGGCGGCGCGATACCGCCGGTCGAGTGGATGCGAGCCGTGGCTCACGGTGCACGATGGTGGCTCAGCCGCGCAGGCTGCGCACCAGCATCAGGATCGCCACGGCGGCGATGGCCAGCGCGAAAATCAGGTTCAGGGCGCCGCGGGTCCGTGCCAGGCGCGTCGCGGCCAGCGCGCCCAGCCAGCCGCCGACGGCACCGCCAAGGATGAACTCGGCGGTGATCCCCCAGGCGACCAGACCGGAGCGCGCGTAGTTGACCGCGGCGGTGAGGCCAAAGGCGCCCACCGCGAACAGCGAGGTACCGATCGCCTGGATGATCTCCATGCCGCTGGCGAACATCAGCCCCGGCACGATCAGGAAGCCGCCGCCGATGCCGAAGAAGCCGGCCAGGCTGCCGGTACCCAGGCCCACGGCGCCGAGCCGCGGGTACATGCCGGGCAGCGGATAGCGATCGTCCTGGCCGCGTCGGCCACGCAGCATGAAACCGGCCACGACCAGCATCAACAGCGCGAACAGGATCAGCAGGTGGCGGCCGTCGACCGCCTTGCCCAGGCTGGAGCCGGCAAACGCACCGAGCACGCCGGCGGCGGCAAATGCGAACGCCGCCTTCCAGCGCACATGGCCGGCGCGCGCGTGCGGGATCAGGTTGGCAAACGCGTTGACCGACACCGCCAGGGCGCTGGTGCCGATGGCCAGGTGCGGATCGTGGACGCCCACTACATACAGCAGCAAAGGCACGGCAAGGATCGAGCCGCCGCCACCGATCAAGGCCAGCGAGAAGCCCACCAGTGAGCCACAAGCCACGGCGAGGGCGGCCTGCAGGAGCGCGGGATCAGTCATGCCGGCGTGGGGCGCAGGGGACGAAAGGCACGCTCAGAGGACGTCCAGCGGGATCTTCAGGTAGTGCGTGCCGTTGTCCTCCGCAGGCGGGAAATGGCCGGCGCGCATGTTCACCTGCACGGCGGGCAGCAGCAGCTGCGGCAGCTTCAGCGTGGCATCGCGGCGGTTGCGCATGGCCACGAACCCGGCTTCGTCGATGCCGTCATGGATGTGGATGTTGCGCTCCCGCTCGGCGGCCACCGTGGTTTCATGCGCGTACTCGTCGCGACCCGGTGCCTTGTAGTCGTGGCACAGGAAGACTCGCGTCGCGCTGGGCAGGGCGAAGATGCGGCGGATCGAGCGGTACAACGTGGCCGCGTCGCCGCCGGGGAAATCGCAGCGGGCGGTACCGTAGTCGGGCATGAACAGCGTGTCCCCCACGAACGCGGCATCACCGATCACGTGGGTCATGCAGGCCGGGGTGTGCCCAGGCGTGTGCAGTGCGGTGGCGGCGATGTGGCCCACCTGGTAGCGCTCACCGTCGGTGAACAGGTGGTCGAACTGGCTGCCGTCGCGGGCAAAGCCGTCGCCGGCGTTGAACAGCGTGCCGAACGTGTCCTGCACGTCGCGGATGTGCTCGCCGATCGCCAGTTTGCCGCCCAGCTGGCTGCGCACATAGGGCGCGGCAGAGAGATGGTCGGCGTGCACGTGGGTCTCCAGCACCCAGGTCACCGTCAGCTCCCGGTTCTTGGCGAAGGCAATGAGCTGGTCGACGGACTGGTGGTCGCTACGCCCGGATGCCGCCTCGTAGTCCAGCACCGGGTCGATCACCGCGGCTTCGCGCGTGGCCGGGTCCCAGGCGATGTAGCTGAAGGTGCTGCTGGCGTGGTGGAAGAACGCCTCTACTTCAGGAGCGGACATCGACTTCTCTCCATGCCATGGCCCGGCAGCGACCCCGCTGGCGGTCGGAATCAACGGGTGGCCTTGCGCCGGCGCGCAGGCGGTGCCGCAGTGCAGTAGATATCGTACAGCGTGGCGATGATCTGCCCGGCCGGACCGGGCTCGAGCGCATACCAGATGGTCTGCGACTCGCGCCGCGTGCACACCAGGCCTTCGCTGCGCAGCCGGGCCAGATGTTGCGACAGCGCCGACTGGGCCAGGTCGGGCAGGCGTTCGTTGATCTGCCCCACCGACATCTCACCATCGGCCAGAAGGCACAGCACGCGCAGGCGTTGCGCGTTGCCCAGGGCCTTGAGCAGGCGCGAGGCGTCCTCGGCGCGGGCCTGCATGGCCCCCAGGTCGGCATGGTTCGGCAAAGGCATGCTCACGCGTCCGGTCTCCGTAGGTCGGCTGCTGCAGGTATTGACCTTAGCACGCGTTACTAAATAAGATAACGCTAATGTAGTAAACACTATTGCAGAGGTTGATTCCGATCAAGTCGGTGTTGCAAGTACGTACCTATGGTGGGGCCGCCCTCGGTCACGGTGGGCGGGCTTGTCGCCATACATCACGCGGAGTGTCGAATCATGGCAAGGATCATCATCCTGGGCGCTGGTCTGGCCGGCATGTCGGCGGCCTACGAGATTCGCGAGGCCGTGGGTCGCGGACATGCGATCACCGTGGTCGGCGATGGAGCGGAGTTCAATTTCACGCCGTCCAACCCCTGGGTCGCCGTGGGCTGGCGCCCGCAGGATGCGATCCGGGTCAAGGTCCGGGAGCCGCTGGCCCGGCATGGCATCGACTTCATCGACGTCCGGGCCAGCCGTGTGCACCCGGCCGACAACCTGGTCGAGCTGGTCGACGGGCGCAGGCTGGACTATGACTACCTGGTGATCACCACCGGCCCGCGTCTGGCTTTCGAGCGCGTTCCGGGCAGTGGTCCGGACGGCCACTCGCAGTCGATCTGCACCGGGCCGCATGCGCAGCAGGCCTGGGTGGCGTATCAGGAATTCCTGAAACACCCGGGACCGGTGGTCATCGCCGCCGCCCAGGGTGCCAGCTGCTTCGGCCCGGCCTACGAGTTCGCCATGATCGTGGATACCGACCTGCGCCGGCGCAAGCAGCGCGACCGCGTGCCGATGACCTACGTCACTTCCGAACCCTACGTTGGCCACATGGGCCTGGGCGGCATCGGCGATTCCAAGGGCCTGCTCGAATCGGAGCTGCGGCAGCGGCATATCAAATGGATCACCAATGCGCGGGTGACCTCAGTGGAGTCCGGCAAGCTCAACGTCGAGCAGCTCGATGAGCATGGCGGCGTGCGGGAGAACCACGCGCTGCCGTTCGCGTTCTCGATGTTGTTGCCGTCGTTTGCCGGCGTCGACGCAGTGCAGGGCATCGAGGGCCTGGTCAACCCGGGCGGCTTCGTGCTGATCGACGCCTTCCAGCGCAACCCGACCTACCCCAACGTGTACGCCGCAGGCGTGTGTGTGGCCATCCCGCCAGTCGAGGTCACGCCGGTACCCACTGGCGCGCCCAAGACCGGCTTGATGATCGAATCGATGATCGCGGCCATCGCACACAACCTGCGCGATGCCCTTGCCGGCCGTCCGCCGCAGGCGCGCGCCACCTGGAACGCGATGTGCCTCGCTGACATGGGCGATCGCGGCTTTGCCTTCATCGCCTTGCCGCAGATTCCCCCGCGCAATGTGACCAAGGCCATGGTGGGCAAGTGGGTACACCTGGCCAAGGTGGCCTACGAAAAATACTTCCTGCGCAAGATGCGCAAGGGCAAGGCCTACCCGAGCTACGAGAAACACATCATGGAGGCGTTCGGCATCACGCGCCTGAAGCAGGACCTCAAGCCGGACTGATGCCGCCACCTTCCGCTCTGTCCATTGAACGCTGGAGAACAACATGAGCATTGAACGTACGGTACTGGCCTTTGCCGGGGCGATGATCCTGATCAGCCTGGGCCTGGCCCACTTCGTGGCGCCGGGCTGGCTGTGGCTGACCGCCTTCGTCGGCCTGAACCTGTTCCAGTCCGCGTTCACCGGCTTCTGCCCGCTGGCGAAGGTGCTGAAAAAGCTGGGCCTGAAGCCGGGTTGCGCCTTTGCGCGCTGAGCCACCGCAGCATCCATCCGTGAGGTCACCATGTATTACATCGTCGAGTCGGGGAAAACCTTTGCCCAGGCGGTCAGCGATCTGGACGCGGCCGTCCGTCGTCACCAATTCGGCGTGCTGCATGTGCACGATCTGGGCACCACCTTGCGCGGCAAGGGCCAGTCCTTTGCCGGCGAGTGCAAGGTGTTCGAGGTGTGCAGCCCGGCGCAGGCAGCCAAGGTTCTGGCCAGCGACCTGCGCCTGAACATGGCGCTGCCGTGCCGGATCTCCGTCTACACCGAAGGCGACGCGACGCGCATCGGCATGCTCAGGCCGGTGCCGATGCTGGGCATGCTGTCCGCCGACCCAACCCTGGCCGCCATCGCCCAGGAAGTCGAGCGCGCCACCATGCAGATGATCGACGAGGCGGCATGAGCGTGCCCCGCGGCCTGCGCTGGATCACGCTCGCGACAGCCGGTGTGCTGCTGGCCGGCTGCGCGGCGCCGTCACCACCGGACCATGCCGGGTCTCCACCGGAGCTCGCCACGCTGGTGGTGCAGGCGCAGGTGGCGCCGCGCGCGCAGACCTGGGACGGCGTGGTCGAGGCGGTGCAGCAGGTGACGATCACCGCGCAGACCAATGCGCGGGTCACTGCGCTGCCCTATGACGTGGGCGACAAGGTGGGCAAAGGCGCGGTGCTGGCGCGCTTCAGCGCGGTCGAGCAGCAATCGGCGCGCGACAGCGCACAGGCGCAGGTGGCCTCGGCGCAGGCCGCCTATCGCGACGCGCAGGCGTCCTTCGAGCGCATCGCCACGGTCTACGGACAGGGTTATGTGTCCACGGCGCAGATGGATCAGCAGCGTGCCGCGCGCGATGCGGCCAAGGCCGCGCTGCAGGCGGCGCAGGCGCAGGCGCAGGCCGCTGGCCAGCAACTCGACTACACCGTATTGCGGGCGCCGTTTGCCGGCGTGCTCACGCAGCGCTACGTGCACGTGGGGCAGGCCGTGCAGTCCGGGCCACCGTCGCCGCAGCCGCTGCTGCAGTTGCAGGCGCTGGACGCACTGCGCGTGACGGTGCAGGTTCCGCAGGGCGCGGCGGCCGTGATCCGGCGTGATCCGGTCGCCGAGGTGGCGATCGGCGGGCAGCGCCTTGCGGCCGGCCGGGTCGAAGTGCTGCCGTATGCCGATCCACTGACCCACAGCGTCACCGTGCGCGTCGCGCTGCCGGCGGATCTGGGCGGCCTGTATCCGGGAGTCACTGCCAAGGTGACGTTTGCCGGCGGTGAGGCGACGCGCCTGCTGGTGCCGCTGACGAGCGTGGTCGAGCGCGGAGAGTTGGTCGCGGTCTACGTGGTTGGCGCCGACGCGGTCACCCTGCGTCAGGTGCGCCTGGGCCAGCGTGAGGGCGGGCAGGTCGAAGTGTTGGCTGGACTCGGCGCCGGCGAGCGCGTGGCCAGCGATCCGGCGGCGGCCATGAACTGGCTGGTCAAGCGGCATGCGGCGGGCGCCAGCGGCCATGGCTGACCCACAGCGGCTCGGCATCTCCGGGCGCATCGCCCGCGCCTTCCAGGCCGCGCAGCTCACGCCCTTGCTGGCGCTGGCGGCCCTGCTGTTGGGCATCGGCGCGGCCATCATCACGCCCAAGGAGGAGGACCCGCAGATCGAGGTGACCATGGCCAACGTGCTGGTGCCGTATCCCGGGGCCAGCGTGCGCAGCGTGGAGAACCTGGTCAGCTTTCCGCTCGAGCAGCAGCTGACGGCGATCAAGGGTGTCAAACACGTGTACTCGGTGAGCCGGCCGGGCATGGCGGTGCTGACCGTGGAATTCCAGGTCGGCGTGCCGCGCCAGCAGGCGCTGGTCGACCTGTACAACCAGATCTATTCCCATGCCGACTGGATTCCTCCGGGTCTCGGCGTCGGCCAGCCGCTGGTCAAACCCTACGGCATCGACGATGTGCCGATGCTGGCCCTCACCCTGTGGTCGGACCGGCCCGAGACCACCGCAGGCCAGCTGGCCAAGGTTGCGCACACGCTGGAGACCGAGCTCAAGCGCATCCCCGGCACGCGCGACGTCTACACCATCGGCGCGCCCGACCGTGCGGTGATGGTCGAGCTCGATCCGGCCAGGCTGGCCGCCTACCAGCTCAGCGTGGGCGACCTGGCCAATGTCCTGCGCGCCGCCAATGTCGCCGCCGATGTGGGCAGCATGGTGGCCGGCAACCGCGACCTGCCGGTCAAGGCCGGCAGTCTGCTGATGCAGGCCGGGGACGTGGCGCAACTGGTGATCGGCGCGCGCGATGGCCATCCGCTGCATCTGTCCGATGTGGCCACCGTGACTGCCAGTCACGACCACCTCACGCAGCTGGTGTCCTTTGGCACCCCGCCTGGGCGCGCCGGGCCACGGACCGGGCTGACTCCGGCGGTGACCATCGCCGTCGCCAAGAAGAGTGGCACCAACGCGCACGACATTGCCGGAGCCATCCGCGACCGCCTGCAGGCGCTGCAGGGCGTGGCCATTCCCGAGGGCGTGCAGGTCACGCTGACCCGCGACTATGGGCAGACGGCCAATACCAAGGCCGACGAACTGCTGTTGCACCTGGCCCTGGCGGCGATGGCCGTGGTGCTGCTGGTGCTGGTGGCACTGGGTTGGCGCGAGGCGGTGGTGGTCGGCACCTCCGTGGTGGTGACCCTGGCCTTGACCCTGTTCGCCTCCTGGGCCATCGGCTTCACCATCAACCGCGTCTCGCTGTTTGCGCTGATCTTTTCCATCGGCATCCTGGTCGACGACGCCATCGTGGTGGTGGAGAACATCCACCGGCACATGGCGCTGGGCGGCAAGCCGCTGCGGGAAGCCATCCCGGCGGCGGTCGACGAGGTCGGCGGCCCGACCATCCTGGCCACCTTCACGGTGATCGCCGCGCTGCTGCCGATGGCCTTCGTCGGCGGCCTGATGGGGCCGTACATGCGGCCCATCCCGATCAATGCCTCGGTGGGCATGCTGATCTCGCTGGCGGTGGCCTTCGTGGTGGCGCCATGGCTTGCCCGGCAGCTGTTGCGCCGTCAGCACCCGGTGGTCGACGACGGTGCTGCGTCGGTTGAGGCAGGCGGGCAGTCGGCGCTCGACCGCTTCCTGCAGGGGCTGTTCAAGCGCGTGATGGGACCGTTCCTGGCGGGCCCCAAGGCGGCGCGCAACCGGCACCGGCTGTTCCTCGGCATGGGCGTGCTGGTGCTGGCGGCGGCCGGCCTGGCCGGGGTCAAGCTGGTGATCCTGAAGATGCTGCCGTTCGACAACAAGTCCGAGTTCCAGGTGGTGCTCGACCTGCCCGAGGGTTCCGCGCTGGAGCAGACCCAGCGCGCGCTGACCGAGCTCGGCCTGGTGCTGGATGGCGTGCCCGAGGTCGCGGACTACCAGCTCTATGCGGGGACGTCGGCGCCGATGAATTTCAACGGCCTGGTGCGCCAGTACTACCTGCGCAGCGAGCCCTGGCAGGGCGACATCCAGGTGAACCTGGTGGACAAGGCCGGGCGCAGGCGCCAGAGCCATGCCATCGCGCTGGCGGTGCGCCCGGCGCTGGCCGCGGTGGCCAAGCGCTTCGACGCGCGCCTGGTGGTGGCCGAGGTGCCGCCCGGCCCGCCGGTGCTGGCGCCGATCGTGGCCGAGATCTACGGGCCGGACCAGGCCGGACAGCGCGCCATGGCCGGCGCGCTGGAGCAGATGTTCGCGGCTACGCCGGGGATCGTGGACGTCAACCGCAGCGTCGAGGACACGCGCGCCACGCGCCAGCTGGTCGAGGTCGACCGCGCGCGCGCGGCGGCGCTGGGCATCAGCCAGGCGGAGATCGTCGCTGCCCTGCGCGCCGGCGTCGGCGGTGAGGCGGCCAGCCATCTCGCCGACGCCAACGCCAGGGTCGCGGTGCCGGTGGTGCTGCGCCTGCCCGCGGCCGACCTGGGTTCGCTGGACGCGGTGCTGGCCTTGCGCGTGCGCAGCGCCGCAGGGGGGCTCGTGCCGCTCTCCGAGCTGGTCACGGTGGTGCGCGAGCCCTGGGCGGACGCGGTCTACCACAAGGACCTGCGCCCCTACACCTTCGTCACCGGCGACGATGCCGGGCCCGAGGACAGCCCGGTCTACGGCATGTTCGCCCTGGTCGCCAAGCTGGCCAGGGCCGGGCTCGACGGCCAGCGCCTGACCCAGGCCTTCGTCAACCCCGCCGCCAGCGACAGCAGCTACTCGATCCACTGGAGCGGCGAATGGGAGATCACCTACGAGACCTTCCGCGACATGGGCATCGCCTACTCGCTCGGCCTGCTGCTGATCTACCTGCTGGTGGTGGCGCACTTCCACAGCTACCTGGTACCGCTGGTGATCATGGCGCCGATCCCGCTCACCGTGATCGGGGTGATGCCCGGGCACTGGCTGCTCGGGGCGCAATTCACCGCCACCTCGATGATCGGCATGATCGCGCTGGCCGGCATCATCGTGCGCAACTCGATCCTGCTGGTGGATTTCATCAACCACGCGCTGGCGCGTGGGGCGGGCCTGGAGCAGGCCGTGGTCCAGGCCGGCGCGGTGCGCGCCAAGCCCATCATCCTCACCGCCCTGGCGGCGATGCTCGGCGCGTTCTTCATTCTCGGCGACCCGATCTTCCAGGGCCTGGCGGTGTCCCTGGTGTTCGGCGTGCTGGTGTCGACCGTGCTGACCCTGCTGGTCATTCCGCTGCTGTATTACGTATGGTTGCGGCGGCGGCGCGCAGTCGACGACGCGCACAGCGACCAACGCCCCGTCACGCCGACGGAGGCCAACTGAACCCAAGGAGCCTGTCATGAGCGAGACCGAGGAATTCAGCATCACCCTGACCCAGGAATCGGACTACGCCTTCCGCATCGCCTTCGACGACCCCGGGATACCGGCGTTGCATACCGACGAGCCCGCGCCGCTGGGCGGCGGCAGCGGGCCGAACCCGTCGCGGCTGCTGCTGGCCGCCGTGGCCAACTGCCTGAGCGCCAGCCTGCTGTTCGCGCTGCGCAAGTACAAGAACACACCGGGCACGATCGTGACCCACGCCAGGGCACAGCTGGAGCGCAACGACGAACGGCGCCTGCGGGTCACCCGCATCGAGGTGAGCATCGATCTGCCCGATGCCGCCGGCGACTACACGCAGGCCGAACGCCTGCTGCAGCAGTTCGAGAATTTCTGCGTGGTCACCGAGAGCGTGCGCAGCGGAATCGACGTGGATGTGAGCGTGCGGGATGCGACAGGGGCGGTTGTGCATCACAGCGCCGGACGCGGTTGACCTGACACCCACTGCGGCTTGAAAGCGATCGCTACATGATGAAGCGGGCTGCCGATACATTGGCAGTCCGCCTCCTCTCCCCTGATCGATGGCTCGCGGTGCCGTGCGTTACACGAGGTTCGGCACCATCGCGTCGTCGGCAGTTGTCGGCTCGCCGGCCACCGCCATGCGTGCCTCCATGGATGCCAGGAAGCGCCAGACGAACAGCATGGTCACCAGCAGCAGACCCGGGTAGCCCACACCGGCAAGCAGGTAGGGCAGGGTCGGGTCGCCATCCACGCGCACGCGCGGCAGGTTGAAGCTGAGCAGGCCAAGCGTGATGACGGTGCCGAACACCCACATCCACAGCAGCCAGATCCCGGCCTCGAATCCGGTCAGTGGCTTGCGCCAGCCGGTGACGCGACGGTCCGCGGTGACGTCGTGGTCGAACGTTCCCGCCGGCGTCTGCACGCGCTGGCCGAGCGTGATCAGGTCGTACATGATGGTCAGCGCGCCGGCCACGAAGACCAGGCCGAAGATGGGCAGCATCAGCTTGAACACGCCCATGGAGCGGTAGATGTCGCCACCGAACCAGTCCAGCCCAAGGATGCGGTAGACGTACACCTGCACCGTGCCGCCGATGGAAAAGGCGAAGGCCAGGCCGAGCACGCCGGTGAACACCAGCCAGAAGCCGAGCTTGCCCAGGCGCTGGTCATAGTGCGGCACCTTGCGGATGATCGGCATGGCGTAGTACGCGGCTGCCAGTCCCAGCATGCCGAAGGTGCCGAACAAGGCCAGGTGCGCGTGGCCGGCCGTCACCCAGGTGCCGTGCGACCACACGTTGGTCAGCGCGAAGGTCATCACGAAGCCGAGGATGCCCGCGCCGACCAGCTCCAGCACGGTCGAGCCCAGCAGGAAGTAGAACGCCGGCGCGTTTTCCAGTGGTCGCTTGTTGGTGTGCGCATCCAGGTAGATGTGCCAGAAGCAGAACACCAGCGGCAGCGGTTCCAGCGCGCTGAACAGCGAGCCCCAGAACTGCCAGAACTCCGGCGTGCCGATCCAGAAGTAGTGGTGCGCGTTGCCGATCAGCCCGGACAGCCACACCAGGGTGATGCCCCAGAACACCGCGAAGCCGACCGACTTGATGTCGGCCTTGAACATCAGCACCAGGAAGGTGCCGATCAGGCTGATGTGGATGACCTCCCACACGCCCTCGACCCAGTAGTGCACGACGAACCAGCGGAAGTACTCCTGCAGGTCGAGGCGCTGGATATAGAACAGGCCGAAGACCCACACCACCATCAGCGCGGTGAAGCCGAGGCCGAGGCCCCAGTGCACCTCATTCCACTGGCGGATGGGCGGGAAGGTGCGCAGCACCACGAAGGCGACGATGGCGAAGCCGACGAAGATCAGGATGCCGGCGATGCGCCCCGCCTCCAGGTATTCCAGCCCCTGCTGCAGCCAGGGCTGGTCCAGCCACCAGCCGGCGACGCCCCGTTCGGCCAGGAATTGGGTGAAGAAGTTCCACAGCACGATGACGATCACCGCATAGAACAGGAACTTGATCAGCCAGGGCGCCACCATCTCGCGCTTGGACAGCAACGGCCCGACAAACAGGATCGAGCCGATGAAGCCGCACACGATCCACATGATGCCGAGGTTCAGATGCTCGGCGCGGGCGACGTTGAAGTTCAGCACGCCGCTGAGCAGGGTCGGATCGACCTGCTGGGCCGCCAGGATCATGCCGTAGATGACCTGGAAGCCGAACAGCACCAGCATCAGCATGAAGAAGCGCAGGCTCAAGCGTTGTGTCTTGTATTGGATTTGCATCACTGCTTCTCCTGGCCGCGAAGCGAGGCTATGTAGGAGACGATGGCTTTGACCTCGTCTTCCTTCAGCAGGGTCGAGTAGTCCGGCATCACGCCAGGTGTATAGCCGTCCACGATCTGTGCGTTCGGCTTGACGATGGATTCGGTGATATAGGCGTCATCGGCGGTCACCGAGGTGCCATCGCTGAGCTTGACCTGCGACCCGTACAGGCCGCCCCAGCCGGGACCGACGAGCTTCTGCTTGTCGCTGGCATGGCAGGCAATGCAGCCATAGTCCCTGGCCAGCCGTTCGCCGTGCACGGCCGGGTCCTCCGGGGTGGCCGCGGCCTCCGTTGGCACGGCGGCAGCCGGCGCCACTTGTCCGCCCGTCGGCGTGAACCCGGCGCCATGGGCCATGCGCAGGCGGTCGTTCAAATCACCCTTGACCAGGATCTTGGCTGGCCAGCCCTCGGTGTTCATGGCCGAGGTGTACTTGAGGTAGGCGAGCAGCTTGCCGATTTCCTCCTGGGTGAACGGCAGGTTTGGCATGCTGGTGGTGCCTCCGCCGCGTCGTGCGATACGGTCTGCCGCGCCGGGATATTTCTTCAGGTAGGCCTCGATGGTGTCGACGCCGGCTTCGGCCTGCATTCCGGGGTTGACCAGCTGAGTACGCACCGCTGCCTCGGTGGGCCAGCCGCCGGCCGAGGGCAGGAAGGCCGCAAGCCACGCCGGACCGGCGAGCCGGTATTCCTCGGTGAGGTCCGGGCCGAGATAGGCGCCGTTGCCGACCAGGGTGTGGCAACCCATGCAGTTGTAGGCCTGGAAGATGTGCTTGCCCTGGTCAGCGGTATAGGCGCCGTAGGTGATCTGGCTGGGGACCGTCTGGTTCCGCGATCTGGTGAACGAGAACACCGACAGGAAAATGAAGATGGCGGTCATCACTCCCAGCATGACGAAGGCGCCACGCCGGCGCGGTATCTCGCAACTGCTGTCGCCTGCTCCGCAGCTCATGGCTGTGCCTCCCGATTGCCGGTCGACTTGGCATCGGCCGAATTGGCGGCGGCATTCTGCGTGTCATGCAGGAACAGGATGTGCAGGCTGCCGATGAAGACGTAAAACACGTAGACGGCGAGCACGAAGCCGACCACGAAATAAATCCACCACGCCACGTGGGATTCCGGCCAATATTCGAAGTCGCGCCAGAACGGCCAGGAAAGCAGGAAAGCGGCCACGCTGGCCACTATCGACAGCACCAGGTCAATGGATCGTTGCATCGCAGTGGCTCCCCAGGACAGGCTTGAATGAAGCTCTGCCAGGCTCGCGCCAGCGCAACCGGTGGCACGTCGATGCGCGGGTCAGGCAAGGTGGAATGTACGGGGGCGCGCAGAACGCTAACCTGACTCAAGTCAACCGGGCGAGACATTTCGCGCGCCCATCGACAAGTGCGACGTCTTGCCACAGCATGGCTGCTGCCAATACATGGACGGCCAAACCGGAGGCGCCCAGAATGGCCCGGCGACACCGTGGCATCCGTTGCTTCACGCGCCAGTGCCATCATGTGGCACTGGCCCGGGGAGCCCGCGCGCATGTATTGGGGATCCGATGAATTTCCACTTGGCAAACCTGGAGCCGCTGCCCAGTGCTGTGCTGATGCGGCGCGATGCGTCCACGGCGCAGCACTGCGACCGCGTCGGCGCCATGGCACTGGCCCTGGCCACGTTGCTGGGCTTTTCCGACGCGCAACTGCGGGTCATCGGCGTGGCGGCGCACATGCACGACGTCGGCAAGATCGGCATTCCCGATGCAATCCTGCGCAAGCCCGGCGCGCTGAATGCGCAGGAATGGGCGGTGATGCGTGAACACAGCGCGCGTGGTGAAGCCATCATCCGTGCCGACCAGACCCTGACGCAGCGCGACGAGGCCGCCGCCATCGTTCGTCACCACCACGAGCATTTCGATGGCAGCGGCTATCCCGACGGCATCGGGGGCGAGGAGATTCCGCTGGCGGCGCGTCTGCTGTCCGTCGTCGACAGCTACGACGCCATGACCGAGTCGCGTGCCTACCATCGGGTGCGCTCGCACCAGGAGGCGCTGGCCGTGCTCGAGAGCGAACGTGGCAGCAAGCACGATCCACTGATGGTGGAGCTGATCCGTTCCTGCGACGCCAGCTGGCTGATCGGGCTGCAGCTGGCGAAGTGACGTTCCCCTGCGATCCCGCGCTCCTGGCGCGCCGGACGTATGTTGCGGCTCAGGCCAGTTTGATGGGTTCGTGCCGACCGGGCAGCTGGGTGGCCACGCCGCGCGCGTCCAGCACCTCCTGCAGCGCGCGCATGCCGCGGTCGTATTCGCCGTGCACCAGGAACACCTTGCGGCGCGGCGCATCGCCCAGCCAGGCCAGCAGCGCCGGCTGGTCGGCGTGGGCCGAGAAGCCGTTGATGGTCCAGACCTGCGCGCGTACCTGGATGTCCTCGTTGAACACGCGCACGGTGGGCGCGCCGTCGACGATGCGCCGCGCCAGGGTGCCCTCGGCCGCGTAACCGACAAACACCACGCTGCTGCGCTCGCGCCACAGGTTGTGCTTGAGGTGATGGCGCACGCGGCCGCCGTTGCACATGCCCGAGCCGGCCAAAATGATGGCGCCGTTGTCGATGCTGTTGATCACCATGGACTCGGCGGTTTCGCGGGTGAAATGCAGGCTGGGCATCGCGAACGGGTCGCCATGCTGCAGTTCGTCGTGGAATCGCTGGTCGAAGCATTCTGGGTGGCGACGGAAGATCTCGGTGGCGGAGATCGCCATGGGTGAATCCAGAAATACGCGCACGTACGGCGGGATCGCGCCGTCGCGTATGCCGCGATGCAGGTAATAGAGGATTTCCTGCGCGCGTTCCAGGGCGAAGGTGGGTATCACCACGTTGCCGCGCCGGGCCATGGTGGCGCGGATCGCCAGGTACATCTCGTCCACGGAGTCGGGTACCGCGCGGTGCGGGCGGTCGCCGTAGGTGCTCTCGATCACCACGTAGTCGGCGGCAGGTGCCGGGCTCGGGTCGCGCAGGATCGGACGGCCCGGATTGCCCAGGTCACCGGAGAACAGCATGCTGCACTGCTGCCTGCCGTCGTCGAGTTGCAGCAGGATCGAGGCGGAGCCGAGGATGTGGCCGGCGTCGAGGAAGCGCGCGCTGATGCCGTCGGTGACCGTGACCGTTTCGTCGTAGCGCACATCCGCGGCAAAAAAATCCAGGGTATGCAGTGCGTTATCCATCGTGTACAGCGGTGCTGCGGGCGCCTCGCTGCGACGTTCGTTGCGTTGCGCCCGGCGCGCGTCCTCCTCCTGGAGGCCCGCCGCGTCGAGCAGCACCACCCGGGCCAACTCGCGCGTGGCGGCGGTGGTGATGATGCGGCCGCGAAAGCCTCGCCGCACCAGCAGCGGGATGCGCCCGCAGTGGTCCAGGTGCGCATGGGTCAGGAGCAGCGCATCGATGCTGGCCGGGTCGAAGCCGAAAGGTTCGGCGTTCGCCTGCTCGACTTCCTCGCTGCCTTGGAACATCCCGCAGTCGATCAGCACGCGTCGGTCGTTGCAGGTGATCAGGTGACAGGACCCGGTGACTTGTTTGGCAGCGCCGTGGCAGCTGTAGATGAGCATGTCTCTCTCGCATCGGCAGGGGGGCAGCGGGACATCGCGTGGATGCACTGTGCCACGCCGGGGCGGGTCGCGGACGGCACGCCGTCAACCGGCGTTGGCGGCAGACCCCAGCGCCGCCACGATGCCGGTTGCCATGCGGTGGATTGACGCATGCCGAGTACCGCAGTACGGCCTTAAGACTCGCATAAGCCACGCCCGTTGCAATGGCCCCCAAGGCAATCCTGCCGAGACCGGAGAACCATCATGAAACACATCATTGCAGCACCGTTGTTCCTGGCCGCCGCACTGCTGTCGGCGGCTGCCGTAGCTGCCCCACAGTGCACCACGGCACCGCGCGCGCAGTGGCTGACCGAAGCGGCGATTAAGCAGCAGGTCCTCGACCAGGGCTACACCATCAAGGTGTTCCAGGTCAGCGGCAACTGCTACGAGATCTACGGCAAGGACAAGGCAGGCAAGAACGTCGAGATCTATTTCGATCCGACTGATGGCCACATCGTCAAGAAGAAGGGCGGCTGATCATCCACCCGAGCGAGGACAAGCCCATGAACGCCACGGTCAAGGTATGGGATCCGCTGGTACGCGTGTTTCACTGGTCGCTGGCGGGCTTGTTACTCGCCAACTTCTTCACCGAGGATGGCGAGCTGGTCCATCGCGGGATCGGTTACGCCGTGCTGGCCCTGCTCGCCGTGCGATTGGTGTGGGGCTGGGTCGGCACCCGGCATGCGCGCTTCGGCGACTGGGTGCCCGGCCCGCGCGGCGTGCGCGACTACCTGCGCGCACGCCTGGCCGGCCGCTCGCAGCGGCAGCTGGGGCACAACCCGGGCGCGGCGGTGATGATTCTGGCCTTGCTCGTGGGCGTGCTGCTGGTGGGTGTTACCGGCTGGCTGCAGACCACGGATGCCTTCTTCGGCACGCCCTGGCTGGAGGACCTGCACGAAGCGCTGGCCTACGGCGTGCTGGGACTGGTCGTCGTGCACGTGCTGGCGGCGGTGGGCGAGAGCGTGCACTACGGCGAGAACCTGATCGCCTCGATGATCCACGGCCGCAAGCGCGCACTGGAGTCCGACGAGGCTGACCATCGGGGCCTGCGATGAATTGCCTCAGGCCGAATTGGCCCACCGGCCCCTGACTAGAATCCGGCCATGCGCATCCTGCTTGCCGAAGACGACCGGGCACTGGGCCAGGCACTGGCTGACGGTCTGCACCAGCTCGGCTATGCGGTGGACTGGGTCACCGACGGCAACCAGGCCGCCGCGGCTTTGGCCGATACGTCCTACGCCGCCGCAGTGTTGGACTGGAACCTGCCGCGCAGCAGTGGGCCGGCGATCATCGCCGGCATGCGCCGACGCAAGGATGCCACGCCGGTGTTGCTGCTGACCGCGCGTGACGGCCTGTCCGATCGTGTGGCCGGTCTCGATGCCGGCGCCGATGACTACGTGGTCAAACCGGTGCATCTGGATGAATTGGCCGCCCGCTTGCGGGCACTGTTGCGGCGTGCCGATGGCCAGGTCGAGCCGGCCATCCGTGTGGGTGCGCTGGAGGTCAGTCCGGCTGCACGCGTGGCCACGCTGGATGGCGTCGCACTGGATCTCACCGCACGCGAGTACCAGCTGCTGGAAACGCTGGTGCGCCACCCCGGCCGCGCCTATTCGCGCGACCAGCTGGAAGATGCGCTGTACGGCTGGGACCAGGAAGTGGCCAGCAACGCGGTGGAAGTACATATCCACCACCTGCGCCACAAGCTGGGGCTGGGCTGGATCCGCACCCTGCGCGGTATTGGCTACGCCATCAACCGGCCCGGCGGGCCGGCCATGTGATCCGCCCCTCGCTCAACCGGCGTCTGGTGCTGCGGCTGGTGGCCGGCATCGTGCTGGTATGGTGTGCTGCGGCCGGCTGGCTGGCCTGGCGCAGCCTGCACGAGGTCGACGAGATCTTCGACCAGATGCTGGTGCGCACCGCCGCCAGCGTGTTCGCGGTGATACCGGACGATGCGAGCCGCATCGGCGCCGTGCACCTGCCGGACCGGAAGCTGGTCGGTTCGGACGCTACCGCCCAGCGGCCGGCCATCGTGCTGCGCGACGCCCGCGGCGAGCAACTGGTCGAAAGCGCCGAGCTGCCGGCGCTGCGCTTCGATCCGGGCGACGCCCACTTCCACACGATCACCCACGACGGGCGGCGCTGGCGGGTATTCCAGCGCTGGGATGCGCGGCACCAGTACTGGATCCAGGTGGGCGCGCCGCTGGACGAGCGCGACGAACTGCTGCGCAAGCTGCTGGCGCCGGCTCTGCTGGCCTTGCTGGCGCTGCTGGTGCTGGTGCCACCGACGGTATTCGCCGGCCTGCGCAGCGGCTTGAGGCCGTTGCGACGCTTGACCCGGAGCCTGTCCGCCGGCGCCAACCTGACGTTCGGCTCACTTACGGACGAGCGGGTGCCGGTCGAGCTGGCGCCGTTCACCGAGGCGATCGACAAGCTGGTCGACCGGCTGCGGCTCAGCCTGGAGCACGAGCGCCGCTTCACCGCCGACGCGTCCCACGAACTGCGCCACCCGCTGGCGGCGCTGCGGCTGGAGCTGGACCTCGCCGGGCGCGGCGACGATGCGGCCGCCCGCGCCGCGCACCTGCAGCGCGCGCAGGAGGCGCTGGACCGCATGCAGCGGCTGGTGACCCAGCTGTTGCTGCTGGCGCGGGTCGAGAAACTGGCCGAGCTGGACGATGCCGGCCCGTTGCGCCTGGCCAGCGTGGCCGAAGCCGCCTTGCGCGATGCCAGCGAACGTGCGGCGGTGCGCGGCATCGAGCTGTCGCTGGACCACGACGGCAACGACTTCGTTCTGGGCAGCCGCGGCCTGCTCGGCATCCTGCTGCAGAACCTGCTCGACAACGCCTTGCGCCATGCGCCCGACCACGGCCGGGTGAATGTGCGCGTCGGTGGCCATGACGAACAGGTGGTGCTCACGGTGGATGACAACGGCGCGGGCTTCACGGCGACCGATACGGCGCGGCTGGGCGAGCGCTTCCACCGTCCCGAAGGCAGTGTGGGCGAGGGCAGCGGGCTGGGCCTGTCGATCGCGCGGGCAATCGCCCGGCTGCACCACGGCGAGCTGACGTTCGGCCGTTCCGCGCTGGGCGGCGCGCGGGTCGCCTTGAGCTTACCGCGCGTCGCGGGCACGGCGCCGCATGTCCCCGGCTATGTGTGACGCCTGGCGCCGCCGTGGGCAGTTCAGGGCTGGTCGTGAAAGTGTTCGCGGAACGGCTTGCCGAATCGCTGGTGGCAGCCCATGCAGGCACCCTGCACGTTGGCGAACGCCGTGCTCGCCGCGACACCGTCCTGCCGTTGCGCGGCCATGGCCAAAGGGCGGTCACTGCAGGCGACTGCGCACCAACGCCGTGGCCAGGGTCAGCGTGACCAGCGCGATGACCGCCAGCGGCCAGAGGTTGGCGAGGATGTCCGCCGCCGGCATCGCCTTGAGAAAGGTGCCTTCGACGACGACCAGGAAGTGGGTGAGCGGGATCGCCTGTGCCATCCACTGCAGCGCCACCGGCATGTTTTCCACCGGCGTGGCGAAGCCGGACATCAGCACCGCCGGCACGCCGATGGCGAAGGCGCCCAGGATGGCCTGCTGTTGCGTCGCGCTGACGGCGGAGATCATCAGGCCGATGCCGACCACCGACAGGATGAACAGCACCAGGCTCGCCAGCAGCAGGCCGAACGAGCCGGTGAACGGGATGTTGAACAGGAACACGCCCGCGCCGATCATGAACAAGCCCAGCAAGGTGCCGATCGCCAGTGCTGGCAGTGACTTGGAAATGATGATTTCCGGGGTCGAGGTGGGCGACACCAGCAACTGGTCGAAGGTGCCCAGTTCGCGCTCCCGTGCGATCGACAGCGAGGTGATGAGCAGGGCGCTGAACAGCGCCAGGATGCCGGTCAGTCCGGGCACGATGAACCAGCGGTAGACCAGGTTCGGATTGAACCAGTGGCGCACGACCACCGGCGCGGGTGCCTGCGCGTCGGGCACGAGTCCGGCGCCGATCCCGGCCGCGATGGTGGACAGGTAGGCGACGGTGATCTGGCCGGCGTTGCTGCGCCGGCCATCGACCAGCACCTGCGCATGGCCGCCGCCGGTGGCGACCGCGCGCGAGAAATCCACCGGAATGGCGAGCGCGGCAATCACCTCGCCCCGGTCGATCAGCTCGTGCAGGCGCCGCGGGCTGTCCACGTGCCGCACGTGGCTGATGAAGCGGGCGCCGTCCAGGCGCTGCAGCAGTTCGTGCGACCAGCGGCCGGTGTCCTGGTTGTACACGGCAACGTCGACGTTGCGCACTTCCAGCGTGGCGGCAAACGCGAACACCAGCAGCTGCAGGATTGGCGGCACGAATACCAGCATGCGGCTGCGCGGGTCGCGCAGGACGCTGAGGACCTCCTTGACGAACTGCGCGCGCAGGCGGGTGAAGCTGAGCATGGCGTGGGACACGGTCTACTCCAGGTTCTTGCGCGTGGCGCGCTTGGCCAGCAGGAAGAACACCGCCCCGATGGCCAGCATCGCCAGCACGTTGGGGATGAATGCCGCCCGGATGTCCCCGGCCAGGAACACCGTCTTGAGCGAGTCGACGAAGTAGCGCGCCGGGATCGCCCAGGTGATGGCGCGGATCGGCGCCGGCATGGCGTCGATCTCGTACAGGAAGCCCGACAGCATGAACGCCGGCAGGAAGCCGGAGAACAGCGCGATCTGCGCCGCCAGGAACTGGTTGCGCGCCAGCGAGGAGATCAGCAGGCCCTGGCCCAGCGCCGGCACCATGAATACCGCCGACAGCAGCAGCAGTGCCACCAGCGAGCCGCGTAGCGGCACGTCGAAAACGAACACCGCCAGCGCCGCCGCGCCCAGCGTCGAGAGCATGCCGAGCGCGAAGTAGGGCAGCAGCTTGCCGACCAGGATCTCGGCCACCGAGGCGGGCGTGGACAGCACCGCCTCCATGGTGCCGCGCTCCCATTCGCGCGCCACCACCAGGGCGGTGAGCATGGTGCCGATGATGGTCATGACGATGGCGATGGCGCCGGGGATGAGCGCGCGGCGACTCTCCAGCTCGGGGTTGAACCAGTAGCGCGGCTCCAGCGTCACGGCCTGCGTCGGTGTGGCGACGCCGAGCCCGGCGCGCCAGCCCTGCACCACGCCGCGGGCGTAGTTCTCGACGTAATTGGCGGTGTTGGGGTAGGAGCCGTCGGTGACAATCTGCACCAGCGGCACACTGCCGCGCCTGGCCAGGCGCTGCTCGAAGTCCTGTGGAATGACGACGTAGCCGCGCAGCGCGCCGGAGACGAGCCGGTCGGCGACTTCGCGGCGGTCATGGGCGAAGTGTGCATCCAGGAAGCGCGTGCCCGCGAAGGCCGCGGCCAGGGACTGCGCCGACGCGCCGGGTGATTCCAGCACCACGCCGATGCGGACGTGTTTGGCATCCAGCGACACCGCATAGGCGAACAGCAACAGCAGCACCACCGGCAGCACGAACGCGATCAGCAGCGTCGAGGGATCGCGCAAGGCCTGGTGGCTTTCCTTGACGACCAGGGCCAGCAGGCGTCGCCGGTCGAAACGGCGTACGTCGGCCGGCATCGTGTGGTCTCCGTCGCGGCGCTTGGCGGCGGCGTTCATGCGGCCACCTCCAGCTCGGGGTCGGCCGATTCCACCAGGTGGATGAAAGCATCCTCCATGGTCGGGTCGGGCCGCTCCGGGGCGACGGCCATGCGCTTGAGCGCGTCGGGCGTATCCAGCGCGATCAGCCGCGCCCGCGAGAGCATGGCGACCCGGTCGCAGTACTCGGCTTCGTCCATGAAGTGGGTGGTGACCATGATGGTCACGCCCTTGCGCGCCAGCCCGTTGATGTGGGTCCAGAACTCACGGCGGGTGATCGGGTCCACGCCAGACGTGGGTTCGTCGAGGAACAGCACCGGCGGGCGGTGCATGAGCGAGCAGGCCAGCGCCAGGCGCTGCCTGTGCCCCAGCGGCAGGGCGTCGGGCGTGGCCGAGAGCCACTGGCCCAGGTCGAAGGTGTCGATCATTTCCCCGATGCGCTCGCGTCGGAAGCTGCCTTCCAGGCCATAGACCCCGGCCGAAAACTCCAGGTTCTGACGCACCGAGAGCAGACCGTAGAGCGAGAACTTCTGCGCCATGTAGCCCAGCTGGCCCTTGGCCGCGCCGGTTGCCCGGCGCAGATCGTGCCCCACCACGTGCGCCTCGCCCGCGCTGGGCTTGAGCAGGCCGCAGAGCATCTTGAAGGTGGTGGACTTGCCGGCGCCGTTGGGGCCGAGCAGGCCGAAGATTTCGCCCTTGCGCACTTCGAAGCTGACGCTGTCGGTGGCGGTGAAGTCGCCGAAGCGCTTGGTGAGGTGGCGGCAGGACACGGCCACGTCCGTGCCGAGTTCGACCGGCGGCAGGCGCTCGGCCAGGGCCGAGGCTCCGCCCGGGCCGCCGCCGAGCAGGTCGATGAAGGCGTCCTCGAAGCGCGCCGGTACTGCGGCCAGCTGCACCTGCGTCCGATCGGCCAGGGCCTGGACCTGCTCTGTTTCAGCGTCGGCGCGCAGCACCACGCGTACGCCGGCACCCTGGATCACGCCATCACTCACGCTGGGCAGGCCGAGGGCCTCGGTCAGCACCGCGCGGCGCGCGGCGCCGACGTTCTCGAGGCGGAAGCTGCGCCCTTCGAGTTGCGCTGTAAGTTCGTGCGGCGGCCCGTCGAACAGGAGCCGGCCCTGGTTCAGCAGCAGCACGCTCTGGCAACGCTCGGCCTCGTCGAGATAGGCGGTGGACCAGACCACGGCCATGCCCTCGTCGATGAGCGCCTGCACCATGCGCCACAGATCCTGGCGGCTGACCGGATCGACGCCCACGCCGGGCTCGTCCAGCAGCAGCACCTCGGGGCGTGCCATCAGCGCACACGCCAGGCCCAGTTTCTGCTTCATGCCACCGGAGAGCTTGCCCGCGAGGCGCGTGGTGAACGGCCCGAGTCGGGTGAAGTCGAGCAGCTCATCGAACAGTTCGGCGTGGTGGTCCGCGTCCATGCCGCGCAACCGCGCGTACAGGCGCATGTTCTCCATCACCGACAGGTCTTCGTACAGGCCGAAGCGCTGCGGCATGTAACCGCTGGCGACGTGGATGGCGTCGTTGTCCTCAACCACGTCGAAGCCGGCCAGGGTGACGCGGCCGGCATCGGGCGTGAGCAGTCCGGTCATGATCCGCATCAGCGTGGTCTTGCCGGCACCGTCGGGGCCGACCAGGCCGGTAAGGCGGCCGTAGCGGATCGTCGCATCGAGGCCGCGCAGCGCCTCGATCTTGCCGAAGCGCTTGCCGACGTGTTCGATCGCGACGGCGATGGCGTCCTTGCCGCGCCGGCGTGCAGCATCGTTGGCGGACCGCGCGCTCATCTTCAGTGCCCGCGCGCGGGTTGACCGGCCACGCCGGTGGTATCGACGTCGATCGTCACCGGCATGCCCTGGCGCAGGCCCTCGTCGGCATCGGACACCACCACGCGCAGGCGGTAGACCAGGTCGGTGCGCAGGTCGGTGGTTTCCACCGTCTTCGGCGTGAACTCGGCGCGCGGCGAGATGAAGCCGATCTGGCCGTGGTAGACGGTGTCCGATGAATCGGTGCGCACGCGCACCTTGGTACCCGGCGCGATGCGGCCCAGGTCGGACTCGCCGACATACGCCCGCAGGTAGACCGGGTCGCGCAGGCTCAGGCTGTACACCGGCGTGCTGCTCGCCACCATGCTGCCCGGTTCGCGCACGCGGGCGATCACGATGCCGTTGCTGGGGGCGGTCAGGGTCGCGTCCGCCAGTGCGGTGCGTGCCTGGGCCAGGGTGGCGGTGGCCGCGGCAACGCGCGCCTTGCCCGCGGCGATGTCCTCGCTGCGGAAACCGGCGCTGGCCAGCGACAGCGATGCGTTGGCCGCGGCCAGGTTGGCGGCGGACTGGTCGCGTGCGGCACGTGCGGCATCCGCGGAGTGCTGGCTGCTGGCACCCGATTTGAGCAAGATGTCCTGGCGCTTGAAGTTGCGTTCGGCCTCGGTGGCGGCCGCCTGCACCTGGCGCACCTGCTCGCGCGCCTGGGCGATTTCCTGCGGGCGATTGCCGCGCTGCAGCTTCTCCAGCTGTGCCTGTGCCGCCTGCAGCTCAGCTTCGGCCGCCGCCAGCTTTTCGCGGTAAGGCGTGGCGTCGAGCTGTGCCATGACCGCGCCGGTAGTGACGGCGTCGCCTTCGTCGAACGCCATGCTGGCCAGGCGGCCAGGCTGGCGAAAAGCCAGCTCCACCTCGCGGATGTCCACGTTGCCGTACAGCAGCAGGGCATCCTGGTTGCCGTGGTCGCGCAACAGCCAGGATGCCAGCGCGCCGCCCATGAGAATCACGGCGGCGGCGATCACGATCCGGCGGGTCTTTCCAGTGGGGAGGCTCGGGATTCTCATCGGTTGGTTTCCGCGTGGAAGAGGCGTCTGGTGCGCGTGGCAGATGGACGCGGGGTGATGGCGACGGCCGCTACCGCAACCGAGCAGGCGGCTTGGCGAGCGCAGGAAGGAATGCGCTTCATGGGGTGCGCGCGATGCCGCGGCGGTAGATCGCGAAGGCGCCAGGGGCATCCTTGCGCATGCGCCGCGTGTCGCCGGCCAGCATGGCCTGCATCACCAGGCCCTGGACGCTGCCGATGAACAGCGTGGCCGCCGCGGCCGGGTCCAGACGGGGGTCCAGTTCACCGGCGGCCTTGCCGTCCTCGATCAACGCGCGCAGGCGCTCGCCGTAGCGGCGGATCAGCGTCTGCGCCATGCGCTTGGCGGCGCTGTCCTCGGCGCGCTGCAGTTCGCCGAACAGCATGCGCGGCACCCCGGCGTGCTCGGCGACGAAGGCGATGTGCGTCATGAACATCGCCTCCAGCGCGGCCAGCGGGCTGGTGGCACCGCGCGCGGCGCGCTCGACCCGCGCCAGCAGGTGGTCGGCCACCCATTCCATCACCGCCTGCCAGATCGCGTCCTTGTTCGGGAAGTGGCGGAACAGGGCGCCCTGGGTCAGCTTCATCGAGGTGGCGATCGCCGCGGTGGTGATCTCGCTGGGGTTCTGTTCGGCCGCCAGCTTGATGACCGCCTCAATCGTGACGGCGCGGCGTTCGTCCGCCGGCAGGTACTTGCGTTTGGTATCCATCGTGATGACCGATAGAAGTAAGTAAGTAGTTACTATCTTATTTGGACGAAGGCCATTGTCAACCACGCCGTCGGCGGTCTCGACATGGAGGACGACGGGCTGGCCCATGCGCCCGTGGCGCACAGGAAGCCGGGCGGCCTCAGCGGCCATCGAGCGAGCAGGACGCCGACCGGCGTCTGCGCAACCGCTCCAGTGCACCGCTGTCGGGTGTCACCTCATGCGCGCTGCGCGACGCAGCAGTTCCAGCCATACGATGGCGGCCGCCAGCATGGCGACGGTGGCCAGCAGCATCGGTGCGTCCGGCAGCGCCAGCCCCATCACGCCGCGGAAGAACGGCACGCCGATCACCACGGCCAGCATCAGCGCCACGCCGCCGAACATCCGCATCAGCCAGGGGTTCTTCGCCGGTGCGCGGGCCAGTGCGGGGCGCGACAGGTCGCGATTGGCCAGGGTCAGCAGGAACAGCCCGACGATCAGCGCGATGAACACCGCGCTGCGACCTTGTGCGGCAGCCACGTCCTGGCCGAGCAGCAGGCCGTAGCCGAGCAGCAGGATGCCGGCGAAGCCGAGGCCCTGGATCACCGCGTGGCGCAGGTTGGCGGCGGCGAACGGGGAATCCGATGGCGCGCGCGGCGGCCGCCGCATGATGTTCCCGTCGGCGGGCTCGGCCTCGAACACCACCGAGCAGGCCGGGTCGATCAGCAGTTCCAGCAACACGATGTGCACCGGCATCAGCAGCACCGGCCAGTGCAGCAGGGCCGGCACCAGCGCCAGCGCGATGATCGGCATGTGCACGGCGAAGACGAAGCGGGTGGCCTTGGTGATGTTGTCGTAGATGCGCCGGCCCTGGCGGATCGCCGTCACGATGCTGGCGAAGCTGTCGTCCAGCAGCACCAGCGCGGCGGCCTCGCGCGCCACGTCGGTGCCACGCTCGCCCATCGCGATGCCGACGTCGGCGGCCTTCAGCGCGGGCGCGTCGTTGACGCCGTCGCCGGTCATCGCCACCACCTCGCCGCCTTCGCGCAGCAGTTGCACCAGGCGCAGCTTCTGCTCGGGCTTGAGCCGCGCGCACAGGTCGACGTGGCGCAGGCGTTCGCGCAGCGCGGCGTCGTCCAGCGCGGCCATTTCCGCGCCCGTGATCACCTCGGCGCGTTCGCTCAGGCCCACCTGGCGGGCGATCGCGCGCGCGGTGGCGGGGTGGTCGCCGGTCAGCATGATGATGCGCACGCCGGCGCCGCGACATTCGGCGATCGCCGCCGGTACCTCCGGGCGCGGTGGGTCGACGAAGCCGAGCAGGCCGAGGAAGCGGAAGTCGAAGTCATGCTGGCTGCGCGGCCATGCTTCACCTCGCCACTCGCCACGGGCCACGCCGAGCACGCGCAGGCCGCGCTCGGCCATCGCCTCGACCTGGCGCAGGACGGTCGCGGCGTCGGCGGCGCCCAGGTGGCACAGGTCGATCACCGCCTCCGGCGCGCCCTTGGTGGCCAGCAGGTGCGCGTCGCGCGCGTCGCCGCGGAACACGTGGGTCATCGCCAGGATGTCCGGCGACAGCGCGTATTCGAATTCCGGCGCCCACTCCGCATGCACATGCTCGGTGCCGGTGAGCCAGTGCAGGCCGAACTGCTGGATCGCCTTCTCCATCGGGTCGAACGGGTCGGCCGGCGTCGCCAGCATGGCGAACTCGACCAGCGCGTGGAACGGTTCGGGCAGCCCGGTCGCGCCCTCGTCGTGCGCGCTGTCGTCGGGCAGGCGCAGTTCGGCCACCTGCATGCGGTTCTGCGTCAGCGTGCCGGTCTTGTCGACCGCCAGCACCGAGATCGCGCCCAGCGCCTCCACCGCAGGCACGCGCCGGGTCAGCACTTTGTGTTTGGCGATCCGCCACGCACCGAGCGCGAGGAACACGGTGAGGATCACCGGGATTTCCTCTGGCAGGATCGCCATGGTCAGCGCGATGCCCGCCAGCACGCTCTGCAGCAGGCCATGACCATCCCACAGCCAGCCGAGCAGCGTGTACGCCGTGGCCAGCAGCAGGCCGCCCACGGTGAGGTTGCGGATCAGTCGGCGCGAGGCCAGCTGCAGGCCCGACGCCGGCTCGACGGTATCGGCCAGCGCCTGGCCGATGCGGCCGACCGCGGTGGCGCCGGCAATCGCACGGACCTCGGCGATGCCGACCCCCTTGGTGGCCACGGTGCTGGCGAACAGCTGGCCGGCGTCCGCGCCGGGGAGCTTGGTGACCGGCACCGCCTCGCCGGTGAGCAGCGACTCGTTGACGTCCAGATGGCCATCCAGCAGCACGGCATCGGCGGCGATGCGGTCGCCTTCATGCAGCACCAGCAGGTCGCCGACCACCACCTCGCGTCCTGGAATGCGGATCTCCTCGCCGCCGCGAATCACCAGCGCGCGTGGGGCGGACAGCTCGCGCAATGATTCCAGCGCGCGCTGGGTCTTGCGTTCCTGCACCAGGGTGATGCCGATGACGACGAACACGAACGCCAGCAGGAACGCTGCCTCGGCGCGGTCGCCCAAGGCGAGGTACAGGCCGCCGGCAACCAGCAGCATGAGGAACATGGGCTCGACCAGCACGCCGACGGTGATGGCAAAGAGCGTCTTGGGCGTCGTGCCGGGCAGCACATTCGCACCATGGCTTGCCAGCCGACGGGCCGCTTCAGCCGGGTCCAGGCCCTGGTATCCGGTGGCGTGCGATGTGTGCGGTGCGCTCATGTCCGGATCCCAGGCGCCTGTCGTGCCCGCGTCCGGGATTCGGCGCGAGGTACCAGAGTGCCGCCACGGCCAATGGTAGCTACCGGCCCTGTTGGTGCAACACCACCCGGCGCGGCGCCGACACGGTCGTGAGGCCAAACAGTCTTTGCCCAGGGGTGGATCTGAGTGCGCGTGCTGGACTGGTTGCTGCCTCTTCGGACTCTGGTCGCCACAGCACGCTCAAGGTGCGGCTACGCAACTGGCAGTTTGCGCGGCGGTGGCCGGGGCGCCGCGCATGCGGCCGGAATTGGATACCACGATGCTGAGTGCCTGGTTGCCGCCGGCCTGCTGGCAGATCAGCAGGGTGAGGTTGCTGCCGCCGGCCGAGCCGTCCGGCTGGTAGCGCACGATCTGGCGCCCGACGCTGCTGCGGATGTGCAATTGCTTGCCGTGCCCGACGCCGGTGTAGCGGGCACGCCCTTCCGGCTGGTTGTCGTTGTCGGCATCCAGCCCGATCACCCAGCCATGCTCCCATTGCGTGGTGGCGGC
>JAFKMZ010000059.1 GCA_017305055.1 Lysobacterales bacterium
CGTCCACCGCGCACACCGAAAATACGCTCTTCGCCAAATCCACGCCGATGGTTATAGTGTTCATGGAGACTTCCTCTTCTGCTGACGGTAGTGTCGCAACTCCATCATGGCCCTCGAGGCCGAAGGGAGGGGAAGTCTCTTTTTACTCGTTCAAGCCGACGCCGCTTCGTTCCGGCAAAAGCATGGCAGGTAAAGCTTGCCATGCTTTTGCCTCCACTACGCGGCGCGGCTTAACTCAGGCGTTACCGTCATTGGAGAGTTCGTGGACAAGATCGACCTTAAAAGCGAGCTCAAGTCCCTCTACAAGCCCTCCGCAAAGGATGTCGCTGAAATTGACGTCCCTGCATTCAGCTTTCTCATGGTCGACGGCGACGGGAACCCGAATACATCCAACAACTACAAAGATGCGGTAGAAGCGCTTTTTTCCGTCTCATACACCATAAAGTTCTCGCTAAAGAGGGAAAAGGCACTCGACTACGTTGTTATGCCACTTGAAGGTCTGTGGTGGGCAGACGACTTGACCAGCTTCAATCGCGACGAAAAGGAAAGCTGGAAATGGACAATGATGATCATGCAACCGCCAGAAGCTTCAAAGCAGATGGCCCAGTTAGCGATCACCAATGTTCAAGACAAGAAAGGACTGCCAAGCCTCAAGAAGATTCGGTTCGAGCAATTCAAGGAAGGCCGCAGTGCACAAACCATGCACATTGGTCCGTTCTCGACTGAGGGCCCAACAATCCAACGGGTGCATGACTACATAGCAAGCCGCTCTGCGCTGAGAGGCAAGCATCATGAAATCTATCTAAGCGACATACGTAAGGCAGCACCGGAAAAATGGAAAACCATCATTCGCCAGCCGATGAATTGACGGCTAACAACTCATTCAAGCCGACGCCGCTTCGCGGCGCGCCTTAATTCGAGCGTTATGCGCCAGGCCGACCGCCCGGCGACTTGACAGTACATATTTGTTCTAGTCACAATGTGGCATGTGGAAGATTCTGGAGCACAGGCAGGCGGACAAGGAGCTCTCGTCGGGCCGCGTCCCGCTTGAGATCCTGAAGCGGTACGAAAAGTGGAAAGACATTGCCATGCTCTCCGGCCCACAAGGCCTGCGGGCTATCCGAGGCTTCCGCGACGAGGCGCTTTCTGGTGACTGGAAAGGCTTCAGGTCGTCCCGCCTGAACGAGCAATGGCGCGTCATCTACTCCGTCGAGGCTGACGTCATGGTAGTTCAAGTGGTTCGTGTCACAGCTCGTGACTATCGGAGGCATTGAGATGAGCAAGCCAATTCCGGCCAAAAAGCGCGTTGACGTTACGCCTGGTGAGTCCGTTCGCATCATCCGCGAGTTGCAAGAACTCAGCCAGAACGAACTGTCCGCACTTTGCGGCATCCCACAAACAACCATTTCCAGCATCGAAACTGGTCGGGTCAACTTGGGCGTCGAGCGTGCCAAGGTTTTGGGCACCGCACTGCATTGCCACCCGGCTGTTCTTGTTTTCCCCGGCTGGCAACTGGATTCAGTCGCATAACAGTTCGCTGCAGCCGACCGTCATCCCGCTCGCGGGCTGTCGGCGGCTGGGCTCAGGCGTTGGATGTGCATGAGAGATTATGAGCAACCCAGACAATCAAGAATTGATAGATCGTTACTTGCTCGCCTACAACTCCTTCGATATTGACGGCATGCTTGCGCTCTTGTCGCCGGACATTCGCTTTGAGAACTACTCTGGTGGGCAACTCACTGACACCGCAAACGGCATCGCCGAGTTCAGGGGGCTTGCTGAGAAATCAAAGTCCCTGTTCTCTGAGCGAGAGCAGCACATCACCAAGCTGACGCTCGGCCAAGACTCGGCCGTCGTTGACATTGCGTACCGGGGCCAACTCGCCGCTGACATCCCCGGCGGCCCTTCGGCCGGGACCGTACTTGACCTGCAAGGTCAGTCAGAGTTTTCTTTCAAAGGTGGGCAGATCAGCAAGATCGTGGACCGTAGCTGAGCGCGCATCTGGGGAATGATGATCAAGAGCGAGGTTGTTCAGACGTTCCCGAAAAATTCATTCAAGCCGACGCCGCTTCGCGGCGCGGTTCAATTCGGGCGTTGGCCATCAAGGTAGAAGCTCATGCAGTTCGTAGCATGCACCCACGAATCTCACGCAAGTGCAATCCTCGAAATCTTCAACGACGCCATCGCCAACTCGACTGCGCTGTATGACTACAAGCCTCGCACACTGGAGAGCATGCTCGGCTGGTTCAAGGCAAAGGAAGGTGGTCGTTTCCCTGTCATTGGAGCCGTTGGCTCAGATGGCCAGCTCCTTGGGTTTGCGAGCTACGGGACGTTTCGCGCTTGGCCTGCGTACAAGTATTCGGTCGAGCACTCCGTCTACGTGCACAAGGATCATCGCGGCAAGGGCATTGGCCTGGCGCTCATGCAGCAGCTCATCACAGCGGCGAGGGATCAGCAGTATCACGTCATGGTTGGTGGCATCGATGTCACCAACACAGGCAGCATCGCTCTCCACAAGCGGCTTGGATTCACACATGCAGGGACCATCAAACACGCCGCATTCAAATTCGGCAGGTGGCTCGACCTTGGCTTCTATCAGCTATTGCTCGAAACCCCTGCTTATCCGGTAGACGGCTGACAGTTCCGTAGGAGACTCCCCCGTCAACCCGGGCGCATGAAGCTGTGCCGTGGGCTTTCGGGCTGCTGCCGGTGACGGGGATTTCGGGCTGTGCGCAATGCGTGCCAGTGCATGGCGGTTGGCAACGTGTGGCAGACGGCGTTGCCGTAGACGGTCTTGTTGAGTCGATGGAGCAGACTCGGACCAGGGTATAAACCGCGCCCGGCGCCATCCAGCTCACACACCGAGAACACACTCTTCGCCAAATCCACACCAATGGTTATAGTGCCTGAAGCGTCCTCGTTGATTCGAGCCAGTTGGAAGTAGAGTTCCCATCGAAGGAGCTCTGCATGAAGAAGTCGAAGTTTTCCGAGGAACAGATCGTCCGGATCCTGAAAGAGGTCGAGGCCGGCGCGAAGGTTGGCGAGACGTGCCGCAA